>MKUH01000019.1:423454-457276 GCA_001897745.1 Candidatus Accumulibacter sp. 66-26
TGCGCTGGCCGCCGACCCCGCGCTGCGCGACCTGCCGCGCTTCGTCCTCGGCGGCGGCAGCAATCTCGTGCTCAACGGCGATTTCACCGGACTGATCCTGGCCGTCGAGATTCCCGGCCGCCGCCTCGCCGGCGAGGACGCCGACGCCTGGTACGTCGAAGCCGGCGCCGGCGAGAACTGGCACGATTTCGTGCGCTGGACGCTGGAACAGGGCTGGCCGGGGCTGGAGAACCTGGCGCTGATTCCCGGCACGGTGGGCGCCGCGCCGATCCAGAACATCGGCGCCTACGGGCTGGAAGTCGCCGACCGCCTGCTCGCGCTGGAAGCCTTCGACCTCGAGCGCGGCGGCACGGTGCGCTTCGACCGCACCGGCTGCCGCTTCGCCTATCGCGACAGCGTGTTCAAACAGGAAGGCTGGCACCTCGCCGGGCGCTTCGTGATCACCTCGGTGACTTTCCGCCTGCCCAAGGCCTGGCAGGCGATCACCCGCTACGCCGACGTCGCCGGCGAGCTCGCCGCGCAGGGCATCGCGCAGCCGACGGCGCGCCAGATCGCCGACGCCGTCATCGCGATCCGCCGGCGCAAGCTGCCCAACCCGGCGCAGCTGCCGAACGCCGGCAGCTTCTTCCACAACCCGGTGGTCGACGCGGCGAGCGCCGAACGGCTCGCCGCGCGGCACCCGACGCTGCCGCGCTACGCGCAGGCCGACGGCAGCGTCAAGCTCGCCGCCGGCTGGCTGATCGAGCAGGCCGGCTGGAAGGGGCGCGACCTCGGCCCGGTCGGCATGTACGAAAAGCAGGCGCTGGTCCTCGTCAATCGCGGCGGTGCGCACGGCAGCGACGTGCGCGCGCTGATGCGCGCGGTGCAGGCCGACGTGTTCAAGCAATTCGGCGTCGAACTGACGCCGGAACCGATCTTTCTCTGAACGAGCCCCCGCCATGCCCGCCGCCAAACCCGCCGCGACGCCGGCAATCGTCGCCTTCGCCGAGCCCGCGGCCCCGCTGGAGCCGACCTACGACCGCCCGCGCCCCGACCGTCTGCTCAGCGGCAACCCGCTGCGCACGACCTGGAACCATTTCAGCAACCGCAGCGGCGAGGTCGATTGCGGCGTCTGGGCGTGCGAGCCGGGGGCCTGGCGGATCGCCTTCGCCGACGCCAAGGACGAATTCTTCCACGTCGTCGCCGGTCGCCTGCGCATCACCGACGAAGCGGGCCGCGCCTGCGAGTTCGGTCCGGGCGATTCCGGCGTGATTCCCGGCGGCTTCCGGGGAAGTTTCGAAGTGCTCGAAGCGGTGCGCAAGCACTACGTCGTCGTCGAGCGCAGGACGGCGTAGGCCGCAACCGCAGCGCACCCGCTGCGGCCGCCTCAGTCCTGCGCGAAGTCCCGCGCGGCTTCCCAGAGGACGAAACCGTCCTCGTTGCGCGTCCGTTCGAGCAGCTCGATCAGCGGCCAGGCGCGCTGGCCGAGCGTGACCACCGGCGGTTTTCCGGCTTTCTTTTCTTCCTCGGCGGCTTCGTCGTCATCGCTGGCCGATCGTGCGGCTTCCAGCCGCGCCTTTTCCTCGGCCACCGCCTTGCGCAGGCGCAGCAGCGCATCCGGCAGCTGCTCGGCGGTGATGACACCGCGCGCCGTGCATTCCTTGCCGATGATCTGCAGCAGGCTGCGCGCCGTCGGCGCCATCGTGACCATCTCGCCGGCGCTGCTTGAGTTGAATTTGACCAACATGTCCGTGCTCCTTCTCGTGCCTTCGAGCGGCGACTGCCGCCATCCAGGCTCAAGAATAGCGCGATTGCGCCCGGAAGGCGGTTGTCATGACAGGCGCAATCGACAACAATGGCCGGAACAAAGGGAGGAGCAAGATGAGCAATCCGTCACTGGATCCGGACCCGGGCGTCGTCAGCCTGTTCACCGGCGAACTCGACGACATGGCGTGCAAGGCCGTCGAGAAGCGCCGCCTCCTCGGCAACGAGGTCAGCGTCCTGCTCTTCGGGCAGAACGTCGGCACCGCCGCCGTCCGCATGGCGGCGGCCGGCGCCCGCGTCGTCGTCGACAGCGCGGTCGGCGAACTGCCGAGCCGTTCCGGCCTGCGCGCCGCGCCCTTGCCGCTCGCTCCGCTGCCCGACGTGGCGGATTTTCCCGAAGCGCCCTTCGACCTCATCGTCGGCCAGCTCGCGCTGCACCCGCTGCGCTACGAGGAAGCGCGCAAGGTCGTACGCCAGCTCCTGCTCACGCTGAAAATCGGCGGCAAGCTCTACCTCTCGGCCTATGGCCTGCACTCGACGCTCGGCGATCACTATCCGGACAGCGACAAGCTGATCGAGGAACGCTACGCCGCGCTGCCGCCGACCCTCGCCGCAAGCTACGGGCTGCCGACCGGTCCCCTCTGCCTCTACTCCGAACGCAACCTGATCACCCTGCTCTTCGGCATCGGCGCATCGGTGCTGCAGAGCGCCACCGGCGCCTTCGGCAACGTGCGCGCGGTCGCCGTCCGCGTCTGAGGCCCTGGGCTTTGGCCGGCCGAAGTCGGCTTGGGCGGAATGGTAGAATGTGAGCGCTGCGGCGCGGAGGCCTGCAGCGGGCGCACGCCGCCCGACCGCCGCTCCGCGCCGACCGCGCCACCCTTGGAGGCTCCCCCATGCCCGACCTGTCCCATCTCTTTGAACAAAACCGTCTGTGGTCCGAACAGATGCGCGCCGAAGACCCCGCCTTCTTCGAACGCCTCGCCAAGCTGCAGTCGCCCGAATACCTGTGGATCGGCTGCTCCGACTCGCGCGTTCCGGCCAACCAGATCACCGGCCTGCTGCCCGGCGAGGTCTTCGTGCACCGCAACGTCGCCAACATCGTCGTGCACAGCGACCTCAACCTCCTGTCGGTCCTTCAGTTCGCGGTCGACGTGCTGCGCGTCAAGCACATCCTCGTCGTCGGCCACTACGGCTGCGGCGGCGTCAAGGCCGCACACGACAACCTGCGTCTCGGCCTGGTCGACAACTGGCTGCGCCACATCCAGGACGTGCGCCAGAAGCACACCCAGCTGCTCGACGCCTGTGCCGACGTCAAGGAACGCATCGACCGCCTGTGCGAACTCAACGTCATCGAACAGGTGCTCAACGTCAGCCACACGACGGTCCTGCAGGAAGCCTGGGGGCGCGGCCAGGAAGTCGCCGTGCACGGCTGGATCTTCGGCCTCACCGACGGCCTGACGCGCGACCTGCACATCACGATCAACGGCCAGGCCGCGCTGCAGGAGACCTACGCCGCGGCGCTCGCCGAACTCGAAACCTTCACGCCCGGCGCGCCCTTCGTGCCGGCCGCCGCCTGAGCGGCAGCGCCGTGCTGCGCCTCGGCGTCGATCTCGGCGGCACGAAGATCGAGATCGTCGCGTTCGAAGAGGCCGAAGGCGGCGCCTGCCGCGAACTCCTGCGCCGGCGCGTGGCGACGCCGCAGGGCGACTATCTGGCGACGCTGCACACGGTCGCCGGCCTCGTCGAAGCGGCGGAAGGCGAACTCGGACGGCGCGGCAGCGTCGGCATCGGCACGCCGGGCGCCGAATCGGCGCTGGACGGCCGCATCAAGAACGCCAACTCGACCTGCCTGAACGGCAAGCCGCTGCGCCGCGACCTGCAGACGCTGCTGCAGCGCGAAGTGCGCCTGGCCAACGACGCCAACTGCTTCGCGCTCTCGGAAGCGATCGACGGCGCCGGGCAGGGCGCCGAAGTCATTTTCGGCATCATTCTCGGCACCGGCGTCGGCGGCGGCATCGTCCTGCGCGGGCAGGCGCTGACCGGCGCCAACCGGATCGCCGGCGAGTGGGGGCACAATCCCCTGCCGCTGCCGCAAGCCGACGATCTGCCGCTGCCCGCCTGCTACTGCGGGCGCGCCGGCTGCGTCGAAACCTATCTGTCCGGCCCCGGCCTCGCCGCCGACCACCGCCGCCACGGCGGGGAAGCGCTGACGCCGGAAGCGATCGCCGCGCAGGCCGCCGCCGGCGATGCCGCCTGTGGCGCGACGCTCGCGCGCTACGCGGCGCGCCTGGCTAGGGCGCTGGGTTCGGTAATCAACCTGCTCGACCCGGACGTGATCGTGCTCGGCGGCGGCCTGTCCAAGCTCGACCGCCTGTACGACGAAGTGCCGCGCCTGTGGGCGCCGCACGTTTTCTCCGATCATATCGCCACCCGCCTGCTGCGCCACCGGCACGGCGACTCGTCGGGCGTGCGCGGCGCCGCCCGCCTGTGGAGCTGACGCCATGAACCCATCATCCCCGCTGCGCCTTTACACCGGCCAGATCACGCGCATCGACGACGAAGGGCAGAGCACCGCCATCTACAAGCAGCCGGTGGCCGGCGCCATCGCCCTCGGCCCGGAAGGGCTGGCCGGCGACGCGCAGGCCGACCGGCGCGTGCACGGCGGCCCCGAGAAGGCGGTGCATCACTACGCCGCCGAGAACTACGCGCGCCTCGCCGAGCGCTTTCCGACCATCGCCGCGCAGCTCGTCCCCGGCAGCATCGGCGAAAACGTCTCGACGCTGGGCTGGGACGAACGCACGGTGCACATCGGCGACGTCTTCCGCCTCGGCACGGCGCGCGTGCAGGTCAGCCAGCCGCGCAGCCCGTGCTGGAAGATCGACCATCGCTACGCGACGCCCGGCCTCGCGCGCCACGTCGCCGAGAGCGGGCTGACCGGCTGGTACTACCGCGTGCTGGAAACCGGCATCGTCGCCCCCGGCGCCGATTTCGAACTGCTCGAACGGCAGCCCGGCGCGCTGTCGCTCGCCGCGCTGTGGCAGTTGTGGGGCGAGCACCGCCCGGCGCCGCAGCGCCTCGTCGACGCCGCCGCCGCCCCCGGCCTGACGCCGGGCTGGAGCAAGCGGCTCGCCGACCGCGCCGCCTGGCTGCTCACCAACGCCGGCGCCGGCGAAAAGCCGCCGACGATGTTCCACGTGAAACCAGAGGCGCCGGAAAACTGATATCCCTTCCGCCGGGGCAAGCTCGGGGGTGCGGGCGCGGGAGGGGCCCGGTTCAGTCCCGCCACGCCGCGAGCAGGCCGGCGATCAGCTCCGAATCCCGCTCGGCGGCGCGGCAGACGAGCGAAAGGTGGTAGTCGGGCAGTTCGACCTCGATCGGCAGCACCCGGAAGTCCTCGCCGATCCCGCCGACCTCGGACGCCGGCACCACGGCGATGCCGGAAAAGCCCTGGCGCAGCAGATCCATCAGCAGCTCGCCGTCGGAACTGTAGAGCGCGACCTCGGGCGTCAGCCCGGCCTCATGGAAGGCGCGCAACAGGCGCTCGTAACTGCCGACGCCGACCGAGCGCCGGAGCAGGAGCAGGGGATGGCTGCTCAGGTCGCGCAGCGAGAGGGACGCCGCGCCGGCGAGCGCGGACAGGCGGCGCGGCAGCACCGCGACCGTGCGGCTCGTCGCCAGCCGATGGACGGCGAAATTCTCCGGACGTAGCGGCGGCTGCATGAAGGCCGCGTCGAGCTGCCCGCCTTGCAACAGGCGCTCCAGATAGCTCGAATCGCCGACCACGAGGCCGAGCTGGCGCTCCCGGAAGAGCGCGTGCATGCGCTCGAAACGCGCCAGCCACAGGGCGCGTCCGGTGGGCGAGAGGCCGATGCGCAGCGCCGGCCCGACCTGCGCCGCGATGCGGATGACCTCCTCGCGGGAAGCCTCGACCGCGCGCAGGATTTCCCGCGCCCGCCGATAGAAGAGCTCGCCCGCCTCGGTGATCTTCAGGCTGCGTCCCTGGCGGACGAACAGCTCGGTCCCCAGTTCCTCCTCCAGTTCGCGCAGGCGCTGGCTGAGCGGCGGCTGCGCCATGTTCAGCAGGCGCGCCGCGCGGCTGATCTGGCCCTGCTCGGCGATCGTGCAGAAATAGTGCATGCGCTTCAGATCCACCGGCGCCTCCCATAGCGAAATAGTCTATCGATCGAACAAAAACGGTATTTTTATCAGAAGAATAGGGGGACTAAACTACGTCGTCGATATCGTTTTCCACGTTCAATCCCCGGCCTCCATCGCCCCGCTACGCCGGCAGAGCGCCGCCGGATTGCCGCAACGGAGGTTTCTCATGCTGGGCCCCCTGGTCAACAGTGCCGTCCTGATCGTCGGCGGCATTTCCGGCGCCGCCCTCGGCCGGCGCATCCCGCGCCGCGTGCGCGAAGCGCTGCCGCTGACCTGCGGCATCATCTCGATCGGCGTCGGCGTCGTACTGATCAACAAGGTGCACGCCATCCCGCCGGTCGCCCTCGCGCTGCTCGCCGGCGCCCTGATCGGCGAACTGCTCTACCTCGAACGCGGCCTCGAACTGGCGATCGGCTGGGCGCAGCAGCGCGCCGAGCGGATACTGCCCGCCGACAAGGGAAATCCGCGCGTCGAAGGCTTCGTCGCCCGCTTCGTCACCATCCTGGTGCTCTTCTGCGCCAGCGGCATGGGCATTTTCGGCGCCACCCACGAAGGAATGACCGGCGACGCCGACATCCTGATCGCCAAGTCGGTGCTCGACCTGTTCACGGCGATGATCTTCGCCACCGAACTCGGCTACGCGGTCGCCCTCATCGCGCTCCCGCAGATCCTGATCCAGAGCGCGCTCTACTTCGGCGCCTTCCTGCTGATCCCGCTCGCCACGCCGAGCATGCTCGCCGACTTCTCGGCCTGCGGCGGCATCGTCATGCTGGCGACCGGCCTGCGCGTCTGCGGAATCAAGATATTCCCCATCGTCAACATGCTGCCGGCGCTGGTCCTGGCGATGCCCTGCTCGGCGCTGTGGTCGCGCTTCTTCGCCTGAGCCGGCGGCGCTTCGGACGGCAAGAATCCGGGCAGGCCGGGGCGACGGCGACGGCACGCCGGCCGCCCCGCAACGCGCCCCATCTATCCAGCGCGCCGACAAGACGGTAATGTCCTGCCTGCAGCGCGGCGACCCGCCGCGCCCGCCATCCCGCCCAGAACCGATTGCCAAGGAATCTGCCGCACCATGTTCGAACACGTCGACGCCTATCCCGGCGACCCCATCCTCACCCTCGTCGAAACCTTCCATCAGGACAGCAGCCCGCACAAGGTCAATCTCGGCATCGGCCTGTACTACGACGAGGACGGCCGCATTCCCCTGCTCGACTCGGTGCGCAAGGCCGAGACGGCGCTCGCCGCGGCGCCGGCCGCGCGTCCCTACCTGCCGATGGAAGGCGCCGCCGACTACCGCGCCGCAGTGCAGACGCTGCTCTTCGGCGCCGACAGCGCGGCGCTCAAGGCCGGCCGCATCGCCACCATCCAGACGATCGGCGGCTCCGGCGCGCTGAAGGTCGGCGCCGACCTGCTCAAGCGCTACTTCCCGCGCAGCGAGGTGTGGGTCAGCAACCCGACCTGGGACAACCACCGCTCGATCTTCGACGGCGCCGGCATCGCCGTGCACGACTACCCGTACTACGACGCGGCGACCGGCGGCGTCGCCTTCGCCGCCATGCTCGAAACGCTGAACGGCCTGCCGGCGCAGAGCATCGTCCTGCTCCACCCGTGCTGCCACAATCCGACCGGCGTCGACCTCTCGCAAGCACAGTGGCGCGAAGTGATCGCCATCGCCCAGGCGCGCCGCCTGATCCCCTTCCTCGACATCGCCTACCAGGGCTTCGGCGACAGCCTCGACGACGACGCCTACGCGATCCGCGCGATGGCCGACGCCGGCCTGACCTTCTTCGTCAGCAACTCCTTCTCGAAGAACCTGTCGTTCTACGGCGAGCGCTGCGGCGGCCTGTCGGTGGTCTGCCAGGACGCCGAGGAAGCTGCGCGCGTGCTCGGCCAGCTCAAGTTCACCGTGCGCCGCAACTACTCCAGCCCGCCGGCGCACGGCGGCCGGGTGACCGCCGCCGTGATGAACGACGCGGCGCTGCACGCCGAATGGGTGGGCGAGGTCGCTGCCATGCGCGAGCGCATCAAGGCGATGCGCCAGAAGCTCTACGACGTGCTCAGCGCGCGCCTGCCGGGGCGCGACTTCAGCTACTTCGTCAAGCAGCGCGGCATGTTCAGCTACACCGGCCTGAGCCCGGCGCAGGTCGACCGCCTGCGCGAGGAGTTCGCCGTCTATCTCGTCGGCTCCGGGCGCATGTGCGTCGCCGGCCTCAACGGCCACAACGTCGACTACGTGGCGGACGCCATGGCGGCGGTGCTCAAGGGCTGATCCGAGCGGTCCGGCGCGCCTCAGGGAAGCGCGCCGCCGCCGCGCGCAAGGTCGAGCAGCCAGTCGACGAAAAGCTCGACCTCGGGCCGCCGGCCGTGCGTCGCGCGCAGCAGGTAGTAGCCGCGCCCGCCGGGCGGCGCCTGCGGCGGCGCCAGCGCGACCAGGCGGCCGTCGGCGAGCAGATCGCGGATCAGCGGCGCCCGCCCGAGCGCCGCCCCTTGGCCGGCCAGCGCGGCGGCGACGCACTGGTCGTAGTGGTTGAACTGGAGCCGCCCCTTGGCCTGCGCCGGCGCGCCGCCGAAGGGCGCCAGCCAGTGTTCCCAGCGCAGCCACGGAAAGTCGTTGCCGTCGTCGAAAACGAGCAGCGTCAGTCTCGCCAGATTGTCCGCGCAAAGCGCCGCGCCGGCCGGCAGGCTGGCGGCGAGCGCCGGGCTGGCGACCGGCAGCAGCGCCTCGTCGAACAGCTTGACCGCCCCCGGCGGCGCGTTCTCCGTCGCGCAGTAGCGGATCGCCACGTCCACCTCCTCGGCATCCAGATCGACCAGACGGTTGTCCGCCGACACGCGCACGCCGATCTCCGGCTGCCGGTCCTGGAAACCCGACAGGCGCGGCACCAGCCACAGCGCGGCGACGCCGATCGACGCCGAAACGGTGACGCGCGACGGCCGCCCGCCGGCGCCGATCTCCTGCACGACCGCGCCGAGCCGCCCGAGCAGCTCGCTCGCGCAGCGGTAGAGCTGCTCGCCCTGCGGCGTCAGGCGCAGCCGGCGCGTGCTGCGCTGGAAGAGCGCGACGCCGAGCTGCGCCTCGAGCGCCTGCACCTGCCGGCTGATCGCCGACTGGGTGAGGCACAGTTCGGCGCCGGCGCGCGTGAAGGAAAGATGGCGCGCCGCCGCGACGAAACCCTTGAGGTGGTCGAGCGTCGGCAGTTGGCGCAGTCCGGCGGGCATGGTCATTCATTCCTTTCACGCATATATTGAATGCGATTTTTCCGTTTGTGCATCGGCCTGAGGCTTTCCATACTGGAACCACGGCGGCTTCGGCGAAATGAGGCTGCCATGGTGAAAGCGCATGAATGGAGGATAGGAAAATGAGACCGACCGTGCAAGCCGCGCAGCCCGGCTGGCTGCATCTCGAACTCGCCCGCCGCGACGTGCTGGTGCTCGCCGACGCGGACGACCGGACGCTGGCCTGCCACGCCGGCGAACTGTGGCTGACCGAGGACGGCCGCAGCGAAGACTTCATCCTCAAGGCCGGCGACACGCACGCGATCCGCGGCGCCGGCAGCGTCGTCGTCACCGCCTGCCGGGCGGCGCGCTTCGCGCTCGGCGACGACGCCCCGCGCGGCGCCCCGCTGCGGCGCGCATCCGGCCGGCTCGCCGCGCTGCTCGCGTGGGAGGCGCCCGGCCCCCGCTTCGGCCTGCTTCCCGGCTGCGCGCCGTCGCCGTAAGCGCCGACCTTCCGGCCGCCAACCAAGAAAGGCTCTCTTCCGATGAGCGCCGCAGCGCCGCCCCCGACCGCCGCCGATCCCGCCCGCGCGGGGCACGCCCTGACCCTGCATGCGGCCGACGGCTACCCGCTCGCCGCGCACCTCTGGCGCCCCGCCGGCGCACCCGAGGCGATCGTCGTGATCAATCCGGCGACCGCGGTGAACGCCGCCTACTACCACCGCTACGCGCGCTTCCTCGCCGAGCACGGCATGGCCGCGCTCACCTACGACTACCGCGGCATCGGCGCCTCGCGCCAGGGCAGCCTGCGCCGCTGGCGGCGCATCGGCAAGCTGGACTGGGGGCGCTACGACTGCGACGCGGCGCTACGCTGGGCGCTCGCCGCCTATCCCGGCCTGCCGTTGCGCGTCGTCGCACACAGCATCGGCGGCCTGCTGCTCGGACTGGCGCCGAGCGGCGCGGCGGTGCAGCGCGCGCTGACGGTCGGCGCGCAGTACGCCTACTGGCCCGACTACGGCCCCGGCAAGGCGCGCATGTGGCTGCGCTGGCACCTCCTGATGCCGGCGCTGACCGCGCTCTGCGGCTATTTCCCGGCGCGCCGCCTGGGCTGGCACGAGGACCTGCCGGCGGCCGCCGCCTACGAATGGGCCTTCCGCCCGGCGACGCTGGAGCGCGCCTACCGGCGCCGGATCCGCGCCGGCGACGACCCGCTTGCGTACTTCCCCAAGGTCCGCGCCGAACTGCTGGCGATCAGCCTGGCCGACGACGCCTTCGGCACGCCGGCCGCGATCCGCCGCCTGCTTCACTACTACTCGGGCAGCCTGTGCCACCACGTCCATCTGACGCCGGCCGCCGAAGGCCTCGACGGCATCGGGCATTTCGCCTGGTTCAACGAGCGCTTCCGCGACAACCTGTGGCAGGAATCGCTGCTCTGGCTGCACGAGGGGAAGTTGGCGCGGACGCCGCTGGCGACGCTGCCGCCCGGAACGCCTTGACCCGTCGCACTAAAAGCCCAAGGGCCGCTCGCCGGATGGTCCCCGGGCATTCACGGACAACGGCGGCGCACGCCACACCACACCAAGCCTGATCGCGCCGGATCGCAGCCTCGGAGGGCGGCAGAGCGCGTTCGGCAGCCCCCGGAACATTTTCCTGGCGCGAAAACTGAATCCACCGAACGCCCCTTGCCGCGCTCATCCGGATGATTTCTACCGTAACAACGGGAAACGGGAATCCGGCGATTTTCCCGCCTCGCGAAGCGTCCCCGGAAAACGCCCGCAACGACCTGTCGAATCCCGAAAGCTAGAATTCCAGCGGATCGACTTCCAGATGCCAGCGCAGGCGCGACGGCGCCTTGATCGCTTCGACCGCCTCCCGCCAGCCGGCGAGGAAGCGCTGCAGCGCAGGGCGCGACGACGATTCGGCGAGCAGTTGGCCGCGCTCGTAGTTGGCGCGCCGCGCCATGCGCATCGGCACCGGGTCGTAGAGCAGCACGTCGCCGTGCGCCTCCGCGCCCGGCCAGGCGCGGGCGGTGGCGAGGAAGGCGATGGCCTCGGCCATCTGCGGCGCCTCGGCGCGCAGCATGGCCTGGTAGGCGTAGGGCGGAAAGCCGGCCTGCTCGCGCTCCTTGAGCTGCTGCGCGGCGAAGGCCGGGTAGTCGTGGCGCACCAGCGCGGCGTACAGCGGGTGCTCGGGGAACTGCGTCTGGATCAGCACCTCGCCGGCCAGTTCGGCACGCCCGGCGCGCCCGGCGACCTGCATCAGCTGCGCGAACAGGCGCTCCGGCGCGCGCCAGTCGGCGGCGTGCAGCGCGGCGTCGGGGCCGATCGCGCCGACCAGCGTCAGCTTCGGGAAGTCGTGCCCCTTGGCCAGCATCTGCGTGCCGACCAGGATGTCGGCGGCACCGCCGTGAATCTGCTCGACGAGCGCCTCCCACTGCTTGCGGCTCTTCGCCGAATCGCGGTCGACGCGCAGGATGCGCGCCTGCGGGAAGCGCGCGGCGAGCACTTCCTCGAGCCGCTGCGTGCCGCGCCCGAAGGGCAGGATGTCCTGGTTGCCGCAGGTCGGGCAGGCTTTCGGGATGCGGCTTTCGAAGCCGCAGTGGTGGCAGCGCAGGCGGCGGTCGGCGAGATGCAGGACGAGGTTGGCGGCGCAGCGCGTGCACTGCGAGACCCAGCCGCAGGCGGCGCAGGCGAGCACCGGGGCGTAGCCGCGCCGGTTGAGGAAGACGAGGCTCTGCTCGCCGCGCGCCAGGCGCTTCTCGATCGCCGCGAACAGCGCGCCGGAGAGGCCGTCCTGCAGCTTTTCGAGGCGCGTGTCGATGCGCTGCACGGCCGGCAGGCGCGCGTTCTCGACGGCGCGCTCGCGCAGCGTGAGCAGCGTGTAGCGGCCGCGCGTGCGCGGGTCGGTGGCGTTCGCCCAGCTTTCCAGCGACGGCGTCGCCGAGCCGAGGACGATCGGCACGCCGCGCTCGCGGGCGCGGAAGACGGCGACGTCGCGCGCCGAATAGCGCATGCCGTCCTGCTGCTTGAACGAGGCGTCGTGCTCCTCGTCGACGACGATCAGGCCGAGCTCGGGCAGCGGCGTGAACACCGCCAGGCGCGTGCCGAGCACGATGCGCGCGCGCCCCTCGAACGCGGCGCGCCAGTTGCGCGCGCGCGCCGCCTCGGTGAGCTCGCTGTGCAGGCTGGTCAGACCCGCCTCCGGAAAGCGCGCCGCGACGCGCGCCTCGAGCTGCGGCGTCAGGTTGATCTCGGGAACCAGCAGCAGCGCCTGGCGGCCGGCGGCGAGCGCGCGCTCGATCAGGCGCAGATAGACCTCGGTCTTGCCGCTGCCCGTCACGCCGTGCAGCAGGTAGGCGTGGAAGCCTTTGCCGGCGTTGGCGCCGACGGCGGCGAGCGCGGCTTCCTGCTCGGCGGTGAGCGCCGGCGGCACCTGCGTCGGCGACGCCTTGGCGGGCGCCTTCGGCGTGCGCGCCTTGGGCGGATCGACGCGGCGCAGCCCGGCCGGCAGCGTCGACAGCATGACCTCGCCGGGCGGCGCCTGATAATAGGCGGCGCAGAATTCGGTCAGGCGAAACCAGTCGGCGGGCAGCGCCGGCAGATCGCGCAGGACGGCCTCGACGGGCTTGAGCTGGGCCGGCGAGAAATCGCTCGTTTCCGGCAGGTCGACGATGATGCCGATCTTCGCCCGCTTGCCGAAGGGGACGCGCACGCGGCAACCGATGTCGGCACGCGAAACGGCCTCCGTCGCGGGGGCGAGGTAGTCGAAATAGCGGTGCAGCGGAACGTCGAGCGCGACGCGGACGAGGGTCATCGGGCGGTTTCTATGACGTTCGACAGAGCATCCGGCGGAAAGCCAGGATCGGCAAGGGTCGAGTTAGGCGGAAAAGCTCGCGCCGCTTCTTGAAGAAGGCCGTAAGCCATTCACGCGACAGGCTTTTCACAGTTGTTCACAATTTCTGTGGATAAGTCTGTGGAGAAAGCCGGAGCGGCATCGCCAAACGCCGCCCCCGCAAGGGTTTTTCTTACTTTGCCGAAAAATAAGGCACTGACTTAGTCATTAAAAATCAGTGCCTTACAAAACCGCCTCAAACTACGCCGCGCTTTGTGTCGGTTCTGTGACCGACGCTTCCGCTCTGTGCATAAGTCAAGGGGGTTCGTGAAATTATCGTGAAATTCACTTCCCCTGCGTACGCAGGGTCTTGCTGTACTCGTGCACCGTGTTGACCAGCGTCGTCACGTGCTCGGGCGGCGTGAACTGCGAGATGCCGTGGCCGAGGTTGAAAACGTGGCCGGTGTTGCCCGGACCGTAGCTGTCGAGCACCTTCTTGGCCTCGGCGGCGATCTTGTCCGGCGAGGCGAAGAGCACGTTGGGATCGAGGTTGCCCTGCAGCGCGACCTTGTCGCCGACGCGCCGGCGCGCCTCGCCGATGTCGATCGTCCAGTCGAGGCCAAGCGCGTCGCAGCCGATGTCGGCGATCGATTCGAGCCACAGGCCGCCGCCCTTGGTGAACACGATCGACGGGATGCGCTCGCCGTCCTTCTCCTTGATCAGCCCGGCGACGATGCGTTGCATGTACTGCAGCGAGAACTCCTGGTAGGCCGCCGCCGACAGACCGCCGCCCCACGAGTCGAAGATCATCACGGCCTGCGCGCCCGATTCGATCTGCGCGTTGAGGTAGGCGGTCACCGAATCGGCGGTCACCGACAGGATGCGGTGCATCAGGTCGGGCCGGTCGTAGAGCATCGTCTTGACGTTGCGGTAGTCGCTCGACGAACCGCCTTCGACCATGTAGCAGGCGAGCGTGTACGGGCTGCCCGAGAAGCCGATCAGCGGCACCGAGTTGTCGAGCGCGCGGCGGATCTCGGAAACGCCGTCCATCACGTAGCGCAGGTGATCGTAAGGATCGGGCGCGGTCAGGTCGCGGATCGCCCATTCCTCGCGCAGCGGGCGCTCGAACTTCGGCCCCTCGCCCTCGGCGAAGTAGAGGCCGAGGCCCATCGCGTCGGGCACGGTGAGGATGTCGGAGAAGAGGATCGCGGCGTCGAGATCGTAACGGGCGAGCGGCTGCAGCGTCACCTCGCAGGCCAGCGCCGGGCTCTTGCACAGCTGCAGGAAGCTGCCGGCGCGCTTGCGCGTCTCGCAGTACTCCGGCAGATAGCGGCCAGCCTGGCGCATCAGCCAGAGCGGGGTGTGGTCGGTCGGCTCCTTGAGCAGGGCACGCAGGAAATTATCGTTACGGGGTCGGGTCACGTCAGGCTCCGCCGAAAAGAGAAAGATTCGCAGGAAAGGCGGGATTATCCGCCATTTCAGGGCACTCCGCCACGACGCCCGGCCGGGCCGGGCGCCGGATCGGGTCTTCCGCGCGCGCCCGGCGGGCGCCGCCCCGACCGCCGGCCGCCTACTTGCGCCAGAAAGCCGGCATCAGGACGACCAGCAGCGTGAAGATCTCCAGGCGGCCGAGCACCATCGCGAAGGTGCACACCCAGGTCTGGAAGTCGCTGAGCACGGCGTAGTTGTGCGCCGGCCCGACCGCGTCGAGGCCCGGCCCGGTGTTGTTCAGGCAGGCGACGGCGGCCGAGAAGGCGGTGACCACCGGCAGGCCGCTCGCCGCCAGCACCAGCGTGAGGACGACGATGGTCACCATGTAGATGAAGCTGAAGGCGAGCACGGCGTGCAGCACGCTGTCCGGCACCAGCCGGCGGCCGAGGCGGACGGGCCACACGGCAGTCGGGTGCATGGCGCGCAGCAGTTCGCGGTAAACCTGTTTGTAGAGGATCACCGCGCGCATCATCTTGATGCCGCCGCCGGTCGAGCCGGAACAGGCGATGAAGCTGCCGAGGAAGAGGATCCAGAGCTGGGCGAAGAGCGGCCACATCGTGTAGTCGGTGGTCGCGAAGCCGAGCGAGGTGGCGAGCGAGATGCTGTGGAAAGCGACGTAGCGCAGCGCCGTCAGAAAATCCGGATAGGCGTCGAAGCCCTGCAGGTAGAGGGTGATGCCGAGGATGCTGACGGCCAGCGCGCCGAGATAGAAGGGCAGCTCGGCGTCGGCGAGGTAGGGGCGCAGGCTGCGCCCGCGCAGGGCCATGAAATGGGTCGCGAAGTTGATTCCCGAGAGCAGCGCGAAGCCCATCGCGACGAGCTCGACCGGCAGGCTGTTGAAATGCCCGAGGCTGGCGTCCTTGCTCGAAAACCCGCCCAGCCCCATGATGCTGAAGGCGTGCATGACGGCGTCCCAGACGTCCATGCCGCACCAGCGCAGGGCGAGCACGCAGAGCACGGTGAGCAGGACGTACACCGTCCACAGGCCCTTCGCCGTCTCGGCGATGCGCGGGGTGAGCGCCGACTCCTTCATCGGTCCCGGCGTCTCGGCGCGGAACAGCTGGCGGCCGCCGATGCCGAGCAGCGGCAGGATGGCCACGGCGAGGACGATGATGCCCATGCCGCCGACCCAGTGCAGCTGCATGCGCCAGAAATTGATCGACAGCGGCAGGTCGTCGAGTCCGGAGAGCACCGTCGCGCCGGTCGCGGTGAGGCCCGACGCGGCCTCGAAATAGGCGTCGGTGAAGCTCAGTTCCTCGATGTGCAGGTAGAGCGGGAAGGCGGCGAAAAAGGGGAGCACGACCCAGGTCAGCGTAACCAGCAGGAAGCCGTCGCGCACCGTCAGGTCGCGCCGCTTGCGGCGCGTCGCCAGCCACAGCGCGAGGGCGCTGCCGAGCGCGAGGAGGATGGCCAGATCGTAGGCGCCCTCGGCACCGTCCCGGTAGTACGCGGAAATGGCGAGCGGAGCGAACATCGTCAGCGCAAAGATGCCGACGATGATCGCGAGCGCGTTGAGAACCTGGGCGTGCCGCACGAGCGCCGCTCAGAAGAAGTGGAAACCGACGGCGAAGAGCTTCTCGACCTTCTTCACCACCTTCTTGTTCAGGCAGAAGACGATGACGTGATCGCCCGCCTCGATCACCACGTCCTTGTGCGCCATGACGACGCGGCCGCGCCGCTTGCGCTTGGCCATGCCGTCGTAGGCCAGATCCTCGTAGTGATCGAGGTCGCGCACGATGGCCGCGATGGTCGCGCCCGGAATCAGCGGCAGATCGCCGATCCGCTGGCCGACCACCTGCGAGCTGCGCCGGTCGCCGTGCGCGACGATCTCCAGCGCCTCGGCGGCGCCGCGCCGCAGGCTGTGCACCTGCGCCACGTCGCCGTGCCGCACGTGCGCGAGCAGGGTGCCGATCGAGACCTGCGCCGGCGAAATGGCGATGTCGATCGGCCCGCCCTGCACAAGGTCGGCGTAGGCGCGACGGTTGATCAGCGCCAGCACGCGCTTGGCGCCCAGGCGCTTGGCCAGCGATGCGGCCATGATGTTGTCTTCGTCGTCGTTGGTCAGCGCGAGGAAGAGGTCCATCTCCTCGATGCCTTCCTTCTCGAGCAGGCCCTCGTCGGTCGCGTCGCCGCACAGCACCAGCGCCGACTTGAGCGTGCCGGCGATGACTTCGGCGCGCGCCTTGCTGCCTTCGACGACCTTGATCCGGTGGCTCGCCTCGAGCGCCTGCGCGACGCGCAGGCCGATGTTGCCGCCGCCGGCGATCATGATGCGGCGCACCGGCGTCAGCATGCGGCGCATCTCGCGCATGATCGGCCGGATGTGCTCCTCGGCGGCGAGAACGAAGACCTCGTCGCCGTCCTCGATGCGCGTGTCGCCGCTCGGCGTGATCGCCCGGTCGCGGCGGAAGATCGCAGCGATGCGGGCATCGACCTCCTGCGACAGGTGCGCGCGCATCTCCTTGATCGGCTTGCCGACGAGCAGCCCGTCGGCGTAGGCGCGCACCGCGACGAGCGCCACGCGGTCGCCGGCGAAGCCGAGCACCTGCAGCGCCTCGGGAAACTCGATCAGGCGCGTGATGTACTCGGTGATTTCCTGCTCGGGGCAGATCGCGAAATCGACGGCGAAATTCTCCGGCGCGAGCAGCGCCGGGCTTTCCAGGAAGTCCGCCGAGCGCAGGCGGGCGATGCGCGTCGGCACGTTGAAGACGCCGTGCGCGAGCTTGCACGCGACGAGGTTGGTCTGGTCGCTCTGCGTCACGGCGATCAGCAGGTCGGCGTCGGCCGCGCCGGCGTCGCGCAGCGTCGACGGCAGCGCCGCATTGCCGGTCACCGTGCGCAGGTCGAGCCGGTCCTGCAGGAACTGCAGGCGCTCGCGGTCGCTGTCGACGATGGTGATGTCGTTGTCTTCCGACACCAGGCTCTCGGCGACGCTGGCGCCGACCTGGCCGGCGCCGAGGATGACGATTCTCATGCGGCCGGCCTATTCGCGCTCTTCGCCGCGCCGGCCGAGGTTGAGTCCGAGCTGCTTGAGCTTGCGGTAGAGGTGCGTGCGTTCGAGCCCGGTCCGCTCGGCGACGCGCGTCATGTTGCCGCGCTCGCCCTTCAGGTGATGCTCGAAATAGAGGCGCTCGAACGCCTCGCGCGCCTCGCGCAGCGGCTGGTTGAACAGCGGCAGCGCCGGCATCGGCGCCCCGGCGTCGGCCTCGCCGTCGCGCTGCAGCACGCGCGCCACGTCCTCGGCCGAGATTTCGTCCTCGAGCGCCGAGAGCGCCAGATTCTTCACCGCCGCCAGCAGCTCGGCCCATTCGCCGCGCCACTGGTGCATGCGCAGCGCGTTGAGCGCGCTGCTCGAAAAGTGGCGCAGCGGCACGTCGCCGCGTTCGGCGAGATGGGTGAGGACCAGCGCGGCGATCTCCGGCACCTCGTCAGCGTGTCCGGCGAGCTGCGGCAGCGCCACCCAGACTTCGCCAAGGCGGGCGATCAGCGCGCCGTCCCAGCCGGCCTCGGCCAGCTCGGCGAGCGGCCGGGCGGAAGCGGCGACGAGCTGCAGGTTGTTCTTTTCGAGGCGCTCGAGCGCGAACACGAGGTTCATCTGCTGCAGCTTGCCGAGCTGCGCCAGATCGGAAATGAAGAGGATGCCGCCGGCCGCGTCGTGCAGCATGTCCTGCGTCAGCGGCGCGCTCGACGCCGACAGGTCGAGCCAAGGCGTCTGCGGCGCCTGCAGGGTGCGCGCGCAGATTTCGGCGATGCTGCCCGAGGCGCTCTTGAGGAGCAGCACCGGGGTCTTGGCGGCGGCCTGTTCGAGGCGCTTGCGCAGGTCCTTGAGCAGCGGCGAACGCGCGAAGGCGTCGAGCGTCAGCGGCGGCTTCTGCGGCGCCGTCTCGTGCTTGAGCGCCTTCTTCACCGTCGCCAGCAGCTTCTGCAGGGCGATCGGTTTTTCGAGGAAGTCGATGGCGCCGATGCGCGTCGCCTCGACCGCCGTGTCTATCGTGCCGTGCCCGGACATCATCACCACCGGCATCGTCAGCAGGCCGGCCGCCGACCATTCCTTGAGCAGCGAGATGCCGTCGGTGTCGGGCATCCAGATGTCGAGCAGCACGAGGTCGGGGCGTTTCTCGCCGCGGATCCGGCGCGCCGCGGCGGCGTGCTCGGCGACCCAGACGGTGTGCCCCTCGTCGGCCAGGATCTCGGAAAGCAGTTCGCGGATGCCGATTTCATCATCGACGACCAGAATTTGCGCCATGGTCAGGTCTCGCTGGAAGGTGCGCCGGCAACGGCGTCGGAGGAGGGGGTGACGGGAGATGCGGATTCGGGAAGCGTCGCGAGCGGCAGGCGGATGCCGACCGCCGCGCCCTGCGGCTGCCGGTTGGTGATGTCGATGCCACCGTGGTGCTCGTCGACGATCTTCTTGACGATGGCGAGGCCGAGGCCGGTACCGCGCGCCTTGGTCGTCACGTAGGGCTCGAAGACGCGCGCCATGATCTCGGCCGGGAAGCCCGGCCCGTCGTCGGTGACGCACAGTTCGGCCTGCCCGTCGAGGCGCCGCGTGGCGATCCCGATGCGCGGCGCGGCGCCGTTGTCCTGGGCGTCCTCGGCATTGCGCAGGAGGTTGTGGATGATCTGGCGCAGCTGCGTCGCGTCGCCCCACACCGGCGGCAGGCCGGGCGCCAGGTCGACGTCGATGCGCGCGCGCGAGGTTTCGTACAGCCCGAGCACTTCGCCGACCAGTGCGTTGAGGTCGAGCGCCGCCATTTCGGGCGCCGGCATGCGCGCGTAGTCGCGGAAGTCGTCGACCATGCGTTTCATCGCCTGCACCTGGTTGATGATCGTCTGCGTCGAGCGGCTGAGCATTTCCAGATCGTTGCCGGCGACCTTTTCGGCGAGCTTCATCTGCAGGCGCTCGGCGGAGAGCTGGATCGGCGTCAGCGGATTCTTGATCTCGTGCGCCAGGCGGCGCGCCACCTCGCCCCAGGCCGCGCTGCGCTGCGCCGCGATCAGGCGCGTGACGTCGTCGAAGACGACCACGTAACCGCCGCTCGACCCTTCCGGCAACTGCGTGCCGCGCAGCAGCAGCACCTGCGGCAGGGCGCCCGGACGCTCCAGTTCGATCTGCGTCTGCCACTCCTTCTTGCCGTGCTCGGCGAAGGCGTCGCGGATCGCGCGCCCGAGCTCGCGCTGGCGCGGCCAGCCCTCGACCGCCTCGCCGAGCAGGCCGGTGAAATCGTCGCCGAGGATGGTCAACGCGCCTTCATTGACGGTGCGCAGCAGGAAGCGCTGGTCGAAGACGAGAACGCCGGCCGACAGATTGGCCAGGATCGACTCGAGGTAGGCGCGCGCCGACTCGACCTCGGCGCGGTGGCGCTCGGTCTCGCGCCGGGCGTCGGCGAGCTGGCGCGTCATCTGGTTGAAGGACTGGGTGAGCACGCCGAGCTCGTCGCGGCTGTAAATGGCCTGGCGCGGCGTGAAGTCGCCGGCGGCCACCGCCTGCGTGCCTTCGGCGAGGATGGAGAGCGGCGCCGAGAGGCGGCGGGCGAGCACGAAGGCGGCGGCGATCGCGGTAAACAGCGCGAGCAGCACGGTCAGCGTCAGCGTCATCGCGTAGATGCGCGTCAGCCCCTCGCGCCCGAGCGACAGCTCCTGGTAGTCGCGATACACGGTCTGCACGCTCTCGGCGTTGACCGCGAGGCTGGGGGGAACGAGCTGGGTCAGCTGCAGGATGCGCGTCTCGCTGCCGAGGCTGGACGGCGCGACCGGCACCAGCACGCGCAGGAAGAGGTCCTTGCCACCTTCGCCCTCGATCACGCTGTAACCGCGTCCGAGGCGCGCCTGGCGCAGCTGGGCGGTTCCCGGCTGCGGCGGCAGCACGGTGGCGAACTCGGCGGTGGCGGTGGCGAGCAGCTGGCCGCTCGTCGAGAAGAGGGCCGTCGACTGCACGCCGGTCTGCTCGCGCAGGCGGCCGAGCGACAGGCGGCGCTGCGCGTCGGACTGGTCGCCGAGTTCGAGGGCCATCGCGTGCCCCTTTTCGGAAAGATCGTCGAGCAGGAAATCGAGCGCGCTGCGGCCGAGGTTGAGGCCCGATTCGAGCGCCTTCTCGACGCGCACGTCGAACCAGGTCTCGATGCTCTTGGTGACGAACTGCACCGACACGGCGTAAACCAGCACGCCCGGCAGCACCGCCATCAGGGCGAACATCAGCATCAGGCGCAGCTTGAGGCGCGAGCCGAAGACCTTCGCCCGGTGGTCGCGCCACAGCGCGCGCAACTGCCAGGCGACGAGCGCGAGCAGCGAGAGCGCGACGACGGCGTTGAGGCCGAGCAGCCACGGATAGTGGCGCGCGAAGAGCGCCGTGTTGGCGCTCGCCGAGGCGAGCAAAAAGAGGAGGATGCCGCCGAAGGCGGCGGCCGCGATGACGAGGTACTTCATTTGCCGTCGCCCGCGCCGGCTGCGGGAACGGACGCCGGCAGCGGCGCGCCCGGGGGCGGGCTCGGAACGACGCTCGCCGGCGCGGCGGGCGCCGCGACCGGCGGCGGCGCGCCGGCGCCCGGCGGGTGTTCGCCCGGCGAGAAGCTCCAGCGCGCCCAGTCTGAAGCCAGATTCCAGTCCTTGTTGGCCAGCGCGCTGACCTGGAAGGTCTTCGGCATCTGCGTCAGGTCGAGGCGCAGGCGCAGGCTGGCGAGATAGGTTTCATCGGTGCGCAGCGCCGACTTGTCGACCACCTGCCAGTTGCGCAGGCGTGAGAGGATGCGCAGTGCCTCGTCGAGACTCGAGAAGCTCTGGTGCAGGGCGCCGGAGGAGAGGCGGTACTGGCGCGTCAGCGCGTGGTAGGACAGCCGCCAGGTCTGGCTGCGGCTGACCACGTGTTCGTCGAGCCAGTACCAGCGCGGCCGCGCCAGCTCGAACTCGGCGACGAAATAGAGGACGACGCCCCTGGCCACCGCTTCTTCGAGGCGGGCGTTGAAATTGATGTTGAAGTCGGCGGAAACGCTGTAGCCGTCGTCGGTCGGCAGCAGATGCGGCGCGCGCAGGCTGATCTCGGCGGCCTGCGCCGACAGCGTCGCGCAGAACAGCGCCGCGAGGCCGAAGAGCAGCGAACTAAGCGCTCTTGCGCAGCAGCGCATAGTAGAACCCGTCGTGATCGTCCTGCGGCAACAGCTGCTCCTCGGCCAGCCGCTCGGCGCCCGGCTGGCGCACGCAGAAGGCGTCGATCTGGCCGCCGTTCTCCTCGGGGAAGACCGAGCAGGTCGCGTAGAGCAGACGGCCGCCGGGGCGCAGCAGCGGCCATAGCGCGTCGAGGATCGCCGCCTGCGTCTTGGCGAAGCGCCGGATGTCGCTTTCGCGGCGCAGCCACTTGCTGTCCGGATGCCGGCGCACGACGCCGGAAGCCGAGCAGGGAACGTCGGCGAGGATGGCGTCGAAGGGGCGCTCGTCCCACCAGCCGCCGACCTCGGCGCAATCGGCGACGCGCACCGTCGCGGCGAGGCCGAGACGGCGCAGGTTGTCCTCGATGCGCCGCGTGCGCAGCGCGTCGATGTCGAGCGCCAGCAGATCGAGTCCCGCCTCGCCGGCCATTTCGAGCAGATGCGCGGTCTTGCCGCCGGGCGCCGCGCAGGCGTCGAGCACGCGGCTGCCGGGCGCGGGCGCGAGCAGTTCGGCGGCGCGCTGCGCGCCGGCGTCCTGCACCGAGACCCAGCCGTCGGCAAAACCGGGCAGGGCATCGACCGCCGCCGGCCGCTCGAGCAGGAGGCCGCAGGCGCCGACGCGCCGCGCGCCGATGCCGGCGTCCGCGAGGCGGGCCAGATAGGCCGCGGGCGTCGCGTGGCGGCGATTGACGCGCAGCGTCATCGGCGCCTGCGCGTTGCCGGCGGCGACCACGCGCTGCCAGTCGGCCGGCCAGGCGCGGCGCAGCTTGTTCAGCCACCAGCGCGGATGCTGCAGCGCCGCCTCGTCGTCGCCGGCGGCCGCCGCGAGCAGCGATTCGCGCTGGCGCAGGAAGTTGCGCAGCACGCCGTTGACCAGCCCGCGGAAAGCGCCGCCGGCAATCTCGCCGGCGGCCGCGACGGCCTGGTCGACCACCGTGTGCGTCGCCTCCGGCCGCGTCTCCAGGCGATACAGCGCGGCGAGCAGCAGCGCGTGCACCTCGGGATGCGGCAGCGCCTTCTCCAGCAGGCGGCCGAGGATGAAATCGCCCCAGCCGTAGCGGCGCAGTACGCCGTAGGCGACGTCGGCGGCCGCGGCGCGCGTCGCCGGCGCTTCCCCGGCGCTGACCAGCAGCCCCTCGGTCAGGCTCTTGCCGTCGCGCACCGCGGCAACCGCGCGCGCGGCGAGCAGCAGGCTCCAGGCCAGCGAGTCGGGCGGCAGCGTCGACGGCACGGGGTCGCCCCGGACGCCGCGAATGCTCGGTGCGGCGGGCGTCGCCGACGGTTTGGCGACGCGGGTGAAACGGGGACGGGGCGAAGAAGGAGGGGAGGAAGGGGGCACGGCCGGAATTCGTCTGGGTTGCGCTGTCGTTATGGAAGAAATCGCTTGTGCTTCAAGTCTAGCATGGCCTTGCTGGCAGGATTTGCGGCGGGCGGGGATAATGCGCGCATGATCCCCGCATCGCTCAAGCGCTACGCTTGGCTGTCGATCGGCGCCGCGCTCGCGACCATCCTGCTGAAGGGCGTCGCCTGGTGGATGACCGGCTCGGTCGGCCTGCTCTCCGACGCCCTCGAATCCTTCGTCAACCTGGCCGGCGCGCTGATGGCGCTGGCCATGCTCACCGTCGCCGCGCAGCCGGCCGACGCCAACCACGCCTACGGCCACGGCAAGGCCGAATACTTCTCGAGCGGCTTCGAGGGCCTGCTCATCCTGCTCGCCGCGCTCGCCATCGGCGTGACCGCCGTCGAGCGGCTGCTCCATCCGCAGCCGCTCGAACAGGTCGGCATCGGTCTCGCCGTTTCGGTCGGCGCCTCGCTGATCAATCTGTTCGCCGCCCGCGTCCTGATGAAGGCCGGCAAGGAGCACCGCTCGATCACACTCGAAGCCGACGCGCACCATCTGCTGACCGACGTATGGACCTCGGTCGGCGTCATCGCCGGGGTCGGCGCCGTCGCACTGACCGGCTGGCTCTGGCTCGACCCGCTGCTCGCCCTGCTGGTCGCCGCGAACATCGTATGGACCGGCTGGCGCCTGCTGCGCCGCTCGGCCGACGGCCTGATGGACGTCGCCCTGCCGCCCGAACAGCATGCCCAGGTCGTCGCCATCCTCGACGGCTACCGCGCGCAGGGCATCGAATTCCACGCCCTGCGCACGCGCCAGTCGGGGGCGCGCGGCTTCGTCGACGTGCACGTGCTGGTGCCCGGCGCCTGGAGCGTGCAGCGCGGGCACGAGCTGGTCGAACGCGTGGAGAAGGAGATCCGCGCCGCGCTGCCCTACGCCAGCGTGCTCACCCACCTCGAACCGCTCGAAGACCCGGCCTCGCTCGAGGACATCGGGCTCGACCGCTCCGCTTGAAGCTGCGCGCCCTGGCGCTCGCCGCGCTGCTGGCGCTGCCGCCCCAGGCGATTCTGGCGTGGAACGCCGCCGGCCACCGCCTGAGCGCCGAAATCGCCTGGCAGCAGCTCGACGACGCGACGCGCGCCAAAATCGCCCGGCTGCTGCGCGCGCACCCCGACTACGAGCGCTGGCTGGCGCGCGGCAAGGGCGAGACCCCGGAGCACTCGGCCTTCGTCGAAGCGTCGACCTGGCCCGACGACATCCGTCGGGACCCGCGCTTCCACCACGCCGGGAGCGAAGCGCCGACGCCGCCGCTGCCCGGCTTCCCCGACATGGAGCGCCACCGCCAGTGGCATTTCGCCGACCGCCCGCTCGGCCACGCCCCTCGCCCAGAAACCGGCAAGGAGAGGGGTGAGGACGGAGAAGGCGAACTCGAACCGCGTCTCGCCGATCTGCGCCAAACCGTCGGCAACGCGCGCGCCGGCCTCGCGGCGCGCGCCTACGCGCTGCCCTGGCTGATCCATCTGGTCGGCGACGCGCACCAGCCGCTGCACGTCGTCAGCCGCTACGACGCCGACGGCCGGGGCGACGCCGGCGGCAATGCGCTGACCGTCGCAACGCCCTTCCACCCGCGGCTGCCGACCATGAAGCTGCACGCCTACTGGGACGACCTGCCCGGCGCCCCCTGGCTGCGCGGCCCGCGTCTGGAGGCCGCCGCGCGCGCCCTGCGCGAACTGCATCCGCCGCCGGCCGCCGCGGGAACGCCGCAACAATGGCTGGAGGAAAGCTGGCGGATCGCCCGCGACAGCGCCTATCCGCCCGGCGACGACGCGGTTCCGACGATCGACCCGGCGTTCCACGAGAACGCGCAGGAAATCGCCCGCCGCCGCGTCGCCGAGGCCGGCTACCGGCTGGCCGACGTACTGCGCGACGCGCTCGGCAAAGTCCGGCCGCCCAAGCAAAAAGGCCCGCTCCAGCTGGAACGGGCCCCGGACGCCGGCGCGGAAAAAGACTAGCGGCGGATAAACGCGACTAGCCGCGGGCGCGCGCCATCGCGCGCAGGCGGGCGACGCGCTCGGCCGTTTTCGGGTGGGTGCTGAACAGGCTGTCGAGACCGCCGCCGGCGAGCGGATTCATGATCATCATCTGCGCCGTTTCCGGATGCGCCTCGGCGGTCGCCAGCGGGATGCCGCGCGCGTAGGCCTCGATCTTGGCCAGCGCGTCGGCCAGCGCGTGCGGATCGCCGCTGATTTCGGCGCCGCCGCGATCGGCCTCGAACTCGCGGGCGCGCGAAATCGCCATCTGGATCAGCGACGCGGCGAGCGGCGCAAGCAGCGCGACGGCGATGCCCGCCAGCGGGTTGGCCGGGCGCCCTTCGGCGTCGCGGCCGCCGAAGAACACCGCGAAGTTGGCGAGCGCCGAAATGGCGCCGGCCATCGTCGCCGAAATCGTCGAAATCAGGATGTCGCGATGGCGCACGTGCGCCAGCTCGTGCGCCATGACGCCGCGAATCTCGCGTGCCGACAGCAGTTGCAGGATGCCGGTGGTCGCCGCAACCGCCGCGTTCTCCGGATTGCGGCCGGTGGCGAAGGCGTTCGGCTGCGCCTCGTCGATCAGGTAGACCTTGGGCATCGGCAGGCCCGCGCGCTGCGCGAGTTCGCGCACCATGTTGTAGAACTGCGGCGCCGACGCTTCGTCGACCTCGCGCGCGTTGTACATCTTGAGCACCATCCGGTCCGAGAACCAGTAGGCGAAGATGTTCATGGCGCCGCCGAAGAGCAGCGCGACGAGCATGCCCGAAGCGCCGCCGACCATGCCGCCGATCGCGCCGAACAGCGCCAGGATGGCGGCCATCAGGATCGAGGTTTTCAACCAGTTGCCAAGCATTGCGGGAATCTCCGTGACGGCGGATGCGCCGAAAGTGTCGACGGATTAGATGGGGGAGGGCGGCGGAAAATTCAAGCCGCCCTGGCCGCGCTCAGGGCGTGGGCAGCGCGAAGCGGCCGCCCGCCGCGAGCGGCGTGCCGGCCAGGAACTGCCCCGCCGGCAGGCGCTTGCCGCCGGCCTTCTGCAGCTCGGTCAGACGCAGGGCGCCGCTGCCGCAGGCGACGACGATGCCGTGCTTGTCAGCCGCGAGGACGAGGCCCGGCGCGCGGTCCGGCGCGAATTCCGCCGCACCGCCGTCCGCCAGCGCGGCGGCCTGCCAGACCTTGACCGTGCCGCCGTCCAGACTCGCCGTCGCACCCGGAAAGGGATTGAAGGCGCGCACCTGGCGCGCCAGCTGCGCGGCCGGCAGGCGCCAGTCGAGCGGCGCCTCGGCCTTGTCGATCTTGGCGGCGTAGGTCACGCCGTCGGCCGGCTGCGCCGCCGGCGCCAGCGGCAGGCGCGCGAGCGCTTCGACGATCAGGCGGCCGCCGAGCGTCGCCAGCTTGTCGTGCAGCGTCGCCGCCGTGTCGTCGCCGGCGATCGGCAGGGCTTCGGAATGCAGCACCGGCCCGGTATCGAGCCCGGCCTCCATCTGCATGATGCAGACGCCGGTCTCGTCGTCGCCGGCGAGGATGGCGCGCTGGATCGGCGCCGCGCCGCGCCAGCGCGGCAGCAGCGAGGCGTGGATATTGAGGCAGCCGAGGCGCGGCAGGTCGAGCGCGGCCTGCGGCAGGATCAGGCCGTAAGCGGCGACGACCATGACGTCGGCGCCGACCGCGCGGATGTGCGCCTGCGCCGCCGCGTCCTTCAGCGTCGGCGGCTGGAAGACCTCGATCCCGGCGGCCAGCGCCTCGACCTTGACCGGCGAAGCGTGCAGGGCCATGCCGCGCCCGGCCGGGCGGTCGGGCTGGGTGAGCACGAGAGGAACCTCGTGCCCGGCGGCGAGAATGGCGCGCAACGCGACCGCGGCGAACTCCGGCGTCCCGGCGAAGATCACCTTCATGCGGTGATCCGCGCCTGCTTGGCGAGCTTCGCCTTGATCCGCGTCTGCTTGAGCTGCGACAGGTGCTCGACGAAGACCTGGCCGCGCAGATGGTCGATTTCGTGCTGCAGGCAGACGGCGAGCAGGTCCGTCGCCTCGATCGTCCGCGTCTCGCCGTCGAGGTCGAGATAGCGCACGACGACGTGCTCGGCGCGTTCGACCTTGTCGTAGATGCCGGGCACCGACAGACAGCCCTCCTCGCAGACCTGAACGCCGTCGCGCTCGACGATCTCCGGATTGACCAGCACCAGCAGCTGGTTCCTCTCTTCCGAGATGTCGATGACGATGACGCATTTGTGCACGTCGACCTGCGTCGCGGCCAGACCGATGCCCGGCGCTTCGTACATCGTTTCGGCCATGTCGCGCGCCAGACGGCGAATGCCATCGTCAATTTTTGCGACGGGAGAAGCGACTTTTTTCAGGCGCGGATCGGGAAAACGGAGAATGGGTAGAAGAGCCATAAAAAGCTTGATCGAATAAGTAATTACGTGCAGAATCTGCCGCAATGTCTTGAAAAACGGCGCATTGTACGCTAAGACGCCAGCCGATGATCCAGGGCGGAACATCACTATGACAGGCGCCAGAACCCGGAGTTTCCGCACCGGCATTCCCGCGGGAGGCCGGCCGCTCGCATGAGGATATCACGATGATCCGCATTATTTCCGCGCTCATTCTGGCCGTGGCGGCGACGCTTTGCAGCGCCGCCGGACAGCCGATACAGCTCGCCGACAACGCGCCGGATCGTCACGTCGTGGTTCCCGGCGACACCCTGTGGGGCATTTCCGGCAAGTTTCTGAAGGATCCCTGGCGCTGGCCCGAAATCTGGCGCCTGAACAAGGATCAGGTCAAGAATCCGCACCGCATCTATCCGGGCGACGTGATCGTCCTCGAGCGCGACGCCGACGGCAACCCGCGCCTCACGCTGCAGTCGGCGAGCGCCCGTCTGCAGCCGCGCATCTATTCCGAACAGATCGGCCAGGCGATTCCGAGCATTCCGCCGAACATCATCGAGCCCTTTCTCTCCGCCCCGCTGGTCGTCGACGAAACCGGGCTGAACGATGCCGCGCGCATCGTCGCCACGCAGCAGGACCGCGTCTTCCTCGCCAACGGCGACCTCGCCTACGTCGCCAACGCCAAGCCCGGCGTCGACATGTGGCAGGTCTACCGCAAGGGCAAGCCGATGCCCGACCCGGAAACCCGCGAAGTGCTCGGCTACGAGGCCTTCTACCTGGGCACCGCGCGGCAGATCGAGCCAGGCAACCCGGCCACCTTCCAGATCGTGACCTTCAAGGAAGAGATCGGCCGCGGCGACCGCCTGCTGCCGTCGTCCCGCCCGCCCCTCCTCGACTACGCGCCGCACCGCCCGGAGCGGAGCGTCGACGGCCGCCTGATCTCGGTCTACGGCGGCGTCGGCGAGGGCGGCCGCTTCTCGATCGTCGCGCTCAACAAGGGCAGCAACGACGGCCTGGAAATCGGCCACGTGCTGTCGCTGCTGCGCAACCGCACGATCACGCAGCGCGACGAGGACGGGCGCAAGGAATCGGTACGGATTCCCGACGAACGCTACGGCCTCGTCTTCGTCTTCCGCACCTTCGAACGCGTCTCCTACGCGCTGGTGGTCCAGGCCGACGGATCGGTCGTCGTCAACGACTACGTCCGCACGCCCGAGGTCCGCTGACCCGCTCCGCGCACCGCCGGCGCCGCACTCCACGCCGCGTTTCATATTCCGCGAGCCCGCGATGAATGAGGCCGAATCGCTCGCCGCCTGGCTGCGCCTGACGCTGATCCCGGGGATCGGCGGCGAAACGCAGCGCAAGCTGCTCGCCGCCTTCGGCCTCCCGGAAACCGTCTTCGCCGCCGGCCGCAGCGCGATTGCCGGCGTGCTCGGCGGCAAGGCCGCCGGCCTCCTGCTCGACACCGACAATTCCGCCGCCGTCGCCGCCGCGCTCGCCTGGGCCGACGCCACCGCCGGCCAGCACATCGTGACGCTGGCCGACCCGGACTATCCGCCGGCCCTGCTCGAAATCCCCGACCCGCCGAGCGTGCTCTACGTACGCGGCCGCCTCGAACTGCTCAGGCGACCGGCGCTGGCCATCGTCGGCAGCCGCAATCCGACGCCGCAGGGCGTCCAGAACGCCGAACGCTTCGCCGCCGCCTTCGCCGACGCCGGCCTCTGCATCGCCAGCGGCCTCGCCCTCGGCATCGACGCGGCGGCGCACCGCGGCGCGCTGGCGGCAAACGGCGACACGGTCGCCTTCATCGGCACCGGCATCGACCGCGTTTACCCGGCGCGCAACCGCGAACTGGCGCTCGAGATCGGTGGCCGCGGCGCCATCGTCTCCGAATTCCCGCTCGGCACACCGGTCATGGCGGCCAATTTCCCGCGCCGCAACCGCCTCATCTCCGGCCTCGCGCGTGGCGTGCTGGTCGTCGAAGCGGCGGTCGAAAGCGGCTCGCTGATCACCGCCCGCCTCGCCGCCGAGCAAGGCCGCGAGGTCTTCGCGATTCCCGGCTCGATTCATTCGCCGCAGGCGCGCGGCTGCCACAAGCTGATCAAGCAGGGCGCCAAGCTCGTCGAAACCGCGCAGGACGTCCTCGAAGAACTGCGCTGGGCGCCGCCGGCCGCCGTCGCCGAGGCCCCGCCCGCCGCTGCGGACGCCGCGCCGGGCGCGCCGCAGCTGCTCGACCTGCTCGGCTACGACCCTTGCGCGCTGGACGAACTGGCGGCGCGCAGCGGCTTGACGGCCGAAGCGCTTTCCGTGATGCTGTTGCATCTGGAACTCGACGGTCGAGTCGCCAGCCTGCCGGGCGGCCGCTACCAGCGACTGACCGGCGTGTAACAGCACGGACCCCATGATCGACATCCTCGTTTACCTCTTCGAAAACTACTACGACTTCAGCGCCCACCCGAAACCGGACGCGCTGGCCCGCAAGCTTTCCGCCGTCGGCTTCGAAGAGGGCGAAATCTCCGTCGCGCTGGACTGGCTCGACGGCCTGAAAAGCGCCCGCGTCGCCGAATTCTCGTGCAGTCCGCACGCCGTGCGCATCTACACCGCGGACGAGCAATCCAAGCTGGGCTGCGACTGCCTCAATTTCGTCGTTTTTCTCGAAGCCGCCGGCGTCCTCACGCCCGCCCTGCGCGAGCTGGTCGTCGAGCGCGGCATGACGCTCGAGGACGACCCCGTCCCGCTCGACCGCTTCAAGATCATCGTGCTGATGGTGCTGTGGAGCCGGGAGCAGGATCTGGAGCCGCTGATCGTCGAAGAACTGCTCTACGACGCCGATCCCGAACTGCTGCACTGACGCATACCGGCGGCCTGCGCCGCCCCCCGCCAGCCCCCTTCTTTCCAAGCGCTCGCCGAGTTTCGCCGCTTGCCAAGCGCGCCACTGTGCTCTTATCATGCCCCGCAGCATGGCCGCCCGCGCCGTGCCTCCGCCACCCTCCCGGGCTTAAAAATACGCCATGAGCAAGAAGCTGATCATCGCCGAGAAACCCTCCGTCGCCGCCGACATCGCGCGCGCTCTCGGCGGATTCACCAAGCACGACGACTACTTCGAGAGCGACGAACTCGTCCTCTCGTCGGCCGTCGGCCACCTGCTCGAACTGGCCTGCCCCGAGGAGTACGAGGTCAAGCGCGGCAAATGGTCCTTCGCCCACCTGCCGGTGATCCCGCCGCACTTCGCGCTCAAACCGATCGAGAAATCCGAGTCGCGCCTCAAGCTGCTGACCAAGCTGATCAAGCGCAAGGACGTGAGCGGCCTGGTTAACGCCTGCGACGCGGGGCGCGAGGGCGAGCTGATCTTCAATTACATTGCGCAGCACGCCAAAAGCGGCAAGCCGGTCGAGCGCCTGTGGCTGCAGTCGATGACGCAGCAGGCGATCAAGGACGGCTTCTCGCGCCTGCGCGCCGGTTCCGAAATGCAGGGGCTGGCCGACGCCGCCGTCTGCCGCTCGGAATCCGACTGGCTGGTCGGCATCAACGGCACGCGCGCCATGACCGCGTTCAACTCGAAGACCGGCGGCTTCCACCTGACCACCGTCGGCCGCGTGCAGACGCCGACGCTGGCGCTGCTCGTCGAGCGCGAGGACAAGATCCGCAAGTTCAAGCCGCGCCCCTACTGGGAACTCGAAGGCGTCTTCGCCTGCGCCGCCGGCGAATACCGCGGCAAGTGGTTCGACGAGAAATTCCAGAACAAGGACGACGACGAGCACGCGCGCGCCAACCGCCTGTGGGACGAAGCCACGGCCAAGGCGCTGCAGGCCAAGTGCGTCGGCCGGCCGGGCGAAGTCAGCGAGGAGGCCAAGCCGTCGACGCAGCTCTCGCCGCTGCTCTACGACCTGACCAGCCTGCAGCGCGAAGCGAACGGCCGCTTCGGCTTCTCGGCCAAGGCCACGCTCGGCCTCGCGCAGGCCCTCTATGAAAAACACAAGGTCCTGACCTACCCGCGGACCGACGCGCGCGCGCTGCCCGAGGACTATCTCGGCACGGTCAAGCAGACGCTCACCATGCTCACCGGCGAAGGCGTCGGCAAGGGCCACGACGAGACGCTGATCGCCCGCTACTCGCCGTTCGCGCACCAGGTGCTGGCGCGCAACTGGGTCCTGCCGAACAAGCGCATCTTCAACAACGCCAAGATTTCCGACCACTTCGCGATCATCCCGACGCTGCAGGCGCCGAAGAGCCTCTCGGAACCCGAACAGAAGCTCTACGACATGGTCGTCAAGCGCTTCCTCGCCGTTTTCTACCCGGCCGCCGAATACATGATCACGACGCGCATCACGCGCGTCGAGGGCGAACCCTTCAAGACCGAGGGCAAGGTGCTCGTCAATCCGGGCTGGCTCGCCGTCTACGGCAAGGAAAGCCAGGAAGGCGACGAAGGCAATCTGGTGCCGGTGCAGCCCAAGGAGAAGGTCAAGGCCGAGGAAGTGCTGCTCAACGCCACCGAGACCCGGCCGCCCGCCCGCTACTCGGAAGCGACGTTGCTCTCGGCCATGGAAGGCGCCGGCAAGACCGTCGACGACGAGGAACTGAAGGCGGCGATGGCCGGCCGCGGCCTCGGCACGCCGGCGACGCGCGCGCAGATCATCGAAAACCTGATCAACGAGCAGTACCTGCACCGCGAAGGCCGCGAACTGCAGCCGACGGCCAAGGCCTTCTCGCTGATGACGCTGCTCAACGGCCTCGGCATCCCCGAACTGACCGCCGCCGAACTGACCGGCGAATGGGAATACAAGCTCGCCCGCATGGAACGCGGCGAGATGTCGCGCGCCGCCTTCATGAAGGAAATCGCGGCGATGACGCAGCACATCGTCGACCGCGCCAAGACCTACGACAGCGACACCATCCCCGGCGACTTCGGCGAGCTGAGCACGCCGTGTCCGAAGTGCGGCGGCAAGATCAAGGAAACCTACAAGAAATTCCAGTGCCAGGCCTGCGACTTCGCGCTCTGGAAGATCGTCGCCGGCCGCCAGTACGAAGCCGCCGAGATCGAGGAACTGCTCACCGAACGCAAGATCGGCCCGCTCACCGGCTTCCGCAACAAGATGGGACGCCCGTTCAACGCGATCATCAAGCTCAACGCCGACAACCAGCCCGAATTCGATTTCGGCCAGGGCGCGGTGGGCGAGGACGGCACCGCCGAGGAAGTCGACTTTTCCGGACAGGAAGCGCTCGGCGCCTGCCCGAAGTGCGCCGCGCGCGTCTTCGAGCACGGCCTCGCCTACGTCTGCGAAAAATCGGTCGGCCCGGCCAAGAGCTGCGACTTCCGCTCCGGCAAGATGATCCTGCAGCAGCCGGTCGAACCGGAGCAGATGCAGAAGCTGCTCGCCACAGGCCGCACCGACCTGCTCAAGAATTTCATCTCATCGCGCACGCGGCGCAAGTTCTCGGCCTTCCTGGTGCGCGGCGCCGACGGCAAGGTCGGTTTCGAATTCGAGAAGCGCGAACCGAAGACCCCGGCGAAGACCGCCAAGGCCGGCAAAGCGACCAAGGACGAAGACGCGGACGAGGGAAAAGCCGCGCCCGCCAAGACCAAGACGGCCGGCAAGGCCGCTGCGAAAACAACCAAGAGCACGACCAAGAGCACGGCCGCGAAAGCCGGCGCCAAGAAGCCGGCGGCCAAGCCTTCAGCCTGAGGTGCGCCGCACGGCGTCCGGCACGACGTGCGTCGCACCGGATACGCCTCCCGGCATCCCGGCGCCGGCCTGCGACCGCCCCTCCGTCCCCCCCGTCCGCAACGCGAGGACGGATGCAAAGCTAACGGCGTCCGCGCCAATCGCGATCCCCTGGGCAGCGCCCGGGGATTTCCTTTTGACCCTTGGCAATCAACGCTACTCACAGGAGAGGAATATGAAGAAAATCGTTGCCGCACTCGTCCTCGCCGGCTTCGCCGCCGGCGCTTCGGCCCAGATGAAGCCCGAAGACGCGATCAAATTCCGCCAGTCGACCTACGGCTTCATGGCCTGGAACATGGGCAAGATCAAGGCCAGCCTCGAAGGCGCCTACAACAAGGAAGAAGTCGCCAAGGCGGCGCACGCCATCGCCGTCTCCGCCAACTCGGGCATGGGCGCGCTCTACCTGCCGGGCACCGACAAGGGCACCGGCTGGAAGGAAACCCGCCTCAAATCCGAGTTCTTCTCGCAGCAGGAAGAAGTCGGCAAGATCGCGCGCGCCTTCAACGCCGCCGCCAACGAACTCGACAAGGCGGCGGCCAGCGGTGACGCGGCGGCCGTCAAGGTCGCCTTCGGCAAGACCGGGGAAGGCTGCAAGGCCTGCCACGACAAGTTCCGCAAGGACTGAGACGGGAACGACCGGCATCCAGCCATGAAAAAAGCCACCTCCGGGCGAGACGTTCGCCTAAAGTGTGGCTATCCAAAAATGACCCGGTTTCCCCCGGGTCATTTTTTTGCGTTAGAGATGTGATTGTGATCCCAAGGACTT
>MKUH01000020.1 GCA_001897745.1 Candidatus Accumulibacter sp. 66-26
GACTCAGGGCAGTTTTAGGCCGTTAACCCCGTCCGTCCACCGGAAAATCCGGATACCCCTTTGGAGAAACGATTCATGGCGCAAAAGCCCTCCCGGATTTCCCGCGCAGTTCTGGCCCCCGTCGCCCTGGCGACCCTCGTCGCCGGCTGTTCCACCCTGCCGCAGGCGCTCGATCAAGGCGAGCAGAAGCAACTGGCCGCCGCCGACCGCCGGGCCTCCCAGGCGGGCGTCGAGCCGCTGGCCAAGCCGCTGACCCTCGCCGAAGCGGTCGCGCGCGGCCTCAAGTACAACCTCGACCATCGCAGCCGCCTGATGGAGCAGGCGGTGGCCATGGGCCAGCTCGATCTGAGCAACTTCGACATGCTGCCGAAGCTGGTCGCCTCGGCGGGCTACAGCGAACGCAACAACGACAGCATTTCGCGCGCCAAGGATTCCGTCACCGGCAAGCCCTCGCTGGCCAACCCCTACATCTCGTCCGACCGCGAGCACACCACAACCGATCTGGGCCTGACCTGGAACATCCTGGACTTCGGCGTCAGCTACTTCAACGCCAAGCAGAACGGCGACCGCGTGCTGATCGCCGCCGAGCGCCGGCGCAAGGCCATGCACAACCTGATCCAGGACGTGCGCAGCGCCTACTGGCGCGCCGCCTGCGCGCAGAAGCTCGAATTCGAGATCAAGAACACCATCGCCATGGCCGAAGCGGCGCTCGGCGATTCGCGCAAGGCGGAAGCCGAGAAGCTGCGCAATCCGATGGACGCCCTGCGCTACCAGCGCACCGTGCTGGAAAACCTGCGCATCCTGGAGAGCATCCAGCAGGAACTGTCGGCGGCGCGCATCGAACTGGCCGCCCTGATCAACCTGCCGCCGGGCAGCGCCTTCCGCCTCGCCGAACCCGCTGCCGACGAGTTGAGCCCGCGCTACCAGCCGCTGCCCATCGAGCAGATGGAAGAAACCGCGGTGGAGAACAACGCCGACCTGCGCGAGCACTTCTATAACGTGCGCATTTCCGTGGCCGAGACGCGCAAGTCCATGCTGCGCATGTTCCCCGGGCTCACCTTCAGCTACACCGGCAAGCACGACACCAACTCCTACCTGATCAACCAGAGCTGGCGCGAAACCGGCCTGCAGCTGAGCTGGAATCTTTTCAATATCCTGTCGGCGCCGGCCGCGATGGACCTCTCCGAGGCCTCCGAAAAGCTGGCCGAGCACAAGCGCATGGCCGTGCAGATGGCGGTGCTGGCGCAGGTGCACCTCGCCCGGCAGCAGTACGAGAACGCCTATCGCCTGTTCGAGCGTTCCGACGCGATCTGGGACGTCGATCAGCGCATCTTCGAGCACAGCGCCCACCGCGAGTCGGTCCAGGCGCAGAGCAAGCTGGAGCGGATCTCCAGCAACACGGCGGCGATCGTCAGCCTGCTGCGCCGCTATCAGTCGCTGGCCCAGGTCTATACCGCCAACGGCAAGCTGCAGGCCACGCTCGGGCTGGAGCCGCGGGTCGAGGACCTGAACGCGATCACGCTGACCAATCTGGTGCCGCTGGTCGACAAGGCCATGCGCGAGTGGAACAGCGTCGTGCTGGCCGCCAAAACGGGGGATACGGCTGACGTTGCGCCGGCGCCCGCAGCTGCCGCGCCGGCATCGCTCGCCGACGCACCGACGGCTGCCGCCGCGAACGAGGCGCCGGCCGCGGAGCGCGCGCCCGCCGCTTCCGCCGCCCACGAGTCTGCGCCGGCCGGTGTGCGCCGCTACTTCCTCGGCAGCTTCAAGCTGCCGGCCCGCGGCCCGGCGCTGGACTGGAACATCGAACCGGAGCAGGTCGCCTGGGTCGCCAGCGCCGGCGAAGCCGAAGGCGTCGTCAACGGCCGTCTGCTTCTGGGCGTGCCCAGCCAGGGCCGCCGCACCGCCGTCGTAGAGTGGTCGCTGAGCGACGCCGGCGGCCGTCCGCTCGGCCGCGCCAGCTACGCCGGCGAGGTTTCCAAGCCGGCGACCGACGAAGACTGGCGCCTGCTGAAGCAGGGCGCGCTGGCCGCCCTGACGAAGATCCGCAGCGCGCAATGAGGAGACTGTTCTTGCTGCCCCGCCGCGAAGCCTTCGCGCTGCTCGTCTCGCTGCCCCTGATGGCCGGCAGCGCCAGCGGGCAGGCGCAGCCGGCCGCCGCGCCCGCTTCCGCCGCGTCCGCCGTCTCCGGCGGCGGCGACGGGCGCAGCGCGCTGGAGCGCCAGGAAATCCGCGCCCAGCTCTCGCCGCGCCGCTACACCACCCTGGGCGCCGAACTCGGCGCCAAGATCAGCCGGATCGGCGTCAAGGAAGGCGAGCGCTTCAAGGCCGGCCAGGTGCTGGTCAGCTTCGACTGCTCGCTGCAGGCCGCGCAGCTGCAGCGGGCCAAGGCGACGCTGTCGGCGGCCGATCGCACGCACGGCGCGAACAGCCGGCTCGCAGAACTCAATTCCGTCGGCCGCGTCGAGCTCGACACCTCGGCCGCCGAGGTCGCCAAGGCGCGCGCCGACGTCAATCTGATGAACGCCACGCTCGCCAAGTGCAACCTGACGGCGCCGTTCGCCGGCCGCGTCGCCGAGCAGAAGGTGCGCGAACAGCAGTTCGTCCAGCCCGGGCAGGCGCTGCTCGACATCCTCGACGACAGCGCGCTGGAACTGGAATTCATCATTCCGTCCAAGTGGCTGGCCTGGCTCAAGGCCGGCACCGGCTTCAAGGTGCGCATCGACGAAACGGCGCGCGAGTACCCGGCCCGCATCACCCGCATCGGCGCCCGCGTCGATCCGGTCAGCCAGTCGGTGAAGGTCGCCGCCGTGATCGACGGCAGCTTCCCCGAACTGATCGCCGGCATGAGCGGCAAGGTCCTGCCGACGGTACCCGGCAGCGCGCCCTGAGCGGCCGAGCGAACCATCCTTCTTTTCCCGACGTCCCGACCCCGGAGATCGCCATGAACAACCGCCATCCGTCCCCCGCACCTTCCCGTCTGAAGCGCCGCGCGCCCGCGCCCATGGCTCTGGAGCAGCGGGTCATGTTCGACGGTGCTGCCGTGGATGCGGCGGCGGCCGCCGTTGCCGCTGCCGTCGCCGAACGCAGCGCTCAGGATGCGGTAGTCCGGGAAAGCGCGAACAAGGCCGAGGCGCAGGTGCCGCAGGCCGTGGACGCGGAGAAGAGTGCCGCGGAGAGCGCCTCCCAGTCCGGGCCGCGCGTCATCGCCGTCGGCGATCCTGCGGCGAACGGCGGGCGCCGCGAAGTGCTCTTCATCGATGCGGCGGTCAAGGACTGGCAGACGCTGGTCGGCGGCCTCGGCGCCGGCATCGAGGTGGTGTTGCTCGATGCCGCGAAGGACGGCGTGCGGCAGATCGCCGACTATCTCCAGGGCCGCTCCGGCATCGACGCCATCCACCTGATCGGCCACGGCGAAGGCGGCACGGCCCAGCTCGGCACCGCGCGCCTGAACAGCAGCACGCTGCCCGCATATCGCGAAGCGCTGGCCGCGATCGGCGCCACGCTGGCGGCCGACGGCGATCTGCTGCTCTACGGCTGCGACATCGGCAAGGGCACGGCCGGCGTCGATTTTCTCGGGCAGCTGGCACAGGCCACCGGTGCCGACGTGGCCGCGTCGAGCGATGCGACCGGGGCCGCCGCGGTCGGCGGCGACTGGATACTGGAAGCCGGCGTCGGCACCGTCGAGACGGCGGCGCTGCGTCTCGACGCCTACAACGGCCTGCTGGCCAACCCGGTCATCAGCAACCTGAACGACCGCAGCATCACCGAGGATGCCCCGGCGGTCGTGATCGACAGCGACATCACCTTCAGCAACGGCGTCGACTACGTCGGCGGCTATCTGCGTTTCGAGGTCGGCAACAGCACCAACGGCGACGTGCTGTCCATGGTCAGCTCGGCCACGCCCAACGCCAACGGCGCCATCTCCTTCGACAACGGTACCGTGTACCAAGGCAATGGCAGCGGCCGGGTGGCGATCGGCGTGGTCGATCCCTACGAGAACGGACAGGCCGGCAAGGCCCTGAAGATCGTCTTCTACAAGGGCTTCACCAACGGCGGCTTCGAGTCGGCCAACATCACCGGCTGGACCCAGGAACTGCAGACCTACCCGGTGAACCTCAACGGGCAGAACATCAGCTATTCGTTTTCCAACGGCACGCAGACCGGTACCGGCAGGATCAACATTCTGTCGCCGTCTTCGCTGGGCACCAAAACGATCAGCATCGTCAATACCGGCGCTTCCAACGGGACCTATGCCCTGGAACTGGCATCCAACGGCAGCGTTCCCACCACGACGGGGGGAGACCAGGCGAACGGCAACAATTCGCTGCACGGCCCCTACATCACCAGCGACGCCTTCACCGGTTTCGCCGGCCAGCAGATGGCGCTGGACTGGAAGGCGCAGGGCGGCAGCGACGCCTACGAGGTGTTCGGCTACCTGCTCGCCGCCGGTACCGACGGCCAGTTCGGCACCGCCGACGACGTGCGCACCCAGCTTTTTGCCCAGCGCGGCGACACGCAGCCGTGGAAGACGGAAACCATCACTTTCGCCGCCGACGGCCTGTACAAATTCGAGTTCCTCTGCGGTACCTACGACAAGACCGGCGGCGGCGCGGTCGGCGCCAAGCTCTACGTCGACAACATCCGCCTGCTGACGGCGGCGCCTACCATCAACGACGCCACGCTGACGGCGATCGCCCGCCAGGTGACCTACGCCATCAACAAGGACGCGCCGCCTTCCAACCGCACGCTCACCGTCTCCGCCCAGAGCGGCGACGGCGGTACCGGATCGGCCCAGGCCGATATCAGCGTCGGCCCGGTGAACGATGCGCCGGTGAACCAGACCGCCCCCAGTATCGGCGGTGCCGTGCACCCCGGCCAGACGGTGACGGCCAACGCGGGCACCTGGGTGGACCCGGACGGCCCCACCAACATCACCTACACCTACCAGTGGTATCTGGCCGACGATGCCGGCGGCAGCAACGCGACGGCCATCTCCGGCGCCATTGGCAGTACCTACACTCCGGGCGCCGGGGAATTGGGGCGTTACCTCTCGGTCAAGGTCACGGCCACCGACGACGGCATCGGCAGCGGCGGTAACCAGAGCGCGACCGCTTGGTCGGCCTATCGCGCCGTCGCCAACGCTGCGCCGACGGGAACGGCGCAGACGGTAAGCGGCTTCGAGGACGGTGCGCAGCTGATTACGCTGGGCGGCAGCGACGCTGACGGCGACGCCATCAGCCGCTACGACATCAGCGTGCTGCCGAGCGGCGGCCAGCTCTATCAGGTGAACGAGGACGGCAGCCGCGGCGCCCTGATCGTCGTCGCCGGTCTCGTTACCAACAGCGCGCACAAGGTGATCTTCGTCCCCAGCGCCGACGCCTATGGCGCCGGTTTGGGCAACTTCAAGTTCCGCGTGACCGACAGCCTCGGCGCGACTTCCGGCGACGCCCAGGTGACGGTCAACGTCGCTTCGGTGAACGACGCGCCCGTCCTGAGCGGCGGCGCCGACGTGACGTACAAGGAAAACGCCGCCAACACGCCGGTGCTGATCGCGCCGGGCATCACCCTTTCCGACGACCTGTTCAACGGCAACCTGGGTGGCGCCGTCCTCACCATCGACATCACCAACGGCTCGCTCGGCGACCAGCTGAGCCTGTTCAACCAGGGCACCGGCCCGGGGCAGGTGGGTTTCGCCATCAACCAGGGCACCGGCGCGATCACCTACGGTGGCGTGACGGTCGGCGTCTTCTCGTCCACCAACGACGGCAAGACCGTCACCATCACCTTCGCCAACAACGTGGCGCCTGTCGTTAACCCGGCCAGCGTCACGCGCGAGGCGGTGGAGGCGGTGTTGAAGAACCTGCAGTTCTTCAACACATCCAAGAACCCGCTCGTCGGCGACCGGAGCATCAGCATCAGCCTGAACGACGCCGGCGGCACGGCCAACGGTGGCACGGCCACGGGCAGCGTGCTCTACACCGTGCACGTCGAAGCGACCAACAACGCGCCGACCAACATCACCCTCGGCGACAGCACGGGCACCGGCGCCTGGGGCAGCACCATCGTCGCGCCGGGCAACAGCCTGGTCGATGGACTGGGGCAGCCCGTCAATCCCGGGAGCAATGGGGACGGCCGCTACACCAACGCCGATTTCGGCGAGATCGTGATTCCCGTCGGCGACGACGGTTCCACCGCCGTCAACGTTTCGGACATCTTCCCGGACGGCTTCAATTTCTGCGGCACCACCTACAGCGGCGCCCAGTTCTACGTCGGCTGGAACGGCTACGTCACCTTCGGCCAAGGCATGAGTTCCTACGCGCCGAGCGGCATCAGCCAGTCGACGGTGCCGATCATCGCCCCGATGTTCCTCGACTTCGACACCCGGGGCGGCAAGTCCACAGCCGGGAATGCCGACGGCGGCAACTCGACCGGTTCCAACCGCATCTACGTGGATAAGGATCCGGTGAACAAGGTGGTGACCATCACCTACGACGACGTGGGCGAATACTCGAACATCAAGAACGTCGCCAACTCCTTCCAGATCCGCCTGTGGGACAAGGGCAACGGCGACTTCGACATCGAGTTCCGCTACGAGAACGTCGGCTGGGCCAAGCACGGCAGTTCCTGGACATCGGCCGGCTGGTCCGCCGGCGACCGCACGACCTTCTCCGAGATCGACGGCTCGATGACTTCGCAGATGGCCAACCTGGCGAGCATGAGCAACATCGGCCAGGCCGGCGTCTTCCTCTGGCAGGTGCGCGACGGCGGCGTGCGTACCGCCGGCGTCGCGGTTGCCGAGAACAGCGCGCCGGGAACGGTGGTCACGCCAATCTCCACCGCCGATGTGGACGACAGCAATTTCACTTACCAGATCAAGCTGCCCGACGGTTCCTACAGCGACAGCGACGGCACCTTCAAGGTGGTGAAGAACGCCGCCGGCACCTGGGAGCTGCAGGTCGCGCCGGGCGCCAACATCGATTACGAAACGGCGCAGTCGCATACCGTCACCCTGAAAGTGACCGATAGCGGCGGCGGCGAAGGCCCCGGCCACGAACTTTCCTTCGAGAAGGTCTTCACCATCCCGGTGCTCGATGTGAACGAGGCGCCGACCGACATCACCCTGTCCGGCAACACGGTGGTGGAGAACAGCGCCGGCGGCACCATCATCGGTACGCTGGGCACGGCGGACCAGGACGGCGGCGATCGCCACACCTACACCATCGTCGGCGGCGATACGGACAAGTTCGCGATCGCCAACGGCCGCCTGGTCGTCAAGCCCGGCGCCAGCCTCGACTACGAAACCGCCCGCAGCCATACGGTAACCGTCCGCAGCACCGACAGCGGCGGCCTGTTCCGCGAGGAAACCTTCACCATCGACGTCGCCAACGTCTACGAGCCGGTCTGGTTCGACAGCAACGGCGCCCACAACAGCTATACCGAGAACGGCTCGCCGGTGGTCATCGACGGCGCCATCCGCGTGCTGGCGCCGGAAGGCAGCTTCAACGGCGGCTACCTGCAGATCGCCCTCAACGGCAACGGCGAAGGCAGCGACCGGATTTCCGTGATCGCCAGCGGCTACAGCCTGATCAGCGTCAACGGCAACAGCGTCCTCTACGACGGCACCGTCATCGGCACCATCGACAACGTCGAGAACGGCCGCAACGGCCAGCCCCTGCGCATCCGCCTCAACGCCGACGCGGACGTGATCGGCGTCCAGGCGCTGGCGCGCAGCATCGGCTTCTGGTCGGCGTCGGAGAATCCTTCCGCCGCCACGCGTCACATCCAGTTCTCGCTGAGCGACGGCCAGAGTCTCGCCATCAAGGCGGCTCTCGTCGACGTGGTGCCGGTGAACGACGCACCGGTCGCCGGCCTGCCGCCCCTCGCCATCGTCACCGAGCGCACCAACGACGATCCCGGCGCGACCACCCACATCCGCGGGCTGTCGGTGAGCGACGTGGACGAGACCGGCCTCGTCACCGTGGTGCTTTCCAGCAAGGATCTGGGCGGCGGCAGCTACTACGGCAGCTTCACGATCAACTCCGCCATTGCCGGCGGCGTCGGCGCCGGCGCCATCAGCGGCAACGGCAGCGGCACGGTCACCCTGCGCGGCACGCTGGCCCAGATCAACGCCACTCTGGGCGCATCCGACGGCGTTTCCTACACGCCGGGCCTCGCCCGCGACTCGGTCGAAACCGGCAACGACCGCCTGACCCTCAGCGTCACCGACAGCGGCGGCCTGACCACCGTCCGCGGCGCCGACATTACCGTCGTGCCCGGCATTCCGACCGCCCACAGCCAGAACTACATCAGCCCCGAGGACCCGGCCAGCCCCATCGTGGTCGACCTCTCGGCGCTGGTCACCGACCTCAACCTGACCAACGCCCACTACACCCTGGGCACGGCAGTCCCCGGCTATACCGATCTGATGCTGAATTTCGGCTCCGACCGGGAGATTCTGGACGGCAACGGCAACCTCGCGGGCTACCGTCTGGACCACGGCAACCTCATGCTTCAGCCCGGAACCACCCTCAGCCAGGGCAAGTTCACCTACCAGCCCGATGCCAACTGGTACGGCACCGAATCCCTCAACTACTACTTCCAGAACTCCCAGCAGTCCTCGGAGATGGCCTACATCCGCATCTTCGTCACCCCGGTGAACGATGCCCCGGTCAATGTCACCGCCCCCGACGTCAGCGGCGACCTGCGCGGCGACGGCACCCTGCGCCAGAACGGCACCGTCACCGGCCAGGGCACCTGGAGCGACGTGGACAACGCCCCGTCCGAACTGGGCTACCGCTACCAGTGGCAGGTGGCCGACGATGCCGCCGGCACCAACCTGCGCGACATCGACGGCGCCACCCTGGCCCAGTACAAGGTCAGCGGCGCCGATATCGGCAAGTTCGTCCGCCTCAAGGTGACGGCCAACGACGGCAGCATCGACTCCTCGCCGGCCTATTCCGCCTTCAAGCTGGTGACCAACGCCGACCCGGTGCTGGCGGCGCCGCCCGTCGCGCCGGCCGCGATCGAATCGGTGCCGTTCAGCTTCACCTTGCCGGACGGTACCTTCACCGACAGCGACGGCGACACGCTGACCTACAGCGCCACCCTGGCCGACGGCTCGCCGCTGCCGACCTGGCTGCACTTCGACCCGCTGACGCGCAGCTTCAGCGGCACGCCGAGCGGCGTCGATATCGGCGACCTGTCGATCAAGGTGACGGCGTCCGATGGCGGCTATCACCCCGCTTCCGCCACCTTCGGGCTGCGCATCGTCGGCGTCCCGCCGGTCGTTCCCGATGCGCCCGGCACACCGGGCGGCGGTTTGCCTCCCGGCGGCGGCACGCCGGGTCTGCCCGAAACGCCGGGTTTGCCACCGGGCTTGCCGGGCGTCCCGATGGAAACCCCCGGACTGCCCGGATTTCCGGGCGGTGGCGGCCAACCCGGCGGCGGGGGGCTGCCGGGCGGCGGCTGGCCGGGCGGTCTGCCAGGCGGCCTGCCGGGAGAACCCGGCGGCAATCCGGGCAACCCCGGCACCATCCCGCCGGTGATCGAAATGCCGGGAACCGGCGGCATCCCGGGCTACAACCCGCCGGGCACCGTCGATGTGCCGGGAACCGGAGGCAACCCCGGTACTTCTGGCAACCCCGGCGGTCCCGGTGACACCGGAACACCGGGCGGAACGGGCGTCCCCGGAGGTCCGGGCACGCCGGGCGGCGGCGCGAACGGCGGCGCCGGCGACGGCGGGAACGGCGGGAACGGCGGCGAAGCGGGCGGCGGCAACGGCCGCAATCCCGCCGAGGCTTCCGGCAGCGCGTCGGGCGGCAGCGGCAACGCCGGCGCCAGTGCCGACGGCGGCAAGGGCGCCGCCGGGCAGGGCAGGGCGACCGCCAGCGAGGGGCTGACCCGCGCCGAGGGTTTCCAGATCCTGGTGCGCACCGACAGCGGCAACGACAGCCAGACGCTGCGCATCGGCCGCGTCCTCGACGACCAGGACCTGCCCCTGAACAAGAGCTTCCAGGTGACGGTGCCGATGGACGCCTTCGTGCACAGCAAGGTGGACGCGGTGATCAAGCTCGTCGCCACGCTCGCCGACGGCAGCGCGCTGCCGCCGTGGGTCGAGTTCGACGCGGCGAAGGGCATCTTCCGGGGCGTTCCGCCGACCGATTACGAAGGCGTTCTCGAAGTCGTCGTCACGGCGCGCGACGACGCAGGAAATCTGGTCAGCCAGCGTTTCCGCATCCGTGTCGGTGACGGCGCGGTCGGCAAGGTCGCCCTTTCCGAGCAGCTGCGGGCGGGCGGCAGCCATGCGCGCCACGCCGAGCGCATGAATCTCGTCAAGGTGGCGCGAGCGGCGGCAGTTGCCAAGCGCGCTGCCTGAGGTATTCTCCAGTGGTAGTACCCCGGCCGGGAAGCTCGCTTCCCGGCATTTTTTTTGAATGCCGCCATGCCTACCGCCGCTCCTCCCACGCCGCCGACTCCGCCAGTGATTCCGCCTGATCAACCCATTCCACCCATTCCGTCGGCGTCACCCGCCGCCGGCGATGCCGAAGTGCAGGCGCTCGGCACCCTGCTGCATCTGGCCCGGCGCGCGCGGCACGCGGCGAGCGCGGCCGAGCTGGGCTTCATCGCGGTCAACGAGACGCATGCGCTGAGCGCCTACCGGCAGGCCGTCCTCTGGCTGGCCGATCGCGGCGTCGCGGCGCTCTCCGGCGTCGTCTCGCCCGAAGCCAACGCGCCCTACGTGCAATGGCTGGAGCGCGTCTGCCGGCATCTCGACGGGCTCGGTGCGCGCGCTCCGAAGGTTTTTTCCGGCGCCGACCTGCCGCCCGAGCTCGCCGCCGAGTGGCAGGACTGGCTGCCGGCGCGTGCGCTGTGGCTGCCGCTGGCCGACGCCGCGCCGGCGGGCGACGGCGTCGCCGGGCACGGCGCGCTGGTGCTTGCGCGCGATGCGTCCTGGGGCGAGGGCGAACAGGGCCTGCTCGCCGAGTGGGGCGACATGCTGGCGCACGCCTGGGCGCGGCAGCGGCGGCCGAACTTCGTTTCGCGCTGGCGGCGCCTGCGCGGCCAGTGGCAGGCGCTCATGCCGGGCGCCCCGGCCCTGCGCCGGGGGCGCCGCCGCCTGCTGCAGCGGCGCACCTGGCGGCGCACGCTCGGTCGTTTGCGCCGCGGCAGCCAGATATTCTCCCCGCGCGCGTTGCTGCGCACGCTGGTCAGCCCGCGGCGCTGGGGGCCGGCCGCGCGCGCCGCCGGCGGGCGGCTGGCGGCGGCGCTGCGCGCCTGGTGGCGCCGGCCGCTGCGCCGCTACGCGGTACTGCTGCTGCTCTTCCTGCTCTTTCCGGTGCGCCTTTCCGTCCTCGCGCCCGGCGAACTGGTGCCGGCGCAGCCGGCGGTCATCCGCGCGCCGCTCGAAGGCACCGTGGATCGCTTTTTCGTCGCGCCCAACAGCCGGGTCAAGCAGGGCGACCCGCTCTTCCAGCTCGATCTGACGACGCTCGAATCGCGCCTCGAACTCGCCCGCCAGGGCCTTGCGACGGCCGAGGCGGAATACCGCCAGGCCGCGCAGCAGGCGGTCTTCGAGGCGAAGAGCAAGGTCCAGCTGGCGCTCCTGCAGGGGCGCATCGCCGAACGCCAGACGGAAGTCGATTTCCTCGTTGCGCAACTGGCACGCGCCCAGGTGACGGCGCCGCTCGACGGCATCGCGCTGATGGACGACGCGTCCGAATGGGTCGGCAAGCCGGTGATGACCGGCGAGCGCATCATGACCGTCGCCGACGAGCACGACGTCGAGGTCGAGGCCTGGATTTCGCTCGGCGACGGCATCGTGCTGCCGGAGGACGCGGCGGTCACGCTCTACCTCAACGCCGCGCCGCTCTCGCCGGTGGCCGCGCGCGTCCGCTACTACGCGCACGACGCCGTGCCGCGCCCCGACGGCAGCTTCGCCTACCGCCTGCGCGCGCGCCTGGAGCCGGGCGAGGCGCCGCCGCGCGTCGGCATGAAGGGCACGGCGAAGATCAAGGGGCCGTGGGTCACGCTCTCGTACTGGGTCCTGCGCCGTCCGCTGGCGATCCTGCGCCAGGTGGTGGGGCTATGAGCGCGCCCGCCCGGCCGCCCGTAGGGGGCGCTCTTCCTTCCCTCGGGGAGGACGTCGCGTGGCGACAGGAGGGGCGTCCGACGAGCGCGCCCGCCCGGCCGGCCGCCGGGGGCGCTCTCGTCTCTTCTAGGAGGAGCGTCCGATGAACGCTTCCGTCCCTTCGGGGGAAGACGGCGCGCGGCTGCGGGCGGGGCCGCCGGCGAACGGCGATCCGGCCGAGGCGCCGCTGGTCGCGCTGCGCGAGGAGCTGACCCTGCATCCGGGCCCGGTGGCGGCCGACGGCGCGCCGACCTGGAGCCTGCAGGACCCGGTGCGCAACGCCTTCTTCCGCATCGACTGGCCGACCTTCGAAATCCTTTCCCGCTGGTCCGCCGGATCGGCGCAGCGCATCGTCGACTGGGTCAATGCCGAAACGCCGCTCGACATGGAGGCGGACGACGTGCTGGCGATCCAGCGCTTCCTGCAGGAGAACCAGCTCTGCCAGCTCGGTTCGCCGGCGGCGACGGCGCTGCTGCTCGAACGTGAGGCGGCCACCCACAGCTCGCCGACGCAGTGGCTGCTGCACCACTATCTCTTCTTCCGCCTGCCGCTGGTGCGCCCGGACGCCTGGCTGAAGCGCCTGCTGCCCGTCGTCGAGGTCTTCTACGGGCGCGGCTTCTACCGCCTGACGGGCGTCGCGCTGCTGGTCGGGCTGGTCGAGGTGTACCGCCAGTGGGACGCCTTCTCGGCGACGCTGGTCGATACCCTGAGCTGGAAGGGCGCGGCCGGTTACGCCGTCGCGCTGCTCTTCGTGAAGGTCCTGCACGAGCTCGGGCACGGCTTCACCGCGCGTCGCATGGGCTGCCGCGTGCCGGCGATGGGCGTCGCCTTCCTCGTCATGTGGCCGGTCGCCTATACCGACGTGAACGAGGCGTGGAAGCTGACCGACGCGAAGAAACGCCTCGCCGTCGGCGCCGCCGGCATCGTCACCGAGTCGGTCGTCGCCGCCTGGGCCACGCTGGCCTGGGCGCTGCTTCCGGAAGGCACGCTGCGCGGGCTGGCCTTCATGCTGGCCACGGTGACCTGGATTTCGACGCTGGCGATCAACGCCAGTCCCTTCATGCGCTTCGACGGCTACTTCCTGCTCTCCGACTGGCTGAATTTCCCCAATCTGCACAGCCGCGCCTTCGCGATGGGCCGCTGGGACCTGCGCGAACGCCTGTTCGGCCTCGGCGAGGAGCCGCCCGAGCACTTCACGCCGCGCTGGCGGCGCGGCCTCGTGCTCTTCGCCTGGGCCATCTGGATCTACCGCCTGACGCTCTTCCTGGGCATCGCGGCGATGGTCTACTACATGTTCTTCAAGGCGCTCGGGCTCTTCCTCTTCGCCGTCGAGATCGGCTGGTTCGTCCTCAAGCCGCTGTGGGGCGAAATCAAGGAATGGAGGGTATCCGGATTTTCCGGTGGACGGACGGGGTTAACGGCCTAAAACTGCCCTGAGTCCAAAAGCGCCTCCAGGGTGGACAGGTCGGTTCCTAGG
>MKUH01000021.1 GCA_001897745.1 Candidatus Accumulibacter sp. 66-26
TGACGACCGAGAACCCGCGCGACGTGCGGGTGACGCGCGGCAAGATGGTCAAGCTCAACTTCGGCGCGACGGTGCACAAGGTCTTCCGCCTCGAAGTGGATGGCCGCGCCTTCGTCCCGGCGGCCGCGACCCTGGCCCCCGAATGGGAAAAAGGGCTGGGCGAACTGCTCCGGCAGCTGCGCGAGCGGCCCAGCACCCTGCGCATCGCCTACCGCCTGGGCGGCGACGGCCGGGAACTGGCCGTCGACCGGCTGGCTGAGCTGACCCGCCGCGTCAAGGCCGGCTACGCCGACCTGAGCGCCAAGGACAAGGAGGCGGAGCGCGAGGCGCCGCCGCTCCTCATCGAAACGGAAACCCTCGGCAATGCCGTGCAGGGGGGCCGGTAATGAGATCCCGGAAAATGAAGATCAAACGTTCCGTCGCCGCCACCCTGGCGGCCCTGTCCGCCCTTTGCACCCTGGGCGGCGCCGGCGCCGCCTGGAGCCGGGAAAACAATCCCATCGACGAGCGTCGGCAAGAGGAAGGGGACGAATCCGCCTACCCCCTGCCTGCCGGCCTCACCCGGAACGAGGCGCAGGCCATGCGCAGCGCCTTCGCCGGCCTGCCCCGGCGGGCTCCCGACGGCCAGGAGACCCTGAGCGAAAGCGCCGTCGGCGCCCTGTTCGAGCCCGGCTCGGCCAATCTCACCCCGGCCGCCCGGGCCGCCCTGGAGCGGCTGGCCCGGCGCTACGCCGGCAAGCCCGGCCTGCGCCTGGCGGTGGCCGGGCATACCGACGGCCGCGGTCTGTCCGCCCAGACCCGGCGCTACTTCAAGGACAACCGGAGCATTGCCGAGGCCCGTGCCCTGGCTGCGGCCGATTTCCTGCGCCGCCAGCTGGGACTGCCGGTCGGCGACGTGGCCATGGCGGGGCGGGGCGACGGCGAGCCGGTGGCGAGCAACGCCACGCCCGAGGGCATGGCGCGCAATCGCCGCGTGGTGCTCTCGGTCTGGTTCGATCCCCGGCCGGCGCAGGTACCCCCGGCTCCATCGCAACCCCACTCCCAATCCTCGCCCGCGCCGGCCGCGCCCGCGGCGCCGCTTCCGTCCTCCGCCGCGGAAAACGCCGCGACCCCGGGCAAGCGCATCGACAACGGCCGGGTGGAAGTGCGCCCGGTACCGCCGCCGGGCGAAGTGCAGCCGGAAGGTTTTTCCTACCCGCTGCCCTCCGGAGTAACGCTGGAAGAAGCCCGGACGATGCGTGCCGCCGCCGCCACGCTGCCGGCGCGCGGCGCCCGGCAGCAGGAAACCCTGAGCGAGAGCGGCGTCGGCGCCCTGTTCGAATCGGGCAAGGCCGACCTGCGCCCGGCCGCCCGGGAAGCCCTCGTCAGCCTGGCCCGGCGCTACGCCGGCAAGCCCGGGCTGCGCCTGTCGGTGGTGGGCCACACCGACAACCAGCGCCTCTCGGCACCGACCAGGCGCCTGTTCTCCGACAACCAGGGCCTGTCGGAAGCCCGGGCTCTGGCGGTGGCGAATCTCCTGCGCCGCGAACTGAACCTGCCGGCGCAAGCGGCGGCGATCAGCGGCAAGGGCGAGACCTCCCCGGTGGCGAGCAACGCCACGCCCGAGGGCATGGCACGCAACCGCCGGGTGGAAATCGGCATCTGGTACGAGGACGCGGCTCAACAGGCCGCTGCCCCGGTGGCGGCGCCGGCCGTGCCCGCGGTGTCGTGCGCGCCGCAGACCGGCGACGCAGACCTGCCGTTCCGGATCACGGTGGACGGCGAAGACGTGAGCGGCGCCCCGGTCAACGAAGCGGACCGCCAGCGCTGCACCGACGTCGCGCTGGAGCGGGCCGACATCCAGGTGAAATACGACGATCTGGCGGCCAAGCCGGCCCTCAACGTCTGGCCGGACAAGGATCTGGTGCTGCGCGGCGCGGAAGCGGTATTCCGTGGCTGGAGCAACTACCAGTTCTGGGTGAAGCGGGCCGAGGTGCGCATCTTCCGCAGGGGGCAGCGTCCCGACGCCGCTCCGCTGGCCGTCGTTCCCTTCGCATGGGAGCGGCCGGTCGCCTGGAAGGTACCGGCCGAAGGCAACGACGAATACGCCTATCTGCTGCGGGTCTACGACGAGCAGGGCCGCTTCGACGAAACGGCGCTCAAGGCGCTGAACGTGGCGAGCCACCCGCGTCCGGTAAACGACCTGTCAACGCCGGAACGGGAAGCCATGACCGGCTGGGGCGAGAACGCCCTGATGGTCAGCAACATCCCGGTGCGCGGCGGCACCGTCAGCATCAGCGGCCGCCGGATCCAGCCCGGCCAGACGGTCAAGGCCATGGGCCTGCCCGCCCCGGTGGATGGCAACGGCCGCTTCGTGCTGCGCCAGATCCTCCCCTCCGGCCCCCATTCGGTGGACGTCCAGGTCGTCGAGGCCGACGGCCGCAGCGCCAGCTTCCGGCGCAACCTCTACATCCCCGACAGCGATTGGTTCTACATCGCGGTGGGGGACCTGACGCTGGGCAACAACACGGTGCGCGGCCCGGCGGCGCTGGTGAGCAACGACACCCAGCACTACCAGCAGGAAAGCTACGTCGATGGCCGGGGTGCCTTCTATTTGAAAGGCAAGGTCAAGGGCGAGTGGCTGCTGACGGCCGCCGCCGACACGCGGGAACAGCCGCTGAAGGACCTGTTCAGCAACTTCTCGGCGAAGGACCCGCGCTACCTGCTGCGCAATATCGACCCGGACGCCTACTACCCGGTGTACGGCGACGACAGCACGACGGTGGACGACGCGCCGACCCAGGGCAAGTTCTACGTGCGGCTGGAGAAGGGCGACTCGCAGGTGCTGTGGGGCAACTTCCGCAGCCAGTGGAACGGTTCCGAACTGATCCAGTACTCGCGCGGCCTGTACGGCGCCCGGGGTGTCTACCGCTCGGAAGAGGCCACCGGCTTCGGCGAGCGGCGCAGCAACGTCGAAGCCTTCGCCGCCGATCCGGGAACGATCGGTACTCGGGACGAATTCCGCGGCACCGGCGGCTCGCTCTATTACCTGCGCCACCAGGATCTGACCCGGGGATCGGAACGGATCTGGGTCGAAGTGCGCGACAAGGATTCGGGCCTGGTGCTCGAGCGCAAGCAGCTGACGCCGGCGCAGGACTACGAGATCAACTACCTGCAGGGCCGCATCATGCTGCGCGAGCTGCTGCCTTCGACTGCCGGCGGGAGCAGCCTGTTCTACACCAGCGGCCTGTCCGGCAACCCGCTCTATCTGGTCACGACCTACGAGTACGTGCCGGGCATCACCGCGGTGAGCAATCTCGCCACCGGCCTCCAGGCCAATCACTGGGTGAACGACTACCTGCGCCTCGGCCTGACCAGCTACCACCAGGGCGAAAGCGGCAACGACCAGAGCCTCAAGGGCGTGGACGTGACCGTGCGCTTGGCGCCCGGCACGCGGATCAAGGCCGAAGTGGCCCGCTCCTCGGGCAGCGGCGGCGTCAGCACCACTTCCATCGACGGCGGCTTCGGCTTTGCCAACCAGAACAGCGGCCCGGCGCGGGACGCCACGGCGGCCCGCGTGGAAGCGAGCGTCGATCTGGCCGAGGTAAGCGAAGACGGCAAGGGCAAGGTCAGCGCCTACGTGCAGGATCGTCAGCGCGGCTTCTCCGGCCCGGGCCAGATCGCCCTCAACGGCGAGGCCGTGCGCCAGGCCGGCGTGCGCGCCGCGATCCCGGTGGGCGAATCCCTGGAAGTGCAGGTCAAGGCCGACGACCGCAAGGCCGATACCCAGGACTACCGCAACGCCGAGGCCGCCGTGCGCGTCGCCGCCAGCGACGAATGGGCCGTCACCGTCGGCGTCCGCCAGGACGAGCGCGTCACGCGCATCGCCAATGCCAGCCCGATCCTGTCGCAGAACGGCACCCGCACCGATCTGCTTTCCCGGGTCGACTACCGGCCCAACAAGGACGACGGTCAGCCCGGCGAAAAGGAAGACTGGGCAGCCTACGCCTTCGTCCAGGGCACCGCGGCCCGCTCCGGCAACCGGGACGAGAACGACCGGGCAGGCCTCGGCGGCAGCTGGCGCGTGAACGACCGGATCAAGCTCAACGCCGAAGCCTCGGACGGCAGCATGGGAGCGGGCGGTCTGGTCGGCGCCGACTACCGCATCTCGGACCGGAGCAACGCCTACCTGAATTACCGGATGGAAACGGAAAGTCCCGACGTCGCCTACCGGGGGCGCTACGGCAGCTGGATCAGCGGCAGCGACTACCGGGTGAGCGACGAGATGCGGGTGTTCGGCCAGACGCGGACGACCAGCGGCGCCGGTCCGCAGAGCCTGACCCAGGCTTTCGGCGTGGATCTGGCGCCGAACGACCGGTGGACCTACGGCGGCAAGGTGGAGTTCGGCAAGATCAGCGACCCGCTGGCCGGCGATCTGGAACGCCGCGCGCTGGGCATCAACATGGGCTACAAGGAGAAGGGCACCAAGTACGCCGGCGCCCTGGAGTTCCGTTCCGACGACACCTCAAGCGGCGGCGCCCGCCGCACCTGGCTGATGCGCAACACCTTCGGCCAGCAGCTGGACCGCGCCTGGCGGCTGCTCGGCAAGTTCAACATCTCGCGCAGCAGCAACAGCCAGGGCGCCTTCTACGACGGCGATTTCCACGAGATCGTCGCCGGCGCGGCCTACCGGCCGGTGGACAACGACCGCTGGAACACGCTGGTGAAGTACACCAACTTCTACAACCTGCCTTCACCGGGGCAGCTGACCACCACGGGCACCACGGTGGACTACGCGCAGAAGAGCCAGGTCTTCTCGGTCGATACGATCTGGGACGCTCGCCCCTGGCTGTCCCTGGGGGTGAAGTACGGCCTGCGCATCGGCGAACTGAAGAACGGCAAGGCGGACGGCGAGTGGTATTCGAGCCGCGCCGACCTCGTCGTGCTGCGCGCCGACTGGCACTGGATCCGCGAGTGGGACGTCGTGACCGAACTGCGCAACCTGCGCGCCAGGGAAGCGCAGGACGCGAAGGCCGGCGCGCTGCTGGCGGCGTATCGCCACCTCGGGCAGAACGTGAAGGTGGGGGCGGGCTACAACTTCACCACCTACTCGGACGACCTGACCAACCTGTCGTACCGCAGCCGCGGCTGGTTCCTCAACATCCTCAGCACCCTCTGAGGCACGCCGGCGATACGCCACAGCCCGGAGCCGCGCGCGGCCCCGGGCTTTTTTTTCGCGGCCGGCGCGGCGTGCGGGCCGCAAATGAAGTGCGTCCGGCGGGGATTTTGTTGGATAATGCGGCCGGCAATTCGCCTGCCCTGCGAAAAATACCCAATTCAGTCGCGGGAAAACGGAATTTTCAAGAAAAAACATGGGCCGATCCGGCACCGGATTCTATGATTTCCGGACCGGAAGAGGGCGCGCTTTGCACGCTTTTCAGCCTTCGTGTTTTCATCGTTTTTCGCGCGGAATCGTCGATTTTCGGGCGAATCCAGCATATATCCTGCCTATCCATTCAGATCGCCTGCCGTGAAACCGATCGTCCAGCCTTCCTCTTCCTTCTTCGCTCCGGCCGTCCGCCGTGCAGGTAGCCGTCTTCTCCTCGCGCTTTCCGTCCTCGCGCTGCCGCTGGTCGCCGCCGCCGCCAGCGATCCGATGCCGGGCGCCTACGTCGCGGCGCCGGTCGGGACGCGCGTGCTGAGCTTCCTGCTGCTCGAGCGCGAGGTCGACGGGCCCTACGTCAAGGGCGTGCGCCTGGGGACCGGCAAGATGGTCGGGCGTGCGGCGGCGGTCGGCCTCACCCTGTACGACCGGATCGGCGACATGACCGCCGCCTGGTCGGTGCTGCAGCCCTACATCGAGGCGCACCGGACCGAGGGACGCTTCCCGATGGGCTACGGCGAGCCGATCGCCGGACCGGCCGACCTGCGCCTGGGGCTTACCGTGTGGCCGGTGAACGACCCGGACGGCGGCCAGTGGCTGGGCGTCGGCGTCACCGTCATGCCGCCTTCCGGACAGTACGACGGCAAGCGCCTGCTCAATCCCGGCGACGACCGCTGGAAGGCCGTCCTCGCGCTCGGCTGGGTGCGTCGCCTGAGCGCCGACTGGAGCGTCGAACTGGTCCCCGAAGTGAGCTTCTACGAGACCAACGACAACTACTACGGCGGCCGCCGGATGGAGCAGCAGACGGCCTACGGCGTGACCGGCTATCTGCGCTGGAAATTCGCGGCGGGCTGGGAATCGCAGGTCGGCGTGCAGGAAAACCGGGGCGGCGGGCAGACGGTGAACGGCCGGCCGCTCAACAACGCGCCGGAAAACCAGCGCGTCTTCCTCGGCCTGTCGCACGCGCTGGCGCGCAACGTCAGCGTCGGCCTGCGCTATTCGTCGGACACCCGCCTGCAGGGCGACCTGCGCAACGTCTCCGAATGGTCGGCGCGGATGAGCGTCGCTTTCTAGGGGGCGTCGACGCGCATGCTGCGGGGCAGCGCGGAAGCGGCGCCTGCCGGGCGCATGCCACCGCCCGCAGCGGGCGGGCAAGCGGCGCAACGACCCGGCCGCGCCTCCCTCGCCATACCCCTCCGGGACGGCCGCCGAGGGTGCATCGCCGTCCGTCGTCGGCTCATCCGGCGCCGGACCGGCGCATCGCCTCCTAGAGGCCGTGCCGCGGCGGCGGCACGATGCCCTCGCCGAGCATTTCCGTTTCGAGCTTGATGCGCAGCACGAGCAGGCCGTGCAGCGACTGCCGGGCCTTGTCCTCCGGCCAGCTGGCGCGCACGTCTTTGACGCAGGCCTCGACCGCCGCGCGGTCGGCCGGATCGACGCCGCACAGCGCGGCGTAGTGCGCGATCTCGCGGTCGAGCGCGGCCAGCTGTTCGGGGTAGTTCTCGAAACCGCTCACGGCACCAGCGTCCAGCGCCCGTTCTTCACGCTCATCATGACGCGTGCGCGGCTGTCCATGCCGTTGTGGTCCTGCGCCGTCATGTTGAACACGCCCTGCGCGCCGACCACTTCCTTCGCCTGTTCGAGCGCGTCGCGCAGCGCGGCGCGGAACTCGGGGCTGCCCGGCTGCGCCTTCTTCAGCGCGACCGGAATCGCCTTCTGCAGCAGCAGGCCGGCGTCGTAGGTGTTGGCGCCGAAGGTCGAGGTGCTGCCGGCGCCGTACTTCGCCTCGTAGGCCTTGATGTAGCCGCGCGCCACGGCCTTGATCGGGTTGCTTGCCGGCAGGTCGTCGGCGACCAGCATCGGGCCGCCGGCCATCAGCGTGCCTTCGACCTTGGCGCCGCCGATGCGGATGAAGTCGTTGGTGGCGACGCCGTGCGTCTGGTAAATCTTGCCCTTGTAGCCCTTGTCGAGCAGCGCCGCCTGCGGCAGCACGGCCGGGCCGCCGGTCGCGGCGATCAGGACGGCGTCCGGTTTGGCGGCGAGCAGCTTGAGCGCCTGTCCGGTGACCGAGGCGTCGGTGCGCGTGTAGCGCTCGCTGGCGGCGATGCGGATGCCGGCCTTCTCGGCCATCGGCGCGAAGACTTTGTACCAGTTCTCGCCGTAGGGGTCGTTGAAGCCGATGAAGCCGACGCTGCGCACGCCGCTGGCGCTCATGTGGGCGATCAGCGCCTCGGCGATCAGGTCGTCGTTCTGCGTCGTCTTGAACACCCATTTCTTGCGCTCGTCCATCGGCAGGACGAGCGCCGACGAGCCGACCGTGGTGACCAGCGGCACTTTCGCTTCGGCGACGAAGTCGAGCATGGCCAGCGCGGCCGGCGTCGTCGTCGGGCCGATCAGCGCGTCGACCTTGTGCTCGGCGAGCAGCTTCTTCAGGTTGGTCACCGCGTTGGTCGGGTCGGAGGCGTCGTCGAGCACGACGTAATCGACCTTCTGGCCGCCGATCTCGGACGGCAGCAGGGCGACGGTGTTCTTCTGCGGGATGCCGACGACGGCGGTGACGCCGGTCGACGAGGCGATCACGCCGATCTTGACGTCGGCCAGCGCGGCGCCGGAAGCGAGCAACAGGGATGCGGCCAGCGCGCGCAGGGGGAGGCGGAACATGAGTGGCTCCTGAATCGAAGGGCGGGGATGGGCGAAAGAGCGAAAGGGCGATTATAGCGGCGTGCGCCGGGCCGGCGGCGAATCCGGGCGCGCGCGAGATTTGCCGGGATTTGCCGGGACACCGCCGTCGGCTCCGCCGGACCGACCGGCGCGGATCGTTCGGCCGGCCCCCCGGATGCCCCTGCGGGGACTTCGCCCGGGCGTCCCCCAAGAGGACTTCCTGCGGGGCGTGGTAAAATCGCCCGCTCAATGGAACTCATCGTCAATGGCGAAGCCCGCCAGTTCTCCGCTCCGCTGACCGTCGCCGCGCTCGTCGCGGCGCTCGGCTACGCCGGCAAGCGCATCGCCGTCGAACGCAACGGCGAGATCGTGCCACGCGGCCGCCACGCCGAAGTCGCGCTGGCCGCGGGCGACCGCATCGAGATCGTCGTCGCCGTCGGCGGCGGCTGAATCCGGCGCCAAGTTCCGCATCCCGGCCTCCGATTCCCGAATTCGGCCATTTCAAAGCGAAAGACCATGGACGCACAAGCACACAGCCTGACCGTCGCCGGCAAGACCTACCGTTCCCGCCTGCTCGTCGGCACCGGGAAATACAAGGATTTCGCCGAAACGCGCGCGGCGATCGACGCTTCCGGCGCCGAGATCGTCACCGTCGCGATCCGCCGCACCAACATCGGCCAGAACGCCGGCGAGCCTAACCTGCTCGACGTGCTGCCGCCGTCGCAATTCACCATCCTGCCCAACACCGCCGGCTGCTACACGGCCGACGACGCGGTGCGCACGCTGCGCCTGGCGCGCGAGCTGCTCGACGGGCACGCGCTGGTCAAGCTCGAAGTGCTCGGCGATCCCACGACGCTGTTCCCGAACATGCCGGAAACCCTCAAGGCCGCGCAGACGCTGGTCGCGGAAGGCTTCCAGGTGATGGTCTACTGCGCCGACGATCCGATCCAGGCGAAGATGCTCGAAGAGATCGGCTGCGTCGCGGTGATGCCGCTCGCCTCGCTGATCGGCTCCGGCATGGGCATCGTCAACCCGTGGAACCTGCGCCTGATCATCGACAATGCAAAGGTACCGGTGCTCGTCGACGCCGGCGTCGGCACCGCGTCGGACGCGGCGATCGCCATGGAACTCGGCTGCGACGGCGTGCTGATGAACACCGCCATCGCGCACGCGCAGAATCCCGTGCTGATGGCCAGCGCCATGAAAAAAGCGGTCGAGGCCGGATGCGAGGCCTTCCTCGCCGGCCGTATGCCGCGCAAGCTGTACTCGGCCGACCCGTCGTCGCCGACCAGCGGTCTGATCGGATCGTGAGCATGAACGAGAGAGAAGGAAGTCCCGCGGGAAGCCCCGCGAATTCGCCGGAAAAGGGGGCGCTCGGCGCCCCGGTCGCGCACGGGCACATCCGCAGCTTCGTGCTGCGCCAGGGGCGCGTCTCGAACGCGCAGCAGCGCTACCACGAAGACATGATGGCCAAAATCGGCGTGCCCTACACGGCCGCGCGCCTCGACCTCGACGCCCTGTTCGGGCGCAGCGCGCCGAAGATTCTCGAAATCGGCTTCGGCATGGGCGAGACCTCGGCCACCATCGCCGCCGCCAATCCAGGCAACGACTATCTCGGCATCGAAGTGCACACGCCCGGCGTCGGCAGCCTGTGCAAGCTGATCGCCGAGGGCGGGCTCACCAACCAGCGCATCGTCCAGCACGACGCCGTCGAGGTTCTGCGCGACATGATCGCGCCCGATGCGCTGGCCGGTGCGCACATCTTCTTCCCCGACCCGTGGCCGAAGGCGCGCCACCACAAGCGGCGCCTGATCCAGCCGCCGCTCGTCGCGCTGCTCGCCAGCCGCCTGCGGCCGGGCGGCTACATCCACTGCGCCACCGACTGGGAAAACTACGCCGAGCAGATGCTCGAAGTGCTCTCGGCCGAAGCGCTGCTCGAAAACACCGCGCCCGGCTACGCGCCGCGCCCGGCCTACCGGCCGCTCACCAAGTTCGAGCAGCGCGGCCTGCGCCTCGGGCACGGCGTCTGGGATCTGGTTTTCCGCCGCAAGTAGGGGAGCGCGCCGGATGGCGCCGGCCGGCGCGCCGGACCCGATCCGGAAGCGCGCAAGGCGCCTACTGCAGACGGAAGACGACGGGCAGGATCAGTTCGCGTCCGCTCGCGTCGGCGCGCCCCATCGCCCAGGCGGCCTTTTCCGCCGCGTGGTCGAGGAGCGGATGGCCGCTGCTCGCGGCGACGCGCACGTCGGCGACGCTGCCGTCGGCGGCCAGCGTGACGCGTAGGCGCACCTCGCCCTCGAGGCCGCGGGCGACCGCTTCCGGCGGATAGTAGAGGTGCTGTGCCAGCTTCTTCTGCGCGCTGCGGACCTCGCGTTTCGTTTCGGCGCGCGCCCTGGCCGTCGCCCCCGGCTTTTCCGGCGGAGGCGGCAAAGCTGCGGCGCGCGCCGGTTCCGCCGCCTCGACGTCCAGCGTATTCTTCAGCAGGGACTCGGCGGGCGGCGCCACGGAGCGCTCCTCGGGCAGCGGCGGCAGGCGCAGTTCGGCGCGCAGCGCCGGGCGCGGCGGCGTCGCGGCGGGGCGCAGGACGTCCGGCAGCAGCAGGCCGCCGTGCAGGGCGAGCGAGAGCGCGAAGGCGACGATGAGGGGCGGAACGGGGCGGGACGACATGAGCGCGATATTGTGCAACAAAACAGACGGTAAAACCGGCGGCGGGACGCGGGGCATCGCGTCCGGAGGCGCGCCCGCGCCGGCGAGCGTCAATGGAGAGTCAATCATGCGATGGTTTGCCCACGGCGCGCGTCGCGCGCTCCTCGTGCTGTGCCTGCTGGCCGCGCCGGCCTGGGCGGCGGCGCCCGATCCGATCGCCTTCGGCCTCGCCGTCGAGCGCGGCGACCTGCGCACCGTCAAAGGCTGGCTCGACGAGGGGCTGGACCCCGAATACCAGGCCGACCGCATCGGCACCGGCCTGATGGTCGCGGCGTGGAACGGCAATGTCGAGATGATGGCGCTGTTCGTCGAGCGCGGCGCCAATCCCCGGCGCGCCAACCGGAACGGCGAGCAGCCGCTGCAACTGGCCGCCTGGGGCGGGCACGAAGCCGCCGTGCTCTGGCTGCTCGAACGCGGCGCTGCGCTCAACCGCGAGGGAATGAATTGGAGCGCGCTGCACTACGCCGTGTTCAGCGGCCAGGACAAGCTGGCGCGCACGCTGATCGAGCGCGGCGCCGAGGTCAACGCGCGCTCGCCGAACGGATCGACGCCGCTCATGCTGGCGGCACGCGAGGGGCGCGAAGAACTCGCCAAGACGCTGCTCGAAGCGGGCGGCGATCCGAAGTCGAAGAACGACTGGGGCGACACCGCGCTGACGCTGGCCATGCGTTACGACCACTACCGGCTGGGCAAGATGATCTCGTCGCCCGAGGAATTCGCGATCGCCGTCAAGGCGCCGAAGGAGAGCTTCGGCGAGGCGACGCGCTCGGCGGCGGCGCCGAGCGCCATCGAGGACCTGCTGCGGCAGATCCGCGAGGCCGAGGCCGCCGGGCAGCCGGCCGACGCGCTGCGCAAGCAGTTGTTCGCCGCCGTCGAGACCTTCCGCCGCAGCGGCACGCCGTCGGCGCAGAACGCCCGCCGTCCGGCGCCGCGCCCCTACCAGCCGAAATCGATCGTGATCACCGCGCGGCGCGGCCAGCCCGGCGCCGAGCGTGCCGAAGTGGTGGTCGATGGCCAGGTGCAGCCGTCCGCCGGGAAGGCCGCGCCGACGTCGTCGGCGAATTCGCCGGCAAATCCGCCGGCAAATCCGCCGGCGATCCGGATCACGCCCGCCGGTGCGCCGGCGACCCCGGCGCAGATCGCCGATCTCGTCCGCCGGATTCGCGTGGCCGAAGCGCAGGGGCTGCCGACCGAGGCGCTGCGCCGGCAGCTCGACGAGGCCATGAACCAGCTCAGGTAGCGCGCGTGGGCTTCTTCGACTGGATCTTCGGCGGCCGCGACCTCGCGGCCGGCAACGAAGGGCTGATGCGGGCGGTGGATCGCGTCCTGCACGGCATCGACCCGCGCCTGAAACTTCTGCGCGGCGCGCGCGACCGCCTGGCGCCGGCGGTGCAGGATGCGCTGGCGTTCGCGCGCGCGACGATCGGCCAGATGCCGCCGAGCGTCGCGCTGACGCCCGAGAACTGGGCGCACGATCCGCTGCTGCGCGCCACCTTTGCGCGCCCGGACGAGATCGACGCGGCGCTCGCCGCCAGTCGCGAAGTGCGCAACTTCCTCGACGCCGGCGCGCTCTCGGGCAGCGACACGCTGTTCGGCGTGCTGGCGGCGACCCGCGTCGAGCGCAGCGTGTCGGGGCCGGCGCTCGACGCCGGCGGGATGTTGCGCCAGGACGTGCTGCAGAAGACCGTCAGTTTCGGCGACTTTCGCGTCGCCGGTCTGGCGCCGGCCGAAGCCGCGACCCGCCGCGCGCTCGAGGACTTCGTCCTGGAGCAGCTGGCGTTGGCGGCCATGCGCGAAATTGCCGACAACCGCAAGCAGGTCGAGCAGCTGGCGTCCTACCGCCAGCTGTTGCTGACGCGTTTGCGCCTGATGGAGCAGAGCGGCGCCGGGCTGGATCCGCTGTTCGCGCGGGAGGAAGGCGAGGCGCCCGACCTCGTCCGCCTGCGCCGCGAACTGGCGCGCAACGCCGAACAGCTGGCGGCGACGCGCGCCGGCGGCGCGGGGCTGGACGGCGCGCTCGAACGGGTGCTCGCCGCGCTGCGCAACGCCGAGGCGATCATCCGGCCGCAGCGCCTGTCGCTCAAGCTCGACGCGATGAACATCGTCGTTCCCCCGCAGGCGGCCGGCGCGCCGATCGAGCTGCTCGAATTCTCGACGGTCGATCCCGAGCGGCCGCGGCGCGTCGCCTTTCTCGTGTCGTTTCCGCGCAGCGCCGTGCATGAGCGGCACGTCGACCTGGACGCCCTGCGCCGCTCGCTTTAGGGGGCTGCGCGCGACGGCCTTTGCGCGGGTTGCTAAGCTGCTGCGGTGTGCTGCCGTTAAGCGGCGAGAAAGCGGCGCAGCAGTTCGTTGAGGTAGCGCTGTCCGCGCAGGGTGGGGGCGATACGGCGCGCATCCCGCTCGAGCAGCCCGTCGGCTTCGGCGCGGCGCAATTCGCTTTCGATGCCGATCAGCGGCAGCGCGGTGCGCGCCTCGAACAGCGCAGGGTCGAAGCCGTCGTTCAGGCGCAGCGCGTTCATCATGAACTCGAAGGGCAGGTCGGCGCGCGCGACCGCGTGCTCCTCATGCACCGGCGCGCCGGCGGCGACCTGCGCGAGATACTGTTTCGGCTGCTTCCAGCGCATCTGGCGGCGCACTTCCCACTGCCGGCCGTCGAACAGCGTGAGCTTGCCGTGCGCGCCGGCGCCGATCCCGAGGTAGTCGCCGAACTCCCAGTAGTTGCGGTTGTGCCGGCACTGCCGGCCGGGCTGCGCGAAGGCCGAGGTCTCGTAGTGCGCGTAGCCGGCCTGCGCGAGGCGCGCCTCGATCGCCTCCTGCATGTCGGCGCACAGGTCGGACTCGGGCAGCGCCGGCGGCGCCGCGGCGAAGGCGGTGTTCGGTTCCAGCGTCAGCTGGTAGCAGGACAGGTGCGGCGGCGCGAAGGACAGCGCGGTTTCGAGGTCGGCCAGCGCCTCGGCCAGCGTCTGGCCGGGCAGGGCGTACATCAGGTCGAGGTTGAAGTTGTCGAAGTGCGCGCGCGCGATGTCGACCGCGCGGCGCGCTTCGGTGTCGTCGTGGATGCGGCCGAGCGCCTTGAGGTGCGCCGGGTTGAAGCTCTGGATGCCGAGCGACAGGCGGTTCACGCCGGCCGCGCGGAAGGCGGCGAACTTCTCCGCTTCGACCGTTCCGGGGTTGGCTTCGAGCGTGATTTCGGCGTCCGGCGCGAGCGGCAGGCGCGTGCGGATGGCCGTCAGCAGTTCGTCGAGCGCGGCGCCCGAGAGCAGGCTCGGCGTGCCGCCGCCGAAGAAGACGCTGCCGACGCGGCGGCCCCAGACGAGCGGCAGCGCCGATTCGAGGTCGGCGATCAGGGCGGCGACGTAGCGTTCCGAATCGGCCTCGGGAATGCCGCCGCGCATCTCGTGCGAGTTGAAGTCGCAGTAGGGGCATTTCTGCACGCACCACGGGATGTGCACGTACAGCGAAAGCGGCAGGGCGCTGCGGAATTCGAGCGCGGAAGCGCCGCCGCCGGCGGTCTTGCCGTGCGGCACGATGGGGATCACCGTGCCGGGTTTGCGCGCGGACATCAGGCGGGCGCTTGCAGGCGCTCGACGAGGCGGGCCAGCGCCTGCCCGCGGTGCGAGCGGCGGTTCTTCTCGGCGGCCGGGATCTCGGCGACGCTCTGGCCGAGTTCGGGAATCAGGAACAGCGGGTCGTAGCCGAAGCCGCCGTCGCCGCGCGGCGCTTCCAGCACTTCGCCGTGCCATTCGCCCTCGGCGATGAGCGGCTGCGGGTCGTCGGCGGCGCGCACGAAGACGAGCACGCAGTAGTAGTGGCCGCGCCGGCTATTCTTGCCGGCGAGTTTGCCGAGCTCGGCGAGCAGCTTGTCGTTGTTGCGCGCGTCGGACTTCGGTTCGCCGGCGTAGCGCGCCGACAGCACGCCGGGCGCGCCGCCGAAGGCGTCGATGCAGATGCCGGAGTCGTCGGCGAGCGCCGGCAGGCCGGTCAGCGCCGCCGCGTGGCGGGCCTTGGCGAGCGCGTTTTCGACGAAGGTGCAGTGCGGCTCCTCGGCTTCCGGGACGCCGAGTTCGCCCTGCGGCACGAGTTCCCAGCCGAGCGGCGTCAGGATCTCGCGCAGCTCCTTCAGCTTCTTCGCATTGTTCGAGGCGAGGACGAGCTTCATGCGGCGAGCGCCTCCTTCTGCGCGGCAATCAGCTGGCCGATGCCGGCTTCGGCGAGGTCGACCAGCGCGGTCATCTGCGCACGCGTGAACGGTGCGCCCTCGGCCGTGCCCTGGATTTCGACGATGCCGCCGCTGCCCGTCATGACGACGTTCATGTCGGTGTCGCAGTCCGAGTCCTCGGGATAATCGAGGTCGAGCACCGGCGTGCCGGCGAAGATGCCGACCGAGACCGCGGCGATGTGGTCGCGCACCGGGTTCTCGGCCAGCTTGCCGTTCGCCACGAGTTGTTCGCAGGCGTCCCAGAGCGCGATCCAGGCGCCGGTGATCGACGCGCAGCGGGTGCCGCCGTCGGCCTGCAGGACGTCGCAGTCGAGCGTGATCTGGCGCTCGCCGAGCGCCTTCAGGTCGACCACGGCGCGCAGCGCGCGGCCGATCAGGCGCTGGATTTCCTGCGTGCGTCCGGTCTGCTTGCCCTTGGCCGCCTCGCGCGAGCTGCGCGTGTGCGTGGCGCGCGGCAGCATGCCGTATTCGGCGGTGACCCAGCCCTGGCCCTTGCCGCGCAGGAAGCCGGGGACGGATTCCTCGATGCTGGCGGTGCACAGCACCTGCGTGTCGCCCATTTCGATCAGCACCGAGCCTTCGGCGTGGCGGGTGAAGCGGCGGGTGATGCGGACGTCGCGCAGCTGCGACGCCTTTCTTTTGCTCGGGCGCATGGGTTTTCCTATTTGGCGTACTTCTGGATGGTCGAGCGGATCTCTTCGATCGCGCGTTCGATTTCGTCTTCGGTCAGTTCGCTCTTGTAGCTCGGGTTGCGGCCGAACTCGTCGAGGCGGGTGGTGATCGTGTCGCGCGACATGGTCTGCGTCGAGATCGCGCTCGTCGCGTTTTCGACGTAGCTGTCTTCCCAGCGCACGGCGATGATCGACAGGTTGTCGGCGTGCGAGCCGCCGCGCAGTTCGGCCTCGGCGAGCAGGGCCGGCACGGCCTGCATCAGGTTGATGCCCTGCAGCGCGTCGACCAGGGTGGCCTCGGGCAGCACGCCCCAGACGCCGTCGGTGCACAGCGCGAGCACGTCGCCGGCTTCGAGCGGCATCTTGCGCGAGAACTCGATCTCCGGCTCCTGCGTGCCGCCCAGGCAGCAATAGACCTTGTTGCGCTCGGGGTGGACGGCGGCCTGCGCTTCGTTGATCACGCCCTGGTCCAGCAGCAGTTGCACGCGCGAATGGTCGCGCGTGCGGAAATGCACGCGCCCTTCGCGCAGCAGGTAGAGGCGCGAGTCGCCGGCGTGCGCCCAGTAGGCGACGTTGTCCTGGATCAGGCAGGCGACGCAGGTCGTGCGCGGCGAGTCGTCGAGCTTGTGCTCCTGCGAGAAGTCGATGATCGCGCGGTGCGCGTTGAGCATCGCCTTCTGCAGGAAGAGGAAGGGGTCGGCGATCTGCGGCTTGGCTTCGCGCTGGAAGCTTTCGGTCAGCGTCTGCACGGCGATCTGCGCGGCGACTTCGCCGTAGTAGTGGCCGCCCATCCCGTCGGCGACCACGGCGAGCAGCGCTTCGCGCGAGTAGCAGTAGCCGAGGCGATCCTCGTTGTTGGCGCGCTTGCCCTGGCGGCTTTCCTGGTAAATGGTGAATTTCATTTGTTCCCGATCTTTTTCAGGCGGCCGACGAATTTCCCTACCGTCCGGTCGAGCCAGCGCTCCTCGCGCTGCGGCAGGACCGGCACCTGCTCGGTGAGCGCCTTCTGCAGCGCGAAGACGCTCTGCGGGCGGTACAGGTGGTTGAGGCACAGGCACCAGTCGATCGTTTCGAGCAGGTGGTCCGAGAACTGGCCTTCCCAGCGCACCATCGCCGGCACCAGCTGATCCTTCTCCAGACGGCTGTCGGCGGCCTGCGGCGCGTTGCCGGCGAGGCAGGCGTACATCGAGGCGCCGATGCTGTAGACGTCGCTCCACGGGCCGAGGAATTCGCGCTGGGTGTAATGCTCGGGCGAGGCGAAGCCCGGCGTGTACATCGGCTTCAGCATCGGCGTGTCGGAGGCCAGCGTCTGGCGCGCGGCGCCGAAGTCGATGAGCACCGGCGTGTAGTCGTTGCGCATGTAGATGTTCGACGGCTTGAGGTCGAGGTGCAGCAGCTTGTGCGAATGCACTTCGCGCAGGCCGTTGAGCAGCTTGGTGAACACGTTGCGCAGGAAGTTCTCGGTCACCGCCGCGCGGTTCCGCTGGATGAACTCCTGCAGCGTGCGCCCCTGCTCGTAGTCCATCACCATGTAGACCGTGTCGTTGGCGCGGAAGAAATTGCGCACGCGGATCACGTTCGGATGCGACAGGCGGGCCAGCGCGCGGCCTTCCTCGAAGAAGCACTTCATGCCGTAGCGGAAGGCGTTCATGTGCTCGTTGCTGATGCTCGGCCGGATTTCCCCCTCGCCGCGCAGCGCCAGGCTGTTCGGCAGGTATTCCTTGATCGCCACGGATTTTCCCTCGCCGTCGGTCGCCAGATAGACGATCGAAAACCCGCCCAGGGAGAGCTGTCGGTCGATGTGGTACTCATCGAGCTGGTAACCGGCGGGGAGGGCGTGGTTGGCTTGTTGGGCCATCGAGGTCGAAGCTATGATATGGACTTTCAGCCATTTTCAGGGTTTGCCGGTGGAGTGTAAAGCGCACTCGCGCGCCGCCGCGGCATTCGCCTGCCATCGTTTCGATTCGGGATTTCCATGATCTACAGCATGACCGGCTACGCAGCCAGAACGCGCGACGTCGAGCGCGGCGCCCTGCACCTCGAACTGAAGAGCGTCAATTCGCGCTACCTCGACTTCCATTTCCGCATCTGCGAGGAGCTGCGCGTCGTCGAGCCGGCCCTGCGCGAACTGATCGGCGCCCGCCTCTCGCGCGGCAAGGTCGAGTGCCGCCTGAACTTCGTTCCCGCCGCCGCGCGCGCGCAGCAGCAGAGTCTCAACGGCGAACTGCTCGCCCGCCTCAAGTCCTTCGACGCGCAGGTGCGCGCCGAGCTGCCGCAGGCGGCGCCGCTCTCGGTGAGCGAGGCGCTGCGCTGGCCGGGCATGTTCGGCGACGACTCGCTCGACGTCGAGGCGCTCGCCGCGGCGACGCTCGAACTCGCCAAGGAGGCGGTCGCCGATTTCGCGGCGACGCGCGCGCGCGAGGGCGAGAAGCTCGCCGCCGTGATCCTCGAGCGCGTCGCGCGCATGCGCGAACTGGTCGTCGAAGTCGCGCCGCGCATCCCGGTCGCGCAGGCCGCCTTCCAGGACAAGCTCAAGCAGCGCCTGGTCGACGCCCTCGGCAGCGCCGACGACGAGCGCGTCCGCCAGGAGGTCGCCGTGTTCGCCGTGCGCATCGACGTCGCCGAGGAACTGGCCCGCCTGTCCACCCACCTCGACGAGGTCGAGCGCGTGCTGCAGGCCGGCGGCGCGACCGGCAAGCGGCTCGACTTCCTGATGCAGGAACTCAACCGCGAAGCCAACACGCTCGGCTCCAAGTCGGTCGTCACCGAGGTGTCGCAGACGGCGATGGAACTCAAGCTGCTCATCGAACAGATGCGCGAGCAGATCCAGAATCTCGAGTAAGGACGCGCCATGGCCGGTCATCTGTACATCGTCGCCGCGCCCTCGGGCACCGGCAAAACGACGCTGGTGCGTCTGCTGCTCGAGAACGATCCGGGCATCCGCCTGTCCATCTCCTACACGACACGCGCGCCGCGCGCCGGGGAGGAGGACGGCCGCGAATACCACTTCGTCGGCGTTCCCGATTTCCTCGCCAAGATCGGCACCGGCGACTTTCTCGAATGGGCCGAGGTGCATGGCAACTACTACGGCACGTCCAAAACCTGGATCGAAGCGGAAATGGCCGCCGGACGCGACGTCCTGCTCGAAATCGACTGGCAGGGCGCGCAGCAGGTGCGCAAGATTTTCCCCGCGGCGATCGGCATCTTCATCCTGCCGCCGTCGCTGGCCGAACTCGAACGCCGCCTGTCCGGTCGCGGCACCGACAGCGCCGAGACGATCGCCCGCCGGATGGCCGCAGCGCGAGACGAGATGCGGCATATGGCCGAATTCGACTATGTTATTATCAACGACGATCTGCAGCAGGCGCTGGGCGATCTGTTGTCGGTTGCGCGGGCATCGCGCCTCAGCTTCAAGGCCCAATCCCAGCGTCACGCAGCCCTTTTCGCAAACCTGTTCTGATTTCGTAGGATACCGCCATGGCCCGAGTGACCGTAGACGACTGTCTGCACCGCATCCCCAACCGTTTCCAGATGACCCTGGCCGCCACCTATCGCGCTCGCCAGATCGCCAACGGCGCGACGCCCCTGGTCGAGCCCGAGAAGGACAAACCGACCGTCATCGCCCTGCGCGAAGTCGGCCTCGGGCTGGTCGGCCTGGAAGTCCTGAACCGCGGTCAGGCCTGACCGCCTCCGGCAATTAAGGCGGTGAGCCACCATGGCAGCCATGCCCCCGGCCTCCACCGCCAGCGTCCCTGATGCGCATGCCCTTCCTCCCGCTGCCACGGGCGGGGCGGCGGCACCCGAAGACCCGGCCTACCGGGTCTTCATCGACAGCCTCAACTACCTAACGGCGGAAGAAATCGACCTCGTCCGCGAGGCCTATCTCTTCAGCGCGGCCGCGCACCACGGCCAGATCCGCCTCTCCGGCGAACCCTACATCACGCATCCGCTCGCCGTCGCCGGGGCGCTGGCCGAGTGGCACATGGATGCGCAGGCGGTGATCGCCGCCCTGCTGCACGACGTGATGGAGGATACGGCGGTCAGCAAGTCGGAGATCGCCGAACGCTTCGGCAAGCCGGTCGCCGAACTGGTCGACGGCCTCTCCAAGCTCGACAAGATCGAGTTCCAGTCCTACCAGGAAGCGCAGGCCGAAAACTTCCGCAAGATGCTGATGGCCATGGCGCGCGACCTGCGCGTCGTGCTCATCAAGCTCGCCGACCGCCTGCACAATCTGCAGACGATGTCCGCGATGCGCGCCGACAAGCGCCGCCGCATCGCCTACGAAACGCTCGAAATCTACGCGCCGATCGCCAACCGGCTCGGCCTCAACAAGCTCTTCCGGCAGCTGCAGGATCTCTCCTTCGAGCACATCCACCCGATGCGCGCGCGCGTCCTGGCGCGCGCCGTGCGCGCCGCGCGCGGCAACCGGCGCGAGCTGCTGGCGCGCATCCTCGACGGCATCCAGGGCAAGATGCAGGAGGTCGCCATCCAGGCGCAGGTGTTCGGCCGCGAGAAGAGCCTGTATTCGATCTACCGCAAGATGGTCGACAAGCGCCTGACCTTCTCGCAGGTGCTCGACATCTACGGCTTCCGCGTCGTCGTGCGCGACGTGCCGACCTGCTACCTCGCGCTCGGTGCGCTGCACGCGTTGTACAAGCCGGTGCCCGGCAAGTTCAAGGACTACATCGCGATCCCCAAGGCCAACGGCTACCAGTCGTTGCACACGACGTTGATCGGCCCCTACGGCACGCCGGTCGAGGTGCAGATCCGCACCGAGGGCATGCACCACCTGGCGCAGGAGGGCGTCGCTTCGCACTGGCTGTACAAGGACACCGAGGATTCCGGCGCCGACCTGCAGTTGAAGACGCACAAGTGGCTGCAGTCGCTGCTCGAGCTGCAGAGCACGGCGGTCGATTCGTCGGAGTTCTTCGAGCACGTCAAGGTCGACCTCTTCCCCGACGAGGTCTACGTGTTCACGCCCAAGGGCAAGATCATGGCGCTGCCGCGCGGCGCCACGGCGGTCGATTTCGCCTACGCGGTGCACACCGATATCGGCAACCGCTGCGTCGCCGCGCGCATCAACTACGACCTGATGCCGTTGCGCACCGAGCTGGCCAACGGCGATCAGGTCGAGATCATCACCGCCGCGCATGCCAACCCGAATCCGGCCTGGCTCTCCTACGTCAAGACCGGCCGCGCGCGCAGCAAGATCCGCCATTTCCTGAAGACCATGCAGCACGACGAATCCGCCGCGCTCGGCGAGAGCATGCTCGACCAGGAACTGCGGGCGCTCGGCGTGTCCTCGGCCGAGGTTCCGGTGGCCAGCTGGGAAGAGCTGGTGCGCGATTCGGGCAACAAGTCGATGAAGGAGATCTATACCGACATCGGCCTCGGCCGCCGGCTCGCCGCGGTCGTCGCGCGCCGCCTGCTGTCTACCGAAGATGCGCCGCAGCCGGAAAACAGCATGCCGGCCTCGCTCGTCATCCGCGGCACAGAAGGCATGGCCATCCAGCTCGCGCCGTGCTGCCAGCCGATCCCGGGCGATCCGATCATCGGCTCGATCCGCAAGGGACAGGGGCTGGTCATCCACACGCACGACTGCCCGGCGATCCGCAAATCGCGCAGCAGCGAGCCGCAGAAGTGGATCGACGTCGAATGGGAGCCGGAGCCCGGCAAGCTCTTCGACGTGCGCATCCGGATCGCCGCGAAGAACGTGCGCGGCGTGCTCGGGCGCATCGCGACCGGCATTTCCGAGTCCGGCGCCAATATCGAAAACGTCAGCATGGACGAGAAGGATTCCGGGTTGTACACGGTGCTGCATTTCACCGTGCAGGTCGCCGGCCGCCTGCATCTCGCCCAGTTGCTGCGCGTCCTGCGCCATATCCCGGAAGTCGTGCGCATTGCCCGTGAGCGGGAGTGACTGAGTCTTGAAAGTCCTGGTTCTCGGGGCCGGCGTCGTCGGTGTCGCCAGCGCCTGGTATCTGGCGGAAGCCGGCCACGAAGTCACGGTGCTCGACCGGCAGCCGGCCGCCGGCCTCGAAACCAGCTTCGCCAACGGCGGCCAGATATCCGTTTCGCACGCCGAGCCCTGGGCGACGCCGCACGCGCCGCTGCAGGCGCTGGCCTGGATGGGGCGCGAAGACGCGCCGCTGCTCTTCCGCGCGCGCTGGGACCCGGCGCTGTTCGACTGGAGCCTGCGCTTCCTGCGCGAATGCCTGCCCTGGCGCACGCGCGCCAACATGCGCAACATCGTCGCGCTCGCGCTCTACAGCCGGCAGCGCCTGCAGGCGCTGCGCGCCGAACTCGCAGCGCACGACGGCCTCGCCTACGACCATCTCGAACGCGGCATCCTGCACGTCTACACCGACCGCCGCGAGTTCGCGCGCGCCGTCGAGGCTGCCGCCGCAATGCGCGCCCTCGGCTGCGACCGTGAAACGGTCAGCGCCGAGCGCTGCATCGAAATCGAACCGGCGCTCGCCGCCGCGCGCCCGCTGCTGGTCGGCGGCGACTACACGGCGAGCGACGAGTCGGGCGACGCGCACCGCTTCACGCAGCGCCTGGCCGCCCTGTGCGCCGCGCGCGGAGTGACTTTCCGCTATGGCGACACGGTCGAGAAGATCGCCGCCGGCGGCGGGCGCATTGCCGGCGTGCTGGTGAACAACGCGGCCGGCGGCGAGGTGCTCGTCGCCGACGCCTACGTCGCCGCCTGCGGCAGCTACACGCCGCGCCTGCTGCGCCCGCTCGGCATCCGTCTGCCGGTCTATCCGGCCAAGGGCTATTCGGCGACGCTGCCGTTCGGCCCCGACAGCGTCGCGCCGACCGTCAGCCTGACCGACGATGGCCACAAGCTCGTTTTCTCGCGCCTCGGCCAGCGCCTGCGCATCGCCGGCACCGCCGAGTTCACCGGCTACGACACCGAACTCAACCCGGTGCGCTGCCAGGCGCTGGTCCGGCGCGCCGGCGAGCTGTTCCCCGACCTGCGTCCGGCCGGTGCGCCCGAATTCTGGTGCGGCCTGCGCCCGGCGACGCCGTCCAACGTGCCGGCCATCGGGCATACCGCCTACCCCAATCTCTATCTCAACACCGGCCACGGCACGCTCGGCTGGACGCTGGCCTGCGGCTCCGGCGCGGCGCTCGCCGACCTCGTCGGCGGGCGCACGCCGGAACCGCGTTTCGACTTCCTATAATCAAAAAACAGGAGACGGCAACATGAGTGCAGTGCTTTACGAAGTCCAGGACGCCATCGCGACGCTCACCCTCAATCGCCCCGAAGCGCTCAACGCGCTCAATCTGGCGATGATCGACGCGCTGCGCGAGGCGAGCGCGCGCGCCGCCTTCGATCCGGCCGTGCGTGCCGTCGTCGTGCGCGGCGCCGGCGAACACTTCATGGCCGGCGGCGACCTCAAGTGGTTCCGCGAGCAGCTCGCGCTGCCGCCGGCCGAACGGCAGGCCGCCTTCGAGCAGGTGATCGCCGCCGTGCACGCCTCTGTGCTCAGCCTGAAGGGCATGCGCAAGCCGGTGGTCGCCGCCGTGCACGGCGCCGTCGCCGGCTTCGGCCTGTCGCTGATGCTTGCCGCCGATCTCGTGCTGGCCGCCGACAACGCCTACTTCACGCTGGCCTACAGCAACATCGCACTGTCGCCTGACGGCGGCGCCACCTTCTCGCTGCCGCGCCAGGTCGGCCTCAAGCAGGCGATGGAGATCGCGCTGCTCGGCGACCGCTTCGACGCCGCGCGCGCGCGCGAACTGGGTCTCGTCAATCGCGTCGTCGCTCCCGACGAACTTGCCGCCGAAACGCAGAAGCTGGCGCGCCGCCTGGCCAACGGTCCGGCCGAGGCGCTCGCGCGCACGAAGGCGCTGCTCAACGCTTCGTTCGACAACCCGCTGGAAGCGCAGCTCGTCGCCGAGCAGCGCTCCTTCGCCGCCTGCGGCGCGCATCCCGATTTCGCCGAGGGGCTGGCCGGCTTCTTCGAGAAGCGCAAGCCGGTATACGGCCGCAGCTAGGGTGTGTTGACATATATTTCATGGGCGCGACGACCACCGAACGGGATGCAACGCGGCGATGAGCCCGTTCAGTGGCCGTCCCGAAGGGTTGTGACGAGGGGGCCGCGCCTACGTTATTACGCCCCTTGCCCGCACCCCGGTGCGGGCGGCGGCGCGCGCCTAGTAGGCACAGCCCCCTCGTCACAACGCGCTCCACGAAATGTATGTCAACGTACCCTGGCATCCCGCCCGGGCGCGCGGCGATGTTGATCGACACGCACTGCCACCTCGACGCCGCCGAGTTCGCGGCCGACCGCGCCGCCGTCGCGCAGGCGGCGCGGGTCGCCGGCGTCGAAGGGATCGTCGTGCCGGCCATTGAAACCGCCAATTTCGCCGCCGTGCGCGAGTGCTGCGCGCGCTACCCGGGCTGCGCGCCGGCCTACGGCATCCATCCGCTCTACGTCGGGCGGGCAAGCGAGGCCGATCTCGACACGCTGCGCGACTGGCTGCGGCGCGAGGCCGACGGGCCGTGGCCGCCGGTCGCCGTCGGCGAAATCGGCCTCGACTTCTTCGTTCCCGACGCCGACCCTGCGCGCCAGGAGTTCTTCTTCGTCGAGCAGCTGAAGATCGCCCGCGACTTCGGGTTGCCGGTCCTGCTCCACGTGCGTCGCGCGCAGGATGCGATCCTCAAGCAGTTGCGCCGCGTCTTCGGCAAGACTCACGGATACGGCGGCGTCGCGCACGCCTTCAACGGCAGCCGCCAGCAGGCGGACGCCTTCATCGCCCTCGGCTTCAAGCTCGGTTTCGGCGGCACGCTGACCTTCCCACGCGCCCTGCGCATCCGCGAGCTGGCGGCGACGCTGCCGCTCGACGCCATCGTCCTCGAAACCGACGCGCCCGACATTCCGCCCGCCTTTCTCGGGCGCGCGCGCAACGCGCCGCAGCACCTGCCGCGCATCGCCGCCGAACTGGCCGGCCTGCGCGGGCTTGCCGTCGAGGACGTAGCGCAGGCCACGTCGCGCAACGCGCGCGCGGTCCTCCCCCGCCTTTCCGCAACCGCCTGACTTCCCTGTTGCGCGGTTCATCCGGGACGCCTGCCGGCGTGCCCCGGCCGGGCTATTTCCGCAATGCTTGTATGGATTTTTTTCTAGATTGATATGCATCAAAAAAATGCGCGCACCGGCGGCTTAGAGTGGCGCGTGACGTAAAGCCATTAGAGCCAACAGGGTTTGTCCGCCGGTGTCCCGGCGTGCCGGTCCGCCGCCCGCGCGGCGCAGTTTTTGGAGTGTGTCCAGAAGATGAATATTTCCAGTTTGCTGGTCAATGCCCGCCCGGAAGGTATCGCACAGGTACGGGAAAGCCTGCTGGCGTTGAACGGTGTCGAGGTTCACGCGGTGACCGAGGAGGGGCGGATGATCGTGACGATCGAAGCCGATTCGGAACAAGCCGTTGCCAACATGTATGAAACGATCAACCACCAGCCGGGCGTGCTCTCGGCGTCGATGGTGTACCACCAATACGAATCTGATCCCGACGAGGAGGCCTGAGATGAAACTGACGAGACGTGACTTTATCAAGAGCAACGCGGTGGCGGCAGCGGCGACCGTGGGCGGCATCAGCGTGCCCGGCATGGCGCTGGCGCAGCAGCGGAAAGACGACGGCGTGCGCTGGGACAAGGGCGCCTGCCGCTACTGCGGCACCGGCTGCGGCGTGCTGGTCGGCACCAAGGACGGCCGCATCGTGGCGACCCAGGGCGACCCGGAAGCGCCGGTCAACCGCGGCCTGAACTGCATCAAGGGCTACTTCCTGGCGAAGATCCAGTACGGCAAGGACCGCCTGACGCAGCCGCTGCTGCGCATGAAGAACGGTCAGTACGACAAGAACGGCGAGTTCGCGCCGATTTCCTGGGACAAGGCCTTCGACATCATGGCCGAGAAGGTCAAGACGACGCTCAAGAACCCGGAGCAGGGTCCGCGCGGCGTCTGCATGTTCGGTTCCGGCCAGTGGACCGTGTGGGAAGGCTATGCCGCCTCCAAGCTGTGGAAGGCCGGCCTGCGCACCAACAGTATCGACCCGAACGCCCGCCACTGCATGGCTTCGGCCGTCGTCGGCTTCATGCGCACCTTCGGCATCGACGAGCCGATGGGCTGCTACGACGACATCGAGCACGCCGACGTCTTCGCGCTGTGGGGCTCGAACATGGCCGAGATGCACCCGATCCTCTGGTCGCGCGTCACCGACCGCCGCCTGAGCGCCAAGCACGTCAAGATCCACGTTCTGTCGACCTTCACGCACCGCTCGTGCGAACTGGCCGACAACGAGCTGATCTTCAAGCCGAACTCCGATCTGGCGATCCTCAACTACATCGCCAACTACATCATCCAGAACAACGCCGTTAACAAGGACTTCGTTACCAAGCACGTCAAGTTCAAGAAGGGCGTCACCGACATCGGCTACGGCCTGCGTCCGAACCATCCGCTCGAACAGGCCGCCGGCAACAACGGCTATCCCGGCCCGGACGGCAAGCCGAAGGGCGACCCGGGCAAGGCGGTCGACATCAGCTTCGACGAGTTCGCCGCTTTCGTCTCCGAGTACACGCTCGACAAGACGCACGAAATCTCGGGCGTGCCGAAGGATCGCCTGGAAGCGCTGGCGAAGGCCTACGCCGATCCGAAGGTGAAGGTCACCTCGTTCTGGACCATGGGCTTCAACCAGCACGTGCGCGGCACCTGGGTGAACAACATGATCTACAACGTCCACCTGCTGGTGGGCAAGATTTCTGAGCCGGGCAACAGCCCGTTCTCGCTGACCGGCCAGCCGTCCGCCTGCGGCACGGCGCGCGAAGTCGGCACCTTCGCCCACCGCCTGCCGGCCGATATGGTCGTCATGAACCCGAAGCACCGCGAATTCTCCGAAGGCATCTGGCAGTTGCCGGCGGGCACGATTCCCGAGTGGGTCGGCTACCACGCCGTGCTGCAGTCGCGCATGGCCAAGGACGGCAAGGTCGGCTTCCTGTGGACGACGACGACCAACAACATGCAGGCCGGTCCGAACATCAACGGCGAAATCTACCCGGGGTGGCGCAATCCGAAGTGCTTCACCGTGGTCTCCGACGCCTACCCGACCGTTTCGGCGATGTCCGCCGACCTGATCCTGCCGTCCGCGATGTGGATGGAAAAGGAAGGTATGTACGGCAACGCCGAGCGCCGCGGCCAGATGTGGCGGCAGCAGGTCAAGGCACCGGGCGAGTCCAAGTCCGACCTGTGGCAGTACATCGAGTTCTCGAAGCGCTTCAAGACCGACGAAGTCTGGCCGGCCGAACTGCTCGACAAGAATCCCGAGTACAAGGGCAAGACGCTGTTCGACGTCCTGTACGCCAACAAGGAAGTGAACAAGTACGGCCTCGACGACGTGAAGGCGGTTAACGCCCACGCCATCAAGGACTACATGAACGACGAATCGAAGGCCTACGGCTTCTACGTGCAGAAGGGCCTGTTCGAGGAGTACGCCCGGTTCGGCCGCGGCAAGGCGCACGATCTCGCCTTCTTCGACGTCTATCACAAGGCGCGCGGCCTGCGCTGGCCGGTGGTCGACGGCAAGGAAACGCTGTGGCGCTTCCGCGAGGGCTACGACTCGTACGTGCCGAAGGGCGAGGGCGTCCGCTTCTACGGCTTCCCGGACGGCAAGGCGGTCGCTTTCGCGCTGCCCTATCAGCCGGCCGCCGAGGCGCCCGACAGCGAATACGACCTGTGGCTGTGCACCGGCCGCGTGCTCGAGCACTGGCATACCGGCTCGATGACCCGCCGCGTTCCCGAGCTGTACAAGGCGGTGCCGGATGCGGTGATCTTCATGCATCCGGAGGATGCGAAGAAGCGCGGCCTGAACCGCAACGACGTGGTCAAGGTCTCCTCCCGGCGCGGCGAGATCCAGTTGCGCGTCGAGACCAAGGGGCGCAACAAGCCGCCGGTCGGCCTCGTCTTCGTGCCTTTCTTCGACGAGCACCGTCTGGTCAACAAGCTGACCCTGGACGCGACCTGTCCGCTCTCGAAGGAGACGGACTTCAAGAAGTGCGCGTGCAAGGTGGTGAAGGCCTAAGGAGCGCGCGGAACGAGACAATCAGGGAGTGCCGGTGCGGGCGGAGGATCGCCCGCACCCGGCTGTTTCCCCGTCTCCCCGCCGTAGCGAAGAATCCAAAGAATTCATCATGTCCGCCGAGAAAACCAAGCCGCCACCCCGGAGCGCCGCAGTCAGCGCGCAGGCGCGTCGCCAGTTCATCTTCGACAGTGCGAAGATGGCCTGCGGCGTCGGCATGCTCGGCCTCGGTCTCGGACTCTACAGCAAGCAAAGCGCGGCGCTGCCGCCGCACGCCCTGCGTCCGCCGGGCGCCGGCCGCGAGGGCGATTTTCTCGGCGCCTGCATCCGCTGCGGCATGTGCGTGCGCGACTGTCCCTACGACATTCTCGAACTCGCCAAACCGGAAACGCCGGTTGCGACCGGAACGCCCTATTTCACGGCGCGCAGCGGTCCGTGCGAGATGTGCGACGACATTCCCTGCGTGAAGGCCTGTCCGACCGGGGCACTCGACCACGGCCTGACCGACATCAACCAGGCGCGCATGGGCTTGGCCGTTCTCGTCGACCACGAGACCTGCCTCAATTTCCTGGGGCTGCGCTGCGACGTGTGCTATCGCGTCTGCCCGGTGATCGACAAGGCGATCACGCTCGAAGTCCTGCCCAATTCCCGGACCGGCCGGCATTCGATGTTCCTGCCGACCGTCCATTCCGAACACTGCACCGGCTGCGGCAAGTGCGAGCAGTCCTGCGTCCTCGAGGAGGCCGCGATCAAGGTCTATCCGGTGGCGCTGGCCAAGGGCGCGCTCGGCCGCCACTATCGCATCGGCTGGGAAGAGCAGAAGAAGGCCGGCGGTTCGCTGATCGACGAGAGCAAGATGCTCGATCTGCCCGACCGTCTGCCCGAAGGCATGCAGCTGCCGGGGCACTACGATCCGGCCAGCGGCGCCACCGCGCCGCCCGGCGCGCTGCAATCCGATCTGCCGCCCGGCCTCTCGTCCCCGTCCCTGCCGAGTTCGCCCCCCGGCTTCGGCGGGCCGTCCGTGCCGGCGTCGCCGGCGGGCATGCCGGGCGCCACGGCCGGTCCGGTGCCCAGCCATCCGCCCGGACTGGGAGGCGGTAAATGAGCGGCCGCACCGTTTCCGCCGCGAGCGGCAAGGGCGTCGGCGCCGATGCCGTCGCGGCCAAGGGCTGGTTCGGCGCGCACAAATGGCTGCTCGCCCGGCGTGCCAGCCAGCTGGCGATCCTCGCGCTGTTCCTGCTCGGGCCGCTGGCCGGCCTGTGGATCGTCAAGGGCAACCTGAGTTACAGCCTGACGCTCGGCGTCCTGCCGCTGGCCGACCCCTATGTGATGCTGCAGTCGCTGCTCGCCGGCCATGTGCCGGAAACGCTCGGCCTGATCGGCGTCGCGATCGTCGCGGTCTTCTACTTCCTGATCGGCGGCCGTGTCTTCTGTGCGTGGGTCTGCCCGGTCAACATGCTCACCGATCTGGCCGGCTGGCTGCGCGCGCGGCTCGGCATCCGCGGCAGTGCGCACATCGCCCGCCAGACCCGCTACTGGCTGCTCGGCATGACGCTGGCGCTGGCCGTGGCAACCGGCACGATCGTCTGGGAGCTGATCAATCCGGTGTCGATGCTGCACCGCGGCCTGATCTTCGGGCTCGGCACGGCGTGGGCGGTCGTCCTGGCGGTCTTCCTGTTCGACCTGTTCGTCATGAGCCGCGGCTGGTGCGGCCACCTGTGTCCGGTCGGCGCCTTCTACGGCTTGCTCGGCAAGTGGAGTCCGCTGCGCGTCTCGGCCACCCGGCGCGCGGCGTGCAACGACTGCATGGACTGCTTCGAGGTCTGTCCGGAGCCGCAGGTCATCCGGCCGGCGCTGAAGGGCGAGGGCAAGGGCGTCGGCCCGTTGATCCTCGCGCCCAGCTGCACCAACTGCGGACGCTGCATCGACGTGTGCGCGAAAGACGTTTTCAACTTCGGCCTGCGCTTCAATCCGCCGGGAAACCGGGCGCCGGCCGCGCCGCAGGGCGAAGACCCCGCGGCGGGCAGCAACTGAAAAACTGGAATTCACTGAATCATCCTTTGACGTGGAGGGAACGCCAATCATGAACAAGACCATCAAACTCACCATCACCGCCGTGGCGGCCTGCTTTGCCGCGCTGGCTTTCGCCGCCGACGGCGCCAAGTCGATCCGCGGCATCGACGTCGCCGCGCCGGACCCGGTCGCCGACATGAAGTCCTATGTCGGCAAGCGCCCGGGAACGCAGGCGCCGGTCGTGCGCACCTTCAGCACGCAGCCGCCGGTGATTCCGCACGCCGTCGAGAACTTCGACGAGATCAACCTCGAAGGCAACCAGTGTCTCGATTGCCACGGCGCCGCGAACTACGAGAAGAAGAAGGCGCCGAAGATCGGCGACAGCCACTTCGTCGACCGCGAAGGCAAGAAGCACGAGGAAGCCGCGGCCGGGCGCCACAACTGCGTGGCCTGCCACGTGCCGCAGGTCGATGCGCCGCCGCTGGTCGAGAACGCGTTCAAGGGCGACGAGCCGGCGAAGAAGGCCGCCGCCAAGAAGAACTGAGATGTAGCACCGGGATGTGCGCCGGCTTGTCCGGCGCGCATCCGTCCGGCAATGCAAAACGGGGAGCCTGCGCTCCCCGTTTTTGTATTGCGTGCCGCCGCCGTGCTTACGCGACGCCGAGCGCGCGGGTCGGGCAGGGCGCCACGCAGGCGCCGCAGCCGGTGCAGGCGGCGGCGTCGATCTGCGGCTGGGCGATGCCGCCGAGTTGCGGCAGGAAGCGGATGGCGCGCGCGTCGCAGAGATCGCCGCAGACGCGGCATTCGACGTGCTGGCGCGCCAGACAGTCCTCACCGACGCTGGCGACGATCGTCCAGGGCGGCTGGCCGGCGGCGCGGCGCAGGGCGCCCGTCGCGCAGGCACCGGCGCAGTCGCCGCAGAAGGTGCATTCGCCGGCGCCGAAGTCGATCGTCGGATAGCCCGCATCGCGGTCGACCACGATCTGCGTCGGGCAGGCCCGCACGCAGTCGCCGCAGCGCGTGCAGGCGCTGAGAAAAGCGTCCTCGGCGAGCGCCCAGGGCGGGCGCTGCGGCCCCCGACGGGCGGAGAAGCGCCCGCGCAGAAAGTTGCGGCGGTTGTTCGGGTCGGTCATGCGGCGGCGTACTCGATGGTTTCGCTCGTTTCGGCGCTCGTTGCGGATGCGGCCGTGGTGCTGCGCGTTCGGCTGCGGGGGTGCGCCGGCGTAACGCAGCGCCAATGGAAAAGGGGGCTGGGCTCGCGCCCCGCCCCCTTTGGCTGTCGCCCTGCTGGCTTACTGCTTGACGGCCTTGATGTCGCCGTCGGCGCCGAGGCCCAGCTTGTAGCCGAGCGAAACGTGGTGGAAGCGGCCGGTCGCGTGGTCGGCGTGGACCGCGATGCCGAAGGGCACGGACTTGCCTTCGACCACCGGACCGGACAGCTTGCGCGTGAAGGTCACGGTGTAGGTGTCGCCGGCCTTGCTGCCTTCGGCCTTGACGCCGGCGGTGCCGCCTTCCATGTTGCGCTTGTCGGTGACGCTGCCGTCAACCGCCTTGGCGCCCTTGGCGCTCTTCCACTGCATCAGTTCGTAGGCGCCTTCCTTGGTGTACTTGGTCTTCTTGTCGTCGGCGCCCGGCATGGTGCGCGCGTCGCCGTGGCAGGTCGCCCAGCAACCGACTTGTTCGGCCTTCTCGACCTTGTCGTTCGGGAACATCACGGCAACCTTGACGTCGTTTTCCTTGTCGCCGGCGTTGGCGCCGCCGGCCGGGGCCTTGAAGGTCAGGCGCAGGTAGGCGTTGTCCTTGTCGTAGGCGGCCTGCACGGAAACCGGGAAGTTCATCGTCTTCGGCGCGCCGACGGGTTCGAGTTCCTTGCCGGCGAGACGCTTCATCTCGAAGTTCAGGCCGTTCTTTTCCTCGTGGCAGCCGACGCAGGATTCGCCCTTGTTGAGGCCGGTGCGGCCGCTGTGGTCGGACTTCTTCATGACCCACTCGATCGGCGTCACGCCTGGGTGGAAGACCTGCACGTCGCGCTTGGGAACCTTGCTCCAGTCCGGTGCGGCGTGGGCGATCTGGCTGCCGAAGGCGAACAGGGCGCCGATGACGGCGAGGGAAACGGTCGTTTTTTTCATGTCACACTCCACTCAGGTGTTGATGCGTTTGCGGCGGTCGGCGGCGGGTGCCGGGGCTGGCACGGCCCCGCCGACCGGTTCAGGGTGCAGCAAATCTTGGTGCCGGCTTACTCGTCTTCCTCTTCCGGCATGTTCTGCGGCTTGTGGTGCGCGATGCCCTTGTGGCAGTCGATGCAGGTCTGCTTGTCCTCGAGCGCGATCTTGTGCATCTTCGCGGCGCGGGCCTTCTGCTTCTCCACGTTCATCGACTCGAAGGCGTGGCAGTTGCGGCATTCGCGCGAGTCGGCCTTCTTCATGCGGGCCCATTCGTTCTGCGCCAGGCGCAGGCGGTTGGCCTCGAACTTCTCCTTGGTGTCGATGGTGCCGACGATCTTGCCATAGACTTCCTTGGACGCCTGGATCTTGCGGATCATCTTGTACGTCCAGGCCTTCGGCACGTGGCAGTCGGAACAGACCGCGCGCACGCCGGTGCGGTTGGTGTAGTGGATCGTTTCCTTGTATTCCACGTACACGTTGTCGCGCATTTCGTGGCAGGAGATGCAGAATTGTTCGGTGTTGGTGGCTTCGAGCACCGTGTTGAAGCCGCCCCAGAAGACGACGCCGGAGACGAAACCGACGACCAGCAGCGTGGCTAGCGAATATTTGGCGCTCGGGCGCTTGAGCATGGCCCAGAAGCCGGAACCTTTTTCTGACATGTTGCTTCCCTCTCGTTTGTCTTTGTCTATCGCCCGCCGACGGACCGGCTAACGATGCTGGCGGGAAGTCTAGCGGACGAGGGGCGGGCGCCGGTTTGATTTAGGTTAACAATTCCACAAAATGCCGAGGGGTGAATAACCTGAACGGCATCAAGGTCTGTTTCGGAGGGGGGCTGCGCGGCTGCGGCGCGGGGCGATCCGGGCGCGGCCGGGGGGGCGGCGGATTCCGGGGCGGCGCCGGCCCCGGAATCCGCCTGCGATCAGGGCTGGACCTGATCGATCACGAGGCGGAGGTTCTGGCTGTTCGGCTTGACGCCGGAGACGGTGCCGAAGAGGTCGCCGCTCGACGTCTTCGCGGTGCCGGCCTTGGCGACGCGCGCCTCGATGCTGACCGTCTTGAACGCCGAGAGCTTCTGCCCGCCGGTGAGCGCCATCGAATCGTCGAAGCGGAAGCGCAGCGGCAGCTGCCCGACCGTCGCCCGCGTCGCGGCGAGCGGCATGCGGTTGCCGTCCTCGGCGCGCGCGAAGACGAAGAGCACGTCGTCGGGCTGCACCTGCGCCGCCAGCTTGGGGCTGAGGCTGACTTCGCCGCTCAGCGCGGGGCCGGCGGCGGCCGTCTTGCCGCCCGCGCCGGCGATTTCGCGCGCCTTGGCGATCGCCGCTTCGAGCGTCTGCGCTTCTTCCGATCCCGGTTCGAGCTGCGCCAGCAGGCGCTCCCAGTATTTGGCGGCGCTGGCGAAGTCCTGCCGATCGCTCGCCTCGGCGCCGGCCAGCAGCAGCGCATGCGGCTCGTCCGGGGCGATCTGCAGGGCGCGCGCGATCAGTTCGGCCGGCTTGCCGCGCAGGTTGCCGCCCTGCGTCTGGCTGAGCACTTCGGCGTAATCGGCGAGGAGGGCGGCATCGGCGTCGAGCAGCGCGCCGGCGTGGCTATAGGCCTCGGCGGCCTCGGGGAAGCGGCCGAGCACCTTGTACGAGCGGGCGAGCATCACCCAGCCCTGGGCGTCGTCCGGGTTCTGCTTGAGCCGCTCGACCAGCTTGCCGAGCATGCCTTCGATCTGCTGCGGGCTGATGGTCGCCTGCGTCTGCATCGGATCGAGGCCGCGCGGGTTGCCGAGCACCAGATAGCCGGCCGCGGCCAGCAGCGGCAGGGCGATGACGAGGACGATCGCCGTCCGCCGGCCGGCCGGCCTGACCGGGGCCGTCGGGGCGTCGGGCTGGACTTCCTCGAGCAGGCGGCGCTGCAGTTCGCTGCGCGCCTGTTCGAAGTCGGCGTCGCCGAGCGACCCCTCGGCGCGTTCGCGTTCGAGCTCGGCGAGTTGGTCGCGGAAGATCGCGAGGTTGGCTTCGCGCCGCTCGCCGGTATCGACGGAGCGCGGCTTGCGCAGCAGCGCGGGCAGCAGGAGGGCGGCGGTGGCGACGACGAGGAGTGCTGCGAATACGACGAAAAGTGTCATGGCTGGGAGTCTTTGGCTTGGAGCAGGGCGTCGGCCTGCCGTTGTTCTTCGGCGCTGAGCGGGCTGTCGTTTACCGCGAGGTCGCGGCGGCGCAGGTAGCGCACCAGGGCGCCGAGGCCGACGATGAAGAGGAGGGCCGGGCCGAACCACAGGAGCAGGGTCGTGCCCTTGAGCGGCGGCCGGTAGCGCACGAAGTCGCCGTAGCGGGCGACCATGAAGTCCATGACCTCGCCGTCGCTCTTGCCGTCCTTGATCAGCGTGCGGATTTCGCGGCGCAGGTCGTTGGCCAGCTCGGAGTGCGAGCCGGCGAGCGACTCGTTCTGGCAGACGAGACAGCGCAGTTCGCTGGAAATGGCGACCATGCGCTTTTCGGTCAGTTCATCCTCGGCGAGCGGCGCGGCTTCCTTGGCGTGCAACCCGGCGGCGCCGAGCGCGAAGAGCAGACAGATCAGCCAGCGTTTCATTTCGAGAGCTCCGCGACGAGGGGCAGGATCTTGCCCGAGAAGATGTCCGGCGTGATCGGGCCGGTGTGCTTCATGCGGATGATGCCGGCCTTGTCGATGACGTAGGTTTCGGGGACGCCGTAGACGCCGAAGTCGATGCCGACGCGGCCGTCGAGGTCCATCGCGGTCAGCGTGTAGGGGTCGCCGTGCGCCTGCAGCCAGCCGTTGGCGCGCTGATAGGCCATGCGCTTCTCGCTGGCGGCGTCGATCTTGTCCATGTCGATCCCGCCGTCGCCGCGCACTTCCTTGTAGTTGAGGCCGATCAGCGGCAGCGACTTGTTTTTCGCCAGTTCGACGAGGACCGGGTGTTCCTGCCGGCAGGAGACGCACCACGAGGCCCAGACGTTGAGCAGCCAGACCTTGCCGGCCATGTCCTGCGGCGAGAAGGTGCGCTCCGGCGCGTGCAGCTGGGGCAGCGCGAACTGCGGCGCCGGTTTGCCGACCAGCGGCGAGGGAACGTCGCGCGGGTTGAGGTTGAGTCCGACGGCAAGCAGCACGACGAGGGCGATGAAGCCGATCAGCGGCCAGAGAAACTTGTTCATGGGCGAATTCCCAACGTAATCATGCGGGTTCGGGCGCGAGTCGGGCGCGCATTCAGGCGTTCTGGGCGAGCGCGGCCGGCACGCCGGCGGCGGCTTGCGCCTTGATCCGGTAGCGCCGGTCGGAGATGGCGATGAGACCGCCGATCGCCATCAGCACGCAGCCACCCCAGATCCAGTCGACGAAGGGCTTGTAGTAGACGCGCACGGCCCAGGCCGCTTCCGGCTTCGCCTTGTCGATCGGTTCGCCGAGCGAGACGTAGGTGTCGCGCAGGAAGCCGGTGTCGATCGCCGCTTCGGTCATCGGCATCGACGAGGCGACGTAGGCGCGTTTTTCCGGGTGCAGCTTCTTCAGGAACTTGCCGTCGAGCGAGAGATCGACGTCGCCGCGCAGCGCCGTGTAGTTCGGTCCCTGCACCTGGCTGACGCCGTTGAACTGGAAGGTGTAGCCGCCGACCGAGACGGTGTCGCCGAGCTCCATCTTGACGTCCTTCTCCTGCTCGTAGGTCATGACCATCGAGACGCCGACGACGAAGACGGCGACGCCGACGTGCGCCGTGTGCATGCCGAAGAAGCTGCGCGGCTGCCTGAGGGCGGCGACCAGGAAAGACTGCTGGCCGCGCGTCGCCTGCACACGTTCGACGAAATGCTGCGTGCCGGCGAACACGATCCACGCCGCGAGCAGCAGGCCGAGCGCGACCAGCGCTTTCCATTCGCCGTAGAGCAGCGGCACGACGACGGCAACGAGCGCGGCGCCGAGCAGCGCCCAGCGCAGGGTACGGGCGATCTCGGCGAAGGAGGCGTGTTTCCAGCGCGCGAAGGGCGCGACGCCGATCAGGAAGAGCGCCGGCACCATGAGCGGCGCGAACACCGCGTTGAAGTAGGGCGGGCCGACCGACAGCTTGCCGGCGCCGAGCGCGTCGATGGCCAGCGGATAGAGCGTGCCGAGCAGCACCGACGAGCAGGCGACGACGAGCAGCACGTTGTTGGTGAGCAGCAGCGACTCGCGCGAGAGCAGCGCGAAGCGGCCGCCGAGGCCGACCTTGGGCGCGCGCCAGGCGAACAGCGCGAGCGAACTGCCGATGACAACGACGAGGAAGGCGAGGATGAAGATGCCGCGCTTAGGATCGGTGGCGAAGGCGTGCACCGAGGTCAGCACGCCGGAGCGCACGAGGAAGGTGCCGAGCAGCGAGAGCGAAAAGGCCGAGATGGCGAGCAGTACCGTCCAGTTCTTGAAGCTGCCGCGTTTTTCGGTGACCGCCAGGCTATGCACGAGCGCCGTGCCGACCAGCCAGGGCATGAACGAGGCGTTCTCGACCGGATCCCAGAACCACCAGCCGCCCCAGCCCAGTTCGTAGTAGGCCCACCACGAGCCGAGCGCGATGCCGAGGGTCAGGAAGACCCAGGCCGCCGTCGTCCACGGGCGCGACCAGCGCGCCCAGGCGGCGTCGAGCTGGCCCGAAAGCAGCGCGGCGACGGCGAAGGCGTAGGCCACCGAGAAGCCGACGTAGCCCATGTACAGCATCGGCGGGTGGATGATCAGACCGGGGTCCTGCAGCAGCGGATTGAGGTCGCGACCTTCCTCGACGGCCGGCAGCAGGCGCTCGAAGGGGTTGGAGGTGAACAGGATGAAGAGCAGGAAGCCAGCGGTGACCAGCGCGAGCGTGCCGAGCACGCGCGCCACCATGCGGTCGGGCAATTGCCGCGAGAAGGCGGCGACGGCCAGCGTCCACAGCGAGAGCATGACCACCCACAGGAGCAGCGATCCCTCGTGGCCGCCCCACACGGCGGCGACGCGGTACTCGATCGGCAGCAGCGTGTTCGAGTGCTGCGCGACGTAGACCACCGAGAAGTCGTTCTGCACGAAGGCGGCGGTCAGGCAGCCGAAGGCGACCAGCATGAGCAGGGCCTGCGCGGCGGCGGCAGGGCGGGCCAGCGCGATCCATGCCTGCCGGTTGGTGTGGGCGCCGACGAGCGGCAGCGTGCCTTGCACGAAGGCCACGCAGAGCGCGACGATCAGTGCGAAATGGCCGAGTTCGGGGATCATGGCGGTTTCCTGTGACTTCCGGTTATTGCTTGAGGGTGTGCGAGGCCGCTTCGGCCGCCGCCTTGTTGGCCGCCGCGCGCTCGTGCGCGTCGCCGACCGCCTTGGCCGCTTCCGGCGGCATGTAGTTCTCGTCGTGCTTGGCGAGGACCTCGTTCGCCGTGAACAGGCCGTCCTCGCCGAGCTTGCCCTGCGCGACGACGCCTTTGCCCTCCTTGAAGAGGTCGGGCAGGATGCCCTTGTAGTTGACGACCATTTCCTTGTCGGTGTCGGTCACCACGAAGCGCATGGTGACGCCGTCGGCCTCGCGCGCGATCGAGCCTTCCTTGACCATGCCGCCGATGCGGAAGTTCTTGCCCTTGGGCGCTTCGCCGGCGGCGACCTGGGTCGGCGAGAAGAAGAACACCAGATTGCTCTGGAAGGCGTTGAGGACGAGCGTGGCGGCGATGCCGAGAACGGCGAGGCCGCCGACGATCAGGGCGATGCGTTTGTGACGTGCTTTCAATTCTTGCTCCTGCGTGTGCCTTGTTCGCGGCGTTCGGTGGTGTCGGCCTGTTCGGCGCGGAACTGGCGCTGCAGCCGGGCGACCAGACTTTTCCGACCCTGGGCGATGAGGATCGGTTCCAGGATCATCAGCAAGGCCATCACGCCGACCGATCCCCAGACATAGACGCCATGGTTGCCCATGGCCAGAAACTCGGAAAAGCTGTTCCAGTACATACGCTCACTCCTGGTTCGCGGATTTGCCGCCGAGCAGCGCGCGCACCCACTCGGTGTGCCGCTCGCGCTCGAGCATGATGCTGCGCGCGCGCATCAGCGCCACGGCGATGCTGTACATCCAGCACGCCAGCGCGCACAGCAGCATGCCCCACAGCATCGTCTGCGCCATGCTCGGCGCCTTCGTCAGGCTGACCGAGGCGCCCTGGTGCAGGGTGTTCCACCACTTCACCGAGAAGTAGATGATCGGGATATTCACCACGCCGACCAGCGCCAGGATGGCGCCCGCCTTGTCGGCCCGGCGCGGATCGTCGATCGCCGACTGCAGCGCGATGAAGCCGATGTAGAGGAAGAGCAGGATCAGCTCGGACGTCAGGCGCGCGTCCCACACCCACCAGGCGCCCCACATCGGCTTGCCCCAGAGGGCGCCGGTCCATAGCGAGAGGAAGGCGAAGAGCGCGCCGGTCGGCGCCAGCGCCTGCGCCATCATGCCCGACAGGCGCGTATTGTAGGCCAGTCCGAGCGCCGCCCAGCCGGCCATCACGAGATAGATGAACATCGACATCCACGAGGCCGGCACGTGCAGGAAGATGATGCGGTAGCCCTCGCCCTGCTGCGCGTCGGTCGGCGCGACGAGAAAGCCGATGTACAGCCCGGCGACGCCGAACACGGCGGCCAGCGCCCAGAACCACGGAATCATCTTGCCGGCCAGCGGGTAGAAGCTCTGCGGGCTGGCGTACTTGAACCAGTTGATAAGGCGGTTGTTCATCCTTGTCTATTCCTGCGTGTCCGGTCGTCCGGGTTATTCGAGTGCGATGCGTAAGGCCGCGGCGGTCGCCCACGGCGCGAAAAACAGGCCGCCGAGCGCCAGCGCGCCGAGCAGCGAGAGGTGGGCCTGCGCCCCCATGCCGGTGACCGTCGCGTCGACCGCGCCGGCGCCGAAGATCAGCACCGGGATGTAGAGCGGCAGCACGAGCAGCGAGAGCAGCACGCCGCCGCCGCGCACGCCGAGCGTCAGCGCCGCGCCGATGGCGCCGATGCCGGAGAGCGCCGGCGTGCCGATCAGCAGCGCGCCGGTGAGCACCCACAGGGCGTCGGCGTCCAGATCGAACTGGATGCCGAGCACCGGCGCCAGCAGCGCCAGCGGCAACCCCGACACCAGCCAGTGCGCGAGCACCTTGCCGAGCACGACGAGGCCGAGCGGCTGCGGCGCCAGCGCCAATTGTTCGAGCGTGCCGTCGCGGTGGTCGTCGGCGAACAGGCGCGGCAGCGACAGCATGGTGGCGAGCAGCGCGGCGACCCACAGCACGCCGGGCGCCAGCTTGCGCAGCAGGTCGGGTTCCGGCCCGATGCCGAGCGGGAAGAGGCTGACGACGATGATGAAAAAGAACAGCGCCGAAACGATGTCGGCCTGCCGGCGCATGGCCAGCCTGAGGTCGCGGCCGACGACGGCCCGGATCAGTGCGAACATGCGGCTAGCCCAGCCTGAGTTCGCGCACGGCGCCGGCGCGGACCTCGACCGTCTGGTGCGTGGTCAGCACGGCCAGTCCGCCGCGTTGCAGATGGGCGCCGATCAGGCCGGCGACGAGTTCGACGGCGGCCGTGTCGAGCGCCACGTAGGGCTCGTCGAGCACCCACAGGGCGCGCCGTTCGTGCACCAGGCGGGCCAGCGCGACGCGCCGCTTCTGGCCCTGCGAAAGATAGCGGCAGGCCAGATCCTCGCGCCCGCGCAGGCCGACCATTTCGAGCGCGTCGAGCGCCGCGTCCTCGTCGAGCGCATCCTCGGCGAGCCGGGCCGATGCCAGCAGGTTCTCGAGCGGCGTCAGTTCCTCCTTGATCGCATTGAGGTGCCCGAGGTAGCACAACTCGGCGCGGAAGTCGTCGCCGAGCTTGCCGATCGGGCGGTCGCGCCAGCGGATCTCGCCGCTCGCCGGCTGCGTCAGGCCGCACAGCATGCGCAGCATGCTCGTCTTGCCGGAGCCGTTTCTGCCTTGCAGATAGAGCATCTCGCCGCCCTCGAGCCGAAAGCCGACGCCTGCGAAGAGGCGGCGCTCGCCGCGTACGCATTCCAGATTCAAAGCTTCAAGCATGCAGGGGGACAGTCCAGGAGGTCATCGAGCGCGTATTGTGCAGGCGGGAGTTTAGCGTCGGATTGACGAGAATCAAAATCGATTCAAAGACTTTTCCGTATCGTGCGAGGACTTTTCGGCGAGGAGTTGACGTGGATCAGGGCGGCTTGCACTTGCGCTTGACGTGGGACGGCGCACGTGTCGTCGCCGCCCGCGTCGCGTCGACCCGCCGGCCGGCCGCGCGCGTGCTGCGCGGCTTGCCCGCGGCGCAGGCGGCGGCCCTGGCGCCGCGCCTGTTCAGCCTGTGCGCGCAAGCCCAGGGCGCGGCGGCGCAGCTCGCGCTGGCGGCGGCGCAGGGCGCGCGCCCGGACGCCGCGACGCTGGCCGGGCTGGCGCGCGGCGTGGCGCTGGAGGCCGTCGGCGAGCACCTGTGGCGCCTGCTGCTCGACTGGCCGCCTCTGCTTGGCTGCACGGCGCGGCGTGACGAATTCCTCGCCTGGCGGCGTCGCCTGCTGGCCGTCGACGGCGATGCGGCGGCGCGCGCGCTGGGCGCGGACCTGCTCGCCTGGCTGCGCACCGAGAGCGTTCCCGCGCCGGCGCAGGCAGGGGTTGCAGGCGTCGCCCTGCTGCCGCAACTCGACGCCGCGGCGTGGGCGGGCGTCGCGCTCGACGAAGACTTCGCGGCGGCGCCGGTATGGGCCGGGCAGGCCGCCGAAACCGGCGCGCTGGCGCGCCGGCACGCCGAGCCCGCGACGGCGGCGCTGCGCGCGGCCGGGCGGGGCGTCGCGGCGCGTCTCGCGGCGCGCCATGCCGATCTGCATTGCCTGGCCGCGGCACTGGCCAGCCGGCCGGTCGCGCCGCAACCGGCCGGCTGGCTCGACGCGGTGCCGCTCGCCGACGGCGGCGGACTGGCGCGCGTCGAAACGGCGCGCGGCGTTCTGCTGCATCTGACGCAGGTTAAAGACGGACGGGTGGGGGGCTATGTTATCGTCGCCCCGACCGAATGGAACTTTCACCCGCAGGGCGCCTTCGTGCGCGAAATCGCGGGCTGCCCGGCCGCGAGCCGCGCGCAGGCGGAAGCCGCCGGCCGCCGCCTGGCGCTCGCGCTTGATCCCTGCGTCGCTTACGAAATCGAGGTTGTCGATGCATGAAATGGCGCTCGCCGAAGGCGTGCTGCAGATCGTCGAGGACGCCGCCGGCGCGCAGGGTTTCGCGCGGGCGAAAATCGTCGTGCTCGAAATCGGCCAGCTGTCCGCCGTCGAACCCGAGGCCATGCGCTTCTGTTTCGACGCGGTGGCGCGCGGCACGCTGGCCGAGGGCGCGCAGCTCGAAGTGATCGCCGTCCCCGGCGAAGGTGTGTGTCTGAACTGCCATAAAACGGTGCCGCTCGCGGCACTGTACGACCCCTGCCCGGCCTGCGGCGGTTACCCGGTCCAAGCGACCGGCGGTACCGAGATGCGGGTCAAGGAGCTGGAAGTCGAATAGCAAGCAACGGAGGAGGAGACGAGGATATGTGTACGACTTGCGGCTGCGCGGCCGGTGAAACGCGCATCGAGGGCGAAGCCGTGGACGCAGGGGACGGGCACTGGCATGTGCACGCCGACGGTACGGCGCATTCCCACGCCCCCGCCCACCCGCCGGCCGGCGGTCTGCGCTACGCGCCGCGCGGCGCCGCCCACGGACATGCGCACCGCCATGCCGACGGCAGCGTGCACACCCACGACGCGGCAGGCGCCGCCGCTGATGCCGGCGCGCTGCACTACGGCCACGGCCCCGCCGGCGCACACGCGCCGGGCATGACGCAGGCGCGCATGGTGCAGATCGAGCGCGACATCCTGTCCAAGAACGACGGCTACGCCGACGCCAACCGCAAGCGCTTCGCCGAGCAGGGCATCTTCGCGCTCAACCTCGTCTCCAGCCCCGGCTCGGGCAAGACGACGCTGCTCTGCCGCAGTATCGAGGCGCTGCGCGAGCGGCTGCCGATCGCCGTCGTCGAAGGCGACCAGCAGACCAGCTACGACGCCGAGCGCATCCGCGCGACCGGCGTCCCGGCGCTGCAGATCAACACCGGCAAGGGCTGCCATCTCGACGCGCACATGGTCGGCCAGGCGCTGCGCAAGCTGGCGCCGGCCGACGACTCGCTGCTCTTCATCGAGAACGTCGGCAACCTCGTCTGCCCGGCCGCCTTCGACCTCGGCGAGGCGCACAAGGTCGCCATCCTCTCGGTCACCGAGGGCGAGGATAAGCCGCTCAAGTACCCTGACATGTTCCGCGCGGCGACGCTGATGCTGATCAACAAGGTCGACCTGCTGCCCTACGTCGCCTTCGACGTCGAGCGCGCCGTCGCGCACGCCCGCCGCGTCAACCCCGCGCTGCAGGTCATCCGCGTCTCGGCGACGAGCGGCGAGGGTTTCGGCGAATGGACGGCGTGGCTGGAAAACGGCCTCGCCGCGCAGCGCGCACAAAAGCAGGAAACGGTCGCCGCGCTCCGGCGCCGCATCGCGGAGCTCGAAGCCCTGCTCGCCGGCGCCGCGCGCTGAGGCCGGCATGAGCATCGTCTGCCAACGCATCCGCGTGACCGGCGTCGTCCAGGGCGTCGGTTTCCGTCCCTTCGTCTGGCGTCTGGCCAACGAACTCGAACTCGCCGGCTGGGTGCGCAACGACGCGCGCGGCGTCGAAATCGAGGTGTGCGGCGCCGCCGCGCAGGTGCGCCGCCTCGTCGAACGCCTGCACAGCGAAGCGCCGCCGCTCGCCCGCGTCGACGCCGTGAGCGCGCACCGCAGCGCGCCCGAGTGCCTGCCCGGGCCGGCGGGCGCTCAGGCGGGCGAAGCCTTCGTCATCCTCGACAGCCGCAACGGCCGCGCCGCCACCGTCATCGGCCACGACACCGCCGTCTGCCGCGACTGCCTGCACGACATGTTCACGCCGGGCGGCCGGCGCTGGCGCTACGCCTTCAGCACCTGCACGCACTGCGGCCCGCGCTACACGATCGCGCGCAGCATCCCCTACGACCGCGCGCGCACCAGCCTCAAGCCCTTCGCCCTGTGCGGCAAATGCCAGAAGGAGTACGCGCAGCCCGCCGACCGCCGTTTCCACGCCGAAGCCAACTGCTGCCCGAAATGCGGTCCGCAGCTCGCCCTGCTCGACGCCGACGGACAGGCCGTGCGCGGCGATCCGGTGGGCGGCGCGCTGGCCCTGCTGCGCCAGGGTCGGATCGTCGCCATCAAGGGGCTTGGCGGCTTCCATCTGGCGTGCGACGCGCGCAACGCGGCGGCCGTCGCCGTCCTGCGCGAGCGCAAGCAGCGCGAGGAAAAACCCTTCGCCGTGCTCGTCGCCAATGCCGCGTCGGCGGCGCCGCTGGTGCAGATGGGCGTCGGCGAGCCGGGTCTCCTCGGCCTGCCCGAGCGGCCGGTCATCCTGCTCCGCAAGCGGGCCAATTGCGACGCCGCGCTGCCCGGCGTCGCCCCCGGGCTGGCCTGGCTCGGCGTGATGCTGCCGGCGACGCCCCTGCAGTACCTGCTTTTCCACGAAGCCGCCGGGCGCCCCGACGGCACCGACTGGCTCGACGCGCCGCAGCCGCTGGCGCTCGTGATGACCAGCGCCAACCCCGGCGGCGAGCCGCTGGTGACCGGCAACGAGGAGGCGCTGCTGCGCCTCGCGGGGATCGCCGACGCCTTCCTGCTGCACGACCGCGAGATCGTCGCGCGCTGCGACGACAGCGTCGCGCGCGCCGCGCCGGGCGGCCTGCAGTTCATCCGCCGGGCGCGCGGCTACACGCCGCGCGCGATCAAGCTGCCGCGCTCGGGGCCATCGGTGCTGGCGGTCGGCGGCTGGTTCAAGAACACGGTGTGCGTGACGCGCGGCGACGAGGCCTTCGTCTCGCAGCACATCGGCGACCTCGACAACGCCGCGGCCTGCAACTTCCTCGAAGAGACGGTCGAGCACCTGCTCCGCCTGCTCGCCGTCGAGCCGGAGATCGTCGCGCACGACCTGCACCCGGATTTCCACTCGACGCGCTTCGCCGCCGCTTTCGCGCAGCGCCACGAACTGCCGCTGCTCGGCGTGCAGCACCACCATGCGCACGCGGGCGCGGTGCTCGCCGAACACGGCGCCGCGACGCCGGCCTACGCGCTGGCGCTCGACGGCGTCGGGCTGGGCGGCGACGGCGGCGCCTGGGGCGGCGAACTGCTGCAGCTCGCCGGTGCGCGCTGCACGCGCCTCGGCCATCTGGCGCCGCTCGCGCTGCCCGGCGGCGACCGCGCGGCGCGCGAGCCGTGGCGCATGGCCGCCGCCGTCCTGCACCGCCTCGGGCGCGGCGACGAGATCGCCGAACGCTTCGCCGCGCAGGCCGCCGCGCCGACCGTCGCGCAGATGCTGGCGCAGGGCCTCAACTGCCCGGAGACGTCGAGCCTCGGCCGCGTTTTCGACGCCGCCGCGGGCCTGCTCGGCGTGCTCGGCGACAAGCCGGCGATGGCTTACGAAGGACAGGCGGCGATGCTGCTCGAAGGGCTCGCCGAGCGCCGCGGCGATCTGCTGCCGCTCGACCGCGGCTGGAAAATCGTGGAGGGGCGCCTCGACCTGCTGCCGCTCTTCGCCGCGCTGGCCGACGAGAAGGACGCCGGGCGCGGCGCCGCTCTGTTCCACGCGACGCTGGCCGCCGCGTTGGCCGACTGGGTGCGCGCCACGGTGCCGGCCGGCGCCACGCTGGCCGGCAGCGGCGGCTGTTTTCTCAACCAGATCCTCGCGCGCGGCCTGCGCGCGCGCCTCGGCGCGCATGGCTACCAGCTGCTCGAAGCGCGCCGCCTGCCGCCCAACGACGGCGGCCTCGCGCTCGGGCAGGCGTGGGTCGCGCTGCAGCACCTCGCGGAGTCCTGATATGTGCCTCGCCATCCCCTGCCGCGTCGTCGAACTGCGCGGCGACGAACACGCGCTGATCGACGTCGCCGGCATGCGCAAGGAAATCTCGCTGGCGCTCGTCGACGGCGTCGGCGTCGGCGACTACGTCATCGTGCACGTCGGCTACGCGCTGACCCGCCTCGATCCCGAGGAGGCCGAGAAAACGCTGGCCCTGTTCGCCGAGCTGGGCGATGCCGCCCTGCGCGACGCGGCGGGCGGACTGCACTGACCATCGACGCATGAAATACATCGACGAATTCCGCGACGGCGAACTGGCCACCGGCCTCGCCGCCGCCATCCGCCAGGCCGCCGACCCGGCGCGCCGCTACCACTTCATGGAGTTCTGCGGCGGCCACACGCACGCCATTTCGCGCTACGGCGTTTCCGACCTGCTGCCGGACAACGTGCGCATGATCCACGGCCCCGGCTGCCCGGTCTGCGTACTGCCGATCGGCCGCGTGGACATGGCCATCCGCCTCGCGCTGGAAGCCGGCGTCACGCTGTGCACCTACGGCGACACGCTGCGCGTGCCGGCCTCGGACGGCCTCTCGCTGTTCAAGGCGAAGGCGCGCGGCGGCGATGTGCGCATGGTCTATTCGAGCGCCGACGCCGTCGCGCTGGCGCAGAAGCACCCGGAGAAGCAGGTCGTCTTCTTCGCCATCGGCTTCGAGACGACGACGCCGCCGACCGCCGTGGCGATCCGCCAGGCGCAGGCGCTCGGCCTGAAGAATTTCTCGGTGCTCTGCTGCCACGTACTGACGCCGTCGGCGATCAGCAACATCCTCGAGTCGCCGGAGGTGCGCCAGTTCGGCACCGTGCCGCTGGACGGCTTCATCGGTCCCGCGCACGTCTCGACGATCATCGGCAGCCGGCCCTACGAATTCTTCGCCGAGGAATACCGCAAGCCGGTGGTGATCGCCGGCTTCGAACCGCTCGACGTGATGCAGGCCGTGCTGATGCTGGTCAAGCAGGTCAACGCCGGGCGCGCCGTCGTCGAGAACGAGTTTTCGCGGGCGGTGACGCGCGACGGCAATCTCAAGGCGCAGAACCTTGTTGCCGAAGTCTTCGAGCTGCGCCGCCAGTTCGAGTGGCGCGGCCTCGGCCTCGTGCCGTACTCGGGCCTGCGCATCCGCAAGGAATTTGCCGCCTTCGACGCCGAGCGCCGCTTCGCCGTCGACTACCGCAGCGTGCCCGACAACAAGGCCTGCGAATGCGGCGCCATCCTGCGCGGCGTGAAGAAGCCGCAGGACTGCAAGATCTTCGGCACGGTGTGCACGCCGGAAAATCCGGTCGGCTCGTGCATGGTCAGCTCGGAGGGCGCCTGCGCGGCGCATTACACCTACGGACGTTACAAGGACAGCACGGGAGTTCCGGCATGAGCGAAGCACATCAGGAGGCCGGGCAGAAGGGCGGGGTCCGCAAGGGCTACGTCCGGCCGCTCGACCTCAAGAACGGCCGCGTCGACATGACGCACGGCAGCGGCGGGCGGGCCATGGCGCAGCTGATTGAGGAACTGTTCGCGTGCCACCTCGGCAACGACTACCTGGCGCAGGGCAACGACGGCGCCGTGATGCCGGCGGCGGCGTTCGGCGCCGGCGCGCGCCTCGTGATGGCGACCGACGCGCACGTCGTCTCGCCGCTCTTCTTCCCCGGCGGCGACATCGGCTGCCTGTCGGTGCACGGCACGATCAACGACCTCGCCGTGATGGGCGCGACGCCGCTGTATCTGGCGGCCAGCTTCATCCTCGAGGAGGGCTTCCCGCTCGCCGACCTGGCGCGCCTCGTCGAATCGATGGCGCGCGCCGCGCGCGACGCCGGCGTGCCGGTCGTCACCGGCGACACCAAGGTCGTCGAACAGGGCAAGGGCGACGGCGTTTTCATCACGACCACCGGCGTCGGCGTCGTGCGCGACGGCGAGGATTTTTCCGGCGACCGCGCGCGGCCGGGCGACAGGATCATCGTTTCCGGCAGCATCGGCGACCACGGCATGGCGATCATGGCGCAGCGCGAGAGCCTCGGTTTCTCGGCGCCGATCGAGTCGGACACCGCCGCGCTGCACGGGCTGGTCGCCGCGATGCGCGCGAGCGGTGCGCAGATCCGCGTGCTGCGCGACCCGACGCGCGGCGGCGTCGCCACCACGCTCAACGAAATCGCCCGCCAGTCGGGCGTCGGCATGATGCTGCAGGAACGCGCGCTGCCGGTGAAGCAGGAAGTGGCGGCGGCTTGCGAGTTCCTCGGACTTGACCCGCTCTACGTGGCGAACGAGGGCAAGCTGCTCGCCGTCGTCGCGCCGGAGGACGCGGAAATCCTGCTCGCGGCGATGCGCGCGCACCCGCTCGGGCAGTGCGCGGCGCTGATCGGCAGCGTGCACGAGGATGCGCAGCACTTCGTGCAGATGACCACCGGCTTCGGCGGCCGGCGCATCGTCGACTGGCTGACCGGCGAACAGCTGCCGCGCATCTGCTGACGCGCGGCGCGGCGGAACGTGGCGTTCAGCGGTAGGTGGCGATGACGGCGGAAGCGACGTCGCTCAGTTCTTCGAAGACCATGCGCCGGGCGTCGGCGTGGTCGCTCGCGTTGTCGACCGAGAACTGCTGGCGCCGGCCGTCGGCGAAGCGGACGGCGGCAATGAAGCGCAGGCGGCGCGCGCGGCGGACGGTTGGCACGCTCGCTCGGCGCGGCGTTGATGTTTTTTGCATTGACGGCTCCCTGAGTCGTCCGGCGAGGGACGGCTTGGCCATGCTAGCGCAGGCTAAGCCGGTGAAAAATAAGACGAAAGTGGTATGTCTATGCGTTCTGAGTGGCGGCGGTGCGGAAACCCTTGCGGCGGTGTGCTTGTGCCGTCGTTGTGCGACGCAAAAAATCCTGTCGACATGGCGTTGAATGCGTCGAATGAGGGGAAATAGCCGGATGCGCATCCTGTTTCTGACCCACGCCTTCAACGGCCTGACGCAGCGCCTGTTCAGCGAACTGACGGCACGCGGCCACCGGGTCGGCATCGAATTCGACATCGCCGACGCGGTCGCCGAGGAGGCCGTCGCGCTCTTCCGCCCCGATCTGATCGTCGCGCCCTATCTGCGCCGCGCGATTCCAGAATCGATCTGGCGCCGGTACACCTGCCTGATCGTGCATCCCGGCATCGTCGGCGACCGCGGCCCGTCGGCGCTCGACCGGGCGATCCAGGACGGCGAACGCGAATGGGGCGTCACCGTGCTGCAGGCCGAAGCCGAGATGGACGCCGGCCCGGTCTGGGCGAGCGAGACCTTTGCCATGCGCGCGGCGAAGAAGTCCAGCCTGTACCGCGTCGAAGTCACGGAAGCCGCGACGCGCGCCGTGCTGCGCGCCGTCGAGCGCTTCGCCGCCGGCGGCTACGCGCCGGTCGCGGCCGACCACGCCGACCCGGCGGTGCGCGGCCGCTCGCGTCCGCTGCTCCGGCAGGAAGAGCGGCGCATCGACTGGGCGCGCGATACGACGGCGACCGTGCTGGCGAAGATCGACGCGGGCGACGGCTTTCCCGGCGTCGCCGACACGCTGTTCGACACGCCCTGCCACCTGTTCGACGCCTGCCCCGAGGCGGCGCTGCACGGCGCGAGCTTCGGCGCCCGCGCCGGCGCGCTGCTCGCCCGCCGCGAGACGGCGCTGCTGCGCGCGACCGTCGACGGCGCCGTGTGGATCGGCCACGTCAAGCGCGCCGGCGGCATCAAGCTGCCGGCGACGTTGGCCTGCCCCGAGGCCGCCGCGCTGCCGGAAATCCCGCTCGCCGGCTGGTGGGCGGAAGGCCGCCCGACCTGGCAGGACATCCGTTACGAAGAGCACGCCGGGAGCGGCGCGGATGGTGCGGATGGTTCGGGCTGTGCCGCCGTCGGTTTCCTGCATTTCGACTTCTACAACGGTGCCATGAGCACGCGCCAGTGCGAACGCCTGCTCGCCGCCTACCGCTGGGCCTGCGCGCGGCCGACGCAGGTGCTGGTGCTGATGGGCGGCGCCGACTACTGGTCGAACGGCATCCACCTCAACACGATCGAGGCGGCGGACGGCGACGACTCGCCGGCCGATGAGTCGTGGGCCAACATCAACGCCATCGACGATCTCGCCGAGGCGATCATCACCACTGGCACGCAGCTCACCGTCGCCGCGCTGCAGGGCAACTGCGGCGCCGGCGGCTGCTTTCTGGCGCGCGCCGCCGACTACGTGTGGGCGCGCGACGGCGTGCTGCTCAATCCGCACTACAAGAACATGGGCAACCTCTACGGTTCCGAATACTGGACCTATCTGCTGCCGCCGCGCGTCGGCGCCGAGGGCGCGCGCGCGATCATGCAGAACCGCCTGCCGATGACGGCGGCGGGCGGCGTCGCGCAGGGCTTCCTCGACGCCTGCCTGGCGGCCGACCCGCAGGCTTTCCGCGTCGACGTCGCGCGCCGCGCCGCCGAACTGGCCGCCGCGTCGGATCTCGACGCCCGCCTGCAGGCCAAGCGTGCGAAGCGCGCCGCCGACGAGGCGGCAAAGCCGCTCGCCGCCTACCGCGCCGAGGAGCTGGCGCAGATGCGGCGCAACTTCTACGGCTTCGATCCGAGCTACCACGTCGCGCGCTACCACTTCGTGCACAAGTCGCCGCATTCGTGGACGCCGCGCCATCTCGCCGTCCATCGCGACCTCGGCTGGAGCGTTCCGGAATGAGCATGAAGGAAACGAAAGCGAAGCTTCCCACCGTCCTCGTCGTCGACGACGAGGTGCGTTCGCTCGAGGCGCTGCGGCGCACGCTGGAGGAGGACTTCGAGGTGTTCGCCGCGGCGAGCGCCGAGGAAGCGCAGAAGATCATGGAGCGCGAGTGGGTGCAGGTCGTCGTCTGCGACCAGCGCATGCCGGGCCGCAGCGGCGTCGACTTCCTCAAGGACGTGCGCAGCCAGTGGCCCGACACCGTGCGCATCATCCTCTCCGGCTACTCGGAGGCCGAGGACATCATCGCCGGCGTGAACGAGGCCGGCATCTACCAGTACCTGCTCAAGCCCTGGCAGCCCGAGCAACTGCTGCTGACGCTGCAGGCGGCGGCCAACGTCTGGCGCCTGCAGCAGGAGAACCAGCGCCTTTCGGTCGAACTGCGCGCCGCCGAGCCGGTGCTTGCCAGGCGCGTCGAGATGAAGTACGAACGCGTCAAGCGCGAGTTCGGCCTCGACGGCCTCGCGCGCACGCCGGGCAGCCCGATGCACGCGGTGTGCACGCTGGTCGAGAAATTCGCGCCCTTCGACCTCTCGGTGCTGATCACCGGCGAATCGGGCACCGGCAAGGAAATGCTGGCGCGCGCCATCCACTACCAGAGCCGGCGCGCCGACAAGGCCTTCGTCGTCGAGAACTGCGGCGCGCTGCCCGACCAGCTGCTCGAAGCCGAGCTGTTCGGCTACAAGCGCGGCGCCTTCACCGGCGCCTACGAGGATCGCGTCGGCCTCTTTCAGCAGGCCGACGGCGGCACCATCTTCCTCGACGAGATCGGCGAAACCAGCCCGGCCTTCCAGGTCAAGCTGCTGCGCGTGCTGCAGGAGGGCGAGTTCCGCCCGCTCGGCGGCGCGCGTCCGCTCTCGGTCGACGTGCGCGTGGTCGCCGCGACCAACCGCGACCTCGAAGCCGACGTGCGCGCCGGGCGCTTCCGCGAGGACCTCTTCTACCGCCTGAACACGGTGACGCTGCACGTGCCGCCGCTGCGCGAGCGCACGATGGACATCCCGCTGCTCGCCGGGCGTCTGCTCGAAGCCTCGCAGCGCGCCCTCGGCAAATCCTGCGCCGGCTTCACCAACGAGGCGCTGGCCTGCATCGCCGCCTACCGCTGGCCGGGCAACGTGCGTGAGCTGCAGAACGAGATCCTGCGCATGCTCGCGCTCGCCGACACGCCGCGCCTCGGCGCCGACCTGCTGGCGCCGCGCATCCTGCGCACGCCGGCGGTCGATCAGCAGGAGGACGAGTTGCTCTCGCTGATCGGCAGCGGCGGCGGGCTCAAGGAGCGCATGGACGCGCTCGAGGCGCGCGTCGTCAAGGAGACGCTGATCCGCCTGCGCTGGAACAAATCGAAGGCGGCGGCCGAACTCGGTCTGTCGCGCGTCGGCCTGCGCAACAAACTCGTGCGCTACGGGCTGGAGCGCGAGTGATGGGAGCGACGACCGCCGCCGCTCCGCTCCGCCTGCTCTGGTTCCAGGCCTCCGGCTGCGGCGGCTGCACGCAGTCGCTGCTCGGCGCCGAGAGCCGCGCCGGCGTCTTCGCGCAGCTCGCGGCGAGCGGCATCGAACTCGTCTTCCACCCGGCCGTTTCGGAAGCGAGCGGCGACGAATTCCTCGCACTGCTCGCCGATGCAGCCGCCGGCCGCCGGCCCTTCGACATCCTCTGCGTCGAAGGCGCCCTGCTGCGCGGGCCGCAGGGCAGCGGCCGCTTCCACCTGCTGTCCGGCAGCGGCCGGCCGGTGATCGACTGGGTCCGCGAACTGGCGGCGCAGGCCCGCTACGTGCTGGCGATCGGCACCTGCACCGCCTTCGGCGGCATCAACGCCGCCGGCGACAACGTCACCGAAGCCTGCGGCCTGCAGTTCGACGGCGAGGCGCCGGGCGGCCTGCTCGGCGAGCGCTTCCGCGCCGCCTCCGGCCTGCCGGTGATCAACGTCGCCGGCTGTCCGACGCATCCGGGCTGGGTCGTCGATACGCTGCTCTCCATCGCCGCCGGCGCGCTCGGCGCGGACGACCTCGACGCCTGGCAGCGCCCGCGCTTCTACGCCGAGCAACTGGTGCATCACGGCTGCGCAAAGAACGAGTTCTACGAATTCAAGGCCAGCGCGCAGAAGCATTCCGACCTCGGCTGCCTGATGGAGAACATGGGCTGTAAGGGTACGCAGGCGCATGCCGACTGCAATCTGCGCGCATGGAACGGCGTCGGCTCGTGCATCCGCGGCGGCTTCGCGTGCATCGCCTGCACCGAGCCGGGCTTCGAGGAGCCGGGCCACCCCTTCATGGAAACGCCGAAAGTCGCCGGTATCCCGATCGGCTTGCCGATCGACATGCCGAAGGCGTGGTTCGTCGCGCTCGCCGCGCTCTCCAAGTCGGCGACGCCGAAGCGCGTGCGCGAGAACTCGCGCGCCGACCATCCGGTGGTCGCCCCGGCGCTCGGCAAGGGGCGGCCGAAATGAGGTGGCCGTCGTGAGCCGCCGCCTCACCGTCGGCCCGTTCAACCGCGTCGAGGGCGATCTCGAAGTGACGCTCGACGTCGAGGACGGACGCGTCGCCGCGGCGCGCGTGAACTCGCCGCTCTATCGCGGCTTCGAGCAGATGCTCGTCGGCAAGCACCCACTCGACGCGCTGGTCGTCGTGCCGCGCATCTGCGGCATCTGCTCGGTCGCCCAGTCGGCCGCCGCCGCCGCCGCGCTGGCCGACGCCAGCGGCCTCGCCATGCCCGACAACGGCCGCCTCGCGCACAAGCTGATCCTCGCCGGCGAGAACCTCGCCGACCACCTGACGCACTTCTATCTCTTCTTCATGCCCGACTTCGCGCGCGCGCAGTACGCCGGCCGGCCGTGGCACGCCGCCGTCGAGCGCCGCTTCCGGGCGACGACGGGCGAGGCCGTGCGCGAGCTGCTGCCGGCGCGCGCCGACTTCCTGCGCCTGATCGGCTACCTCGCCGGCAAGTGGCCGCACAGCCTCGCGCTGCAGCCGGGCGGCACGACGCGCGCGGTGACGCCGACTGAGAAGGTGCGCCTGCTCGCCGTGCTGCGCGACTTCCGCGCCTTCCTCGAAGGCCCGTTGTTCGGCGACGCGCTGGAGAACGTCGCCGCGCTCGCCACGCCGGACGCGCTGCGCGCCTGGGGCACAGCGCGGTCGTCGGATTTCGCCGCCTTCCTCGCCGTCGCCGCCGACCTGCGGCTGGATATGCTCGGGCGCGCCGGCGATCTCTTCCTCAGTCACGGCGCCTACGGGCGCAGTGCCGACTGCCTGTTCGCGCGCGGCGTGTGGGAGCAGGGCATCGCGCAACTGGCGCCTTTCGACGCCGCACTCGTCGCCGAGGACGTCAGCCACGCCTGGCTGGCCGGCGGCGCGCCGCTGCCTCCGCTGCACGGCGAAACGCAGCCGCTCGCCGGCGGCGGCCTGAACGACTGCGCCGAGAAGCCGGCGGCCTACAGCTGGTGCAAGGCGCCGCGCTACGAAGGCCGCGTCGCCGAGACCGGCGCGCTCGCCCGGCAGGCCGTCGACGGCCACCCGCTGGCGCGCGCGCTGCTCGCCGAGGCCGGCGGCGGCAACGTCGAAGCGCGCGTCGTCGCGCGCCTGCTCGAAGTCGCGCGCCTGCTTCCGGCGATGGAGGAATGGGTGCGTGCGCTGGCGCCCGGCGCGCCGTTCTGCGCGCAGTGGACGTTGCCCGACGAAGCGCAGGGTGTCGGCCTCGTCGAGGCCGCGCGTGGCGCGCTCGGCCATTGGCTGCGCATCGAGCGCGGCAGAATCGCCGGCTACCAGATCGTCGCGCCGACCACCTGGAACTTTTCGCCGCGCGACGCCGCCGGCACGCCCGGCGCGCTCGAGCAGGCGCTGGTCGGCCTCCCGGTCGGCGCCGACGAGAAGACGCCGCTCGCCGTGCAGCACGTCGTGCGCTCCTTCGATCCGTGCATGGTGTGCACGGTGCATTGAGGCCGGGGCGCGGAACGCCGGCCGCGACGGCGTTCAGGCCGAACGCTGCGCGGTGAAGTCCTGCATGAAGGCGCCGAGGGCGGCGACCGCCGCCGGCGTCATGGCGTTGTAGATCGACGCGCGGATGCCGCCGAGCGAGCGGTGTCCGGCGAGGCCGCTGAAGCCTTCGGCGGCGGCGCGTTCGAGGAAGTCGGCTTCGAGCTGGGCCGACTGCAGGCGGAACACCACGTTCATCAGCGAGCGGTCGTTGAGCGCCGCCCAGCCTTCGTAGAAGCCCTGGCTCTGGTCGATCGCGCGGTACAGCGCTTCGGCCTTGCCGCGATTGACCGCGGCCATCCGTTCGAGGCCGCCGACGTCGTTCAGCAGCCAGCGCGTGACGAGCAGCACGACGTAGATGGCGAATACCGGCGGGGTGTTGAAGATCGAGCGGGCGTTCAGGTGCGAGCGGTAGTCGAGCAGCGCCGGCAGGCCGGCCGGCACCCGCTCGAGCAGCGCGCGGCGGACGATGACGACGGTGACGCCGGCCGGTCCCAGATTTTTTTGCGCGTGCGCGTAGATCAGGTCGTAGCGCTCGGGGTCGATCGGGCGCGAGAGGAAGTCCGAAGACATGTCGCAGACGCGCGGAACGCCGTCGATGCCGGGGATGTCGTGAAACTGCGTGCCTTCGACCGTTTCGTTGGAGACGTAGTGCAGGTAGGCCGCGTCGGCGGCGCAGGCCAGCTCGTCGGCGCCGGGCAGGCGGCGGAAGCCTTGCGCCTCGCCGTCCCAGAGGACGCGCACGTCGCCTTCGAGGGCCGCTTCCGGAATCGCCTTGCCGCTCCAGTAGCCGGTGCGCAGGTATTCCGCCGTTTTGCCGCTGCCGCGCAGCAGCAGCATCGGGATCATGCTGAACTGGAGCGTGGCGCCGCCCTGCAGGAAGAGGATCGCGTGGCTGTCAGGGAGCTTGAGCAGTTCGCGGATGTTGCGTTCGGCCTCGGCGACGACGGCGGCGAACCAGTCCGAGCGATGGCTGATGCCGAGGATCGACAGGCCGACCTCGGGGACCGAGGCGATCGCCTGCTGCGCTTCGGCCAGCACCGATTCGGGGAGGACGCCGGGGCCGCCGGAGAAATTGAGATCGTTCTTCATCATTCAGCGTGCGGCTCCCGTTCCGCCTTGCGCCGTGCGGAAGAGCAGCGCGCGGAAGGCGGCGAACAGCTTGTGCATGGGGGCTTGCTTGTAGGGGTAAAGGTCGACCGGGTCCATCGCGTGCACCACCATCGCCGGGTCGACCTCGAAGATCAGCAGGCGGCCGTCGGCGGTTTCCGCGCAGTCGATGCCGAGGTAGTCGAGTCCGATGCCGCGGTGGATTGCAGCCAGCGCGGCGGCGTGGCGGACGGCGAAGCCGGTGTCGAAGCCGGCCATGAACGCCGCTTCCTCGGCGCGCTTTGCCGGGCTGTCCGCCATGCCGGCGTTGAGGTAGTGGATCATCCAGTCGCTCGAAACGCCCATGTGGCAGGCGAAGGGCTGGCCGTCGACGAGGATCACGCGGTATTTGCGGAAGAGGCCGTCGGCGCTGCGGTAGTCGATGAAGCACGAGACGAAGAAGTCGTCGCCGGGCATCGCCGCGAGGACGTCCGCCAGCGCCGCAGCGTCGTCCACTTTGTAGAGGTCGTGCCCGGCGTGCGAATCGAGCGGGCGGACGATCAGCGGGAAGTCGACGCCGGCCGGCAGCGTGCGCTGTTCGAGCTGTGCGCGGTCGATACGCAGGGTCGGCGGCATGGCGATGCCGGGCAGGGCGCGCAGGCATTGTGCGGCGCGGTCGCGGGCGACGCGTTCGAGATGGCGCGGATCGTTGAGGACGGGGCGATGCCAGTCCGCCAAATAGGGCCGCCAGGCGTCCAGGATAGTGCGGTTGGCGGCCGATTCGCCGATTGCGACGAACAGCAGGTCGTGCTCGGGTAGTGCCGCCGGATCGATTTCGTCCGCCTCGCCCGCCGTCGCGTAGTAGATGTTCAACTCGACGTCGGAGTCTTCCAGCAGGCATTCGATGGGCACGTTGGCCATCAGCTCGCCGGGCGCCATCAGCGCGAGCAGGCGCAGCGCGACGGGCCGGGTCGCGGGAACGCGGAAATGCCGGCGCAGCGACAGCGCTTCCTGCTGCAGCTGGAGGGCCAGCGCCGGGTTGCCGTGGAACTGGAAGATGACCGCCGCGTCCATCAGCGACCCGGCGTCGTCGGGATCGTCGGTGGCGCGCTGGATCAGTTCCTGGCAGAGCGGCGCGAGGTCGGTCCCGGCGAGGTTGCGGCGCAGCAGCGCGGCCAGCCCGAGGTAGTCCTGCGGAGGGCGCAGCGCTGGGTCGGAGAGGGGGGCGAGGGTCGATGAAGTCATGGGGCGGCGAAATCGGGACGGGACGTGGTGAAATCTCGAAGCGGCACTTTATACGCTTTCTTGGGCAACTTCGTTACCCCCTTTTGTAAATTCCCGCGAAGCGCCGCCGTGCGTGCGGCAAACCGGTCGCCGGCCGGGAGCGGAGCGACGGCGAAGGGGCCGCAGTGCGGCGGGAATTGCTAGACTTGCGGCAGCGTCGGAGCCGGTCGGCGCTTTCCGGTGCCGTGCGCGCGGCATGCTGTGCCGGTCCGCTTTTTTTCTTCTTTTTTACGACGGTGTGCCATGGAACGGTTCACGATTTCCCTCGATAGCGAACTCGCCAAGGAGTTCGACGCGCTGATCGCCGAGCGCGGCTACAGCAATCGCTCGGAGGCCGTGCGCGACCTTCTGCGCGCGCAGCTCGAACAGTGGCGGCAGGCGCGCGCCGCAGGCGAGGCGACGGCGCACTGCGTGGCCAACCTGTCCTACGTCTACAACCATCACGAGCGGGAACTGGCCGAGCGCCTGATGGCGATCCAGCACGATCACCACGACCTGATGGTGTCCACGCTGCACGCCCACCTCGACCACGAGAACTGCATCGAGACGGCGATCCTGCGCGGACCGACGGCGACGGTGCGGCGTTTCGCCGAGCAGCTGATGGCCGAGCGCGGCGTGCGCCACGGTCAGCTCAACCTCGTCTCGGTCGAGATCGGCCAGCGCCACGATCACGGCTACAAGCCGCGCGGCCACGGCCGCTCGCAGCATCACATCCACCTCAAACCGGCGCGCTAGCCGGCCGCCGCATCGGGTTTTGTCGTCATGCTGACGTACTTCCGCGCGCGGTAGGACGCCGGGTTTGCGCCGGGCACGGATTCCCTCTACGATTCCGCGATGCAAGGCCTCGCCCCTCTCTTTCTTCCTTCGTGCGTCCGCGCCGGCCGCGCCGCGCCGCGCGACCCGCACCCCACCGCAGCGAACCGCCATGTCGCCGTCGAAGCCGGACGCTAAATCCCCTGCCAAGCCGCCCGCCAAGCGGCGCACGCCGCGGCCGCTCGCCGAGCGCGGCGTGCTGCCGGAACCGGCGGCGGTGCTCGACGGCGTGAACGAAACCGTGTGGATCGACGTGATCCACAAGATGGACGAGGTGTACAACGACCTGCTGCAGTACGAGGTGGCGCTCGAGCAGAAGAACGCGGCGCTCGAGGAGTCGCACCAGTTCATCGAAAGCGTGCTGGCGTCGATGTCGGACATCCTGATCGTCTGCGACCGGCACGGCGCGATCGAGGAGGTGAACGCCTCGCTGCGCCGCTTCATCGGGCGGGACGAGGCGGCGCTGCGCGGCCGCCCGGTGTTCGAACTGTTTTCCGACGAGGCCTCGCGGCAGCGCGCGCGCGGGTTCTTCTCGGCGCAGCAGCGCGCGGCGGTGCACGACTGCGAACTGCTGATCGCCGGCGGCGACGGTTCGGCGCTGCCCGTTTCGCTCAACTGCACGCCGCGCCTGTCGGCGACCGGCAAGCTGGTCGGCATGGTCGTCACCGGCCGTCCGGTCGGCGAGCTGCGCCGCGCCTATTCGGCGCTGCGCCAGGCGCACGACGACCTCAAGCGCACGCAGCAGCAGCTCCTGCATTCCGAGAAGATGGCCTCGCTCGGCCGGCTGGTGGCCGGCGTCGCGCACGAGCTGAACAACCCGATCAGCTTCGTGCTCGGCAACGTGCTGGCGCTGCAGCGCTATGCCGGGCGCCTGCAGACCTATCTCGAAAACGTGCATTCCTGCGGCTGCGCGCATACGCCGCAGCTCGAACAGCTGCGCCGCGAGCTGCGCATCGACCGCATCCTGCAGGACATGACGCCGCTGCTCGACGGCATGATCGAGGGCGCCGAGCGCACGCGCGACATCGTCGACGGCCTCAAGCGCTTCTCGGCGATCGACCGCCACGCCGAAGAGTCCTTCGACCTCGTCGAAGTCGTCGAGCGCGCGGTGCGCTGGGTGACGCGCTCGGGGCTGCCGAACTTCCGCGTCAACGTGGACCTGCCGCCCGAGCTGCCGGTGCTCGGCTCGTCGGGGCAGTTGCAGCAGGTGGTGATGAACATCGTGCAGAACGCCTGCGACGCCACCGCCGGGCAGCCTGTGCCGCGCCTCGATATTTCGCTGGGAGCGGATGAACGGGCCGAGGCGGCGGAAACGATCGTCCTGTGTTTCGCCGATAACGGCCCCGGCATCGCGCCGGAAAACCTCGCCCGCCTGTTCGATCCCTTCTTCACGACCAAGCCGGTCGGGCAGGGCACCGGTCTCGGGCTGTCGATCAGCTACGGCATCGTCGAACGCCACGGCGGCACGCTGCAGGCGGCCAACCGTCCGGAAGGCGGCGCGCGTTTCGTCCTGCGCCTGCCGTGCGCGCCGCGCTGAGGCGGCAAGCGTTTCGCGCGGCCGTTGTCCGTAACTTCCTTTTCCTTCCGCAAACCTGCTTTCCGCCGGGCGGCGGAAAATCGCTGAAAAATCAGGGCGGCGCCCTTGGCACGGATTTTGTTAAGAAGTGTTGTTCAATTCATCTTACGATTCCCGTCTATGCCGCGCTGCCATCTCGCTGCCCGCCTGCTGCCGCCTTCTCTGATCGCCGCCGCGTGCGTCCTGCCCGCCGCTCCCGTCGCGGCCGACGCCGAGCTCGGCGAGGTACGCGTCAGCGCCGTCGGCGAGAAGCCTCGGCGCGCCATCAGCTTGCAGGCCGGCGCGCTGCCGGCCGCCGTCACGGTCATCGGGCGCGAGGAGATCGAGCGCACCAACGTCGGCCGCGACTACAGCGACCTGCTGCGCCGCGTTCCCGGCATCAACGCCTACGGCTTCGGGCAGGGGGATATCGGCAGCCCGGTCAAGATGCGCGGCTTCACCGGCACCGGTGCGCACGGCGCCGATGTGGCGATCCACGTCGACGGCGTGCCGCAGAACCTGCCCTCGGCCAGCCAGGGCGGTCCGGGCATGAGCGATCTGTCGTGGCTGACGCCGGAGATGATCGAACGCATCGAGGTGATCAAGGGGCCGTTCTCGGCGCTTTACGGCGACCAGAACCGCGCCGGCGCGATCAATATCGTCACGCGCGGCGGTGGCGAATCCAGCGTCGGCCTGAGCGTCGGCAGCCACGGCACGGCGCGCGGCACGCTGGTCGCCGCCGGCGGGGACGGCGCGGCGCCGGATGGCGTGCGCACCTTTGCCGTCGCCGACATTTACGGCAGCGACGGCTATCGCGACAACTCGGAGAGCGCGCGCGGCGCCTTCTTCGGCAAGGCTTCGCTGCGCGTCGGCGAGGCGCTCTGGGCCTTGCGTGCCAATTACTATCGGGCGGACTGGAAGGCACCCGGCTATCTGCGCTACGCCGACCTGCTGAGCGGCGCCGTCGCGCCTTCGGCGCGCGATCCCTACGCGCCGCCGTTGTGGGGCGACGCCGAGCGCTTCGGCCTCGTCCTGACGCGCGCGCCGGCGCGCGGCGAGGAGGGGTTGCGCGCCACGGCCTACGTCGAGCACTACGACAAGTCGCGCGCCAATCCGGTCGGCGGCAACGTCAATGCGCTCAACGTGCAGAGCGACAGGCGCGCGATCGCCGGCGGCCGCCTGCTCTACAACCACGCCTTTTCGCCGCGCGCGGCGCTGGCGGTCGGCGCCGAGCTGCGCAGCGACCGCGGCAGCGGCATCAACCGGCGCTGGGACACGAGCGCTGGACCGGGCGCCACCTACCTGAGCTACTGGGACCTCGATCTGCTGAGCTACGGCGTTTTCGCGCAAGGGCAGTACCGTCTGCTCGATGATCTGAAGCTGGTCGGCGGCCTGCGCGCCGACGCCTTCGACTACCGCATCGACAATCGCAAGCTGCCGGCGGCCTCGCTCGACTACCGGGCGTCGGTGACGACGCCGCGCGCCGGCTTCGTCTGGTCGCCGCTGCCGACGCTCAATATCTACGCCAACATCGGCGAGGGGTTTCGCGCGCCGGCCGAGCGCGAACTGTCGCCGGCCGGTACGCCCGGCCCGCTAGGCGCCACCGGCGGCGGCGCCACCGCCGGGCTGGCGCCGCCCAAGGTGAAGGCGCGCGATCTCGGCTTCGACGCGCTGCTCGGCGCGCGCTGGAAGCTCTCGGCTTCGGCCTACCGCTCGCAGAACCGGAACGAAATCCGCGAAACGACGCCGGGCAGCGGCGTCTATGCCGGTGTCGGCGACACCACGCGCAACGGCTGGGAGGCGGATCTGCGCTTTTTCGCGAGCGATGCCCTCGGCCTCTACGGCAGCTACGGCCGGGTCAAGGGGCGCATCGACACGCCGCTCGTCGCCGGCCAGACGCTGATCGCTGGCCTGCCCGAACACACCTGGCGTCTGGGGGCCGAGTACGCTGTGCCCCACGCCGGCGGCACGCTGTTCCTCAACGGCGACGCCTTCTACCTGTCCGGCGCGCCCTATTACTCCGGCACCGATCCCGGCCCCCTGTTCAGCCGTCCGTATACGCGCTACGACCTGCGCGCGACCTTCGCGCAGGGTCGCTGGCGCTACACCGCCTGGGGCACCTTCCAGCCGCGCGATTTCGCCAGCGAGCAGGCGGGCTCGACGCTCGACCCGCGTCCGAAGGCCGAGCTCGGCCTCGGCGCCGTTTACCGATTCTGATCACGGAGATTCACGATGACCCTCGTCAAAACCGCCGCCGTTTTCCTGCTCGCCGCCGCCGGCCACGCTTTCGCCCACGACGCCTGGGTCGAGGCGGGGGACGGCGCCTGGGTGGTGCGCTACGGGCACGGCGACAAGCTCGAAAGCTATGCGCCGGTCAAGGTCCGGGCGCTTGCCGCGATCGACGCGCGCGGCGCTGCGTTGCCCGTCGCCCGGCAGGCCGGGGGCGAGGCCGTGCGCGCGACGGTCGCCGGGCGTCCGGCGCTGCTCACCCTGAGTTTCGACAACGGCGTGTGGACGAAAACCACCGAGGGGTCGAAGAACCTGCCGAAAAGCGAAGTGCCCGGCGCCATCAGCGCCACGCATGCGGTCAAATACGGCAAGACGGTGGTGGCCTGGAGCGCCGCCGTGACGCGCCCGCAGGGGCAGCCGCTGGAAATCGTCCCGCTCGCGGCGGGCGCGCCGGCGGCCGGCGCGACGCTGCCCGTACAGGTTCTGTTCGACGGCAAGCCGCTGGCCGGCGCGAAGATCGCGCGCGCCGGGCACGGCAAGGAGGCGCCGTTCGAGGCCGATGGCGAGGGCAAGGCCCTGCTGCCGGTCGTCGCCGGCCGCCAGATGGTCGTCGTCGGACACAGGTGGGAACTGCCGGGCAACGCCGAGGCGGACAGTCTGTCGGCAGCGGCCAATCTCCTCTTCGAGGCGCGGTGACGCGCGTCCGCCGGCTGCGGCCGGCCGTTCTCGCTCTCGCGCTGGCGCTCGCTGGGCCGCTTGCCGCGCATGAGGTGCAGCACGAGGTGACGCGCGCCGAGGCGCTCGTCGTCCGGCTCGCCTACGCGGACGGCGAAGCCTTCTCCTACGAGCGTTACGAACTGTACGCCGGCGACGCGCAGCGCCCCGTGCAAAGCGGACGCACCGATGCCCAAGGGCGCGTCGCCTTCGTTCCCGGGGGCGTTGCGCACCATCGCCTGCGCGCCTTTTCCGAGGATGGTCACGGCGTCGACCTGCGCATCGAGACGCCGCCCGCCGCCGGCGGCGCCGCTGCGACGATGGGCCCGGAGCCGGATTCGGCGAAGGCGCCGGCGACGGCGCGCGCCGTCCGTGTCCTCGCCGGCCTGGGTATCATTCTCGGCGCCTTCGGCGTCGTGCAGCTCTACGTCCGCCGCCGCAAAGCGCGTTGATGCGCGCGGAAAATCGTTCCCCCGTTCCCGACTATGCACATTCCCGACGGCTTTCTCTCCCCGCAAACCTTCCTGCCGGCCTACGCCGTGGCCGCTGCCGCCTGGGGCTGGGCAGTGCGCGGCCTGCGCCGACGGCTCGACGAAGCCACCGTGCCGCGCCTCGCCGCGCTCACCGCGCTGGCCTACGGCCTGGGCCTCGTCATGCTGCCGCTGCCCGGCGGCACCTCCGGACACGCGCTCGGAGTCGCCATGCTGGCGCTGCTCTTCGGCGTGCGTGCCGCCTTTCTCGCCTACAGCCTGGTGCTCGTCCTCCAGTCGCTGCTCTTCGGCGCCGGCGGCATCACCGCGCTGCCGGTCAATGCGCTGGCCATGGGGCTGGCGGGCGCGCTGGTCGCGGTCGCCGTCTTTCGTCTTCTGCGCGGCTGGTCCGTGACGGCGGCGGTCGCCGCCGCCGCGTGGTGCTCGGTCGTCCTGCCGGCGCTGCTCGTGGCTGCGGTGCTCGGTGCGCAACCGTTGATCGCGCAGCGCGCCGACGGCACGCCGCTCTTCTTTCCCTTCGGGTTTTCCATCGTCCTGCCGGCGGTGCTCCTGCCGCATCTTCTGATCGGCGTCGGCGAGGCGCTGCTGACGCTCTTCGTCTGGCGCTTCGCGCGGGCCCGGCGCTGGGTGGCGGCATGAGCGCGCTTATCCGAGCGCCCGAAGGGACGGTTCTTCGTCCTGCGGGAAGGATGCCGCAGGGCGGCGGGAGGTGCGTCCGGTGAGCGCGCGCCTGTGGCTGGCGGCCTACCTTCTCGCCGTGGTTGCCGCGACCTTCGTGCATGCGCCGCTCTGGCTCGCGGGGGCGCTCGCCGGGGCGCTGGCCGCCGCCGGCCCGGCGCGCTGGCGTCTGCTGCGCCGCGCGCTGTTCGCCGTGCTCGCCTTCAATCTGCCGGTCAGCGCCGCGTATGCGCTGCTCGCCTGGTGGCAGGGGCGGCTCGCCGCCGACTACCTATTGTTGCTCAATCTGCGCGTGCTGCTGCTCGTCTTTCTCGGTTTCTGGTTCGTCTCGCGCGTCAACGTGCTGCGCGCACTCGCCTTCTCGCCGACGCTGGCCTTTCTGGCGACGCTGGCGGCCGGGCAGGCGGCCGTTTTTGCACGCATCGCGCGCGATTTCCGCCTCGCCTTCGTCAGCCGCAACCCGGTCGCGGCGCGCTTGCCCGACCACGCCCGCCACGCCTCGGCGCAGGCCGCGCACCTGCTCGACAAGGCCGTGTGCGGGGCGAGCGAGACGACCCTGGCGATGCGTTCGCGAGGCTGCTTCGATGATTGAACTGGACGGCGCCGCTTTCGCATGGCCGGACGCCCCGTCGGCCTTCTCCGACCTCTCGCTGCGCATCGGCGCGGGCGAGAAGGTCGTCCTGCTGGGCGCCAACGGCAGCGGCAAGTCGACCCTGCTCAAGCTGCTCAACGGGCTGCTGACGCCGACGGCGGGCGTCTATCGCTACGCCGGCGACCCGGTCGACGCGCGTCTGGGCGAGCGCGCCTGGGTGCGCCGCTTCCGGCAGGAGGTCGTGCTGCTTTTCCAGCATCCCGAGGCCATGCTCTTCAATCCGACGGTGCGCGACGAGATCGCCTACGGTCCGCGCCGTCTCGGCTGGCGCGACGCCGAGGCGCGCGTCGCGCGCTGGGCCGCCGAGCTGCGCCTGGAGCCGCTGCTCGACAAGGCGCCGTTCGCGCTGTCCGGCGGCGAGAAGCAGAAGGTCGCGCTGGCTTCGATCCTGATCCTCGAACCGAAGGTGCTGCTGCTCGACGAGCCCTCGGCCAGCCTCGATCCGCGCACCGTCGGCTGGCTCGTCGACCACCTGCAGGGAAGCGCGGCGAGCGTCGTCGTCAGCACGCACAATTTGTCGATGGCGGCCGAGCTCGGCCAGCGCTGCCTGATTCTCGGCGAGGACCGGCGCCTCGCCTACGACGGCCCGGTCGAGGCGGCGCTGGCCGACCTCGATCTGCTCGAACGCGCCAATCTGGCGCATCGCCACCGCCACCGGCACGGGGTGAGCGAGCACGTCCACGCGCACCGCCACGACTGGGAAAGTTCCTGAGTCCGGGGGGCGTCGCTCAGGCGGGGCGGAGCAGGGCGCCGGCCTCGGCCGCCGGCAGTTCGCGGCCGAGCAGCCAGCCCTGCGCCTGCTCGCAGCCTGCGGCGCGCAGCCAGTCCGCCTGCGCGGGGCGCTCGACGCCCTTGGCGAGCACCGCGAGGCCGAGCGCGCGGCCCATGGCGATGATCGCGCGCGCCGCGGCGCAGGCCTGCGCGTCACCCGGCAGCGCCGCCACGCAGCCGCGCTCGATCTTCAGCGTGTCGATCGGCAGGCGGGCGAGCCAGGCGAGCGAGGCGAAGCTGGCGCCGAAGTCGTCGATCGCGATGCCGATGCCGCTACGGCGCAAGGCGGCGCAGAGCGCGGCGGATTCCTCGGGCTGCCGGGCGAGCGCGCCCTCGGTGATTTCGAGCGCGAAGCGGCGCGCCGCGCCGGCGGCGGCAGAGGGCTCGTCTGCGGTCTCCTGGCCGCTCAGCGTCGCGCTCAGCGCCTCGGCCAGGTTGGCGTCGCGCAGCTGCTGCGCGCTGAAATTGATGCCGATGCGCGGCACGGCCAGGCCTTCGGTGCGCCAGCGTTCGCTCTGCGTGCCGATCTCCTGCAGCACCCAGTAGCCGATCGGGATCATCAGGCCGGCCTCCTCGGCGATCGGGATGAAGCGCGCCGGCTCGATCTCGCCGAGCGCGGCGCTGTGCCAGCGCAGCAGCGCTTCCAGCCCGGTCAGGCGGCCGCTCGCCAGCTCGATCTGCGGCTGCCAGAGGATGGACAGCTCGCCGCGTTCGAGCGCGTGGCGCAGGTGGCGCTCGATGGCCAGGCGCTCGCGCGCCGAATGGTTCATCGCCGCGTTGGCGTACTGGTAGCTGTTGGGCCCCAGGGCCTTGGCCTGGCGCATGGCGTCACCGGCGCTGCGCAGCAGCGCGTCCGGGTCGAGACCGTCGACCGGGTAGAGGGCGATGCCGATGCAGGCGCTCGGACGATACTCGTGCTCGCCGTGCGCGAGCGGCCGGGCGAGCGTGCCGAGCAGGCGCTCGACGCTGGCCGGCAGCCGTTCGGCGTCGCGCTGGTCCTCGATGAGCACGGCGAACTGGTCGCCGCCCAGGCGGGAAACGGTGTCGGCGCGCCGCATGCCGCGCCGGATGCGGCGGGCGGTCTCGATCAGCAGCAGGTCGCCGGTGTCGTGGCCGGCGCTGTCGTTGAGCGCGCGGAAGGCGTCGAGGTCGATCAGTAGCAGGCACAGACGGCCGGGCTCGCGCTCGGCGCGGTCGATGGCGTGCCGGAAGCGGTCGAGGAAAAGGTTGCGGTTGGGCAGGTCGGTCAGCCCGTCGTAGTTGTTCAGGCGGTCGCGGCGCTCGCTGCTGCGCCGCTGCGCGGTGATGTCCGAGAAGGTGGCGACGTAGTGCGTCGGGCGTCCGCGTTCGTCGCGCACGGCGCCGATCGCCAGCCATTCGGCGTAGAAGCGGCCGTCCTTGCGCCGGTTCCAGATTTCGCCGGACCAGTGGCCGGTGTCGAGCAGGGCGCGCCACATGCCCTGGTAGAAGGTGCGCCCCTGCAGGCCGGAGGAGAGCATCTTCGGGCTGCGTCCAATCACCTCGTCGGCGGCGTAGCCGGTGAGTACGGTGAAGGCCGGGTTCACGCCGACGATGCGATCCTGCATGTCGGTGATCATCACGCCTTCGCCGGTCTGTTCGAGGATTTGCGTCAGCAGGCGGCGCTGTTCGTCGCTGGCGTAGCGCTCGCCGATATCCTCCTCGACGGCGAGATAGTGCGTGAGCGTGCCGGCCTCGTTGCGTATCGCCGTGATGGTGGCCTGCACGCGGTACGCCGTGCCGTCCTTGCGCCGGTTGTACAGTTCGCCCTGCCAGTCGTCGCCGCGTGCGATCGCCGCGCGCAGCTGCGCGATGCGCTCCGGTGGCGTTTGCTCGCTGCGGAAGAGGCGCGGGTTCTGGCCGCGTACCTCGGCCAGCGCGTAGCCGCTGAGCTTTTCGAAGGCGGTGTTGATGTACTCGATGTCGCCCCGGCCGTCGGTGACCACGATGGCGCTCGCGGTCTGCTCCACGACGCGCGCGTACAGGCGCTGGCGGGCTTCGCCGGCGCGGTGCCCGGTGATGTCCACGGCGAAGGTGGCGACGTGGCGGATCACGCCGTCGCGGTCGGCGATCGGCGTCGCCTTGACCAGCAGGCTGCGCGGCGGCTGCGCCGTGTTCTGCTGCACGCTGTAGGTCTGCGCCTCGCCGCTGGCGACGGCCCGCTCGAGCATCTGGCGGCGGAAGGCGCCGTTTTCGTCGGGGATCGCCGCGTCCGGCGTCTTGCCGCGCAGTTCGCCGCGCGTCAGGCCGGCGATGCGCGCGAAGGCCGGGTTGGCATCCTCGATGACGAAGTCGCCGTCCTCCGTCACCCGGTAGAAGCCGGCGGCGTCGTCGCCCGCCTCGAACAGCAGCCGCGCGTAGTGCGCGGCGTCCTGCGCCCGCCGGATGCCGTGCAGCCGGAGGTGGAGCGCGCGCGTGCCGAGGGCGGCGAGCAGCGTGAGCAGCAGCGCGCCGAGCACGTAGGCGAGGCGCCGCCGGTGGTAGGACGTGAGGATTTCGCTCTCGGCCATGCCGGCGACGACGACGAGATCGAACTCGTCCAGCGTGCGGTAGCTGTAGAAGCGGCGCACGCTGTCCTGCGGGCCCATCTGGGCGAAGTGCCCGGCCGGCGCTTCGGCGAGGCGGTGGAAGAGCTGTTCCTGGCTGCTCAGCACGGCGCCGTAGTCGATGCGCTCGCCGGTGCGGTAGGCGCGCATCCCCTGGTCGCGGCCGATCAGGGCGAGCACGCCTTTGTGGCCGAGTTCGTCGGGACGGTAGAAGTCGCCGAAGAAATCGAGGTTGAGTCCGACGAGGGCGAGTCCGAGCAGGATGTTGCCGTCGCCGGCGATGCGCCGCGCGAATACTGCGGTCTGGCGGCCCGGCGCCAGCCGGCTGGCGAGCGGACGGGAGACGAAGCGGGTGGCCTCGGGGCGGCCGGCCAGGAACTGGAAATAGTCGCGGTCGCGGATGGCGAAGGGCGGGCTGTCGGGCCGGGTCGACAGCGCGACTTCGCCCGCCGCGTCGGCGACCGCGAAGTCGAAAAAGGCCGGGTTGCCGCCGGTGCTTTCCTTGATGCGCGCCAGCGCCTCGCGCATCTGTCGCGGGCGTTCCCGGTAGTCGCGGTACTCGTGCGCGATGTCGCGCAGGGCGAACTCGGCGAGCGTCAGCGCGCTGCGCGTGCCCGCCTCGTAGCCGCCGACGAGGGCGTCGAGCCGCTCCTGCGCGCGCTGCAGTTCGCGCGCGCGGTCGCCGGCAAGGTGCACGCCGAGCACGCTCCAGAGCAGGGCGACGAACAGCGCGCCGGCGACGAACAGCGCTCGCTGCATGCGCTGCGGCGTGGCCGCGGGGCGGGCGGGGGCGTGACTGGCGGGCGGCGGGCTGGCGGGCACGGAAGGGCTGCTGTGGGCGGGAGGTGGCGGCGACCTGACATTGTCATTGCTTTTCCCCGCTGCGACAAGGCGTTGGCTCGCCTCCGGAACCTGCGGAAATCCACAATTTACCCGCCCGGCCCTTTCCACCCATGCTCCACGTTTTTGTGAAAAATACGCGACTGGATTACAGTGGCGGGTTTCGCAAGTTGACGAACACGCATCAGGAGCCGCAATGGAAAAGCCTTTGGAGAAGGATCTGCGCGAAGCCGCGCTCGAATATCACCAGTACCCGACGCCGGGCAAGATTTCCGTGCGTCCGACCAAGGGCCTGACCAACCAGCGCGACCTCGCGCTCGCCTACTCGCCCGGCGTCGCCTATGCCTGCGACGCGATCGTCGAAGATCCGGCCAACGCCAGCCTGTACACCTCGCGCGCCAACCTCGTCGGCGTCGTCACCAACGGCACCGCCGTGCTCGGCCTCGGCAACATCGGCCCGCTCGCCTCGAAGCCGGTGATGGAAGGCAAGGGCTGCCTGTTCAAGAAGTTCGCCGGCATCGACGTGTTCGACATCGAGCTGGCCGAGAACGACCCCGACAAGCTGATCGATATGATCGCCGCGCTCGAGCCGACGCTCGGCGGCGTCAACCTCGAGGACATCAAGGCGCCCGAGTGCTTCTACATCGAGAAGAAGCTCAAGGAGCGCATGTCGATCCCGGTCTTCCACGACGACCAGCACGGCACCGCGATCATTTCGGCCGCCGCCATGCTCAACGCGCTCAAGCTGATCGGCAAGCGCCTCGACGCAGTCAAGGTGGTGTGCTCGGGCGCCGGCGCCGCCGCCATTTCCTGCCTCGACCTGTGGTGCGACCTCGGCATCAAGCGCGAGAACATCACCGTCTGCGACTCGAAGGGCGTCATCTACGTCGGCCGCGACGCCAACATGGAACCGACCAAGGCGCGCTACGCGCAGGAGACCGCCGCGCGCACGCTGGCCGACGCCATCGACGGCGCCGACGTCTTCCTCGGCCTCTCCTCGGGCGGCGTGCTGAAGCCCGAAATGGTCGCGACGATGGCCAAGCAGCCGATCGTCTTCGCGCTCGCCAACCCGACGCCGGAAATCATGCCCGAGCTGGCCAAGTCGGTGCGTCCCGACGCGATCATCGCGACCGGTCGCTCGGACTACCCGAACCAGGTCAACAACGTCCTCTGCTTCCCCTTCATCTTCCGCGGCGCGCTCGATTCGGGCGCCTCGCGCATCACCGAGGAAATGAAGCTGGCCTGCGTGCGCGCGATCGCCGCCATGGCCGAAGAGGAAGTGAGCAACGAAGTGGCGATGGCCTACCCCGGCCAGGAACTCGCCTTCGGCCCCGAATACCTGATCCCGAAGGCCTTCGACCCGCGCCTGATCACGACCATCGCGCCGGCCGTCGCGCAGGCCGCCGCCGACTCCGGCGTCGCCACGCGTCCGATCACCGACATGGTCGCCTACCGCGAGAAGCTCAAGGGCTTCATCTACCACACCGGCGTCGGCATGCGCGCCGTCTTCTCGGCCGCCAAGCAGGGCGCGGTCAAGCGCATCGTTTACGCGGAAGGCGAGGATGAGCGCGTCCTGCGCGCCGTGCAGATCGTCCTCGAAGAGCGCCTGGCCAAGCCGATCCTGGTCGGCCGTCCGGAAGTGATCGCCATGCGCCTCGAGAAGATCGGCTCCAAGCTCAAGATGGGCGAGCACTTCGAGGTGGTCAATCCGAACAGCGACGAGCGCTACAAGGAATGCTGGACGAGCTATCACCAGCAGATGAAGCGCCACGGCGTGACCATCGAGATCGCCAAGATCCGCCTGCGCCAGGACACCACCATCATCGGCGCCGTGCTGGTCCAGCTCGGCTACGCCGACGCCCTGATCTGCGGCGTCTCCGGCCGCTTCGCGCACCACCTGCGCCAGGTCGAGGAGATCATCGGCAAGGCGCCCGGCTGCACCACGCTGGCCGCCATGAACCACCTGCTGCTGCCCGGCCGCGCGCTGTTCCTGTGCGACACGCACGTCAATGAGAACCCCAGCGCCGCGCAGCTCGCCGAGATCGCACACCTGGCCGCCGACACCGTGCGCCGCTTCGGCCTGCAGCCGAAGGTCGCGCTGCTCTCGCATTCGAACTTCGGCTCCGCGGCCTCCGCCTCGGCGTGCAAGATGGCCGAAGCAACGCGCCTGCTGCACGAGCGCGCGCCGGAACTCGAAGCCGACGGCGAGATGCACGGCGACGCCGCGCTCTCGGAGGAAATCCGCCACCGCTCCGATCCCGAGTCGCCGCTGACCGGCGAAGCCAACGTGCTGGTCATGCCCAACCTCGATTCCGCCAACATCTCGTACAACCTGCTCAAGATGACCGGCGGCGAAGGCATCACCATCGGCCCGATCCTGCTCGGCACGGCGCGTCCGGTGCACGTGCTGACCTCGACGACGACCGTGCGCCGCCTGGTCAACATGACGGCGCTCGCCGTGGTGGACGCGGCCGCCAAGTAAGCGCCCGGCCGCTCCCGAAAACGCCGCCTGCGGGCGGCGTTTTCATTGCCCGTTCCGCCTGTAGGGGATTTGTCATCTATGCGTCGCCGGAATGTGCCACAATACGTTGATGCTGCAGCGCAACATCGACAGCGATCACGATGCCTAGAATTCATAAACGGGAGAGCACCATGAGTTTTGACAACGCGACCAACCCCCTGCTGCCGCTGGCCGGCAAGAAGGGCCTGATCACCGGCCTCGCCAACGACAAGTCGATCGCCTACGCGGTGGCCAGAGCGCTGCGCGAGCAGGGCGCCGAGATCGCCCTGACCTACCAGAACGAGAAGACCGCGAAATACACGCAGCCGCTCGCCGAGGCCCTCGGCGCGCGCCTCTTCGAGAAGCTCGACGTCACCCAGCCGGGCAGCCTCGAAGGCGTCGTCCAGAAATGCGGCGAAACCTTCGGTCAGATCGACTTCGCGATTCACTCGATGGCCTTCTGCACCGCCGACGATCTGCACGGCCGCGTCATCGACACCTCGGAAGCCGGCTTCGATTCGGCCATGAACATCTCCTGCCACAGCTTCCTGCGCCTGGCCAAGGCGCTCGAACCGCTGATGGCCGAGGGCGGCTCGCTGATCACCATGTCCTACCTGGGCGCCGAGCGCGTCGTGCGCAACTACGGCGTGATGGGCATCATCAAGGCCGCGCTCGAATCGGCCGTGCGCTACATGGCCTACGATCTCGGCCCGAAGGGCATCCGCGTCTTCGCCGTGTCGCCCGGCCCGATCATGACGCGCGCCGCGTCCGGCATCGCCAACTTCAATCAGCTGCTCGAATCCGACGCCGTCAAGGCGCCGCTCGGGCGCAACGTGACGATCGACGAAGTCGGCGCGCTGACCGCCTTCCTGTGCTCGCCGGGCTCGTCCGGCATGACCGGGCAGACGATCTACGTCGACGCCGGCGCGCACATCGTCGCCTGAGCGTCGCCCGCTCCGCGGCGCGGGGGGCGCCTGTCTGCCCCCTGCGCCGTCCTCGCGCTTGAAGATTTTTCGGCGGAGAAGGTCATGACCACAGCGAATCCGGGCGGCAATGCACAGAACGGCGGTTCGATCATCGCCGATCCGGTGCCGGACCACCCTCTGCTCAACGGCCGCACCGAGATTGGGCGCGGCGAGAGCACCATCGTTCTCGACGGCGACGTCGTCGACGGACAGGAGCGCGTCTTCAAGGTACTGTCCTCGCCGACCGACTACGCCTACTACACGGCGCCCGACCGCCCGACCGGCCGACATTTCCCGGTCGTCTTCGCGGATCACGGCACGGTCGGCCGTTCCAGCCGGGGCTTCCCCTTCCACATCGTCGAGGTCGAAAAGCTCTACCCGCTGCCCAGCGCCGGCGACGCCGCCGAACTGGCGACCAAGATTTCCTCGTCCTATTTCGACGCCTGCCTGGTGTGGCGCAACCTCGCGCAGGACATGGGGCGCATCGCGCTGCATCATCTGGTGGCGACGCCGATGGGCTGGACCGACGCGGTGCGCGAGTCGCTGCACGCGCTCGAAGGCTTCTCCCAGGAGTACGGCGCCTTGCCCGACCTGATCAAGGCGGACAACCTGATGATGCGCAAGGACGGTACCCTGGTTTTTTCCGACCCGGTTTTCATGGAATAGGATGCGCCGCCCGCGATGACCATCACCCGCGTCTACTACGCCTCCCGCCAGCTCGCCGAGTCGCTCGCCGGCAACCCCTACATGGCGGTCATTTCGATCACCGACCCGGGTACGCCCGAGGCCCGCCTCGACCCGGCCTTCCGCCACGTCCTGCGCCTTTCCTTCTTCGACGCGCTGCCGGCCGACGAATATCTGCCGGCGCCGATGCCGGGCCTGTTCGACCTGGCGCTGGCCCGGCGCATCGGCGACTTCGTGCACGAACTGCACGCGGCGCCGTTCGAGATTTCGGTGATGGTGCATTGCGAATACGGCGTCAGCCGCTCGGCCGCCGTGGCCCTGTTCGTCGAGGCCTGGTCCGGCGCGCCGCTGGAGGCGCGCGAATTCACCTACGAAGCGAATCCCTGGGTGGCCGACCGGCTGGCGCAGGCGTATCCGGCGCTGAACATCGAAATCCCGCCGGCCGGCGCCGCGCGCGAGCGGCGCACCGCGCCGCGCCCCTGACGCGCCGCGCGCCCGCTTTCCCTCCGGCCGAGCCTCAGCGGACGGCGGGCGGGCAGGGCGCCAGCTCGATCTCCGCGCTGGCCGGCAGGCCCGGCAGATGCTCGGCAAGCGGCCGGCAGCCGCCGCCGTCGCACAGTTCGTAACCCGCCGTGTAAGGCGTATGGGCGAGCCGCAGGCGGGTCTGCGGCGCCACCTGTGGCCGGTAGTGCCAGACGCCGTCGCGCAGCACGGCGTCGGCCGGCGGCTCCATCCCGGCGCCGCTGCCCCGGATGCGCGCGGCGACCAGTTGCAGCCGGCCGTCCGCGATGCGCCAGCCCTCCTCCCAGCGCGTCTTCTCGATCGAGTGCGTCCACGCCAGCGTGAAGCCCTGCAGCGCCAGCGTCGCGGCGAGCGCGCCGGCGGTGAGGCAGAGCGCCATCAGGCGGGCGCCATTCGGCGCGCCTTGAAGCGGTGCCAGGCGAACAGCGCCACGCCCAGTCCCATCCCGAGTTCGTCGGTGAGCGGCACGGCGGCCACCAGGAGCAGCGCCGCGCCGGCCGCCAGCAGGCGTTCCGGCCAGTTGAGCGGCGCGCTCAGGTAGCCGATGGCGGCGGCGCCCCACAGCACGATGGCGAGCAGCGCCTTGGCGACGATATAGGCGACGCCGGCGAAGGTCAGGTCGCCCTGCAGCATCAGCATCGGCTGGTAGACCGCCATGTAGGGGACGACGAAGCCGGCGATGGCGATCTGCGTCGCCTTGAAGCCGATCTTCATCGGCGAGTCCTTGGCGATCGACGCGGCGGCGAAGGCGGCGAGCGCCACCGGCGGCGTCAGGTCGGCCATGATGCCGAAGTAGAAGACGAACATGTGGCTGACGATCAGCGGCACGCCGAGCTTGAGCAGCGCCGGCGCGGCGATCGAGCTGGTGATGATGTAGTTCGGGATGGTCGGGATGCCCATGCCGAGGATCAGGCAGACGATCATGGTCAGCACCAGCGAGAGGAAGAGGCTCTTTTCGCCGACGCCGAGGATGAAGCCGGCGAAGTTCGACGCTGCGCCGGTCAGCGTCAGCACGCCGATGATCACGCCGACGATGGCGCAGGCGATGCCGACCGGCAGCGCCTGCTTGGCGCCGTCGGTGAGGCTGGCGCGCATCGTGTGCAGCGTCTTGCGGCCGCCCTTGATGCGCAGGCAGAGCAGTGAGAGCGCGCAGATCGTCGCGAGCACCGGATAGATGCCCCACTTGGCGAAGGACGCCGCGCTCAGCCCCATGGCCAGCCAGAACACGTAGCGGAAGGCCTGCTGGTTGATGCGCGCCGCGATCGCCGCGCCGAGGATCAGGATGGCGGTCAGCGCGAGGCCCATCATGCCCGAGAACATCGGCGTGAAGCCGTGGAACAGCATGCCGACCAGCACCGCCAGCGGCAGCGCCAGATACCAGCTTTCCTTGAGCGCCGTCCACGGATTCGGGCATTCCTCCTTGGGCAGGCCGTGCAGCTTCATGCGCCCGGCTTCGAGATGCACCATCCAGAACGCGGTGAAGTAGTAGAGCAGGGCCGGAATGACCGCCGCCTTGACGATGTCGGCGTAGGGCACGTTGAGCGTCTCGGCCATGATGAAGGCCACCGCGCCCATCACCGGCGGCATGATCTGGCCGCCCATCGACGCCGTCGCCTCGACCGCGCCGGCGAACACCGACGAATAGCCGAAGCGCTTCATCAGCGGGATCGTGAACTGGCCGACGGTGAGCACGTTGGCGACGCCCGAGCCGGAGATGGTGCCCATGAAGCCGGACGAGATCACCGCCACCTTGGCCGGTCCGCCGCGCGCCTGGCCGACGAGGCCGAGCGCCAGCGAGTTGAACAGGTGGATCATGCCGGCGTGTTCGAGGAAGGCGCCGAACAGGATGAAGAGGAAGATGTAGGTCGCCGAGACCAGCGTCGGGATGCCGTAGATGCCCTCGCTCGACAGGTAGAGCTGGCCGATGATCTGGTCCAGCCCATAGCCGCGGTGGGCGAGCGCTTCCGGCAGGTACTGGCCGAACACGCCGTAGAGCAGGAACAGCGCGCAGACGATGGGCAGCGCCAGGCCGAGGATGCGCCGCGCGCCCTCGAAGACGAGGACGATGACCAGCCCGCCGACGACGAGGTCGGCGGTGCTCGGATCGCCCGAACGCTGGATCAGGTCGGCCTCGAAGATCCAGTGATAGGTGGCCAGTCCGAAGGCACCGAAGGCGAGCAGCCAGTCGTGCCAGGGCAGCTTGTTGAACTGCCCCTTCCGGCGCGCCGGGTAGAGCAGGAAGATGAGCAGCAGCAGGAAACCGACGTGCAGCGAGCGGATCACCAGGCTGGAGAGCGGGTGAAAGGCGGCGACGACCAGCTGATAGACGGAGAAGCAGAGCGCGGCGGCGATCAGCACGTGCTGCGCCAGCCCGCTCAGATTGCGCTGCTGGCCGTGCTCGTGGAATTCTTCGGGTGCGGCGTGATGGTTCGACATGCGGGGACTCCCGGGCGAATGCGGACGACGAACGGGCGGGGCGGCCGGAATCCGGCGCGCCCCGCGACGGCTCACTTGAGCAGGCCGACTTCGCGGTAGTATTTCTCGGCGCCCGGATGCAGCGGCACCGGCGGCTGCTTGGCCGCGTCCTCCTTGCGGATGGCCTTGGCGGCGGCGTGCGCTGCGGTCAGCTGGTCGAGGTTGTCGAACATCGAGCGCGTCATCTTGTAAACCGTGTCGAGCGGCACGCCCTCGTGCGTGACGAGGAAGTTCTGCACCGCCACCGAGGGCACGTCGGCCGTCTGGCCTTCGTAGGTCTTGGCCGGAACGTTGGCCGACAGATAGGCCGGCTCGCCGATTTTGGCGACGACTTCGGGCGGGATCGGCACGATGACGATCTTCTGCGCGACGGCGAGGTCGCGCACCGCCGCCACGCCGAGGCCGGCCGAGATCAGCGTCGCGTCGAGCTGGCGGTTCTTCATCAGCTCGACCGATTCGCCGAAGGGCAGGTACTCGATCTTGCCGAAATCCTTGTAGCTCATGCCGGCGCCCTTGAAGATCGCGCGCGCGTTCAGCTCGGTGCCCGACTTCGGCGCGCCGACGGCGATGCGCTTGCCCTTGAGGTCGGCCAGCGAGCGGATGCCCGAATCGGCGCTGGCGATGATCTGGATGTAGTTCGGATAGACGGCGGCGACCGTGCGCAGCTTCTTCAGCGGCGTCTTGAAGCCGGCTTCCTCGTCGCCCTTCCAGGCGTCGGAGAGCGAATCGCCGAGCGTGAAGGCGATCTCGCCGCGCCCGGCCTGCAGCAGGTTGAGGTTCTCGGCGCTGGCCTTGGTCGCCTGCACCGAGGTCTTGGCGCCGGGCAGGGCCTTGCCGTAGATCTGCGACAGGGCGACGCCGAGCGGGTAATAGACCCCGCTGGTGCCGCCGGTCAGCACGTTGACGAATTCGGCGGCGTGCGCCGGAACGGAGATGCAGGCGGCCGCGACGGCGGTCAGCAGGGCGCGGCTCAGGGTGGATTGGCGTTTCATCGGTTTGTCTCCTCTATTGTGTTTTGGGTACTGCGAGTCCGATTCTAGGGCGAAAATTTAGGGCGAAATTTCCCGTGCTAAACGATTCCCTCCTTGTGCAGTGCGGCAATCTCGGCGTCGCTGCGGCCGAGGGCGCGCAGCACGGCATCGGTGTCCGCGCCCAGCGTCGGCGGCGCGGTGCGGTAGGCGACCGGCGTCGCCGACAGGCGGATCGGGTTGGACACCTGCGGCGCGACGCCGCCGGCGGCGTGCGGCAGGTCGACGCGCAGCCCGCGCGCCTGCACCTGCGGGTCGGCGAAGACGCCGGCCAGGTCGTTGATCGGGCCGCAGGGCACGGCGGCGTTCTCGAGCGCGGCGATCCAGGCGGCCGTCGTGCGCAGCACGGTCGTCCGGCGCAGCAGCGGGATCAGTTCCTTGCGGTGGCGGACGCGCGCCGCGTTGTTCGCGAAGCGCTCGTCCGTCGCCCATTCGGGATGCCCGGCGATCTCGCAGAAGCGCGCGAACTGGCCGTCGTTGCCGATGGCCAGGATCATGTCGCCGTCGGCGGTCGGGAAGTCCTGGTAGGGGACGATGTTCGGGTGCGCATTGCCCATGCGGCGCGGCGGCGTTCCCGAGACGAGGTAGTTCATCGCCTGGTTGGCGAGGCAGGCGACCTGCACGTCGAGCAGCGCGAGGTCGATGTGCTGGCCGTCGCCGGTGCGCAGGCCGTCGCGGTCGCGGTGCGCGAGCGCGGCGAGGATGGCGTTGGACGCGTAGAGGCCGGTCAGGATGTCGGTGAGCGCGACGCCGACCTTCTGCGGGCCGGCGCCGGGCTCGCCGGCCGGCGTCCCGGTCAGGCTCATCAGGCCGCCCATGCCCTGGATCAGGAAATCGTAGCCGGCGCGCGCGGCGTAGGGGCCGTCCTGGCCGAAGCCGGTGATCGAGCAATACACGAGCTTGGGATTGAGTGCGCGCAGGCTGGCGTAGTCGAGGCCGTAGGCGGCCAGTCCGCCGACCTTGAAGTTCTCGATGACGACGTCGGCGCCGGCCGCCAGTTCGCGGACGATGGCCTGCCCCTCGGGGCGTGCGATGTCGACGGTGAGCGAGCGCTTGTTGCGGTTGGTGCACAGGAAGTAGGCCGCCTCGCGCGTCGGCTCGCCGGCGCCGTCGGCCAGCCAGGGCGGGCCCCAGCCGCGCGTGTCGTCGCCGCTGCCGGGCTTCTCGACCTTGATCACCTCGGCGCCGAGGTCGGCCAGCAGCTGGCTGGCCCACGGCCCGGCGAGCACGCGCGAGAGGTCGAGAACGCGCAGGTGGGAGAGGGCGCCGGACATCTCGCGCTCAGTTGGCGAAAGCCGCGATGCCGGTCTGCGCGCGGCCGAGGATCAGCGCATGCACGTCGTGCGTGCCTTCGTAGGTGTTCACCACTTCGAGGTTCACGACGTGGCGGATGACGCCGTACTCGTCCGAGATGCCGTTGCCGCCGAGCATGTCGCGCGCGACGCGGGCGATGTCGAGCGATTTGCCGCAGGAGTTGCGCTTCATGATCGAGGTGATCTCCGGCGCCGCCGTCCCCTCGTCCTTCATGCGTCCGAGGCGCAGGCACCCCTGCAGGGCGAGCGCGATCTCGGTCTGCATGTCGGCCAGCTTCTTCTGGATCAGCTGGTTGGCGGCGAGCGGGCGGCCGAACTGTTTGCGGTCCAGCGTGTACTGGCGCGCCGCGTGCCAGCAGAACTCGGCGGCGCCGAGCGCGCCCCAGGCGATGCCGTAGCGCGCCGAGTTGAGGCAGGTGAACGGACCTTTCAGGCCCTTCACCTCGGGGAACTCGTTCTCGGCCGGGACGAAGACTTCGTCCATCACGATCTCGCCGGTGATCGAGGTGCGCAGGCCGACCTTGCCGTGGATGGCCGGCGCCGAGAGTCCCTTCATTCCCTTTTCGAGCACGAAGCCGCGGATGTCTCCGGCGTCATTCTTGGCCCAGACGACGAAGACGTCGGCGATCGGCGAGTTGGTGATCCACATCTTGCTGCCCGACAGCAGGTAGCCGCCGTCGACCTTGCGCGCCCGCGTCTCCATGCTGCCCGGGTCGGAGCCGTGGTTCGGCTCGGTCAGTCCGAAGCAGCCGATCCACTCGCCGCTCGCCAGCTTCGGCAGGTACTTGCGCTTCTGCGCTTCGCTGCCGAACTCGAAGATCGGCACCATGACCAGCGAGGACTGCACGCTCATCATCGAGCGGTAGCCCGAATCGACGCGCTCGACCTCGCGCGCGACGAGGCCGTAGCTCACGTAGTTGAGGCCGGCGCCGCCGTACTCGGCCGGGATGGTCGGCCCGAGCAGCCCCATCGCGCCCATTTCGCGGAAGATTTCCGGGTCCGTCCGCTCGTTGCGGAAGGACGCCTGCACGCGCGGCATCAACTGACCCTGGCAGTAGTCGCGCGCCGCGTCGCGCAGCATGCGCTCTTCCTCGCTCAGCTGCGCGTCGAGCAGCAGCGGGTCTTCCCAGCAGAACTGGGCCTTCGGGTCCTTGGCCATGCAGAAGCTCCTTGTCCGGATGAATGTCTGGGGCCGATTGTAATCACAGAAAGGCTTGCTATACGGAACGAGTTGGAGATACATTCCGCATCATGGAACAATCAAAAGATATCCAGATCGAAGGTGTCGCCGCCCTGGCGCGCGGGCTGGAACTGCTGCGCTGCTTTTCGCCGCAGGAACCCGAGCTGTCGAACGGCGAACTGGCGGCGCACAGCGGCCTGCCCAAGTCGACCGTCTCGCGCCTGACGCGCACGCTCGTCGAACTCGGTTATCTGCGCCACGATGCGGTCCGCCGCCGCTACCGCGTCGGCCCGTCGGTGCTGGCGCTCGGCTACGCGGCGCTCGCCAACCTGCGCGTGCGCGACGCCGGGCGGCCGCACATGCAGGCGCTGGCCGATGCGACGCATGCCCTGGTCTCGCTGGCGACGCGCGACCGCCTGTCGATGATCTATCTGGAGAACTGCCGCAGCGCGAGCAACGTGACGCTGCGCGTCAACGCCGGCACGCAGCTGCCGCTCGCCACCACCTCGATCGGCCGCGCCTTCCTGGCCGGCCTGCCGGCGGCCGAACGCGCCTACCTGCTCGAACAGCTGGCGCTGCGCGAAGGCGCGGCGTGGCCGGCGCAGAACGCCGCGATCGAGCGCGAACTGGCGCGCTACCGCGAGCGCGGCTACTGCCTCTCGCTCGCCGAGTGGAAGAAGGACGTCAACGCCGCCGCCGTGCCGCTCGCCGGCGCGCCGGGCGCCGACCTGCTGGTGCTCTCGATCAGCGGCCCGGCCTTCGCGGTGACGCCGCGCCAGCTCGAGGAGGAACTGGCGCCGCGCCTGGTGGCGCTGGCCCGCCACCTCGAAGCGCAGGTCGGCGCCTAAGTCCCGGTCACGGGCGCAGGCGCGTCGCGGCGATGCCCAGCCATTCGTGCAGGGCGGCGCTGCTACGTTGAAGATGGGCCGGGCCGGGCAGCCAGCCCGGTCCGTTCGCGCGGCGCCCGCCACCGAGCACGGTGGGCGCGGGGATCACGAGCAGGCCGGCCTGCTCGAATTCATACGCGGCGCGCCGCATGTGCACGCCCTCGGTTACCAGCAGCACCGTGTCGACGCCCTGCGCGCGCAGCAGCGCAGCAGAATGGCGCGCGTTGTCGCGGGTGTCGAGGGATGCTGTCTCCAGCCAGCGTGCGTCCAGGCCGAAGTCGGTCCGCAGCGCCTGCGCCATCGCCTCCGCTTCCGCCGTGCCGCCTTGCGGCGCACCGCCCGTCAGCAGCAGCGGCAGTTGCGTTTGCCGGTGCAGATGCGCCGCGTAGCGCAGGCGCAGCAGCGAATGGCCGTCGATCACGTCGGCGCCGCCGTACTCGGCGGCGTCGCGCTGGATTCCGCCGGCGAGCACGACGATGGCCTGCGCGCGCGCCATTTCCTCCCGCGCGGGCGGCGGGTAGATGCGCAGGCCGTCGAGCAGTGCGTTCGATACGGGGGGCGTGGACAGGGCGAAGAGCACGCCGATGCCGGTCCATGCCAGCCCGAGGCCGAGCCTACGGCGCCAACGCAGGAGCAGCAGCCCGCAGGCGGCGAGCAGCAGCGGCGCGACGGGCGGCAGCAGCAGGGCGGTAAGAAGTTTCTTCAGGAAGAACATGGGCGCTCGGCGGCGAAAGATTGGCGCCAGTGTGCCAAATTCCGCGCCGCTGCGGCGCCGAAATGAAAACGGCCTCCGCAGGGGAGGCCGTTTCTAATTCTGATGGGGCACGAGTAAATCGAGCGCTCGACCTGCGGTAGGGGGGGGCGGCGATCGCTTCGCGCCTTGCATCACCCGCTGGCCTGATCCAATGGCAAATTGCGTCCTGCATTTTTCTTTCAAGTTGGTCGCGGCTGTAATCTGACTCCAGCTTCATGCAATGCGTAGCGGGCTTTGGGTAAGTGTTATGATTTTTGAATATTTATTTGGCGCATGTATTCATGGCGGGATCACCTTCTCGTTCGGACCTCGTTTCGGTTGTGATCGGATTCTCTGCGCTTGGCCTTTATCCCTTGTTCGTTGCTTGGCAAACATTGTCAGCCGGGAGTCTGGAGGGGCAGAGCTGCAGTGGTCTTCACTCGGTTCGGATGTGCCGCCTTGGGAAATTGGTCGGGGAAATCTTGTTCGGGGCCGAAGGGGCGTACCTCGGATTCGCTCTTGTTATGGGGGCTTTGGGGAGTGTTCTCGTAATCTTCGCGTGTGGCGTTTATCTCTTCAAAGTGAGAGCCGCCACTTCTGAGCGATAGGCCCTATGCAGCTAGATCGCTGGCTGCGTGGGGCAGGCGAGTTCTGTGAGGTGGATTTTTGGCGGCGGATCGCCTACCGGTCTTGCATCTATTTGAGCATTCGAACGCAAGAAATGAAAACGGCCTCCGCAGGGGAGGCCGTTTCCGGAATTCTGGTGGGTCGTGAGTGATTCGAACACTCGACCTACGGATTAAGAGTCCGCTGCTCTACCAGCTGAGCTAACGACCCAGAATTTTCCCGGGAATTGGTGGGTCGGGCGAGATTCGAACTCGCGACCAACGGATTAAAAGTCCGCTGCTCTACCGACTGAGCTACCGACCCCCGAAAGGAAGCGCGCATTATAGTGAGCGGCTCGGGCGCTGTCAAACCGGATATCGAGAAAATTTTCCGGGCGGTGCGTTGGGGTCGTTCTCAGGCCTCGCGTATCACCCGCCAGTACTGGTATTTCAGCATGGCGACGGCGCCGGCGACGATGGCCAGCAGGGTCAGAATCGAGCCGGCGGCCAGCGTCGATACGCCGCTGATGCCCTGGCCGATCGTGCAGCCCATGCCGACGACGCCGCCGAAGCCCATCAGCGCCGCGCCGAGCAGATGGTTGGCGGTGTCCTCGACGTCGCGGAAGCCTTCCCAGCGGAAGCTGCGTGTCGCCAGCGCGTAGGCCAGGCTGCCGGCGATCACGCCGAGCGCGCAGGCGATCGTGAAGCTCAGCTTGCGGCTGCTGTCGGACCACAGCATCAGGAGTTCGAGTGTGTAGGCCTGCGGCGCGACGAAGGTCAGCGACTCCATGCGTCCGCTGTTGGTGGCGACGAAAGCTTCCTGCAGGGTGTCCGGGTCTTCGGCGAGATAGCCGAGATGGCCGCTGACATACCAGCCGCCGACCACGACGAGGCCGACCGCGATACCGCCGAGCAGATTGTCGGCGCGGAGGAAGTCGCGCCGCGCGAAGACGAAGGCGAGCAGGCCGCCGCCGACGAGCAGGGCGCAGGCGGCCAGCGCGGACGCAGGGGCGATTCCGGTGCCGGCGACGAGGGCCGGCAGGTCCTGGCCGCCGGGCAGCGCGAGGGCGGCCTTTTCCAGCACGTTGACGCGGAAGAGGCCGAAGACGCCGCGCAGCGTCATGTAGGCGACGAGGCCGAGGACGAGGAAGACGACCAGCGATTTGAGGTTGCCGCCGCCGATGCGGATCAGCGTCTTGCCGCCGCAGCCCGAAGCGAGGACCATGCCGGCGCCGAAGCAGAGTCCGCCGACGATGCACGACAGCCAGAGGAGCCGGTCGCCGCGGTAGATCGTCTTGTCGAGGTCGATCAGGCCGGCGGCGTGCAGCGCGCTGCTGCCGAGAATGGCGATGGCGATGGCCAGCAGCCACATGCGCATGCGGCTCCAGTCGCCCATGTTCACGATGTCGGCGACGGCGCCCATGGTGCAGAAGTGCGTGCGGTTGGCGACCGCGCCGAACACCGCGCCGAGCGCGAAGGCCAGCCACAGGATGGTGTTCGGGGCGACGCCGGCGGCCATGGCGCGGGTCAGGCGACGTAGGGCGTCGGGTCGGCGACGCCGGCGGCGGCGAAGCCTTCGCGGCGCAGGCGGCACGAGTCGCAGACGCCGCAGGCGCGGCCGGCGGCGTCTGCCTGGTAGCAGGAGACGGTGAGCGCGTAGTCGACGCCGAGCGCGCTGCCGCGCCGGATGATGTCGGCCTTCGAGAGGTCGATCAGCGGTGCGTGGATGGTCAGCCGCGCGCCTTCGACGGCGGCGCGCGTGGCGAGGTTGGCCATCGTTTCGAAGGCGGCGATGTAGTCCGGCCGGCAGTCGGGATAGCCCGAGTAGTCGACGGCGTTCACGCCGACGAAGAGGTCGCGGCTGCCGAGCACTTCGGCCCAGGCCAGTGCCAGCGACAGCATGATGGTGTTGCGCGCCGGTACGTAGGTGATCGGGATGCAGTCGTCCTGCACGCCGTCGACCGGCACGGCGAGCGTGCTGTCGGTCAGCGCCGAGCCGCCGAACTGGCCGAGGTCGAAGCGCAGCACGCGGTGCTCGCGAGCGCCGAGCGCATGGGCCACGCGCTCGGCGGCGGCGAGTTCGGCGCGGTGGCGCTGGCCGTAGTCGAAGGACAGGCAGTAGCAGTCGAAGCCGGTGGCGCGGGCGATGGCCAGCGTGGTCGCCGAGTCGAGTCCGCCGGAAAGAAGGACGACGGCGCGTCGGGAGTGTTGTTCGCTCATGGGCTGGCGAATATACCGTTTTTCGGCGTCCGCCGGAATGGTATCTGCTTGTTCTTGCGCTACAATCCGGGCTCTTTTGCCCCGTTCAGCCAGCCCTCGCGGAGAAAACGATGTTCCGGAAACGCCTGTCGATCCTTGCCGCCGCCCTGATGCTCACGACCGCCGCCCATGCCGCCGACAAGGTCAAGGTCGGTTTCCTGTCGACGCTGTCCGGTCCCGGCGCCGGCCTCGGCGTCGACATCCGCGACGGCTTCAATCTGGCGCTGAAACACCTGAACGGCAAGTTCGGCGGCCTGCCGGCCGAGGTCATCGTCGCCGACGACCAGCAGAAGCCGGAAATCGCGCAGCAGGCGACCGAAAAATTCCTGAAGAAGGACAAGGTCGACTTCATGACCGGAATCGTCTTCTCCAACCTGATGCTCGCCGTCGGGCCAGCGGTGTTCGACAGCAAGACCTTCTTCGTCTCGGCCAACGCCGGTCCTTCGCAGTACGCCGGCGAGCAGTGCAATACCTACTTCTTCAACGTCGCCTGGCAGAACGACAACCTGCACGAGGCGGTCGGCAAGTACGTGCAGGACAAGGGCTTCAACAAGGTCGTTCTGGTCGCCCCGAACTACCCGGGCGGCAAGGACGCGATGGTCGGTTTCAAGCGGTTTTATAAAGGCAAGAGCAGCGAGGAAATCTACACCAAGCTCGGCCAGCTCGACTACGCCGCCGAACTCGCGCAGATCCGCGCGCAGAAGCCGGACGCCGTGTTTTTCTTCCTGCCCGGCGGCATGGGCATCAACTTCGTCAAGCAGTTCGTCGCCGCCGGCCTGTCGCGCGACACGCAGCTCTTCGCGCCCGGCTTCTCGGCCGACGAGGACGTGATCAAGGCGGTCGGCGCGCCGATGCTCGGCATGTTCAACTCGTCGCACTGGGCGCACGACATGGACAACGCCGAGAACAAGCGCTTTGTCGCCGACTTCCAGAAGGAATACGGCCGCCTGCCCTCGCTCTACGCCTCGCAGGGCTACGACGCGGCGCTGCTGATCGACGCCGCGGTGCGCGATACGAAGGGCAAGCTCGACGACAAGGACGCCGTGCGCAAGGCGCTCGAAGCCAAGCGCTTCAAGTCGGTGCGCGGCGACTTCAAGTTCAACGTCAACCACTACCCGGTGCAGAACTACTACCTGCGCGTGATCGGCCGCGACGCGCAGGGGCGCGTGACGAACAAGACGATGGGCACGGTGTTCGCCAACCACGCCGACGCCTACGCCGCGCAGTGCAAGATGAAGTGAGCGGGGCCGCCCGCGCTTTCCCCGCCGGCCGCGCGGCCGGCGTCTACCGGCGGTTCGCGCCATGACCCAGCTCATCCTCGAACAGGCGCTCAACGGCCTCCAGTTCGGCCTCATGCTCTTCCTGCTCGCGGCCGGGCTGACGCTGGTCTTCGGCATCATGGACATGATCAATCTGGCGCACGGCTCGCTGTACATGGTCGGCGCCTATCTGGCGGCGGCCGCGGCGCAGGCCAGCGGTTCCTTCCTGGTCGGCGTCGGTGCGGCGGTGGCCGGCACCGCGCTGCTCGGCGTCGCGCTCGAAGTCTCGCTGCTGCGCCGCCTGTACGCGCGCGACCATCTGGCGCAGGTGCTCGCCACCTTCGCCCTGATCCTGCTCGCCAACGAGGGCGTGCGCATGCTCTGGGGTGCGCAGCCGGTGCTGCTCAACGCGCCCGACGCGCTGGCCGGTCCCGTTGAAATCGGCGGCTTCTTCTACCCGTCCTACCGCCTGCTGATCATCGTCGTCGGCCTTGCCGTCGCCGCGCTGCTCTACTGGGTCGTGGCGCGGACGCGCGTCGGCATGTGGGTGCGCGCCGGCGCGTCGAACCGCGAGATGACCGAGGCGCTCGGCGTCGACGTGCGCCGCCTGTTCACCGTCGTCTTCGCCTGCGGTGCCGGACTCTGCGCGCTGGCCGGCGCGCTCCTCGGGCCGCTGCTCGCGGTGCAGGTCGGCATGGGCGAGAGCATCCTGATCCTCGCCTTCGTCGTCATCGTCATCGGAGGCATCGGCTCGATGCGCGGCGCGCTCGTCGGCAGCCTGCTGGTCGGCCTCGTCGACACGCTCGGGCGCGCCGTGCTGCCTTCGCTGCTGCGCGAGTTCGCATCGCCGGAAGTGGCGTCTACGCTCGGCCCGGCGCTCGCTTCCATTCTCATCTACGTGCTGATGGCGGCGATCCTTTTCTGGCGGCCGGAAGGCCTCTTCCCGGCGCGCGCCTGATGGGGCTCTACGTTTCCTCGACGCGCCGCCGCGCGCTCGCCGTCGCCGCCCTTGTCGGCCTGTGCGCGCTGCCCTGGCTGGCGCAGGCCGCCGGGCAGGGCTTCTACGTGAGCTTCGCGAGCCGCGTGCTGATCTTCGCGCTCGCCGCGAGCAGCCTCAATCTGGTGCTCGGCTTCGGCGGCATGGTCTCCTTCGGGCACGCCGCCTTCTTCGGCGCCGGCGCCTACTGCGCAGCGCTGCTCGCCGGCGCCGGCGTTGCGGCGGCGCCGCTCGTCTGGCTCGCGGCCTTCGGCGCGGCGGGTCTGCTCGCGCTGCTGATCGGTGCGCTCAGCCTGCGCACGCGCGGCGTGTACTTCATCATGATCACGCTGGCCTTCGCCCAGATGGCCTACTACCTCGTCGTTTCGCTGCCCGGCTGGGGCGGCGACGACGGTCTGCCGCTGAGCGGCCGCGCGCCCCTGTTCGGGATCGACCTGAAGGACGACACGGCCTTCTACTACGCCGTCCTCGCGCTGCTCGCCGCTTCCCTGTTCGCCTTCGACCGGCTGGCGCACGCGCGCTTCGGGCGCGTCATCCAGGGCATCCGCGAGAACGAGACGCGCATGGAGGCGCTCGGCTATCCGGTGTTCGCCTACAAGCTGTCCTGCTTCGCGCTGGCCGGCGCCTTCGCCGGGCTGGCCGGCGCGCTGCTCGCCAGCCAGAGCGGACTGGCGAGCCCCAGCCTGCTGCACTGGATGCAGTCCGGTACGCTGCTCGTGATGGTCATCCTGGGCGGCGTCGGCAGCCTGTACGGCGGCGTGCTCGGCGCGGTGCTGCTGCTCGTCGCCGAGGAAGTGCTGGTCGAAATCACGCCGCACTGGCAGATCGGCCTCGGCCTCGCGTTGCTCGCCGTCGTCCTCTGGGCGCCGCAGGGCGTCGCCGGCCTTTTCGCGAGGCGGCGCGGCGATGACTGAGCGCGCCGCGCCGCCATCGTCGCCGCTGCTCGACGTGTGCGACGTCGGCAAGCATTTCGGCGGCGTCTACGCCCTGAACGGCGCGACGCTGGCCGTCGAGGCCGGCGAGGTGCACGCGCTGATCGGCCCCAACGGCGCCGGCAAGACGACGCTGATCCACACCCTGTCCGGCGCGCTGCGCGCCGACGCCGGCCGCATCCGCTTCGCCGGACAGGAGGTCGGCGGGCGCGCCATGCACGAGCGCGCGGCGCTTGGTCTGGCGCGCTCCTACCAGATCACCAACGTCTTCGCGCGTCTCTCGGTGCTCGACAACGTGACGCTCGCCGTGCAGGCGCGCACGCGCGACTGGGGAACGAGCTTCCGCTTCTGGCGCCCGTTCGCGCGCGATACGGCGATCGTCGAGGAGGCGCGCGCGCTGCTCGAACGCGTCGGGCTCGGCGCGCTGGCCGGCCGCCGCGCCGGCAATCTGTCGCACGGCGAGCAGCGCTGCCTGGAAGTGGCGCTGGCGCTCGGCACGCGACCGCGCCTGCTGCTGCTCGACGAGCCGATGGCCGGCATGGGGCCGGAAGAGTCGGCGCGCATGGTCGAGCTGGTCGAGCGGCTGGCGCGGCAGGTCACGCTACTACTCGTCGAGCACGATATGGATGCCGTCTTCCGGCTGGCCGACCGCATCTCGGTGCTGGTCGGCGGGCGCGTGATCGCCAGCGGCCTGCCCGACGAAATTCGCGCCGACGCCGAGGTGCGCCGCGCCTATCTGGGGGACGAGGCGTGAGGGTGCCCGGTTGGTTGTTGGCGGACGGTATCCACCTGCCCACGGGCAAGCTGTCGCGCCGCAAAGGGAGGACCGTCTGGTGAGCGCGTTGCTCAAAATCGAAAATCTGGAAACCGCCTACGGGGCGAGCCAGGTGCTGTTCGGCGTCGATCTCGCGCTGGCCGAGGGCGAGGTGGCGACGCTGCTTGGGCGCAACGGCATGGGCAAGACGACGACGGTGCGCTCGATCTGCGGCCTGACGCGGCCGCGCGGCGGAACGATCCGCTTCGCCGGTGAGCGCATCGACGGGCTGCCGGCCGATCGCATCGGGCGCGCCGGGATCGCGCTGGTCCCCGAGGGGCGGCAGATCTTCCCCAATCTTTCGGTGCGCGAGAACCTCGTCGCCTTCGCCGCCAACCGGCACGGCGCACGCGAGCCGTGGAGTCTGGAGCGCGTCTACGCCTTCTTCCCGCGCCTTGCCGAGCGCGCGGACAACCTGGGCGGGCGCCTGTCGGGCGGCGAGCAGCAGATGCTGGCGATCGGGCGCGCGCTGATGACCAATCCGCGCCTGCTGATCCTCGACGAGGCGAGCGAGGGCCTGGCGCCGCTCGTGCGCGAGGAGATCTGGCGCTGCCTGGCGGCGCTGCGCGGCAGCGGGCAGACGATCCTCGTCATCGACAAGTACGTCGAGCGCCTGATCGCGCTGGCCGACCGTCATACGATCCTCGAACGCGGCAAGGTGGCGTGGGCGGGAACGTCGGCCGAACTCGACGCCGATCACGGCGTCTGGCGGCGCTATCTGGGGGTTTGAGGCGGGAGGGACGGCGATGGCGCCGGCTTGATTCGCGCTTGGCGCGCGCTTGATGCGCCTACTCGGCGATCAGCGCGGAGAGTTCGCGTTCGAGCAGCGCCGCGTCGCCGAGGTTGAGCTCGACCAGGCGGCGCAGGTGGGTGATGCTGTCGAGGTCGATTTCCCGGCAGAGCAGTCCGGCGCAGCGGTCTTCGACGTGGGCGACGCACGCTTCCATGCGGATGGCGTCGCCGAGCGGGTCGAGCTGCACGCGCAGCGCGCATTCGCCGCCGGGTCCGAGCGCGGCGTTTTCGGGCAGGCGGACGAGGGCGCCTTTCAGCGAAATGTCGAGCAGCACGACGTCGAGCTTGCCGTCCGCGGCGACGAGCTGGGCGGGGGCGTGGAAGGCGATGCGGGAATGATGGCGGCGTTCGTTGCTCACGACGGGTTTCTCCGGGAGGCGCAGGGGCTTACTTGCCCTTCATGTTACCCCAAAGAATCTTGTGCAACTGCATCTGGAAGCGCACCGGCAGACGGTCGGCGAGCAGCCATTCGGCCAGCGTCGTCGGGTCCAGATCGCCCTTCACCGGCGAGAAGAGCAGGGGGCAGAGCGCGTCGAGGCGGCGTTCGCGGATGGTCTCGCGCGCCCACTCGTAGTCGGTGCGGTCCTTGAGCACGAACTTGAGTTCGTCGCGTGCGGTGAGCAGCGCGAGGTTTTCCCAGCGGTTCTTGGAAAGTTCGCCGGAGCCCGGCGCTTTCAGATCGACGATGCGCGAGACACGCGCGTCGACGCCGCCGATGTCGAGCGCGCCGGAGGTCTCCAGCGAGACGTCGTAGCCGGCGTCGCAGAGAGCTGCGAGCAGCGGCGGGCAGGCCTTCTGCGCGAGCGGTTCGCCGCCGGTGACGCAGACGGTGCGCGTGCCGTGGCGGCCGACTTCCGCGAGGATTTCGGCGAGCGTCAGGAGGCGCCCGCCGGCGAAGGCGTATTCGGTATCGCACCAGACGCAGCGCAGCGGGCAGCCGGTGAGGCGGACGAAGACGGTGGGCAGGCCGGCGCGCGAGGTTTCGCCCTGCAGCGAAAAGAAGATCTCGCTGATCTTCAGCGAGACCGGTTTGTTGCTATGCACGGGATTACTTCTTCTTGAGGCGCGACTTGGCGGTGGCTGCGGCGCTGCTGTCCGGGTACTTGATCAGCACCGCTTCGAGCGTCGTCTTCGCGGCCTTGGCGTCGCCGAGTTCCTGCTGGCAGGTGGCGACGTTGATCAGCGCGTCCGGCGCTTTCGGGCTGTCCGGCCACTTGGCGAGCAGCACGCGCTGCGCGTCGATCGCCTTCTTGCAGTCGTGCAGCGCGTAGTGCGCGTTGCCGAGCCAGTACTGGGCGCTCGGCGCCAGCGTGCCGTTCGGGTGCGTCCTGACGAAGGCGTCGAAGGCGGCGGCCGCTTCCTTGACCTTGCCGGCCTTGAACAGGTTGAGCGCGGCTTCGTACTCGCGCGTCTCGGCGGCCGGGTCGGCCGGCGGCTTGGCAGCGGGCTGTCCGGCGTCGGCCGGCGCCTTGCCGTCGTCGCCCGGTTTGGCTTCGGCGGCCGGCGGCGCTTCGAACTTGCGCAGGCGGCCGTCGAGGTCGACGTAGAAATCCTGCTGCCGCTTTTTCGCCGAGTCGAGCTCGTAGGTGAGCGTTTCGACCTGGCCGCGCAGGCGCGCGTTTTCCTCGCGCAGGCCCTGAATCTGATTGGACAGTTCGATCTGCGCCCGGGCCATGGTGTCCAGGCGCTCGTTGGTCTTGATCGTCAGGTCGCTGACCTGGCGCCGGGCCTCGTCGTCGTCGAAAAGGCCGGCGTGCGCCTGCTGCGCGCCAAGGGTGGCGAGCAGCAGGGCAAAAACGGCCGGACGCACGAGCGAACGCGAATGCGGGCGGGCGAGCGGCGGCCGGCGCATCTTAGAACTCGCCGCTGTAGAGCATGTCGGCGCGACGGTTCTGCGCGTACGCGGCTTCGTCGTGGCCTTCGTTCTTCGGCTTCTCTTCGCCGAGGCTGACCGATTCGACCTGGTCTTCGCGAGCGCCGAGCAGGACCAGCGTCTTCTTCACGGCGTCGGCGCGCTTCTGGCCGAGCGCGAGGTTGTATTCGCGGCTGCCGCGCTCGTCGGTGTTGCCCTGGATCAGCATCTTGAACTGGCGGTTATTGGCCAGGAACTTGGCGTGCGCGGCGACCAGATCCTTGTACTCGGCCTTGACGTCGAACTTGTCGTAGTCGAAGTAGACGCTGCGCTTGGAGAGGATGCTCTTCGGATCGGTCAGCTCGGCCGGCAGGCCGCGGCCTTCGACGCCGCCGGTGGTGACGGTCGCCACGCCCGGGCCACGCGATTCGACGGGGGCGCCGGATTGTTCCGGACCGGTCGGGGTCGAGCTGCAGCCAGCGATCAAGGCTGCGACAATAACGGCAAATGCAGCGGGGGCGAACGAGCGTTTCATGATTTCTCCAGCGTCGGATTCAAAGGGTACTACTTGGCGAAAGGACCCCAGGCCGGCTCGCGAACGTTGCCGGCAGGGATGGAAAGGCGTTGCTTGATGCGGCCGTCGATCGACACGGCGGAAAGGACGCCGCGCCCGCCGGCTTCTGAGGCGATCAGGATCATGCGGCCGTTCGGCGCGAAGCTCGGCGACTCGTCCTTGTTCGAGTCGGTGAGCACCTGCACCTGCTTGCTCGCGAGGTCCATCACGGCGAGGCGGAAGCCGCCGTCGCGCCGGCTGATGAAGGCCATCGATTTGCCGTCCGGCGAGATGCGCGGCGACACGTTGTAGCTGCCTTCGAAGCTGATGCGCTGGACTTCGCCGCCGCTGGCGCCGATCCGGTAGATCTGCGGGCTGCCGCCGCGGTCCGAGGTGAAGTAGATGTGCTGGCCGTCGGGCGAGTAGTTCGGCTCGGTGTCGATCGCCGACGACGTGGCCAGGCGCTGCACGCCGGAACCGTCGGCGTTGACCGTGAAGATCTGCGAGCCGCCGTCCTTGGACAGCACGACCGCGACCTTGCGGCCGTCCGGCGACCACGCCGGCGCCGAGTTGGAGCCCTTGAAATTGGCGGCGACGACGCGTTTGCCGGTGGCCAGCGAGTGCACGAAGATGATCGGCTTCTTGTTCTCGAAGGAGACGTAGGCGAGACGGCTGCCGTCCGGCGACCACGCCGGCGAGATGATGGGTTCCTTGGAGATCAGCGCGGCCTGCGCGTTCTGTCCGTCGGCGTCGGCGATGTGCAGTTCGTAGCGGTTGGGGCCGCCCTTCACGACGTACGCGATGCGCGTCGAGAAAATGCCCGGCTCGCCGATCAGCTTTTCGTAGATGACGTCGGCGATGCGGTGGCCGGCGGCGCGCAGCATGCCGCTCGAGGTGACGAAGGCGGCGCCGCCGAGGACGCCCTGCTTGTTTACGTCGTGCAGGCGGAAGCGCGCTTCCATGCGCCCGTCCGGGCTGCCGGCTATGCTGCCGGCGGCCAGCGCGTCGGCGCCGCGCGCCTTCCAGTCGGCGTAGACCGGGCTCGACGCTTCGGTCAGCGCGGCGCCCGAGGCGTCGATCATCTTGAACAGGCCGCTGCGTTCGAGGTCGCCGCGCACCACGGAGGTCAGCGCGCGCGAAACGCCCGCGTCGCCGCCGAAGTCGGCGACGGCCAGCGGGATGCGGTTGGCGCCGGCGCCGGTGATTTCGATCGTCAGTTCGGCGTGCGCCGGGGCTTGCAGCAGCGTCAGTGCGCCGCAGGCGGCCAGGGCCAGGCGGCGCATTTTGTGCAGGGAGCTATGCATGGGCGAATGGCGTCGATTGAATAATCCGCGATTATAGCGGCTCGGCGCCGGAAGGGTTTGTAACAGAACGTAATTTTGCCCTGCGGCAGGCGCCGGACGGCTTATTCCTCGAAGGGCTTGTAGGGAATCTTCAACACCCGCTCGAACAGTTCGGGCTGGTCGGGCTTGGGCAGCGGCGACGATTTGAGGATGGCGCGCTCGATGGCGGCGTCGAGCAGCGCGTTGCCGCTCGATTTGCGCACCTTGACGCCGAGCACTTCGCCCGACGGCAGCTGGGTGACTTCGAAAACGGCTTCCGGATTGCCCTGGATGCCTGGCGGCAGCACGATGTTGCCGCGAATCTTGCCGCGTACCTTCGACGCGTAATCGGCGAGGCCGCGGGCGCGCCCGGCGGCGGCCTGCTCGGCCTTGAGCTGGGCCATCTGGTTCGCCTCGGCGGCGGCGCGCGCGCGCTGGTCCTGCACGGCTTTCTGCTGTTCGAGCAGACGCTTTTCCGCCCGAAGTTCGTCGTCGAATTTGTCGCGAGGGGGGAGAGGCTCCGGTTTCTTTGGCTCCGGCGGCTTCTTCGCCTCTTCCTTCTTGGGCGGCTCCGGCTTTTTCGCCGCTTCCTTCGGTTTTTTCTCTTCCTTGACCACGATGTCCGGTTTGGCCGGCGGCTTGGGCTCGGGCTTCGGTTCGGGCTTGGGTTCCGGTTTCGGCAGCGGTTTGGGTTCGGGCGTCGGCTCGGGTTTGGACTCCGGGCGCGGCAGCGGCGTCGGGGCGGGGGCGGCGCGCCAGACTTCAACCTCGACGGCGGACGGCGGCTGGCTCTTCCACTGCACGCCGAGGAAGAGCGCGGCGATCAGCAGCGCGTGAACCAGCGCGGCGAGCGACAGCGCCTTCCACTTGGCGGGTTCCTGGCGGGTGTGCGGGATCACGGGCTTACTTGCCGCCGACCTGGACGTTCAGCGCGACGCGCTTGACCTGCTGGCGCTGCAGCTCGTCCATGATGTCGAGCACGGCTTCGTACTTGACGTTCTTGTCGCCGGAAATGAGCACCGGCTGCTCGGGATTGCGCGCCTGCGCTTCGAGCACGGCCTGCGTCAGTTCCTTGCGGTCCACCTCGCGCTCGCTGCCGCCGTGGGCGAGGTCGCGCAGGGCCAGCGTGCGGTCGGCGCGGATGATCACTTCCAGCGGCTTCTCGGCCTGCTGCGCCGCCTTGCCGACCGAGGGCAGGTCGATGTTGGCGGTGGTCATCATCGGCGCCGTCACCATGAAGATGACGAGCAGCACGAGCATGACGTCGATGTAGGGGACGACGTTGATTTCGTTTTTCAGGCGGCGCGGACGCATGGCCGGGTTTCCCTTTTAGCGCATCTGGCGCTGGATGATGTTCGAGAACTCTTCCATGAAGGACTCGAAGCGGGTCGACAGGCGGTCGATGTCGTGCGCGAAGCGGTTGTAGGCGAGCACGGCGGGGATCGCCGCGAAGAGGCCGATGGCGGTGGCGACGAGCGCTTCGGCGATGCCCGGGGCGACGGCGGAGAGCGTCGCCTGGCCGACGTTGGAGAGGCCGCGGAAGGAGTGCATGATGCCCCAGACGGTGCCGAACAGGCCGATGTAGGGGCTGACCGAACCGACCGAGGCGAGGAAGGCGAGGTGCGCCTCGATGGCGTCCATCTCGCGCTGGAAGGTGGCGCGCATGGCGCGCCGCGAACCGTCGACGACGTCTTTCGGGTCGAGGTTCTTCTGGCTGCGCAGCTTGGTGAATTCGCGGAAGCCGGCTTCGAAGATGCGCTCCATGCTGCCCGTTTCGTGACGGTTGCTGGTGGCGCTCTGGTACATCGCGTTGAGGTCGCCGCCGCTCCAGAAGTCGCGCTCGAACTGCTCGGTCTGCGCGTGCGCGGTCTTCACCGCGAACCACTTGCGGAAGATGTAGTACCAGGACATGAACGAGACGCCGGCCAGAAGCAGCATCACCGCCTGGACGACGGCGCTGGCGTTGAGGATCAGGTGCAGGATCGAGAGGTCTTGCGTGACGTTCATTGCGGGGTTTCCAGTCGGGAACGCAGGGAAGGGGGAATTGAGGCGATTTTCATCTGGGCGGAGTTTACACAAACGATCTGGATCGCGCCCGCGATCAGTTCGTCCCAGCCGCCCGGCGCGGCCGGGTTGGCGCGCCGGATGCGCTGGCGGAAGTGGATCTGCGCGCGGCCGATGCTGTCCACGTCGAGGTCGACGACGAGCGCGTCGTCGAGGCGGGCCGGCTTCAGATAGTCGACATTGACGCTGCGCACGACGAAAGCGATGCCCGGATCGCGCAGCAGATCGGACTGATCGACGCCGATGCGGCGCAGCCATTCGGTGCGGCAGCGTTCGAGGTATTTCAAGTAGTTGGCGTAGTAGACGACGCCGCCGGCGTCGGTGTCCTCGTAGTAAACGCGGACGGGAATGCTGAAGGCCGCCGGCTTCGGTTCGTTTTCCATGGGCCGCGATTTTACCCGAAGGGCGCGCACGGCGACTGTAACGATTTGTCGCGCCGGTGCGGCCGTCGGCGCTCGGGCGCGATGCTGCGCGTTCCGTGGTTCAGCCGGAAGCGCCGCCCTTGGCGTCGGAATCGGTGCCGGCGGTGCTTTCGTCGTAGCGGCGCAGCTTGCGCCACAGCGAGACGCGGTCGATGCCGAGCAGCTGGGCGGCCAGCGCGCGGTTGCCGCCGGTGTGTTCGAGCGCGTGCAGGATGTGCAGGCGTTCCATTTCGGCGAGCGGGGCGACGCCCGCCGCTGCCGTTTTTCCGGACATCTCCCCGGCCGCTTCCGCCGCCGTTTCGCCGGCCGTCTGGCCGACGTCCGGCGGCAGCAGATCGGGCGTGATCGACGCGCCGCGCGCCAGCGCGACGCCGCGCTCGATGAGGTTTTCCAGTTCGCGGATGTTGCCCGGAAAATCGTGCGCCAGCAGGCGCTCGAAGGTGTCGGGATGGATTTCGGCGACCGCCTTGTCCATGCGCCGCGCGAAGCGCGCGAGGAAGTGCAGGGCGAGCAGCGGAATGTCGCCGCGTCGCTCGCGCAGCAGCGGCAGGTTCAGGGTGACGACGTTGAGGCGGAAGTAGAGGTCCTGCCGGAAGTGCCCGTCGGCGACCCAGGCCGCCGGGTCGCGGTTGGTCGCGGCGACGAAGCGCACGTCGGCGGCGAGCGCCTGCGTGCCGCCGAGGCGGTAGTACTCGCGCTCCTGGAGGACGCGCAGCAGCTTGACCTGCATCGCCGGCGACATCTCGGTGACTTCGTCGAGGAAGAGGGTGCCGCCGCCCGCCGCCTCGATCAGGCCGGCCTTGGTCGCGCCGGCGCCGGTGAAGGCGCCGCGCTCGTGCCCGAACAGCTCGTTGGCGAGCAGTTCCTCGGACAGCGCGCCGCAGTTGAGCGCGACGAAGGGGGCGGCGGCGCGGTGGCTGTGTTCGTGCAGGTGGCGGGCGAGCAGTTCCTTGCCGGTGCCGGTGGCGCCGACGATGAGGACGTTGCAGTCGGTCGGCGCGATGCCGCTCGCCACCGCGAGCAGTTCGTGCATGGCCGGCGCGTTGGAGAGGATGCGCGTGCTGCCGGTGGCCTGGTCGAGCGCCGTCTTCAGCGTCGCGTTCTCGCGCTTGAGCTGGACCTTTTCGAGCGCCTCGCGCACGACCTTGCGCACTTCGGGCAGGCGAAAGGGTTTCTCGACGTAGTAGAAGGCGCCGTTCTTCATCGCCTCGACCGCCGATTCGGTGTTGGCGTGCGCGGTGATCACGACGACCTCGGTCTCCGGCGAGCGCTCGCGCGTCCGGCGCAGCAGTTCGAGTCCGTCGATGCCGGGCATGCGCAGGTCGGTGAGCAGCAGGTGGTAGTGGGTGGCGTCGATCTTCTCCAGCGCCTCGCTGCCGTTCGCCGCGCAGTCGGCGGCGATGCCTTCGCGTTCGAGGATGTGCGTGAGGTTGCGGCGGGCGATTTCCTCGTCGTCGGCGATCAGGACGCGGGCCTGCCCGGCCTTGCCGTTCTTGTCGTTCGAGTCGTTCATTTCGTTCATGCCTTGCCTTGCTGCGCTTCGCGCGCCGGGATGTGGACGCGGAAGCGGCAGCCGGCGTCCGTTTCGCTGTCGACCGAGACGCTGCCGCCGTGCTGGGTGACGATCTCGTGCACGACGAAGAGGCCGAGGCCGGTGCCGGCGCCGACCGGCTTGGTCGAGTAGAAGGGGTCGAAGATGCGCGGCAGGGCGCTGGCGCTGATGCCGGGGCCGTCGTCCTCGACGGTGACGGTGACGCCGTCGCCCTCGGGACGCGCGGCGAGGATCACGCGGCCGTCCGCGCCGGCGGCGTCGACGGCGTTTTTCAGAAGGTTGAGCAGGACCTGCTGGAAGCGCTGGCGGTCGACGTCGATGGCGAGGGCGGGCGGGATGCGCAGTTCGATGCGCGGGTCGCTCGCCAGCTCGTTGCGCAGCAGGAGCAGCACTTCGTCGACGAGCGGGCGCAGCGGCTCATCGCGGCGCTCGAACTGGCGGTCGCGCGCGAAGTCGAGCAGGGCGTCGACGATGCGCTGGGCGCGCAGCACCTGGCCGTCGATCAGGCCGAGCAGCTCGCGCGCCTCGGCGGCGTCGATCTCGCCGATTTCCTCGAGCAGGATCTGGCACGAGGTCGAGATGTTCGAGAGCGGGTTGTTCAGCTCGTGCGCGACGCCCGAGAGCATGGTGCCGAGGGCGACCAGGCGCGACGAGCGGGCGACGTTCTTCTGCCGGCTTTCGAGCTCGGAGAGCATGCGGTTGATCGCCTCGGTCAGCGATTCGACTTCGCGGTCGCCCGAGAAGCGGTCGAGGCGCCCGGTTTCGCCGGTCGCGACGCGACGCAGGCTGCTTTCGATGCGGCGCAGCGGGCGGGCCACGCTGCGCGTGACGAGGGTGCCGGCGACGACGGCGAAGACGAGGGCGGCAACGACGGCCAGCAGCAGGTCGCGGTGGTGCGTGGCGATGGCCGCGTCGAGCTTGGTGCGCGCGCGCGCATCGAGCTTTTCGCCGAGGTTGAGCAGGTCGGTGCCGACCTCGATCAGCGCCTCCACCGTTTCCGGCGAGGGGCGCGCCCGGCGGTCGGCGGCGGCCAGCTCGGCGAGCAGTTCGCGGTAGTGCTGGAGGATCTCGATTTCCTGCTGCTGCGCGTTGTCGCCGGTCGGCAGGACGGGCAGTTCGTTGAGCAGGGCGGCGGCGTTGTCGGCCTTGGCGATCGCTTCCGAGAGGTCGGCCTTCTTGCGGTAGAGCAGGAAGTTCTTTTCCATCCGCCGGGCGTGGCGGATCGAATCGTAGAATGCGGTGAAGCGTTGCTGGTCGGCGATCTGCTCTTCGAGCCCGTGAAAGTGCAGGACGGCGCCCGCGACCAGTACGACGAAGAGCAGGCCGACGATGCCGTAGCCAAGCAGAATCTTGGCGTGCAGGGATTGGAGCCAGGTCATGGCGTTGAATTTTTCAACACTTCGTTGCTTTGTGCAACACATTCCGTGCATTTCCCGCGTGCACGGGGCTGAAGGCGGATCACGGGCGGGGTTTGTGAACTTCTTGTTTCAATGTGCAACGTGGGTGCGGCGATGGGCGGCGGCGCGGGACTACGACTTTAGTCTTATCGATCAGTGCCTTGGCTGGGGTTGTTGCGGTTGGCACGGTGTTTGCTGAATTAATTCCGATCCAGACCGATCAGATTCGGCGCGGACAACAAGGAGATTCCGGCTCGACCCAGGTCGAGCCGTTTTTTTTCTGGCGCTCGCCAGATTGCCAGTTTCTCTTTTCTGCCCGGATAATCGACGGCCAAGTCGAGTCATAAAAAAACGGGCGACCGACCCTGCAGGAGGTAAACGACCGTGACCCCTTCGGTTCTTTCTAATCTATTCCCCGCCTGGCCCGTGAGCGTCGATCCGCTGGCCATGGGCGCCCTGGCGCTGGTCCTCGCCGCCGTGTGCGGCGAACTGGTCTTCCGTTTCCTGCGCCTGCCGCGCATCACCGGCTATTCGCTGGCCGGCCTCGTCGCCGGTCCGTCGCTGCTCGGCTGGATCGGCGCCGACGTCGGCGTCGGCGGCGTGCGCCTGCTGATCGACCTGTCGCTCGCGCTGCTGCTCTTCGAGCTCGGCGTGCGCGTCAATCTGCGCTGGTTCCGCCACAACCCGATGATCCTGGCGAGCAGCGTGGCAGAGGCGGCGCTCGCCTTCGTCGCCGTTTTTCTCGTCGTCACCCTGCTCGGCTACCAGCTCGAGATCGCGCTGGTCGTCGCCACGGTGAGCATGACCACGTCGCCAGCCGTCGTCATGCGTGTGGCCGGGGAACTGCGCGCGCGCGGGCAGGTGACCGACCGCCTGCTCGTGATGACCGCGCTCAACGTCGTCTATGCGGTGATCGTGGCCAATCTGGTGCTTGGCTACATCCACCGCAGCTACGGCGGCGACTGGCTGGCCGCGCTGCTGCATCCGCTCTACCAGCTGGGCGGTTCGGCGCTCGTCGCGCTGCTGCTCGCCAAGGTCTTCCAGGTGCTGCGCCGCCATTTCGACCCGCAGCAGGAACAGGCCTCGCTGCTGCTCTTCGCCCTGCTCATGCTGACCATGGCCCTGCTCCAGACGCTCAAGCTGCCGGCCCTGCTTGCGCCGCTGCTCGCCGGCATCCTCGTCAAGCACGCTGATCCGCGGCCGCATCTGTGGCCGCGCCACTTCGGCTCGGTCGGCGGCGTCCTGGTCATCCTGCTCTTCGTGATGACCGGCGCGGCGCTGACCTGGCAGCATCTGTTCGCCGGCGGTCTCGTCGCCCTCGCGCTGATCGCCGTGCGCAGTGGCGGCAAGCTGCTCGGCGTGCTCGCCTTCGGCCGCTGGAGCGGCATCACGCTGCGCCAGTCGCTGGCGCTCGGCCTCGCGCTGTCGCCGCTGTCCGGCGTCGCCTTCGTGCTGACGGCGGATATCGGACGCCTGTATCCGGCGCTCAACGCCGAGCTCGGCGGCATCGTGCTGTCGATGATCGCGATCCTCGAACTGCTCGGCCCGGTGATCGTCCAACAGAGCCTGGCCTGGGCCGGCGAAAGCCGCCCGCAGGGCAACGCCGAGGGAGGAGAGAAGCATGACGCTTGAAGCCTTTGCCGACTCGCGCTCGCTGACGCTCGGCGTCGAACTCGAGCTGCAGATCGTCAGCACGCACGACTACGATCTCGCCAACGCCTCCGGCGAACTGCTGCGCCACCTGGCCGGCCGCAAGCTGCCGGGCGACGTGAAGCCGGAGATCACGGCGAGCATGATCGAGCTGTCGACCAACATCTGCGGCGACTACCGCGACGTGATTTCCCAGTTGAGCGAGATCCGCGATGCCTTGGTCGAGGCCGGCGACCGCTTCAACGTCGGTCTCTGCGGCGGCGGTACGCACCCCTTCCAGCATTGGGGCGAGCAGCAGATTTCGGATGCGCCGCGCTACCAGTACCTGTCCGACCTCTACGGCTATCTCGCCAAGCAGTTCACGGTGTTCGGCCAGCACGTGCATATCGGCTGCTCGGGGCCGGATCAGGCGCTCTGCCTGTTGCACTGCCTGTCGCGCTACATGCCGCACTGCATCGCGCTGGCCGCCGCGTCGCCCTACGTACAGTCCTTCGATACCGGCTTCGATTCGGCGCGCCTCAATTCGGTGTCGGCCTTCCCGATGAGCGGCCGGGCGCCCTTCGTCGAAACCTGGGAGGATTTCGGCGCCTATTTCGACAAGATGACCGATACCGGTGTCGTGCAGAGCATGAAGGACTTCTACTGGGATATCCGCCCGAAGCCCGAATTCGGCACCATCGAAGTGCGCGTCATGGACACGCCGCTCACCGTCGGGCAGGCGGCGCGGATCGCCGCCTTCATCCAGGCGGTCGCGCGCTGGTTCATGATCGAGCGCCCCTTCCGTCCGACCGAGGACGACTACCTCGTGTACACCTTCAACCGCTTCCAGGCCTGCCGCTTCGGCTACGCCGGCACCTACGTCGACCCGCGCACGCACGAGCAGCGCACGCTCAAGGACGAAATCCTGGCGACGCTCGACCGGATCGAGCAGCACGCCATCGAGCTGCACGGCGACACCGCCTGCGCCGAACTGCGCCGCGCCGTCGAGCGCGGCGAGAACGACGCCGCCTGGCTGCGCGGCGTGCAGCGCGCCGAGCGCTCGCTGCCGGAGGTGGTACGCCAGCAGACCCTGCGCTGGCGGGGAGATTAGCCTTGGCGCGTCGTCCCCTGCAGATCGGGCTGTCGGCCCGCCTGATGCACGAGCCGCCGCGCGAACTCGGTTTCCCCGGCAAGACGCTGCAGTACCTCGAGCAGTCGATGGCGCACTGGGTGATGGCGCACGGCGCCCTCGTCTTCATGATTCCGACCATCGGCCGCCGCGCCGAGGTGGCGCGTCAGGCGATCTCGGTGCGCGACTGCGTCGCCGCGCTCGACGGCCTCGTGCTGCAGGGCGGCGCCGACGTCTGCCCGAGCAGCTACGGCGAGGAGGCCGAGCGTCCGGAGTGGAGCGGCGACCGTCTGCGCGACCTGTACGAGATCGAGCTGATCTGGGAGTTCATCGTGCAGGGCAAGCCGGTGCTCGGCATCTGCCGCGGCTGCCAGCTGATCAACGTGGCGATGGGCGGCAGCCTGTGGCAGGACATCCCGACGCACATCGAGGGCGCCATCGCGCACCGCGACGATGCGCTCTACGACCGCTACCATCACGAAGTCGAGATCGTCGCCGGCTCGCAGCTCGCGGCGCTCTACCCGGAGGGCTCGCGCTTCTTGGTCAACAGCATCCATCACCAATGCGTGCGCCGGCTCGGCAGCGATCTCGTGGTCGAGGCGTATTCGGCGGCCGACGGGGTGATCGAGGCGATCCGGCGCAAGGGCAGCGGCTACGTCGCCGGCTTCCAGTGGCACCCGGAGTTTCACGGTTCGGTGTTCGGGCTGCTCGACAGTCGGCCGATGCTGGTCGAATTTCTCGAGGCAGCGGAACGGCGGGTGCTGGGCGGGTGATTTCTGCGGCGGCCGGAGCATGGCGCCGGCCGCTGCGCGGATCTGCCGGGCGGTGCTCCGGCGCTTCGTTTCGCCCCCGACGGGCGCGCCGCCGCCGGGGCTCCGGCCCGCTTGCGCTGCCCGGCGGCGCCGGTGGGAATTCGGTGTAAAACCGCGGGACGACCGAGAGGTGCGCTGCCGCGTCGGGCGGGCCTTCCTACTGTTCCTGCCAGAAGCCGCTTTGGGCGTTCTGGACGCGGGCCGGCGCGGCGAGGCCGAGGTGTTGATAGACGGCGGGCGTGGCGATGCGCCCGCGCGGCGTGCGCTGCAGGAAGCCTTGCTGGATCAGGTAGGGTTCGAGCACGTCCTCGATCGTGTCGCGCGCTTCGCCGATCGCGGCGGCGAGGTTGTCCACGCCGACCGGGCCGCCGGCGAACTTGTCGATCACGGCCGAGAGCAGCTTGCGGTCCATCAGGTCGAGGCCGCCGTGGTCGACGTCGAGCATGGACAGGGCGAGGTCGGCCACCTCCTGCGTGATATGCCCTTGCGCCTTGACCTCGGCGAAGTCGCGTACGCGACGCAGCAGGCGGTTGGCGATGCGCGGCGTGCCGCGCGAACGGCGGGCGATCTCCAGCGCGCCGCCTGGCTCGGCCGGCACGTCGAGGAGCTGCGCCGAGCGCGTGACGATGTGCGTGAGTTCCTGCGGCGTGTAGAACTCGAGGCGCGAGACGATGCCGAAGCGGTCGCGCAACGGGTTGGTCAGCATGCCGGCGCGGGTGGTGGCGCCGACCAGCGTGAACGGCGGCAGGTCGAGCTTGACCGAGCGCGCGGCGGGGCCTTCGCCGATCATGATGTCGATCTGGAAGTCCTCGAGCGCCGGGTAAAGGATTTCCTCGACGACCGGACTCAGGCGGTGGATTTCGTCGATGAACAGCACGTCGTGCGGTTCGAGGTTGGTCAGGATCGCGGCGAGGTCGCCGGCGCGTTCGAGCACCGGACCCGAGGTCTGGCGCAGGTTGACGCCCATCTCGGCGGCGACGATGTGCGCCAGCGTCGTCTTGCCGAGGCCGGGCGGGCCGAACAGCAGGACGTGGTCAAGCGACTCGCCGCGCCGCTTGGCGGCTTCGATGAAGATTTCCAGCTGTTCGCGGATCTTGGCCTGGCCGACGTAGTCGGCCAGGCGCTTGGGGCGCAGTGCGCGCTCGATCGCCTCTTCCTGCGCCGATTTCGCGGTGGCGGAGATGAGGCGCTCGGCGGGCGCGGCGAAACCGTCGCCGAAGTTGTCTGTTTCGATCATTCTTTGAGCAGTGCGGGTTGTTCGCCCGTCCAGTGCGTGGCCAGCATGTGGCCGAGGGCGAGCAGCGTCGGGCCGAGGAAGATGCCGATGAAGCCGAAGGCCAGCGCGCCGCCGAAAACGCCGAGCGCGATGAGCAGGATGGGCAGGCTGGCCGAGCGGCTGATCAGCAGCGGCTTGAGGAAGTTGTCGATGCTGCTGATGGCGAGCAGGCCCCAGAGCGCCATGAAGATCGCCCAGCCCGTCTGTCCCTGATCGTAGAGCCACCACGCGGCGGCGCCCCAGAGCAGCGGCGGGCCGATCGGGATCATCGACAGGAAGAAGGTGCCGGCGGCGAGCAGCATGGCGCCCGGCACGCCGGCGATCAGGAAGCCGAGCAGCGCCACGGCGGCCTGTCCGGCAGCGGTGCCGACGATGCCGATCATGACGCCGGTGACGGTGTTCTGCGACAGCAGGAGCAGGTGCTCGCCGAGTTCGCCGCCGAGGCGGAAGGCGCCGGTGCGCAGCAACTGGGCGATGGCGTTTCCGTCGCGGTAGAAGAAGAAAGCGATGAAGGCGACCAGCGTCAGTTGCAGTACGCCTTGTCCGAGCAGGCTGCCAGTCTGCAGCAGGAAGTTGCGCGCCGGTTCAGCGAGCTGGCGCATCAGCTTGGAGAGTTCCTCGCGGCTGGCCGCAATATTTTTCCAGTAGTCGTCGATCTGCCCGCCGACCAGCGGCAGCGTGCGCAGCCATTCGGGCGGATGCGCCGGCAGGCCGTCTTCGAGCAGCGGTTTGAGCTTGCCGACGAGCAGCGTGACGCCGTCGGCGATGCTGGCGGCGAACAGCAGGAGCGGGGCGACGACGAGCAGCAGCAGCGCCAGCGTCATCAGTGAGGCGGCCAGCGCGTCGCGGCCACGCAGCTTGTCGAGCAGGCGGGCGTAGAGCGGCCAGGTGCTGATGCAGATGACGGCGGCGAACAGGATGGCGGCGACGAAGGAGCGCAGGACCAGCAGGCAGCCGAGGATCAGCAGCGTGACGAGGGCGATCTGGGCGAATTGTTTGGGCCGGTTTTCCATGGACGCGCTCGGACGGGAGATTAGACCTTCGAAAGCAGCTTGAGCGCCTGGCGGATGCCGTCGGAGGTGCCGATGTCCGCCGGCAGCTGCTTCAGCGCGCTGCTCGCTTCGCGCTCATTGTAACCGAGCGCCTGCAGGGCATTGAGAATGTCATGCTGGCTGTCGGGGGCGGCGTGCGCGGCGCTCGGCACGGTTTCGGCAAGCTTGCCCTTGAGCTCGAGCAGCAGTCGTTCGGCGGTCTTCTTGCCGATCCCCGGAATTTTGGTCAGGCGGCCGCCTTCCTGGCGCGCCACGGCCTGCGCGAGGTCGCTCACGGAGAGGCCGGAGAGGACCGCCAGGGCCATGCGCGCGCCGACGCCGGAGATCTTGATCAGCTGGCGGAAGGCGAAGCGCTCGGCCTCGCTGGCGAAGCCATAGAGGAAGTGGCCGTCCTCGCGCACGACGAAGTGCGTGCGCAGCGTCACCTTCTCGCCGTTTGCCGGCAGGTTGTAGAAGGTGCTCATCGGGACGTCGACGTCGTAGCCGATGCCGTGCACGTCGAGCAGGACTTGCGGCGGGTTCTTTTCCAGCAGTGTTCCGGTGAGACGGCCGATCATGGCGGGTTTCCCTTGCAGTTCTGCGCCGTCTGCCTGAGGCGGCGCAACAGTTCTTCGGATTCTTCGTAAGTTTTGGCCGGTACGCGTGCCTCGTGGCCGCTGCCGAGGTTGCCGCCGCCGTAGACGATCTTCACTTCGCCGGCGCCCGCCTCGACGTACTGGACGATGCCGAGGTTGATCCACACCCGCTTCTCGCCCGCCGCCGCCAGTTCGAAGAGGCAGAAGGCGGGCGAACCGACGGGCGGCGGCGGAGCGTCGTCGGCGCGGACGCCGACGGCGGCGAACAGGCCCAGGAGGCAGAGCGCGGCGGCGAGGCGGGATGGCGGCGGGCGGTGCATGGCTTGCTCATCCTCAAACGAGGCGGCCGTTGCGCACGCGCAGGCCCTTGGTGGCCAGCGCGCCCAGGCCCTGGCCGCCGTGCGCGTGGGCGATCGCGCAGGCCAGCGCGTCGGCGGCGTCGGGGCTCGGGTCGCCGGGCAGCGCGAGCAGGCGGCGCACCATGTGCTGCACCTGCGTCTTGTCGGCGTGGCCGTTGCCGACCACCGCCTGCTTGACCTGCAGCGCCGTATATTCGGCCACCTCCAGGCGGTCGGCAACGAGCGCCGTGATCGCCGCGCCGCGCGCCTGACCGAGCAGCAGCGTCGATTGCGGGTTGACGTTGACGAAGACGATCTCGACCGCCGCCTGGTCCGGCCGGTGCTGCGCGACCAACTGGCGCAGGCCGGCGTAAATGGTGCCCAGCCGGGTCGGCAGCGAGGCCTCGCTATCGGTGCGGATGCAGCCGCTGGCGACGTAGGCGAGCTGGTTGCCGGTCTTGTCGATGACGCCGAAGCCGGTGATGCGCAGGCCGGGGTCGACGCCGAGGATGCGCGTGCCCGGTGCGGAGGGGGCGTGGCTCACAGGTTCATGCTCAGCGAAACGAAGTGGCGCGGCGTGATGATGTAGTGCGGGCGGAAGTCGCCGTACTCGCCGATCGTCGAGCGGCCGGTATAGGCCACTTCGAAATTCTGCGGCCCGACGCGGAAGGACTTCGCCAGCCGCCAGTCGGTTCGGATGTAGGCGGGCACGGCATTCTGGTTCTGCGTCCAGCGGGTCGACGAGACGTGATGCTGGGTCACGCTCAACTCGGTATTCCACGGCATTTTCTGGATGAGCATCAGCGTGCTGCTGCGTCAGGGAGCGGACGCGTCGGTCTGGGCGGTGATCCGGTCCAGATTGGCCTGGTTGAATGTGGTATCGAAGGCGAGCAGCTCGCTGCGGATTCTTACGAAGGCCTGGTTGATCAGGATACGGGTGGCGGACAAGGGTTGCCAGCGCATCTGGTATTCGACGCCATGAATCTGGATGTTTTGCGCGTTGACCGTATAGTCCGACTCGACGCAAAAGAGGGCGTTCGGATTGGCGCACAGGGCCGGATTGATTGCATGTACGACGCGTTGCACGCGCCCGTCGATGTGCTCGCGGAAGGCGCGGACATCGAGCGATAGAGCGAGGCGCCGGAACTCGCCGATGTAGCCGAGTTCCACGCTATCAACACGTTCCGGTTTTAGATTGTTCTCCGCAACGTACTGATATTTAAAGAAGGGTTGAGCATTGACCGGCGCCCAGCGCCAGTCGCCGCGCTGCTCGAACAGGCTGGGGGCACGGAAGGCGCGCGAAGCGCCGAGGCGCAAAGTGTTTTGTTCGTCTAGGTGGTGGTGCAGCGAGAGGCGTGGCGCCGGCATCGTGCCTCCCAGCGTATCGTGCTCGAGGCTGGCGCCGGCGTTGATTAGCCAGCGCGGAGACACACTCCACTCGACGTTGGCGAAAAGCCGCTTGCTGTTGCGTGTCTGGCGGACATCGCCGTAGTAGAAAAGCGGTTGATTGACCGACTCGGCGCGGGCGCCGATCCCCCAGACCATGCGCATGCCGGCGGCCGGCGAAAAATGGTGTTGAGCGTCGAAGTCATGGCGTTCGGCGCGGCCACCGTAGTTGACGCTGAGAATGAACGGACCGGAGGTTTCCCGGTGCGTATCGTCGCCGAATTCACGGGTCAGCGCATAGTTGACCCGGATGTCTTCGTCGGGAGCCAGCGTGCGTTGCCAGCCCAACTGGAAACCGTGGTTGCGCTGCGTGAAGTCGTGGATGATGTCGTCCTGCCCATTGACATGACTGACTTCGTTGAAGCCGAGGCGGACGATGTCGCGGTCGCTCGGATAGAGGTCGGCGCGGAGGTTGACGACTCGGTTGCGCCGGTCGTCGTTGTAGGTGGCGATCGTTTTCGCCCCGTTGTGATACTTGTCGAGGCCGCTGTCGCGCTGTTCGCGGATCGAGAAACGGAAATCGGCGCCCGGCGCCTTGCCGCCCCAGCGTACGAAATAGTCGTTGATGCCCCCGGAGCCGCTGCTCACCGAGAGCGCCGGTCCGCGCGTCTGCGCGGCTTGCAGGGTGATGATGTTGACCACGCCGAGGAAGGCGTTGGCCCCGTAGGCGACCGAGTTCGAGCCGCGCAGCACCTCGATGCGCTCGATGTTCTCAAGAGCGACGGGAAGGGTATTCCAATTCACGCCGCTCTGGTAGAGCGGGGAGTACTGCGAGACGCCGTCGACCAGGACCTGCAGGCGCGACGGGAACTCTTCGCCGAGGCCGTGGTAGGTGACGCGCGGCGCTTCCTGGTTGGGCGAGGTGACCTGGAAGCCGGGCACCAGCCGCATCAGGTCGGACAGCACGCGCGCGCCGGAGGCGCGGATCAGTTCCTGGTCAATCACCGTGACGGCGCCGGGGGCCTCGCGCAGCGGTTGCGCCATGCGCGAGACGCTGAGCACGACCGGCAGTTCCGCGAAGTAGTCGTCGCCCGCGGCATGCGCGCCGAACGGGAGGCAGAGCGCAAGGCTGGCCGTCAGCGATTTCCTGCTAGCGAGTTTACGAAATGTCATGACGTCGTTCGGCAAGGGGCGGGCAGCCCATTCTAGCGCAGCAAGGTGGCCGCCAAGTTACGGTCTTGGCCGGCTACGGGCGAGATAGACGCCGCCTACCGCCAGCGCCATGCCGGCCAGCGCGAGGCCGCCCAGGGTTTCGTCGAAGACGAGCCAGGCGATGACCGCGGTGGTCGGCGGCGTCAGGTAGAAGAGGCTGGCGACGTTGACCGCGCTGCCGCTGCGGATCAGCAGATTGAGCAGGCTGATCGCGCCGAACGAGAGAACCAGCACCAGCCAGAGCAGGGCGAAGACGAAGCGGGGCGTCCAGTCGACGACCATGGTTTCGGTCGCGGCGGCGGCGAGGGCGGTGAGCGCGGCGGCCGGCAGGAACTGGATGACCGAGCCGGTGCGCAGGTCGAAGTTCGGGCAGTAGCGTTTCTGGTACAGCGTGCCGGCCGTGATCGCGAACAGCGCGACGATCGCCGGCAGCAGCATGGCGCCGAGCGGCGCGTCGCCGAACTTGTTGGCGACGACCAGCGCGACGCCGACGAAGCCGAGTCCGAGGCCGAACCACTGGCGCGGCGTGACCCGTTCGCCGAGCAGCGCGCCGGCGCCGCAGGCGGTGAGCAGCGGCTGCATGCCGACGATCAGCGCGGTGACGCCGGCCGGCAGGCCGTGCTTGATCGCGACGAAGACGCCGCCGAGGTAGAAGGCGTGCACGAGCAGGCCGGAGACGCCGATGTGGAAGATCTGCCGCCGGTCGCGCGGCCACGGGGCGCGGCTGAGCAGCGCGAAGCTCGTCATCAGCGCGAGCAGCAGCAGGTAGCGGACGAGCAGGAAGGTCAGCGGTTCGGCGTAAGGCAGTCCGAACTTGGCGCCGACGAAGCCGGTGCTCCACAGGAAGACGAAGAGAAAGGGCAGCAGCGCGCGCAGCGGCACGGCTAGCCCCAAAGCAAAAGCGGCGCTGCAGCGCCGCCTTGCCAGCCTCGTCCGGAACGCAGGATCACTCGGCGAGTTCCACGTTGGTGTAGACCTCCTGGACGTCGTCCAGGCTCTCCAGCACGTCGATCAGCTTCTGCATCTTCGCGGCGTCGTCGCCGGTGAGTTCGGTCGTGTTTTCCGGCTTCATCGTCACTTCGCCGAATTCGGGCTTGAAGCCGCCGGCCTCCAGGGCCTCCTTGACGCCGAGATAGTCGCCGGGGGGCGTGACGACCTCGATCGAGCCGTCGTCGTGGGTCACCACGTCGTCGGCACCGGCTTCGATCGCGGCGTCCATCAGCGCGGCCTCGTCGGTGCCCGGGGCGAACAGGATCACGCCGCAGTGCTTGAACTGGAAGGAAACGCAGCCGTCGGTGCCCATGTTGCCGCCGTGCTTGTTGAAGGCGTGGCGGACTTCGGCGACGGTGCGCGTCTTGTTGTCGGTCAGGCAGTCGACCATCACCGCCGCGCCGCCGATGCCGTAGCCTTCGTAGCGCACCTCGACGTAGTCGACGCCTTCGAGTTCGCCGGTGCCTTTCTTGATCGCGTTGTCGATCTTGTCCTTGGGCATGTTGACGCCCTTGCCCTTGTCGATGGCCAGACGCAGACGCGGGTTGAACGCGGCATCGCCGCCGCCCATCTTGGCGGCCACGGTGATTTCCTTGGCTATCTTGGAAAATGCCGCGCCGCGCTTCTCATCCTGGCGACCCTTGCGGTGCTGGATGTTGGCCCATTTGGAGTGTCCGGCCATGCTAACCTCTTCTGTCTGCTGCGTTTGCGCCTGTAAAGGGCGGCGCAAATCGTTGATAATCGAGGCGCGCATTTTAGCACTTCCAACCCCCCGCGGGATGACGTCCGGCATGCCGGTCCGCCGCCTCTTTCCGTCGTCTTCCGCCGTTTTCCCGGAGCATTCCATGGCCGCGCCGCTGATCATCGCCAAACACGAACAAACCGAACTCGTCCTGCTGCCGGCGCTCGCCAACCGGCACGGGCTGATCACCGGCGCCACCGGCACCGGCAAGACGATAACCCTGCAGGTCATGGCCGAACGCTTCTCGGCGATCGGCGTGCCGGTCTTCATGGCCGACATGAAGGGCGACCTCTCGGGCCTGGCCGCGGCCGGCAGCGTCTCGCCCAAGCTGCAGGCGCGCCTCGACGCGCTCGGCGTCGCCGACTTCGCACCTGCCAGCTTTCCGGCCGCCTTCTGGGACGTGTTCGGCGCGCAGGGCCACCCGGTGCGCGCGACCATCTCCGACATGGGGCCCGTCCTCCTCGCCCGCCTGCTCAACCTGAACGACACGCAGGCCGGCGTGCTGCAGCTGGTGTTCAAGATCGCCGACGACAACGGACTGCTGCTGCTCGACCTGAAGGACCTGCGCGCCATGGTGCAGCACGTCGGCGACAACGCGAAGACCTTCACGACCGAATACGGCAACGTTTCGGCGGCGTCGATCGGCGCCATCCAGCGCGGCTTGCTGGCGCTCGGCGAGCAGGGCGGCGAAGCCTTCTTCGGCGAGCCGATGCTCGACATCAACGACCTGATGCAGACTGACGGCGGCCGCGGCGTCGTCAATATCCTCGCCGCCGACAAACTGATGGGCGCGCCGCGCCTGTACTCGACCTTCCTGCTCTGGCTGCTCTCCGAACTGTTCGAGCAGTTGCCCGAGGTCGGCGACGTCGACAAGCCCAAGCTCGTCTTCTTCTTCGACGAGGCGCACCTGCTGTTCAACGAGGCGCCGCCCGCGCTGCTCGAGAAGATCGAGCAGGTCGTGCGCCTGATCCGCTCGAAGGGCGTCGGCGTCTACTTCGTCACGCAGAACCCGCTCGACATTCCCGACAGCGTGCTCGGCCAACTCGGCAACCGCGTGCAGCACGCGCTGCGCGCCTTCACGCCGCGCGACCAGAAAGCGGTCAAGGCGGCGGCGCAGACGCTGCGCGCCAACCCGAAGTTCGACGCCGAGACGGCGATCACCGAGCTCGGCGTCGGCGAGGCGCTCGTCTCCTTCCTCGACGAGAAGGGCCGGCCGGCCGTCGTCGAGCGCGCCTTCGTGCTGCCGCCCGCCTCGCGCATCGGCCCGCTGAGCGCCGACGAGCGGCAGGCGGCGATCAAGGGTTCGGCGATCTACGGCCACTACGAAGCGGCGGTCGACCGCGAATCGGCCTACGAAAAGCTCAAGGGGCGCGTCGCCGCACCGCCTCCCGCCAACGGCGGCAGCGCGCCATCGGCTCCAGCTGGCGAAGCGCCGGCGGCCGGCGGCGGCTGGTTTGGCGGGCTGGGCGACCTGATCGGCGGCAGTTCGGGCAGCGGCGGGCGCAACAAGGGCGGCGATTCGGTGCTCGAAGCCGCGGCCAAGAGCGCCGCGCGCGCGATCGGCTCGCAGGTCGGACGCGAAATCATCCGCGGCGTGCTGGGGTCGATTCTCGGCGGCAGCCGCAGGCGCTGATGCCGCCGGTCGGGCGTCGCGCGAAATACGGCGCCCGTTAGCTACCGGTCCGTACCGGGTGTTCGGAATGTTCGTCGTGCGTCGCCGGGTTTTGCTCCGGTGGAATTCGCCGCCGACGTCCGTGACCGGCGCTACGCCGGGACTCGCTGCGGCCTCCTGAATTTTCACTTCATGCCGGGTATCGCGGCCGCTGTCGGCCGTGGTGCTGGCTGGCAGCGGCCGGCGGATCAGGGCGTGGGCGGGCGCTCCGCAAGCAGACTATCCACCAGCGCCGCCGCGAACCCCGTCAATTCATCGCGCACGCGTACGCAGACCTGCAGGTCGCGCGGCGCCCAGCTTTCGTCGAGTTCGATGGTGCGGATCGCGTCCCCGCCGCCGAACGGCGCGCGCAGAGCGCTTTGCGGGACGAGGCCGATGCCGACGCCGGCGCCGACCATGCGGCAGACGGCTTCGAAGCTGCGCACCTGGATGCGCACGTTGAGGTGGCGGCCGAGGGCGGCGGCGGCGTTCATCGTGAAGGTGTGGATCGCCGAACCGGCGTGCAGCATGACGAAAGCGTGGTCGAGGACGTCGGCGAAGCGGGCGCCGCGTCCGGCCGCGGCGGCCAGCGGGTGGGCGATGGGGGCGATGAGGACCAGGCGGTCGCGCCGGTAGGGCAGCAGTTCGACGGCTGGGCTGGCGAGCGCTTCGCCCGCCGCGCCCGCGACCACGCCGACTTCGACCTCGCCGCGTGCGACGGCGAGCACGATGTCCGGGCTGGTGTGTTCCTCGAGCGTGACCGAAAGCTGCGGGTTGGCCTGCAGAAAGCCGGCCAGATCGTCGGGCAGGAAGGTGTGGGTGGCGTGCGTGTTGGCCCACAGGCTGACGTGGCCGCGGACGCCGGCGGCGAAGGGCGAGAGGTCGGCGTGCATCTGTTCGAGCTGGGCGAACACCCGCCGGGCGTGGCGCAGCAGAGCTTCTCCGGCGCGCGTCGGCGCGACGCCGCGTGCACGGCGCTCGAACAGGGCGGCGCCCAGCTCTTCCTCGAGCAGACGCAGGCGGTGACTGGCCGAAGACGGCGCGAGGTGGACGCGGGCGGCGCCGCGCGTCAGGTTCTTCTCATCGGCGATGGCAACGACGAGGCGCAGGTCGGTCAGGTTGTAGCGCATGAGCGTTCGTTAAATCCGAATTCACTCGTTGGATATTACCAATTGTTCCGGGCGGAAAGGGGCGCCAGTATTCGCCTTGCCACGGTTTCGCCACGAATGGGTGCTCCGCTTCGGCAACGATGCTTCGTGCCAGCCGCACATTTTTTCCCCTTTCCACTTTTCGCTTTCCGCCCTCGCTCATGCCCTGGAAAAACTGGTCCTCCGAACGCCTCGGCATCGCGCTCGCCATCCTTGCCGCGCTTGGTTTCTCGTTCAAGGCGATCTTCGTCAAGCTGGCCTACGCCGTACCGCAGGCGGTCCCGGTCGATGCCGTGACGCTGCTCTCGCTGCGCATGGTATTCGCGCTGCCGGTCTTTCTCTGGGTCGGCTTCCATGCGAGCCGCAGCGCGCCGCCGCTCTCCCGCCGCGACTGGCTGCTGCTCGGCGCGCTCGGCCTGCTCGGCTACTACGGCGCGAGCATCCTCGACTTCGTCGGCCTGCGCTACATCAGCGCCGGGCTCGAACGCCTGATCCTGTTCACCTATCCGACGCTGACCGTGCTGATCGGCGTGCTGTTCATGGGCAAGACGCTGGCCCGGCGCGAGCTCGGCTCGCTCGTGCTGTCGTACGCCGGAATCGGCCTGGCCTTCTTCCACGACCTCGAATTCGCCGGCGACACGCGCGCCGTGCTGCTCGGCGCCGCCTTCGTCTTCGGCTCGTCGCTGTCCTACGCCTTCTATCTTGCAGGCAGCGCGCCGATGATCCAGCGCCTGGGCGCGGCGCGCTTCACGGCGCTGGCGATGATCGTCTCGACGCTGGCGACGCAGCTGCATTTCTTCATCGAACAGCCGCTCGCGGCGCTCGACCAGCCGCTGCCGATCTACGCCTACGGCGCCGGCATGGCGCTTTTCTCGACCGTGCTGCCGGTCTTCATGCAGTCGGCGGCGATCCGCCACATCGGCGCCGCCAAGTCGGTGCTGATCGGCACGCTGGGGCCGGTGCTCACGATCTTTTTCGGCTGGTGGCTGCTCGACGAACCGCTGTCCGCCGTGCAACTCGCCGGGACGATGCTGGTGCTGTGCGGCGTGCTGCTGGTGACCTTGCGCAGAAGAGGCGTCTAGGTCGGCGGGAAGGATGCGCTGCAGGCGCCGCGCTTGCGTCTGCCGTTGCGTCCGCGCAGCGCGGCGGCCAGCGCCAGCTGCGCCCAGGGGCGCATGGCGGCGGGGGTCTCCAGCGCCTCCTCGGGCAGCGTCCAGTAGTTCAGCGTCGCCGTGCGCCCGTCCTTGTAGCTGTAGCGGAAGGGCTCGCCGCCGGCCTCGCGGAAGGCGTCGGCGCTGAGCGCGTCGGCTTTCAGGCGCAGGGTTTCGTCGATGACGAGGGCGAAGAACAGGCCGTCGCAGTAGAAGCCCCAGCCGCTGAACATCGCCCGGGTCCGGATCGCGCCGAGCGGTGCGAACAGTTCGCAGGCGTGCTCGACGAATTCGGGGCGCGGCCGGGGCACGGCAAGGTCAGTCCGCTGTTTGTCCGAGGCCGAGGCGGCGGCAGATTTCCAGAGTCAGCGCCGACTGGTTCATCGAGTAGAAATGCAGGCCGGGCGCGCCGCCGGCGAGCAGGCGCTCGCACAGTTCGGTGACGATGTCGAGGCCGAAGGCGCGGATCGCATCGTTGTCGTCGCCGTAGCTCTCGAACTGCTTGCGCATCCAGCGCGGCAGTTCGGCGCCGCAGGCGTCGGAGAAGCGGGCGAGCTTGGAGAAGCTGGCGATCGGCATGATGCCGGGGACGATCGGCACGTCGACGCCGAGTGCGCGCGCCGCGTCGACGAAATGGAAGTAGCTGTCGGCGTTGAAGAAATATTGCGTGATCGCCGAGTCGGCGCCGGCCTTGACCTTGCGCGCGAAGGCGGCGAGGTCGTCGGCCGGCGTGCGCGCTTGCGGGTGCCATTCCGGGTAGGCGGCGACTTCGAGACGGAAGCGGTCGCCGGTTTCGGCGCGGATGAATTCGACGAGCTCGTTGGCGTAGCGGAACTCGCCCGTTTCGGCCATGCCCGAGGGCAGGTCGCCGCGCAGGGTGACGATGCGGCGGATGCCGGCGGCCTGGTAGTCGGCGAGGATTTCGCGGATGCCGGCGCGCGTCGTGCCGATGCACGAAAGGTGCGGTGCGGCGGCGTAGCCTTCGGCGGCGATTTCCTTGACTGCGGCGAAAGTGCGCTCGCGCGTCGAGCCGCCGGCGCCGAAGGTGACGGAGAAGAATTCGGGCTTGAGCGCCGCCAGCTTGCCGCGCACGATGCGCAGCTTGTCGACGCCTTCCGGCGTTTGCGGCGGGAAGAATTCGATCGAGAGTTCGGTGTGTTTCATTGGGAGTCCAACGTTGGGCGTCAGCGTTTGCCGCCGGCGAGCAGGCCGGACAGCGCCCACGAGACGAGGCTGTAGAGCAGCGAGCCGAAGATCGCCGGCCAGAAGCCGCCGACGACGAAGCCTTCGATCAGCGAACCGGCGAACCAGAAGAGCATGCCGTTGATGACGACGATGAAGAGTCCGAGCGTGAGCAGCGTGACCGGCAGCGTCAGCAGCACCAGCAGGGGACGCAGCACGGCGTTGATCAGTCCGAGCAGCAGCGCGGCGACCAGCGCCGCGCCGAAGGACGCGACGTGGATGGCCGGCAGCAGGTAGGCAACGACGAGCAGTGCGACGGCGTTGAGTATCCAGAGCAGGATCAGGCGCATGGCGTCCCCTTGGGTGGTTCTCGGCGGTGCTTAGTAGCGGTAGTGCTCGGCCTTGTACGGGCCTTCGACCGGAACGCCGATGTAGGCGGCCTGGTCGGGGCGCAGCACGGAAAGCTGGGCGTTGAGCTTCTTCAGCTGCAGGCGGGCGACCTTCTCGTCGAGATGCTTGGGCAGCACGTACACGCCGACCGGATAGTCGCCGGTCTTGGTGAACAGTTCGATCTGGGCGATCGTCTGGTTGGCGAACGAACTGGACATCACGTACGACGGGTGGCCGGTGCCGCAGCCGAGGTTAACCAGGCGGCCCTTGGCGAGCAGGATGATGCGTTTGCCGTCCGGGAAGATCACGTGGTCGACCTGCGGCTTGATTTCTTCCCACTGGTACTTCTCGAGCGAGGCGACGTCGATCTCGTTGTCGAAGTGGCCGATGTTGCAGACGATCGCCTGGTCCTTCATGGCGGCCATGTGCTCGTGCGTGATGACGTGGAAGTTGCCGGTCGTCGTGACGAAGATGTCGGCCTTGTCGGCGGCGTATTCCATGGTGACCACGCGGTAGCCTTCCATCGCGGCCTGCAGCGCGCAGATCGGATCGATCTCGGTCACCCAGACCTGCGCCGAGAGGGCGCGCAGGGCCTGTGCCGAACCCTTGCCGACGTCGCCGTAGCCGGCGACGACGGCGACCTTGCCGGCGACCATCACGTCGGTGGCGCGCTTGATGCCGTCGACCAGCGATTCGCGGCAGCCGTACAGGTTGTCGAACTTGGACTTGGTCACCGAATCATTGACGTTGATCGCCGGGAACCGGAGGTCGCCGCGCTCGTGCATCTGGTACAGGCGATGCACGCCGGTCGTGGTTTCCTCGGTGACGCCCTTGATCGCGGCGAGGCGCACGGAGTACCAGGCCGGATCGGTGGCGAGCTTGGCCTTGATCGCGGCGAAGAGGATGGTTTCCTCTTCCGAGCCCGGCTTGGCGAGCACCGAGATGTCCTTCTCGGCCTTGGCGCCGAGGTGCAGCAGCAGCGTCGCGTCGCCGCCGTCGTCGAGGATCATGTTCGAGTAGCCGCCGTCGGCCCACTCGAAGATGCGGTGCGTGTAGTCCCAGTAATCGACGAGCGTTTCGCCCTTGACCGCGAAGACCGGGATGTTCTGCGCGGCGATCGCGGCGGCGGCATGGTCCTGCGTCGAGAAGATGTTGCACGAGGCCCAGCGCACTTCGGCGCCGAGCGCGGTCAGCGTCTCGATCAGCACGGCGGTCTGGATCGTCATGTGCAGCGAGCCGGTGATGCGCGCGCCCTTGAGCGGCTGAGCCGCGGCGAACTCCTCGCGGATCGCCATGAGGCCCGGCATTTCGGTCTCGGCGATGCGGATTTCCTTGCGGCCCCAATCGGCCAGCTTCAGGTCGGCGATGACGTAATCGTTGAATTCAGCCACAGTAAAACTCCTTGCTAACTGTGGCCGGGAGGGGGAAGGACGTGGCCGCGCGCGGCGCGGCGGTGGGCGGACGTGCGGAGCACGATCCTGGGCTCACCCGTCTCCCCGTGCCCGGCACGGGTGGGTCGGATGAGCGCCGTTGAAACGGTCCGAGCCTGGGGTGTCGGGCGGTGCTGCCGCCCGGGATCCTTGCAGCGCTCCTCGGTAGGTGGCGGATTATACGCCGGTTTTTGCCGGCGCGCAGGCGCCGCGGCGGGACGGGGTCTAGCGGGCGGGCTGCAGCGACCCGGACCACAGTTCGTTGAGGTCGGGGAAGTTCCACTTGCTCGGGTCTTCGCGGCCGGCGATCTTTTCCGGGCAGCCGGGGCGCGAGAGGTCGACGATTTCGGGCCGGATGCGCGCGTTGGCCTTGGTCGAGAAGAACACCTTGACGTGCGGCGCGAGCAGCGATTTCTGCGATTGCTCGACGACGATCCCGAGGCGCCCGGAGCTGAGCAGCACGAGCGAGCCGATCGGGTAGATGCCGAGGCTTTTGACGAAGGCCTGGAAGATTTTCGGGTCGAAGTGACCGTTGGCCCATTCGGCCATCTTGCGCAGCGACTCGGCGGGGTCCCAGCCGGTCTTGTAGGGGCGGTTCGAGGTGATCGCGTCGTAAACGTCGCAGACTGCGCCCATCTTGGCGTAAAGGCTGATCTCGGCGTCCTTGAGGTGCTTCGGATAGCCCGATCCGTCGGTCTTTTCATGATGGTGCAGGCAAACGTCGAGGGCCATTTCGTTCACGCCGCTGCCGCGCAGCAGCATCTGGTAGCCGGCCTCGGGATGGCCCTTGATGATGGCGAATTCGGCGTCGGTCAGCTTGCCCGGCTTGTTCAGCACGTCCATCGGCATCGCCGCCTTGCCGAGGTCGTGCAGCAGGCCCGCGACGCCGGCCGAGCGCGTCTCCTCGTCGGAGAGTCCGAGCTGGCGGGCGAGCGCGACCATCAGCGCGCACACCGCGACGGAATGCATATAGGTGTAGTCGTCGGCGGTCTTCAGGCGGGCCAGGCTGATCAGCGCGCCGGGGTTGCGCGACACCGAGTCGGAAATCTCCTCGACCAGGCGCTGCGCTGCGGCGGTGTCCACGGCCTTGCCCATGCGCGCTTCCTGGAACATGGAAACGACGGCGCGCTTCGATTGCGCGCAAATCTTGGCGGCGCGAGCGAACTCCTCGGACGCGGGGACGCGCTCGATCTGCCGGGTCTCGGCGGCGAGCGCTTCCAGCTCGGCGTCGACCTGGGCCTCCGATTCGGCCTCCGAGACGGTCGGCTGGTCGGGGGCGATGTCGAGCCCCTTGTCGCAGTCGATCCAGACTTCCTTGATGCTGCTCTCGTGAATGCTCACGATGTCCTGCGGATCGGTCAGCACGAAGCCGCTGCGCCAGAACGGGTGCTCCATCCAGGAACCGCAGAATTCCTTGATGTGCATGCCGAGGGTGAGGTGTTGCACGCTGATTCGCTTGAGCATCTGGCCGGAGCGGAAGGGGAAAGGCGTCAGTTTATCTGATTTGGCATAGGGCGCCGATGGCATCGGCTCACCGCGATTGGCATAGACTCACCGGCGCGCCGTGGGCCGGAAAAAGCGAAAGGGCCCGCAGGCCCTTTCGCTGAATGATGCGGTCGCGCGGATCAGAGACCGGCGTCGGCCTTCAGCGCGGCGGCCTTGTCGGTCGCTTCCCAGGTGAATTCCGGCTCGTCGCGGCCGAAGTGGCCGTAGGCGGCGGTCTTCGAGTAGATCGGACGGAGCAGGTCGAGCGCCTGGATGATGCCCTTCGGACGCAGATCGAAATGCTTGCCGATCAGTTCGACGATCTTCTCGTCCGACACCTTGCCGGTGCCGAAAGTGTTGACCATCAGCGAGACCGGCTTGGCGACGCCGATCGCGTAGGCGACCTGCACTTCGCAGCGGTCGGCGAGGCCGGCGGCGACGATGTTCTTCGCCACGTAGCGGCCGGCGTAGGCGGCCGAGCGGTCGACCTTCGACGGATCCTTGCCCGAGAAGGCGCCGCCGCCGTGGTGCGCGGCACCGCCGTAGGTGTCGACGATGATCTTGCGGCCGGTCAGGCCGCAGTCACCGTGCGGGCCGCCGACGACGAAGCGGCCGGTCGGGTTCACCAGATAGCGGGTGTTGCCGGCGAGCAGTTCCTTGGGCAGCACGGGCTTGATGATTTCCTCGATCACCAGTTCCTCGAGCTGTGCGTGCGAGACGTCCGGGCTGTGCTGGGTCGAGACGACGACGGTGTCGATCGCGACCGGCTTGCCGTCGACGTACTTGACGGTGAGCTGGCTCTTCGCGTCCGGACGCAGCCAGGCGAAGCGGCCGTCCTTGCGGACCTCGGCCTGGCGCTGCATGATGCGGTGCGCGTAGTAGATCGGCAGCGGCATCAGCGACGGCGTTTCGTTGCAGGCGTAGCCGAACATCAGGCCCTGGTCGCCGGCGCCCTGGTCGAGGTCGATGCCTTCGCCCTCATTGACGCCCTGCGCGATGTCCGGCGACTGGCGGTTGATCGCGGCGAGCACGGCGCAGCTCTTGTAGTCGAAGCCGATGTCGGAGTCGGTGTAGCCGATGCGGCGCACGGTTTCCTGCGCGATTTCACGGTAGTTGATGTGCGCGGTGGTGGTGATCTCGCCGGAGATGACGACGAGGCCGGTCGACACCAGCGTTTCGCAGGCGACGCGACCCTTCGGGTCTTCGGCCAGGATGGCGTCGAGGATGGCGTCCGAGATCTGGTCGGCGACCTTGTCCGGATGGCCTTCGGAAACGGATTCCGAAGAGAAGAGATATTCCTTGCCCATGTGGCTCTGCTCCAAAAACAAAAAACCCCGTTGCGGCTGCGAGGCCGGCTCCGGGGTTTCGAGCAGACGACGCTTTAGCAGAATTTATGGCGAATTTTTCGTTCGCCCCCGCCCTGCAAGTTGTCCTGTTTAACTCGGCGGGGAGATAATTGTAGTTTTTCGTCGATGCGGGGTCAAACCCGCCAGCAACAGGGTTATTGCGTGATATCCATTTTCCGTTTTCTCAGCCGCCTGCCGCTCGCCTGGCTGCATGCGCTCGGCGCCGCGCTCGGCTGGCTCGCCTGGCTGCTGTCGCCGACCTACCGTCGGCACCTTAACGAGAACATGACGCTCGCGCTCGGCGCCGACGGCGCCCGGCGCCATCGCGCGGCGGCCATCGCCGGCGCCGGGCGGATGATGCTCGAACTGCCGAAGATCTGGCTCAATCCGCTCGCCGACGCGGTCGCCCGCGTCGACCGGGTCAGCGGCTGGGATCTGGTCGAGGCGGCGCGCCGCGAAGGGCGCGGCATCGTCTTCCTGACGCCGCATCTCGGCTGCTTCGAGATCACCGCGCAGTATCTGTCCACGCATTTCCCGATCTCCGTCCTCTATCGCGCGCCGCGCCAGGACTGGCTGCAGCAGATGATTCTCGCCGGGCGGGCGCGCGAACAGCTGCATCTGGCGGCGGCCGATCTGGCCGGCGTGCGTACCCTGCTCAAGGCGCTCAAGCGCGGCGAGGCGGTCGGCATGCTGCCCGACCAGGCGCCCAAGGTCGGCGAGGGGCGCTGGCTCGACTTCTTCGGCAAGCCGGCCTACACCATGACGCTCGCCGCGCGCCTCACCGAAAGCGGCGCCGCCGTCCTCCTGTGCTGGGGCGAGCGCCTGCCGGGCGGCGCCGGCTACCATTTCCGCCTGCAGGCGCCGACGCGGGCGCTGGTCGGCAATACCGAGGAACGCGCGCAGATCATCAACCACGAGATCGAAGACCTGATCCGCCAATGCCCCGGGCAGTACCTCTGGGGCTACAACCGCTACAAGCAACCGGCCGGCGCCGAGGCGCCGCCGGACCGTCGGGACGCGCCAGCACCATGAAGCACTTCTTCCAGAATCTTTTCTCCTACGCCGTGCTCGGCCTGCTCTGGCTGCTGCACTGGCTGCCGCTGCCGGCGCTGCGCGCGCTCGGCTGGCTGCTCGGCCACGTTCTCTATCTGCTCGGCAGCGAGCGGCGGCGCGTCGCGGCGATCAATCTGCGCCTGTGTTTTCCCGAACTGTCCGAAAGCGAGCGTCGGCGCCTGCTGAGGCGGCATTTCGTCGCTTTCGCGCGCGCCGTGCTCGACCGTACGCTGAGCTGGTGGGCGCCGCGCGCGCGCCTCGAGCGCCTGATCCGCTTGTCCGGCGCCGAGCGCCTGAAGAGCGACGACGGCCGGCCGGTCATCCTGCTCGCGCCGCATTTCGTCGGTCTCGACGCCGCCGGCTCGGTGATCTCGATGCGCACGCCGGCGGTCAGCGTTTACGCCAACCAGAAGAATCCGGTCTTCAACGCCGTCTTCTACGCCGGCCGCATGCGCTTCAACGCGCCGATCCTGCTCTCGCGCCAGGACGGCATGCGCAAGGCGCTGAAGGCGCTGAAGCAGGGGCTGCCCTTCTACTATCTGCCGGACATGGACTTCGGCGCGCGCGACGCGATTTTCGCGCCCTTCTTCGGCGTTCCGGCGGCGACCATCACCGGCGTTTCGCGTCTGGCGCGCGCCACCAACGCGCACATCGTTCCGTGCATCACGCGCATGGTGGCGGACGGCTACGAGGTCGAACTGCAGCCGCCATGGAACGACTATCCGGGCGAGAGCGTCGAGGCCGACACCCTGCGCATGAACCGCTACATCGAGGAGCAGGTGCGGCGCATGCCCGAGCAGTATTTCTGGCTGCACAAGCGTTTCAAGACCCGCCCCGAGGGCGAGGCTAGATTCTACTGAGGAGAAGCCGCATGCCGATTGCCATCGCCCCGGTCAGCGCCAACGACGTCGAAGTCATCGCCGCGCTGGCGCGCGTCGTCTGGCAGGACGCCTATCCGGCCATCATCACGCAGGCGCAGATCGACTACATGCTCGCGCAGCGCTATGCTGCCCCGCGGCTGCTCGAGGAACTGGCGACACCCGGCCTGTGGTGGGACCGGGCGACGGTCGACGGCACGCTGGCCGGCTTCGCGGCGACGCAGCTGACCGCCACGCCGGGCGAGATGAAGCTCGACAAGCTCTACGTCGACCCGGCGCGCCAGCGCCTCGGGCTGGGCGGCGCGCTGATCGCCCACGTCGCGGCGCGCGCACGGCGTGAGGGCTGCGCCACGCTGATCCTCGCCGTGAACAAGCAGAACGCACGCGCCATCGCCGCCTACCGCAAGCACGGCTTTACGGTGCGCGAGTCGGTGCGCGTCGACATCGGCGGCGGATTCGTCATGGACGACTTTATAATGGAGCGATCCGTCTAGGCCGTAGTCGGAGATCGGCACCCGGAAATCGGGCAGCGGCGCTCATCTCCGCCCCGGTGGCCGGATGCCGGCATCCGCCTTCCCGACGCCCCACTTTTGACCTGCGACCCCGGACTCGCGACCGCCATGAAAATCAAGTTCTCCAAGATGCACGGCCTCGGCAACGACTTCGTCGTGCTCGACGGCGTGCGCCAGTCGCTGGCGCTGACGCCCGACCAATTGCGCCTGCTCGGCGACCGTCATTTCGGCGTCGGCTGCGACCAGATCCTGCTCGTCGAAAAGCCCGCGCAGGACGAGGTCGATTTCCGCTACCGCATCTTCAACGCCGACGGCGGCGAGGTCGAGCAGTGCGGCAACGGCGCGCGCTGCTTCGTGCGCTTCGTGCACGAGCAGGGACTGACCGACAAGCGCGAAATCCGCGTCGAAACGATGAAAGGCATCATCGGCCCGCGCCTCGAAGCGGACGGCAGCGTCACCGTCGACATGGGCGTGCCGGTCTTCGAGCCGGAGCGCATCCCCTTCGTCAGCCCGAGCGCCGAGCTCGTGCAGCCGCTGATGGCCGGCGACGACGAGGTTGCGATCACCGCCGTCTCGATGGGCAATCCGCACGCCGTACAGCTGGTGGCCGACGTCGACGCGGCGCCGGTCGAGCGCCAGGGGCCGCTGATCGAGCGCCACCCGCGCTTCCCGCAGCGCGTCAACGCCGGCTTCATGCAGGTCGTCGACCGCCACGCCATCCGCCTGCGCGTCTACGAGCGCGGCGCCGGCGAGACGCTGGCCTGCGGCACCGGCGCTTGCGCCGCCGCGGTCGCCGGCATCCGCCGCGGCCTGCTCGATTCGCCGGTGCGCGTCGAAACGCGCGGCGGCGAACTCGACATCGCCTGGAACGGTCCCGGTACGCCGGTGCTGATGACCGGGCCGGCCGTCACCGTATTCACCGGAGAAATCGATCTATGAAAGCTGATGAAGTCGCGTACTACCTGCAGCACAACCCGCAGTTCTTCGAGCACTACGCCGAGCTGATTTCGCAGATCGTCATTCCGCATCCGCACGGCGGGCGCACGATTTCGATCACCGAGCGTCAGATGCTTTCGCTGCGCGACAAGAACAAGCAGCTCGAAGGCAAGATGGGCGAGCTGCTGCAGTTCGGCGAGGAAAACGACACGATCAGCGAGAAGATGCACCGCCTCGGCGTCGCCATGATCGCCGCCGGCACCTTCCAGTCGGTGCTGCACACGCTCAATTTTCACCTGCGCGACGACTTCGCCATCCCGCACGTCGCGCTGCGCCTGTGGGACCGCCCGGCCGCGGCCGACGAACTGCCTGAATTCGCCGACGTCAGCGAAGAGCTGCAGGTCTTCGCCGAAACGCTGGGGCAGCCCTACTGCGGCTCGACCGCCGGCTTCGAGACCTCCTCGTGGTTCGGCGAGGCGTCCACGCACGTCCGCTCGCAGGCGCTGATCGCTCTGCGCAACGGCGGCGGCACGATCGGCATGATCGCGCTCGGCAGCGAAGACGCGCAGCGCTTCTACGCCGGCATGGGCACGCTCTACCTCGAACGCCTCGGCGAAATGGCGTCGGCCGCGCTGGCCCGCGTCCTGCGCTGATCCCGCCGGTTCGCTCGGCGCCGTGCCGTCCTTGAACTGATGCGGCGATGACACCGCAAGCGGCGGTCGACGCCTGGCTCGGCGAACTCGCGCAGCAGCGCCGGCTGTCGCCGCACACCGTCGCCGGCTACCGGCGCGATCTGGCGGCGCTGCTCGAACTGGCCGCCGCGGCGGGCGGACTCGCGCCGGCCGACCTGCAGGTCCTGCACATCCGCCGTTTCGCCGCGCAGCTGCATGCGCGCGGCCTTTCCGGTCGCTCGCTGGCGCGCACGCTGTCGGCGTGGCGCGGCTTCTATCGCTGGCTCGGCGGGCGCGGCCTGGCGGCGCAGAATCCGGTCGAGGGCGTGCGCGCGCCGAAAAGTCCGAAGGCCCTGCCCAAGGTCCTCTCGCCGGACGAGGCGAATCGTCTGCTCGATGCACCCGGCGAAACGCTGCTTGATTTGCGCGACCAGGCGATCTTCGAGCTGTTCTACTCGTCGGGCCTGCGCCTCGCCGAACTCGCCGCGCTCGATATCGACTGTCTGGCCGACGTCGCGGCCGGCGAGGTACGCGTTCTCGGCAAGCGCGGCAAGCCGCGCCTCGTTCCGGTCGGGAGCCAGGCGCGCGCGGCGCTCGCCGCCTGGGCCGCGCGCCGCGCCGAACTGGCCGGGCCGGACGAAGGCGCGCTGTTCGTCGGCCGCTATGGCGCCCGCCTCGGCGTGCGCATGATCGAATTGCGCCTCAAGCGGCGCGCCCTGCTGATGGGGCTGCCGACGCACGTGCACCCGCACATGCTGCGCCACTCCTTCGCTTCGCACGTGCTGCAGTCGTCCGGCGACCTGCGTGCCGTGCAGGAAATGCTCGGCCACGCCAGCATCGCGTCGACGCAGGTCTATACCCATCTCGATTTCCAGCATCTGGCCGGCGTCTACGACAAGGCGCATCCGCGCGCCAAGCGCGCGAAGCGCGGCGAGTAGGGGCGGGTAGGGGGCAGGGGCCGGCGCTGGCCGGCCGTATGGCGCGGGCGGGCGCGTGGTCCGCGCGCCGCGTCAGGGCTGGCGCGGACGCAGGTGGCGGGGGAGCGGGCCGGCTTCGCCGACCGCGACGATTTCGCCGATGCGCTTGGCGATTTCCGCCGGCGGCGTGGCGTAGGCGAACTTGCGGATGTAGCGGCCGTCCGGGCCGAGCAGGAAGATGCCCGCCGAATGGTCGACGGCGTACTGCTCGGGCGGCGCGCCCGGTTCGCGGACTTTCTCGTAGCGCACCTTGAAGCTGTCGGCGGCGCGCCGGACGAGATCGGGCGAGCCGGTCAGCCCCATGATGCGCGGATGGAAGAACTCGGTGTAGCCGCGCAGCACGGCGGCCGTGTCGCGCTCCGGGTCCACCGTGATGAACAGCGGCTGCACGCGCTCGGCCGTCGCGCCGAGTTGCTCCATGATCACCGACATCTCGGCCAGCGTGGTCGGGCAGACGTCGGGACAGAAGGTGTAGCCGAAGGCGATCAGCTGGAACTGGCCGGGAAAGTCCTCGTTGCTCACCGCGCGTCCGTTGGCGTCCATCAGCAGGTAGCGCCCGCCGATGCCGCGGCTCTCGCCGGCGGCGTCTTCCGCCGCCGCGGCCGCCGTAGCGCTCGGCGTGGCGGCCTGTCGCGCCTCGGCCGCGGCCGGCGGTGCCGCGCCGGGAAGGAGGGCGAGGAGCAGGGCGGCGTGGAGGATGTGGAGGAGGGCGGTGCGGGCGTGCATGCGGCCGGCCTACTGTGCCGCCGGCAGCGCGGCCTGCAAACGTTCGGCGAGTTGCGCCAGCTTGCCGGTGAAGTCGGCGGCCTGCGGGCAGGGCTCGACGCCCTTGCCCTGCGCCAGGAAGGCGGCGCTGGTCGCCGCCTCGAACTGTTCGCCGTAGCCGCGCGTCTTCGGCGCGTGCCGGATCATCAATGCCTTTGCCTTGCTGGACGTCGCCATTTCGCCGCAGGCCAGCGCCTGGCCGTTGACGCGCCCCAGTTCCTTGATCTCGGCGAGGCCGGCGGATGGGGCAGCTTCGGCGGCGGCCGGCAGGCTGAAGGTGGAGAGGCTGGCGAGGGCGGCGAGAGCAACGGCCGTGGCAAGACGCTTCATCGAACTATCTCCTTGGTTTCTTGAATCGGGGCGGCCGGAAGGCAGCGCAAGCGTCGATTATAGGCGCGCCCGCGCGGCGGCCTTTGATGATGCTCAAAACCCGGCGCTACAGCTTCTTTTCGAGGAAGAGCGCCTGCCCCGCGCGCGGGTCGAGTTCGTAGGCGGCGAAGCCGCAGGCGCGGTAGGCGGCGCGCGCCGCGGCGTTGCCGGACAACACTTCGAGCGTCAGCTTGCAGCAGCCGCGTTCGCGCGCCGCCCCTTCGGCGGCGGCGAGCAGCGCCCGGCCGAGGCCGCGCCCGCGCCAGTCGGCGTGCACCACGAGATCGTGGACGTTGAGCAGCGGGCGCGCCGCGAAGGTCGAGAAGCCCTCGAAGCAGTTGATCAGGCCGACCGCCTCGGCGTCTTCCTCGGCGAGGAAGGAGACGAAATCCGGGCGCGCCGCGAGGCGTTCGACGAGGCGTGCGCGGGCCTCGGCGGCGAGGCCCGTACCGCCGCCCATCGGGTCGCGCGCGTAGTGGTCGAGCAGGCGGAGGAAGGCCGTGCGGTGCTCCGGGCGGCGGAAATCGGTGGCGGTGATCGTGGGCATCGGGCGGCGGCGCGGGGCGCTGTAATACAATGGCGCCCATTCTATTACCGTCCGGCCGCTTGGCCGGGCGCGGCCCGTTTTTTGCGGGCTTTTCGTGAGCCCCCCATGACCCAACTCAAACTCCTGCCCGGCAAGGATCGCTCGCTGCAGAACCGCCACCCGTGGATTTTCGCCGGCTCGGTCGACCGCCTCGACGGGCGCGCGCGCATCGGCGACACGGTCGACGTGGTCGCCGCCAACGGACGCCCGCTGGCGCGCGCCGCCTGGAGTCCGCATTCGAAGATCAGGGCGCGCGTCTGGAGCTTCGATCCCGACGAGGTGATCGACGACGCCTTCTTCAAGCGCCGCGTCGCCGCCGCCATCGAGCGCCGCGCGGCGCTGCCCGAACTGCGCGGACAGGACGGCCTGCGCCTGATCCACGGCGAATCGGACGGCCTGCCCGGCGTCGTCGCCGACCGCTACGGCGACACCGTCGTCGTGCAGCTCACCGCCGCCGGCCCGGACAAATGGCGGCGCGCCATCGTCGGCGCCCTGCACAAGGCGACCGGCTGCGCGCGCATCTACGAGCGCTCGGACGTCGACGTGCGCCGCCTCGAAGGCCTGGAGCCGACCGCCGGCTGGCTGCTCGGCGAGGCGCCGCCGGAGGCGGAGGCGCTGAGCATCGTCGAGAACGGCGTGCGCATGAAGGTCGACGTGGTCGGCGGGCACAAGACCGGCTTCTACCTCGACCAGCGCGACAACCGCCTGCTGACGCGCGAGCTGGCCGCCGGGCGCGCCGTGCTCAACTGCTTCTGCTACACCGGCGGCTTCTCGCTGCAGGCGCTGGCCGGCGGCGCCGCGAGCGTGCTCTCGATCGATTCGTCGGGGCCGGCGCTGCGGACCGCCGCCGAGAACCTGGCGCTCAATCCGCAGCTCGACGCGAGCCGCGCCGAGTGGCGCGAGGCCGACGTCTTCAACGAGCTGCGCAAGCTGCGCGCCGAGGAACGGCGCTTCGACCTGATCGTCCTCGACCCGCCGAAGTTCGCCCCGTCGGCCGCGCACGCCGAGCGCGCCGCGCGCGCCTACAAGGACATCAACGTGCTCGGCATGCGCCTGCTCAATCCGGGCGGCCTGCTGATGACTTACTCGTGCTCGGGCGGCATCGGCCCGGAGATGTTCCAGGGCATCGTCGCCGCTGCCGCCGTGGATGCCGGGCGCGACGCGCGCATCCTGCGCCGCCTGGCCGCCGCGCCGGACCATCCGGTGGCGCTGCATTTTTCCGAGGGCGAATACCTCAAGGGCCTGCTCGTCCAGGCCGACTGAGGCGTGCGGCCGGCCTTCCGCGAAGGGCGCGGCCGCCGCCAGATGTTCGCGGCCGCGCGGGCGGGCGTCGCGCTGTCCGCAGCACCTGCAACATGGTTGCATGTGCAACCCGGCTATGCTCTAATCGGCCTTCCCGATTTTTGCGGCCGCCGGCCCGTTCGCCCACCGTGTCCACCCGTTCCCGCCGTTCCACCGAAGCCGACGTCGTCGCCGCGCAGATCCGCGCTTCCGGTGCGCGCGCCACGCCGGCGCGCATCCGCGTTCTGCAATTGCTGCGCGCCGCGCCGGCCGCGCTGACCCACCACGACATTGAGCAGGCGCTCGGCGACGCGATGCTCGACCGCGTCACGCTCTACCGCGTGCTCGACTGGCTCGTCGAGTCCGGCCTCGCGCACAAGAACGCCGACGCCAGCCGCGTCTTCCGCTTCTCGCTGGCGGCGCCCGGCGAGCACACGGCGCACGCGCACTTCCGCTGCGACGACTGCGGCAAGGTCTACTGCCTGGACGACGCGCCGCCGCCGCCGCCCGCGCTGCCGCAGGGCTTCCAGCTGGCGCGCATGGACGTCGACCTGCGCGGCCGCTGCGCGACCTGCGCGGAAGCGCGGGCATGAGCGCCGCCGTCCGGCCGTCCGCCGGCGACGAGGCCGCGGCGCGAGCGCGGGAAAATCCGGCCGCGGCGGACGGCGCGCCGATCCCGGTCACCATCCTCACCGGCTTCCTCGGCAGCGGCAAGACGACGCTGCTCAACCGCATCCTCGCCGAACGGCACGGCGAGAAGATCGCGGTGATCGAGAACGAGTTCGGCGAAGCCGGCATCGACCACGAACTGCTCTTTCCGGCCGACGGCGACGAGCCCATCGTCGAGATGAACAACGGCTGCATCTGCTGCACGGTGCGCGGCGACCTCGTGCGCATCCTCGGCGAACTGATCGCCAAGCGCGACGCCGGCACGCTGCGCTTCGACCGCGTCGTGATCGAGACGACCGGCCTCGCCGACCCGGCACCGGTTGCGCAGACCTTCTTCCTCGACGAGGCGATTTCCCGCCGCTACCTGCTCGACGCGGTGCTGACCGTGGTCGACGCCGTGCACGCGATGCGCCAGCTCGACGCCAACGATCAGGCGCAGGAACAGGTCGGTTTCGCAGACCGCCTGCTGCTTTCGAAAACCGACCTCGTCGACGCCGATGCGATCGAAGCGCTGTCGCTGCGTCTCAATGCGATCAACCCGCGCGCCGCGATCCAGCCCGTGCATTTCGGCCAGACGCCGCTGCACGAAATCCTCGACATCCGCGGCTTCAACCTGAACGCCGTGCTCGACATCGAGCCGGGCTTCCTCGCTACCCACCACGCGCATCACCACCACGACGACCGCATCCGCTCCTTCGTCTTCCGCGCCGAGCAGCCGTTCGACGGCAAGCGCCTGCAAGACTTCCTCGCCGCCGTGGTCCGCATCTACGGGCCGGAGATGCTGCGCTACAAGGGCGTGCTGGCCGTCGACGACCTGTCCTACCGCGTCATCTTCCAGGGCGTGCACGAACTGATGGGCGGCAGCCCCGGCGCGCCGTGGGGCGCCGAGCCGCGCCACAGCGTGCTCGTCTTCATCGGCCGCGAACTGCCGCGCGACATCTTCGACCAGGGCCTGCGCCAGTGCCTGCGCAAATAGATCCGGCGCGCGCCATCCCGGTCACCGTGCTCACCGGCTTCCTCGGCGCCGGCAAGACGACGCTGCTCAACCGCCTGCTGCGCCAGCCGGCGCTGGCCGACGCGGCGGTGCTGATCAACGAGTTCGGCGCCGTCGGCATCGACCACCATCTCGTCGACAAGGTCGACGACAGCATCGTCCTGCTCGACTCCGGCTGCCTGTGCTGCAGCGTGCGCGGCGACCTCGCGCGCGCCCTGCGCGACCTCTTCATGCGCCGCCTGCGCCGCGAGATTCCGCCCTTCTCGCGCGTGCTGATCGAAACCACCGGCCTCGCCGATCCGGCGCCCGTGCTGTCCACGCTGCTCGAGGATTTCTTCATCGCCGAGCGCTACCGCATCGACGGCGTCGTCGCGGCGGTCGACGCGACGCACGCCGGCGGCCAGCTGGCGCGCCACTTCGAGGCGGTCAGGCAGGTCGCGATGGCCGACCGCCTGCTGCTCACCAAGTGCGATCTGGCGACGCCGGAACAGATCGCGCAGCTTGCGCGCCGTCTGGCGCGCATCAATCCGGGCGCGCCGCAGATCGAGGTGCGCGACGGCGCGATTGACGCCGAGCGCGTCATGGGCTGCGGCCTCTACGACCCGCGCACGAAGAGCGCCGACGTCGGGCGCTGGCTGGCCGAGGAAAAGGTGCGCGGCGCCGCCGCCGCGACGATGGCTGAATCGGCCGCGGCGGGCGGGACGGAAGGCGGCGCGGCGCCCGACGTGGGCGCCCACGCCCACGATCCGGCGCGCCACGACGCGCTGGTGCACGCCTTCGTGCTGCGTTTCGCGCAGCCTTTCCGCTGGCCGGAATTCGCCGAGGCGCTCGACGTGCTGCTCGCCACCTGCGGCGAGCGCATCCTGCGCGTCAAGGGCCTGATCCACGTCGTCGGCGAGGATGCGCCGCGCGTCGTGCACTGCGTGCAGCACATGCGCTACCCCGAAGCCGCGCTGCCGGCGTGGCCGGATGCGGCGCGCGACAGCCGCATCGTCTTCATCGTGCGCGGACTGGCGCGCAGCGTCGTCGAACAGGCCTTCGTCATGTTCTGCGCCGCAGAGGCAACAGAGTCCGCCGAAGCCACGGGGGACGCCGAATGAAACGCTGGCGGGGCGCGCTCTTCGCCTTTCTGCTGCTGTTCGCGCAGACGGCGGCGCTCCTGCACGCCTTCGAGCATCGTCCCGGCGCGGCCGGCGGTGCGGTCGCAGCCGCCGGGTTTGGCGAATCTGCTGAATCCGCCGATTTCGCCGATTCCGCCGATTCCGCCGACTCCACGGAGCCCGCCGGCCACGCCTGCGCCTTCTGCCTCGCCGCGCACGGCCTCGACGCGCCGCTCGCGGCGGCGGCCGGCGCCGCGCCGCTGCTCTCCTTCGCCGCCGTCCCGGCGCCGGCGTCCTTCTACCTTTCCCCGCCGCCCGCGCCGCCCGCCCGCGGCGCCCGCGCCCCGCCGTCCGCCTGATCCTCCTCCGTTCCGCCCGCCGCCCCAGCGCGGCGCTCTGTCATTTCAGGAGTCATCATGCGTACTGCCGTGCCCACGGTGCGCGAACTCGCGTTCGCCGCCGCCTTGTCCGTTCCCTTGTCCATCGCCTCGCCGGCCCACGCCGCCGGCCCGGCCAAGGACACCGATCTGGCGCAGATCCGCGCCCAACTGCAGCAGATGAAAGACGCTTACGAGCAGCGCATCGCCGCGCTCGAGCAGCGGCTGGCCCAGGCCGAAAGCACCGCCGGGCAGGCCGCCAGAAGCGCCGAGGCGAGCGCCACGCAGGCGCAGGTCGCGGTGCAGGAAGCCAGCCTGCGCGCCGCGCCGCCGGCGGCGCCGGCCGGCCCGGCGAGCGGCTTCAACCCGGAAGTCTCGCTGATCCTGCAGGGCCAGTACAAAAGCATGAAGGATGTGCCGGAGCGCGCCATCACCGGCTTCTGGCCGGCCGGCGGGCACGACCACGGCGCCGACCCGCGCGGCTTCTCGCTCGACCACAGCGAACTGGTCATGGCCGCCAACATCGATCCCTGGTGGCGCGGTCAGCTGATGCTCGGCCTGCAGGACGACAAGGCCGAAGTCGAGGAAGCCTGGTTCCAGTCGCTCGGCATCGGGCACGGCATCGGCCTCAAGGCCGGGCGCATCCGCTCCGGCATCGGCTACCTCAACGAGCAGCATGCCCATGCCTGGGACTTTGCCGACGCGCCGCTGATCTACAAGGCGATGTTCGGCGAGCACGGGAGCTACGCGCAGGACGGCGTGCAGCTGAAATGGGTGGCGCCGACCGAGACCTTCGTCGAACTCGGCGCCGAGCTGGGGCGCGGAGCCGCCTTCCCGGGCACCGACCGCAACAAGAACGGCAGCGGTTCCGGCGCGCTCTTCGCGCACTTCGGCGGCGACGTCGGCGCGAACCACAGCTGGCGTACCGGCGTCTCCTACCTGCGCACGGCGGCCCGCGAGCGCGAGGCGCATTTCACCGACGTCGGCGGGCTGGAGGCGCAGGGCGCGTTCGCCGGAAACTCGCGGACCTGGATCGCCGACTTCGTCTGGAAGTGGGCGCCGAACGGCAATCCGAAGTATCAGAATTTCAAGCTGCAGGGCGAATGGTTCCAGCGCCGCGAGCAGGGCACGCTCGACTGCCGCGACGAGGACGGCGTCGGCAACGCCTGCGCCGCCGGCGTCCTCAGCGACTACGCCAGCCGCCAGTCGGGCTGGTATCTGCAGGGCGTCTACCAGTTCACGCCGAACTGGCGCGCCGGCGCGCGCTACGACCGCCTCGACTCGGGCCGCCGCGATTTCGGCGTCAACGCCGCCAACCTCGTCGTCGACAGCTATCGTCCAAGCCGCGCCACGCTGATGGCAGACTACAGCTGGAGCGAATTCTCGCGCCTGCGCCTGCAGTTCGCGCGCGACAGGTCGATGCAGGGCATCACCGACAACCAGGTGACGCTGCAGTACATCATGAGCCTCGGCGCGCACGGCGCGCACAAATTCTAGGGAGCACGGAACATGAATCGCTTGTCGAACCGTTTCTTCACCTCCGCTTTCGCTTCGCCGCTGTTCCGCGGCGCGTGTGCGGCGGTCGCCGCCTTTCTCGTCCTCGGACTGTTCCCGCCGCCCGCCGCGGCCGCCGTCGAAGTCTTCGCCACCGTCCCCGAATGGGCGGCGCTGGCGCAGGAAATCGGCGGCGACAAGGTGCGCGTCTACAGCGCCACGCAGGGCCTGCAGGACCCGCACCGGATCGACGCCAAACCGTCGCTGATCGCGCGCGCGCGCTCGGCGCAGCTCGTCGTCGCGACCGGTGCCGAGCTGGAGGTCGGCTGGCTGCCGGTGGTCGTCCGCGAATCTGGCAACGCCCGCATCCAGCCCGGCCAGCCCGGCTACTTCGAGGCAGCGCGCTACGTCGCCATGCTCGAAGTGCCGGCCGTGCTCGACCGCGCGCACGGCGACGTGCACGCCGGCGGCAATCCGCACGTGCAGACCGATCCGCGCAACCTGTTCCGGATCGGCGAGGCGCTCGCCGCGCGGTTGGCCGAGCTCGACCCGCCCAATGCGGCGGCGTATCAGGCCGGCTACCGGGACTTCGCCGGCCGCCTGCGCAACGCCGTCGCACGCTGGGAAAAGGAGGCGGCGCCGCTGCGCGGCGTGCCCATCCTCGTCCAGCACAAGGCCTTTCCCTATCTGCAGAACTGGCTCGGGCTGACAGAAGTCGGCTGCCTGGAGGCGAAGCCCGGCGTCGAGCCGTCGAGCGCGCAGCTCGCCGGCATCGTCGCGCAGCAGGCTGCGCGGCCGGCGAAAATGGTCATCCGCGCGGCCTACCAGTACGACGCGCCGTCGCGCTGGATCGCCGAGCGCGCGCGGATTCCCGCCGTGACGCTGCCGTTCACGATCGGCGGCACGCCGGAGGCGAAGGACCTCTTTTGGCTCTACGACGACACCGTGCGCCGCCTGCTCAAGGGACTGCAGGAATGAGCGGCGATAGCGGAAATGGCGGCGAGCCGCCGCTGCTCGCCGCCGCCGGGCTGAGCGCCGGCTACGCCAAGCCGGTGGTCGGCCCGGTCTCGCTGCGCCTGGCGCGCGGCGAGATCGTCGGCATCGTCGGCCCCAACGGCGCCGGCAAGTCGACGCTGCTCGCCGCGCTGACCGGCGCCGCGCGCATTTTTTCCGGGCGCGTCGACAAGGCGCCGGGGCTGCGCGTCTCGCTGCAGCAACAGCAGGCGCCGGCGATCGACGGCATCCCCTTCAGCGGCGCCGAGCTGCTCGCGCTGACCGGCGCGCCCGCCGCCGGCCTGCCGCCGTGGCTGGCGCCGCGCCTCGGCGAGCGCCTCGACCGCCTGTCCGGCGGGCAGCTGCAGTTCCTTTATCTGTGGGCCTGCCTGCAGGCGCCGGCCGACGTCGTGCTGCTCGACGAGCCGACCAACAACCTCGACCCGGATGGCGTCGCCTTCCTCGCCGGCGCGCTGCGCCGCCGCGCGCGGCCCGGTGCGGGAGAGGAAGAGGGCGGCGGGAACGCGTGCGCCGGTGCCGGCCTGCTCCTGGTCAGCCACGACGCGCGCTTCATGGACGCCGTCTGCGACCGCACGGTGACGCTATGAACGGCGCCTTGCTCTTCGATCCGCTGTTCGCCGGTCCCTTCGCCACCGGCCTCTGCTTCGCCGTCCTGCTGCCGCTGCTCGGCGCCTGGCTGCGTCTGCGCGACGAATGGCTGGCGGCGCTCGCCTTCGCCCAGACGGCGGCGGCCGGCGCGCTGCTGGCGATGCTCGCCGGTGCGCCCCTGCTGCTCGGCGGCCTCGCCGCCGCGGCGCTCGCGGCGGGGCTGAAGCACGCCTTCGAGGGCGCCACGCGCGGCGCGCAGGGCGCCGCCTACGCGATGCTGCTGCTGCTCGGCTGGGGCGTCTCGGTGCTGCTGGTGGCCAATCTGCCGCTCGCCGAACGCATGGGGCACGCGCTGTTCGACGGCCAGCTCTATCTCACCGAGCGTTCGCACCTGATCAGCGCCGGCGTGTTCGCCGCCGGCGCGCTGCTCGCCCTGCGTCCGCTCTCGCGCCGCCTGCTGCTCGCGCACTTCTTCCCCGACCTGTTCCGCGCGCGCGGACTGTCCGAGCGGCGCGCGCATTTCGCCTTCGACCTGCTGGTCGCCGGCGCGCTGGCGCTCGCGACCATGAGCATCGGCGTGATGGGCGCCTTCGCGCTGATCTTCGTGCCGCCGCTCATCGCCTTCGGCTGGGCCGGCAGCTGGCGGCGCGCGCTCGCGCTCGGCGTGGCGGTCGGCGTGGCGAGCTACGTCCTCGCCTTCGGTCTCGCGCTGGCGCTCGATCAGCCCTTCGGACCGCTGCTCGCGCTGCTGCTCGTCGCCGCCGGCGTGGCGAGCGCGCTGGGACGCCGTTGGGCCGGCCATGCCTGATCTACCGGAAAGGCGGTAAATGGCGGCGGGGCAAATTGCAGCACGTCGGGTGATGTGTTAAAACAAGCCCTCTTCGTCAATGCTTTTTCCGCTTGCCCGGCAACTCATGGTGTTTTCCTTCTTCAAAAAACCGCAGGAAAAAATGGTGGCCAAGCCGGCGGCCGCCCCGCGCCCGCGCGCGGAGGACGCCGCCGCGCCGCCTGAGGAAAAGACCGCCGCCGTCCCGCCGTCCGGCGCCGGCGCGGCCCCGCAGCCCGATCTCGATACGCCGCTCGATTTCAGCGACTTCGAGTTCAGCGAAAGCCCCCCCGATTTCCACGTCGAGGCCGACGTCGATCCGATCGACGCCGACGTCGAACAGGCCGCCGTCCTCTACGCCAACGCGCAGGACGACGCGGTGCGCGTCCTGCTCGAGGACGCCGTGCGCGTGCACAACTTCGGTCCGGGCGAACGGCTGTGGATGATGCTCTTCGACCTGTACCGGCTGACCGGCCAGAAAGCCGCTTTCGAGGCGCTGGAAATCGACTACGCGCGCGCCTTCGAGAAGTCGCCGCCGACCTGGCGCGATCGTTCCCGGACGACCGCCGCCGCCAAGCCGGCGCCGGTTCCCGGCAGTGTGCTGTTCGCGGGCGAGCTGACCGGCGACAACGATGCGGGCTTCGACGCCGCGATGCAGGCGTTGGAAAAATCGCCACGGCTGCGCCTCGACCTGTCCCGGGTGGCGACGATCGACGCCGCCGGCTGTAACCGTCTGCTCGCGCTGTTGCAGAAAGCGCGCAAGACGAAACGCGAGGTCGAGCTGCTCGGCCGCGACAACCTCGGCGCGCTGCTCGGACCCTGCGTCGAGACGGGCCGCGCCGAGTCGCCCGACTGCTGGCTGCTGCTGCTTGAACTGCACCAGTTGCAGGGCCGGCAGGACGCCTTCGAGGAGCTGGCGGTCGACTTCGCGGTCACTTTCGAAGTCTCGCCGCCCTCCTGGGAAGCGCAGCGGGTCGCCGCCGCCGAAGCGCCGCCGGCCTTCGCCGAAGCGCCGGCGAGCGATGCCGCCGCGCCCGAGGCCTACGCGCTGCAGGGCGAGATCAAGGCGGCGCGCTTCACCGATCTGCCGGCCTTTGCCGACGCCCACGACCTCGTGGTCGTCGACTGCGCGGGCATCACGCGCATCGATTTCGTCAGCGCCGGCGTGCTGCTCAACGTGCTGACCACGGTGCGGCGCAGCGGCAAGCAGATCGTCTTCCGCCATCCCAACCAACTCGTCGCCGAACTGTTCGGCGTCGTCGGCCTCAAGGCCGTGGCCGAGATCATTCCGGCCAAACATTAGGAAATTCCCATGGAGCAATACCACGGCACCACGATCCTCTCGGTGCGCCGCGGCAACCGCGTCGCCATGGGCGGCGACGGTCAGGTCACGCTCGGCAGCATCGTCATCAAGGCCAGCGCGCGCAAGGTGCGGCGCATTCACCAGGGCAAAATCCTGGCCGGCTTCGCCGGCGGCACGGCCGACGCCTTCACGCTCTTCGAGCGCTTCGAGGCCAAGCTCGACAAGCATCAGGGCAACCTGCTGCGCTCGGCCGTCGAACTCGCCAAGGACTGGCGCAGCGACCGCGCCCTGCGCCGGCTCGAAGCCATGCTGGCGGTGGCCGACCGCGAGAATTCGCTGATCATCACCGGCAACGGCGACGTGCTCGAACCCGAGCACGGCATCGTCGCCATCGGCTCGGGCGGCGCCTACGCCCAGTCGGCGGCGCGCGCGCTGATCGAGAACACCGAACTCGACCCGGCCGACGTGATCCGCAAGTCGCTCGAAATCGCCGGCGACCTGTGCATCTATACCAACCACAGCTTCACCATCGAGACGCTCGAGTAGGCGCGCCCGGCGCGCGTGCGCCGGCCGGCCGCAAGGCGCAGGACCCATCATGACGCAAATGACTCCGCAGGAAATCGTCCACGAACTCGACAAGCACATCGTCGGGCAGGGCAAGGCCAAGAAGGCGGTCGCCATCGCGCTGCGCAACCGCTGGCGGCGCGCGCAGGTGGCCGACCCGCTGCGCCAGGAAATCACGCCGAAGAACATCCTGATGATCGGCCCGACCGGCGTCGGCAAGACCGAGATCGCACGCCGCCTGGCGCGGCTGGCGAACGCGCCCTTCATCAAGATCGAGGCGACCAAGTTCACCGAGGTCGGCTACGTCGGGCGCGACGTAGACACGATCATCCGCGACCTCGTCGAGATCGCGATCAAGAGCGCCCGCGAGCAGGCGGTGAAGGGCGTGCGCGTGCGCGCCGAGGACGCCGCCGAGGATCGCATTCTCGATGCGCTGCTGCCGCCGGCGCGCGGCAACTTCTTCAATGAGCAGCAGGCCACCGACGACAGCACGACGCGGCAGAAATTCAGGAAGAAGCTGCGCGAGGGCGAGCTCGACGACAAGGAGATCGAGATCGAACTCGCCGCGCCGTCGATGCAGGCCGAAATCTTCGCGCCGCCCGGCATGGAGGAACTGACCTCGCAGATCCAGGGCATGTTCCAGAACATGGGCGGCGGCCGCAAGAAGTCGCGCAAGCTGAAGATCGCCGAGGCGCGCAAGCTGCTGATCGACGAAGAGGCCGCCAAGCTGGTGAACGACGAGGAGCTCAAGCTCGACGCGGTGAAGAACGTCGAGCAGAACGGCATCGTCTTCCTCGACGAAATCGACAAGATCGCCAGCCGCTCCGAAATGCAGGGCGCCGACGTCTCGCGCCAGGGCGTGCAGCGCGACCTGCTGCCGCTCGTCGAGGGCACGACGGTGTCGACCAAGTACGGCATGATCAAGACCGACCACATCCTGTTCATCGCCAGCGGCGCCTTCCATCTGGCCAAGCCGTCCGATCTCATCCCCGAGCTGCAGGGCCGCTTCCCGATTCGCGTCGAGCTCGACTCGCTGTCGGTCGCCGACTTCGAACGCATCCTGACCCGCACCGACGCCTGCCTGACCATGCAGTACCAGGCGCTGCTCGCCACCGAGGGCGTCGCGCTCGACTTCGCCGAGAGCGGCATCCAGCGTCTCGCCGAGATCGCCTGGTCGGTCAACGAGAAGACCGAGAACATCGGCGCCCGCCGCCTGTACACGGTGATGGAGCGCCTGCTCGAGGAGCTGTCCTTCACGGCCGGCGCCAAGGGCGCCGAGACGGTCGCGGTCGATGCCGCCTACGTCGACGGGCGCCTCGGGGAGCTCGCGCAGAACGAGGATCTCTCGCGCTACGTGCTGTAAGCGAAAAGCCCCGAGCGAGGGCCGGCTGGCGACGGATCTCTCCGTCCGCCGCCCGGCGCTCGCTGCCCGTTCTTCCTTTCCTTTGTCGGCCGCGTCCCGAACATGCTCCTGCGCATCGTCGCCATCATCTTTCCGGTCTTCGCGATCGTCGCCGCCGGCTTTCTCTACGCGCGCCGCAAGCAGCCGGACATGCGTTTCGCCAACCAGCTCAACATGGACGTCTTCGTCCCGGCGCTGGTCTTCGCCGCGCTCGCCGGGCGCAACTTCGACCTGACGGCGCACTGGGCGCTGGCCGCCGGCGGCCTCGTCGTCGTCCTCGGCTCGGGGCTGCTGACCTGGCCGCTGGCCCGCCTGTGCGGCTTCGAGACGCGCACCTTCCTGCCGCCGATGATGTTCAACAACTCGGGCAACATGGGCCTGCCGTTGATGCTGCTCGCTTTCGGCGAGGCCGCGCTGCCCGCCGCCGTCGTCCTCTTCTTCATCGAGAACGTGCTGCACTACTCGCTCGGCACCTGGATGCTCGACCACCGCGCGAAGCTGTGGAACCTCTGGCGCGTGCCGGTGATCGCCGCCGCGCTCGCCGGCCTCGCCGTCAGCCTGCTGCGCATCGAGCTGTGGGAACCGCTGTACATCAGCATCAAGCTGCTCGGCGACGTGTCGATCCCGCTGCTGCTCTTTTCGCTCGGCGTGCGCCTGACGAATTCCGGCATCAAGGATCTGAAGATCGGCCTGATCGGCGCCGCCGCCTGCCCGCTCGCCGGTATGGCATTGGCCTGGGTCTGCGCGCCGCTGCTCGGCCTTTCCGGCGTCGAGCGCGGCATGCTGCTGGTGTTCGGCGCGCTGCCGCCGGCCGTGCTCAACTACATCTTCGCCGAGCTGTACCGCCAGGAGCCGGAGAAGGTCGCCTCCATCGTCATGCTCGGCAACGTCGCCGCGCTGATCTTCGTTCCCGTCGCGCTGGCCGTTGCCCTGCCCTGAGCGCCGGGGCGCGGAGGGTTTGAATGGCGCGGCGCGGCCGGCTTCCGCCCGATATCTACAGGTCGAGCTGCAGCGCCGCCAGCCGCGCGTAGAGACCGCCCTGCTGGCGCAGGTCCTCCGGCGTGCCGCTCTCGACGATGCGCCCGCGCTCCATCACGACGATGCGGTCGACTTTCTGCACCGTCGCCAGGCGGTGCGCGATGATCAGCGTGGTGCGCCCCTGCATGGCGGCGGCGAGGCCCTGCTGGACGAGGATTTCCGATTCCGCGTCGAGCGCGCTGGTCGCTTCGTCGAGCAGCAGCAGGCGGGCGCCCTTGAGGATGGCGCGGGCGATCGCGATGCGCTGGCGCTGGCCGCCGGACAGCCGCGTGCCGCGTTCGCCGAGGAAGGTCTGGTAACCGTCGGGCAGGCGCTCGATGAATTCGTCCGCGAGCGCCGTGCGCGCTGCCGCCATGACCTCCTCGTCGCTCGCCGTGGCGCGGCCGTAGCGGATGTTTTCCAGTGCGTTGGCGGAAAAGATCACCGGGTCCTGCGCGACGATGGCGATCTCCTTGCGCAGGTCGTGCAGGCGCAGTTCGCGGATGTCCTGCCCGTTGATCAGGATGCGGCCGGCCGACGTCTCGTAGTAGCGCAGCAGCAGCTGGAACAGGCTGCTCTTGCCGGCGCCGGAGGGGCCGACCAGCGCGACGCTTTCGTCCGGCGCGATGTCCAGGCAGATGTCGTCGAGCGCGCGCGTCTGCGGACGCGCCGGGTAGGCGAAGCCGACGTGCTCGAAGCGGATCGCCGCCTGCGCCGAGCGTACCGGCGCGAGCGGCGTCGGCGCCTCGCGGATGGCCGGTTCGGCGTGCAGCAGGTCGAGCAGGCGCTCGGTCGCGCCCGCCGCGCGCATCACGTCGCCCCAGACTTCGGCCATGGTGCCGACGGCGCCGGCGACGAGCGCCGCGTAGAGAACGAAGGACGCCAGCTGGCCGCCGCTCAACGTGCCCTCGGCGACCTGCCGCGCGCCGACCCACAGCACGAAGATGATCGTGCCGACGACGGCGGTGATGATCAGCGCGGTGAGCGCCGCGCGCACCCGCGTGCGCCGGATCGCGGTGACGAAGCTGCTTTCCGTGCGTGCGGTGAAGCGGGCGGCTTCCTGCGCTTCCTGCGTGTAGGCCTGCACCGTCGGCATCGCGTTGAGAATTTCGCCGGCCAGCGCCGAGGCGTCGGCGATGCGGTCCTGCGATTCGCGCGAGAGCCTGCGCACCTGGCGCCCGATGGCGACGATCGGCAGGACGAGCAGCGCCATCAGCCCGAGGTTCAGCGAGAACAGATAGAGGCTGGTGACGGCCAGCATGACCATGCCGCCGACGAACTGGAAGAGGCTGCGCAGGCCCATCGAAACCGAACTGCCGACGACGGTCTGGATCAGCGTCGTGTCGCCGGTCAGGCGCGACAGGACTTCGCCGGTCTGCAGGGTTTCGAAGAACTGCGGCGATTGCCCGAGCACGCGCGCGTAGACGGCGCTGCGCAGATCGGCGGTGGCCCGTTCGCCGACCCACGACACGGTGTAGAAGCGCGCCGCGACGACCAGCGCCCAGAAGGCCGCCAGCGCGAACAGCGCGATGAAGTGTTCGTTCAGGCTGAGCGCGCCGAGCAGGCCGCTGCGCGCCGGCCGGCCGCTGCCGAAGCCGGCGTCGATGAGGTCGCGGAAGGCCAGCGGCACGACCAGGATGGTGGCCGAGCCGAGGCAGAGCAGGACGAAGGCGAGCGCGATGCGCGCCCGGTACGGGCGCAGGAAGGGCCACAGGCCGGCGAGCGCCGAGAGGCGGCGGGTGGGGAGGGGAGCGGCGGACATATCCGATTATCGTCCATCGCGCCGCCTTCCGCCGCATCGCGCTGCCGTATGTCGGCTTGCGCGCCGGGCGATGCGCGGGAATCCGCTCCGGGCGGACGGGACGCCCGAAGCGCCGTGCAGCGGGGCCTCGGCGCCCCGCGCCTCAGGCCGTCGCCGGCCGGGCGAGCGGCGCTTCCTTGATCGGCAGGTTGACCAGCGCCGCGCCGGCGGCCAGCGCGATGTCGGCGTACCACATCCACGAATAGTCGCCGAAGCGCGTCAGCGCGATGCCGCCGAGCCAGGCGCCGAGGAAGCCGCCGATCTGGTGCGAGAGCAGCGTCAGGCCGAACAGCGTGCCGAGGTAGCGCACGCCGAACAGCTTGCCGACGATGGCGGCGGTCGGCGGCACGGTGGCCAGCCAGGTGAAGCCGAGGCCGGCGGCGAACAGGTAGAAGGTGAGGTCGGTCTTCGGCGCGAGCAGGTAGGCGCCGACCAGCAGCGCGCGCGAGGCGTACATCCAGAACAGCACGTACTTGCTGCGGTAGCGGGCGACGCAGCCGCCGGCGTAGAGGCTGCCGAAGATGTTGGCGAGGCCGATGATGGCCAGCGACCAGCTGGCGACGGCGGGCGGCAGGCCGCACAGGTCGACTTCGCCGGGCAGGTGGGTGACGAGGAAGGCGATGTGGAAACCGCAGGTGAAGAAGCCGAGGTTGAGCAGCAGGTAGCTGCGGTCGACGACCGCTTCCTTGACGCTGTCCTTGAGGCCCTTGCCGCCGGGCGCGTGGGCGTGCGCCGCGCCGCCGCCGCGCGTCAGCGTGCCGACCAGCGGCAGCGCGGCCAGCGTCATCACGGCGAGCGACCACATGGCGCCCATCCAGCCGACGCTCTGGATCAGCTTCTGCAGGATGGGGGCGAAGACGAACTGGCCGAAGGAGCCGCCGGCGTTGATGATGCCGGATGCCGCGCCGCGCGCTTCGAGCGGCAGGCGCTGCGCGGCGGCGCCGATCAGCACCGAGAAGCTGCCGGCGCCGGAACCGACCGCCGAGAGCAGGCCGAGCGTCACGATCAGCCCCCAGGTGCCGCTCATGAAAGGCGTCAGCGCGCTGCCGAGGGCGAGCACCAGGAGACCGCCGATCAGCACGCGGCCGGGGCCGTAGCGGTCGGCGACGGCGCCGGCGACCGGCTGGATGGCGCCCCACATGAACTGGCCGACGGCCATGGCCAGGCTGATCGAGGCGATGCCGAGGCCGGTGCTGGTGTTGAGCGGCGAAACGAAGAGGCCGAGCGACTGGCGGGCGCCCATGGTGACCATCAGGATGCCGGCGGCGGAAAGCGTGACGACCCAGAGGGCGCGGGTGTTGAGAGTGCGGAACATGGCGCGGCGTCTCGTTGTGCTGGGCGCGAGGCCCACGGACTGCGCATTCTATTCGTTAAGCCGCGGGCTGCGGCGCGATTTTTTTCCGGGCGGAAGATCGGCGCGGGACTCGGGCGCGGGACTCGGGCGGGACTCGGGCGCGGGACTCGAGCGGGACTTGGGCGCGGGACTCGAGCGGGACTTGGGCGGGACTTGGGCGGGACTTGGGCGGGGCGCCGGCGGACGGCCGTGCAGCGAGCGCGGATGGGGACGGGTCGGGGGCCGGCGACGAATCCCGCCGCCTGCCGCTTGCCGTTCGCGGGATCAGCCCGAAAAGCGCTGCAGCTGCCGCCGGTCGCGCTTGGTCGGACGGCCCTTGAGGTCGCTGCCCGGCGCCGGGCCGAGCTTGCGCGCTTCGCCGGCGGCCTGCCGGCGCGCCCGGCTCTCATCGCTTTCGGCGTAGAGCAGGGCGGCTTCCGGGGCCGGGCGGCGGTATTCGTTGAGGCCGACGACGCCCACGTCCCAGTGCACGTCGCCGATCGTGATTTCGAGCCGGTCGCCGACCTTGACCTCGCGCGCCGGTTTGGCGGCGTGGCCGTTGAGCTTGACCTTGCCGCCGCCGATCGCTTCGCTGGCGAGCGCGCGCGTCTTGTAGAAGCGCGCCGCCCACAGCCATTTGTCGAGGCGCAGGCGCGCGGGCGCCGTCTTCTCCCCGGCCTTGTCTTCCTTGCTGTCCCTTTCGCGCATCGTCATTCCTTGGCCGGGTGCTTGGACAGCTTGCGCTGCAGGGTGCGGCGGTGCATCTTCAGCGCGCGCGCCGTCGACGAGATGTTGCCCTGATGCTCGGCGAGCACGCGCTGGATGTGCTCCCATTCGAGGCGGTCGACGGAAAGCGGCGAGTCGGAGACGGGCATCGTCGCGTCGCCTTCGCCGCTCTTGTGCAGGGCGGCGACCACTTGGTCGGCGTCGCAGGGCTTGGCCAGGTAATGCACGGCGCCGAGCTTGATCGCCTCGATCGCGGTGGCGATGCTGGCGTAGCCGGTGAGCATCACGATGCGCGTGTTGGGGTCGAGTTCGATCAGCTTCTCGATCAGCACGAGGCCGGAGTCGCCCGGCATCTTGAGATCGACGACCGCGTACTCGGGCGATTGCAGCTGCGCCTTGGCCAGCGCCTCCTCGACGTCGCCGGCGGTGGCCACCGCGTAGCCGCGCCGTTCGAGGGCGCGCGCGAGGACGCGGCGGAAGGCCTCGTCGTCGTCGACGAGGAGGAGCGAGGAGCGGTCGTCGTCGACCGGGGCGGGGAAGGCGTTCATGGGCTGTGCACTTTCAGGCGCGCGAGCGGCAGGGTGACGCGCGTGCATGCGCCGGGGCCGTCCTCGCGGTTGAACAGGTCGACCTGCCCGCCGAAGCGCTCGACGGTGGCGCGGGTCAGGAAAAAGCCGATGCCGAGGCCGCCGACCGTTGAGCCGGCGTCGGTTTCGGCGCCGCCCTTGCTGCTGCGGAAGGCCTGGCCGAGGCCGCGCAGCGCCGCGTCGTCGAGGCCGGGGCCGCGGTCGAGGATCTCGATGCGGCAGTGCTGCGCGTCCCAGGCCGCCGCGATCTGCAGCGGCTCGCTCTGCGCACCGCTGGCGTCGGCGGCGTTGTCGAGCAGGTTGACGAGGGCCTGCGCCAGCGTGCGCTCGGCGGCCACGAGAGGGGCCGGCCCGGCGCCGTTGAAGGCGAGGCGAAGGCGCGCGCGCGGGCGGATCACCTGCCAGGCGTCGATCAGTTCGGCCAGCCAGCGGTCGAGCGGCTGCGCCTGCCGGCTTTCGTCGCGCGCCTGCCCGGCCGAGGCGAGCATCTGCGAGAGCGTCTGCTTGCAGTGCTCGACCTGCTGGCGCAGCAGGCCGAGGTCGTCCTTCAGCGCGCCGTCGCCGGCGTGCGTCAGTTCGAGTTCGCGGATGACCACAGCCATCGTCCCGAGCGGCGTGCCGAGCTTGTGCGCGGCGCCGGCGGCGAGCGTGCCGAGTGCGAGGATCTGTTCGTGGCGCAGCGCGGCTTCACGCGCCGCGGCCAGTTCGTGCTCGCGGCGGCGCAATGCGGCCGCCATGCGGGTCAGGAAGAAGACGACGATGCCGGCGCTGATCACGAAGTTGAGCCACATGCCGAGCACGTGCAGGGCGAAGCCGCTCATGTGTCCGGCGTGTTCGGGCGCCGTGCCGGTGGCGCGCGCGAGCAGCGCGTCGAGTTGCGCGAGGTGGCCCTGCGGCGGCGGCAGCGGCAGGTTCCAGAACATCAGGAAGGTGTAGGCGGCCAGCGTCAGGCCGGCCATCGCCCAGGCGTGGCGCGCCGGCAGCATGGCGGCGGCGAGCGTTGGCGAGAGCAGGAAGAGCGAGACGAAGGGGTTGGCCGAGCCGCCGGCGAAGTAGAGGAGCAGGGTGAGGATGGCGGCGTCGACGGCGAGCTGGGTGAAGATTTCACCGGGCCCCGCCGGCCCGCCGCGCTCCAGCCGCCATTGCGTGACGAGATTGACGGCGGCGAGCAGGGCGATCACGGCGGCCATCGGCGCCACGGCGAGCGGCATTTTCAGGCCGGCGACGGCGCCCGCGAGGACCAGCGCCTGCGTCACGATTTCGACGCGGCGCAGGGCGACGATGCGCGTCAGCGCGTGCGGCGCGTCGGCGGCGGTGGCCGGGGGCGAATCAGGGGCGGGGACGGGCGTCATCGTGCGCGATTTTACGCCGTGTGCCGGGCGTGTGCGGCGGCTGCGGCAATCGGCCGCAGTCGCCGCACACGCCGCGTGCGGCCGCCGGTGTCGCGCTCAGGCGCTCTGCGCGGCCGGCACGGCGCCGCGCCGCCACTGGCCGATGCGGTCGAGGTAGATATAGACGACCGGCGTCAGGTACAGCGTGAGGAACTGCGAGAGGACGAGACCGCCGACCACGGCGAGGCCGAGCGGGCGGCGCACCTCGGCGCCGGCGCCGATGCCGAGGGCGATCGGCAGGGTGCCGACGAGCGCCGCCATGGTCGTCATCATGATCGGCCGGAAGCGGATCAGGCAGGCCTGGAAGATCGCCTCGCGCGCCGCCATGGCGTCGTGGCGCTGCCGTTCGAGGGCGAAGTCGATCATCATGATCGCGTTCTTCTTGACGATGCCGACCAGCATGATGATGCCGACGAAGGCGTAGAGGCTGAGGTCGACGCCGAACAGGTAGAGCGTGAGCAGCGCACCGAGGCCGGCCGAGGGCAGGCCGGAGAGGATGGTCAGCGGGTGGATGAAGCTCTCGTAGAGGATGCCGAGGACGATGTACACCACCAGCACGGCGATCACGAGCAGGATGCCGAGGCCTTTCAGCGAGGCCTGGAAGGCCTGCGCCGTGCCCTGCAGGCTGGTGTTGAGCGAGGCCGGCATGCGCAGTTCCTGCTCGAGCGCCTTGACGCGGTTGACCGCGTCGCCGAGCGAGACGCCGGGCATCAGGTTGAACGAGATGGTGACCGACGGCAGCTGGCCCTGGTGGTTGACGGTCAGCGCCTGCGTCTTGCGGCTGATGCGCGCCACGGTGTCGAGCGGAATCAGCTTGCCGCTCGATGCGCGTACATGGAGGCGCGCGAGCATCGCCGGGTCGGCCTGGAATTCCGGGGCGACTTCGAGGATCACCTGGTACTGGTTGGTCGCGCCGTAGATCGTCGAAATCTGCCGCGAACTGAAAGCGCTCTGCAGCGCATCCTCGACCTGGCCGTAGCTGAGGCCGAGGGTGGCGATCTTGTGCCGGTCGATGTCGAGGGCGACGACCGGACTCTGGTTGTTGAGGTTGCTGGTGACGTCGACGAAGCCGGGCAGTTGGCGGATGCGGCCGAGCAGGGTGTCGGTCCACTGGTAGAGCTCGTCGAGGTCGGTGTCCTGCAGCGTGTATTGGTACTGCGCGGCGGTGACCTGGCCGCCGATGCGGATCACCGGCGGGTTCTGCATGTACACCTTGATGCCCGGCACGGCGGCGAGCTTGGGGCGCAGTTCCTGGATGATCTCGTCGGCCGACAGCTTGCGCTCGTCGTGCGGTTTGAGAACCATGAACACGGTGCCGGTGTTCGCGGTCGGGCGGGCGCCGCCGGCGCCGACCGAGGACATGAAGGAGCGGATGTTCGGGTCCTGCGCGATGATTGCGGCGACCGCGCGCTGGTGCTCGACCATCGAGGCGAAGGAGGCGTCCTGCGCGCCCTCGGTGAAGGCGATGATCTGCCCGCTGTCGCCGCTCGGCAGGAAGTCCTTGGGCACCACGGTGAACAGCAGGCCGGTCGCCGCGATCGTGGCGACGAAGCTGGCGATGATCAGACGCGGGCGTTGCATGGCCCAGGCCAGCGTGCGCTCGTAGGCGCCGAGCAGGCCGTCGAAGAAGCGCTCGAAGGCGCGGAAGACGGGGCCGTGCTCGACCGTCTCGGCGTGCTTCAGGTAGCGGCTGCACAGCATCGGCGTCAGGGTCAGCGAAACGATGCCGGAGACCAGGATGGCGGCGCAGATGGTGACCGCGAATTCGTGCAGCAGGCGGCCGACGATGCCGCCCATGAAGAGCACCGGGATGAACACGGCGATCAGCGAGATGGTCATCGAGATGATCGTGAAGCCGATTTCCCGGGAGCCCTTGATCGCCGCCTCGAAGGGCGTCTCGCCCGCCTCGATGTGGCGGACGATGTTCTCGAGCATGACGATGGCGTCGTCGACGACGAAGCCGACGGCCAGCGTGAGCGCGAGCAGCGAGAGGTTGTCGAGGCTGTAGCCGAGCGAGTACATGGCGGCGAAGGTGCCGATCACCGAGATCGGCAGCGCCAGGCTGGGGATCACCGTCGCCGACAGGTTGCGCAGGAAGAGCAGGATGACGAGGATGACGAGGACGCCGGCGAGGACCAGCGTGAACTGCACGTCGTCGATCGCCTCGCGGATCGAGATGCTGCGGTCGTACAGCGTGGTCATCGTGATCGAGGCCGGCAGCTTGGCCTGGAAGCTGGGCAGGATGCGCTTGATCGAATCGACCGTTTCGATCGTGTTGGCGCCCGGCTGGCGCTGGATGGCGAGCACGATGGCGCGCTTGTCGACGTTCCAGCTGGCGATCTTGGCGTTCTCGACGCTGTCGATCGGCGTCGCGACGTCCTCGAGGTGCACCGGCGCGCCGTTGCGCCAGGCGACGATCAGCGGGCGGTAGGCGGCGGCGTTGGCGAGCTGGCCGTTGTCCTTGATGGCGAAGGTCTGGCGCGCGCCGTCGAAGGTGCCGATCGGCTGGTTGACGTTGGCTTGGGCGACCGCCTGCTGCAGTTCGTCGATGCCCATGCCGCGCGCGGCCAGCTGGTCCGGGTTGGCGCGCACGCGCACGGCGAATTTCTGCGAGCCGAAGACGTTGACCTGGGCGACGCCGGTGACCGTGGACAGGCGCTGCGCGAGCTGCGTCTCGGCGTATTCGTTGACCACCGGCAGCGGCAGCGTCGGCGACGAGAGGGCGATGTAGAAGATCGGCGAGTCGGCCGGATTGACCTTGCGGAACGAGGGCGGCGTCGGCATCCCCGGCGGCAGCTTGCGCAGGGCTGCGGAAATGGCCGACTGGACGTCCTGCGCGGCGGCGTCGATGCTGCGGTCGAGCGAGAACTGCAGGGTGATCGAGGTCGTCCCCTGGGCGCTCGTCGAGCTCATCGAATCGAGGCCGGCGATCGTCGAAAACTGGCCTTCGAGCGGCGTCGCGACGGCGGCCGCCATCGTTTCCGGCGAGGCGCCGGGCAGGCTGGCGGTGACCGAGATGGTCGGGAAATCCACCGCGGGCAGTTCGGATACCGGCAGGGCGCGATAGGCGATCACGCCGAAAATGACAAACGCTGCCATCAGCAGCGTCGTCATGACCGGGCGGCGGATGCAGAGCTCGGGTAGGTTCATGGCGTCGGCCTCAGCTGCGTGCCGGGTCGGCCGTGGCCGTCGCCGCGGGGGCTGGTGCGTCTTCCTTGCTGCGGATTTTGGCGCCCGGCGTCAGGCGCAGCTGGCCGTCGGTGACGACCGTCTCGCCGGCTTGCAGGCCCTTGGCGACGACCGTCAGGCCGCCGGTCGAGGCGCCGGTTTCGACCTTGCGCACCTCGACGCTGCTGTCGGCCTTGACGACGAAGATGAAGTTGCCTTCCGGTCCTTGCTGCACGGCTTCGTTCGGCACGGTGACGGCTTGCCGCAGGGTGTCAAGCCGCAGGTTGACGTTGAGGAACTGTCCCGGCGTCAGCTTCTCGTCGACGTTGGGCAGCTCGGCCTTCATCTGGATGGTGCCGGTCGCGGCGTCCACCGCGTTGTCGAGGAAGCGGACGCTGCCTTCGAAGCTGTGCGCGCTGTCGCCGGGCAGGCTGACGGCGACCTTCAGCGCGCCGATGCCTTTGTCGCCGGCGCCGGCGGCCGCCGCGCGCAGGCGCGGCAGGTGCTTTTCCGGGACGGAAAAACTGACCAGCAGCGGGCGCACGCGGTTGACCACGGCCAGCGCGGTGTCGTTGGTCTTGATCGCCGATCCCGGGAAGACGAGGCGGGCGCCGACGATGCCGGCGAACGGCGCGCGTACGGTGGTATAGGAGAGTTGGGCGCGGGCGAGGTCGAGCGCGGCCTGGTCGGCGCGCAGGGTTGCCGCCGCCGCCGCTTCGTTGGTGCGGACCTCGTTGACCTTTTCCTCGGAAACGAAATTGCGACCCTTGAGCGCCATGTAGCGCAAGGTGTCGGCATGCGCCTTGGCGAGCAGCGCCTCGTCGCGCGCGACGCTGGCTTCCGCCTGGCGGACGCGGGCGGTGAAATCCGAGGGGTCGAGACGCACGAGAACGTCGCCCTGGGCGACGCGCTGCCCCTCGGTGAACAGCACCGCCTCGATCTGGCCGTCGACGCGCGCTTTCAGCGTGACGCTCTCGAAGGCCTCGGCCCGTCCGACCACGTCGACGGCGAACGGAACGTCGCGGGCGGCCGCCTGCGCGATCGCCACCGGGACCGGCGGCGGTGCGGTTTTCTTGTCGTCCGCGTTGCCGGAGCAGGCGGCGAGGAAAAGGGCGGTGACGAGAAGGGCAGCGACGGACGGGGGCGCGCGACGGTCGGGTTTCAAGGCAGGCGGCTTTCCAGGGCGTAGAGGTCTTCGACCGTTTCGCGACGGCGGACGAGGTGGGCGGCGGCGCCGTCGACCATCACTTCGGCGACGCGCGGCCGGGTGTTGTAGTTGGAGCTCATGGCCATGCCGTAGGCGCCGGCCGACATCACGGCGAGCAGGTCGCCGGGCTGCAGGGCGAGCGGCCGGCCGTGGCCGAGGAAGTCGCCGGACTCGCAGATGGGGCCGACAATTTCCCAGGATTTCTCCGGCGTTTCCCGCGCGTCGCGCGGGGTGACCGGCAGGATGTCGTGCCAGGCGTCGTAGAGCGCGGGGCGGGCGAGGTCGTTCATCGCCGCGTCGACGATGGCGAAGTTCTTCACTTCGCCCGGCTTCAGGTATTCGACTTTGGTCAGCAGCAGGCCGGCGTTGCCGACCAGGCGGCGGCCCGGTTCGAGCAGCACCTTGAGGCCGCGTCCCGTGAGCTTGGCGAGCAGGGGGCGCAGGTAGGAGGCGACGCTGGGCGCCGTTTCGTCGCGGTAGCGGATGCCGAGGCCGCCGCCGAGATCGATGTGATGCAGGCGGATGCCCTCGGCGGCGAGCTGGTCGACGAGCAGCAGGACCTTGTCGAGCGCTTCGGCGAAGGGTGCCGGGTCGAGCAGCTGCGAGCCGATGTGGCAGTCGATGCCGGTGATTTCGAGGTGCGGCAGCGCGGCGGCGTGGCGGTAGAGCGCCAGCGCGTCCTCGTAGGCGACGCCGAACTTGTTTTCCTTGAGCCCGGTCGAGATGTAGGGGTGCGTCTTTGCGTCGACGTTGGGATTCACGCGTAGGCTGATCGGCGCCTGCTTGCCGAGCTTGCCGGCGACTGCGTTGAGACGGTCGAGTTCGGGCGCCGATTCGACGTTGAAGCAGAGGATGCCGGTGGCGAGCGCGAACTCCATTTCGGCGGCCGTCTTGCCGACGCCGGAGAAGACGATCTTGCGCGGGTCGCCGCCGGCCGCCAGCGCGCGCTTCAGTTCGCCGGTCGAGACGATGTCGAAACCGGCGCCGCGCCGCGCGAAAACGTCGAGCACGGCGAGGTTGGAGTTGGCCTTGACGGCGTAGCAGACGAGGGCGTCGGTGCCGGCGAGTTCCTGCTGGAACTCGTCGAGCGCGGCTTCGAGCGCGGCGCGGGAGTATACATAGCAGGGCGTGTCGAAGCGCTCGGCGATCTCGGAGAGCGGGAGGGCTTCGGCGTGCAGGGCGCCGTTTTTCAGGGCGAAGGGAGGCGTCGTGGTGGTCATCTGGGCGGGCTTCGTGGGTCAGCGGGGGGCTTGGGGAGCCGTGTTAAGATCGTCGGGATTGCTCGCCGGGGCGGTCTGCGCGGGCGGGGCTTTCGGCGTTCCGCGCGGCGGGAGCTGCGTCAGCGGCCCCTTGGTGCCGCATGCGCCGAGCAGCGTTGCGGCGAGTATGGCGGCGGCGATGGCGAGCGTGTGATGGTGACGCATCGGTCGGCAACTCTAAATTGAAAATGGTAGCACAGGATGAATGATAGCGATTTCAACGCGCTCGCCGAGGCGGCGCTGGCGCGCATCGAGGCGGCGCTCGAGAACTGCGGCGCCGATCTCGATTTCGAAACGGCCGGTACCGGCGTGCTGGAAATCGAGTTCGACGACGGCGGCAAGATCATCGTCAACCGCCACGGTGCCGCGCAGGAAATCTGGGTCGCGGCACGCTCGGGCGGTTTCCACTACCGCTGGGACGGCAGCGTCTGGCGCGATACGCGCGACGGCAGCGAACTGATGGCCGCGCTTTCACGGCTCGTCTCGGCGCAGGCCGGCGAGCCGGTCGTGCTCGAGTAGCTCAGTCGACCGGCTTGATGCTGTCGTCCTGCGGCGGTTCGGGCGGCACTTCGGCCGGCGCGTTTTCCTTGTAGAAGAATTCCTTCGCCGGCCCCTTGCCGCCGCTCGGCGCATCGACCGCGACCAGCCCATCGGGCTGCGCCATGAAGGATTCCGGAACGTCCTTGAGCACGCGCCCCATGTAGCCGATCCAGGTCGGCAGGGCGGCGCTGCCGCCGGTTTCGTTGTTACCGAGGTTCTTCGGCTGGTCGAAGCCGATCCACGAGCAGGCGGCGACCGTCTGCTGATAGCCGCAGAACCAGGCGTCGACGTGTTCGTTGGTCGTTCCCGTCTTGCCCGCGAGGTCGCGCCGCTTGAGCGTTGCCGAGGCGCGCGCGGCGGTGCCGTAGATCGTCACGTCGCGCAGCATGCTGTCCATCATGTAGGCGTTGCGCGGATCAATCGTGCGCAATTCCTCCTGCCCGGCTTCGACCGGATGCGCCTGCGCCAGCACCTGCTGCTTTTCGTCGACGATCTCGCGCACGACGTAAGGCTGGATGCGGTAGCCGCCGTTGGCGAAGATGGCATAGGCGCTGACCATCTGCCAGGGCGTCACCGAGCCGGCGCCGAGCGCCATCGTCAGGTAGGGCGGGTGCTTGTCCGGATCGAAGCCGAAACGGCTGACGTAGTCCTGCGCGTACTGCGGGCCGATCGCCTGCAGCAGGCGGATCGAAACCATGTTCTTCGATTTCGTGAGGGCGGTGCGCATGCGCATCGGGCCTTCGTACTTGCCGTCGTAGTTGTGCGGCGCCCACGCCTGGCTGCCGGTGACCGAGGCCGGGAAGACGATCGGTTCGTCGTTGATGATCGACGCCGGCGTGAAGCCCTTTTCGAGCGAGGCCGAATAGATGAAGGGCTTGAAGCTCGATCCCGGCTGGCGCCAGGCCTGCGTGACGTGGTTGAACTTGTTGCGGTTGAAGTCGAAGCCGCCGACCAGGGCGCGCACGGCGCCGGTCTGCGGGTCGACGGCGTGGAAGGCAGCTTCGACTTCCGGCATCTGCACGATGCGCCAGTTGTCCTTGTCGTCCTTCTGCACGCGGATCACCGCGCCGCGCCGCAGGCGCTTGTTCGGCGGCGCCTTCTCGTCGATCATGCGCGTCGCGAGCTTGAGGCCGTCGCCGCTGATCGTGACGACGTCGCCGCCGCGCCGGTAGGCGCGCAGCTGTTTGGCGTCTGCGGCGAGCACGATGGCCGGATGGAGGTCTTCGGAGTCGCTGAAGTCCTGCAGCAGTTCGTCGAGCGCTTCGAGCGCTTCGTCGTGCTCGGACTTCACGTCCTTCATGTCGACGTAGGCTTCCGCGCCGCGGTAGCCGTGCCGCCGGTCATAGTCGAGCACGCCGCGGCGCAGGGCGGCGTAGGCGGCCTCCTGGTCGTTCTTGAGGATCGTCGTGTAGACACGCAGGCCGCGCGTATATACGTCGTCGGGGAATTGCTCGGCGGCGATCTGGCGCGCCATTTCAGCGACGTATTCGGCGTGCACGGCAAATTCGCTGGCGTCGCGCTTGACCACCAGCGTCTGCTTGAGCGCGGCCTCCTGCTGCGCGGCGTCGATGAAGCCGAGTTCCTGCATGCGGCGCAATACATATTGCTGGCGCAGGCGCGCGCGCTTCGGATTGACCACCGGGTTGTAGGCCGACGGCGCCTTCGGCAGGCCGGCGAGCATCGCCGCTTCGGCGACCGTCAAGTCTTTCAGCGATTTGCCGAAATAGATCTGCGCGGCGGCGCCGAAACCGTAGGCGCGCTGACCGAGGAAAATCTGGTTGATGTACAGCTCGAGAATCTGGTCCTTGGAGAGGTTGTGCTCAATCTTGAACGAGAGCAGGGCTTCGTAGAGCTTGCGCGTGTAGGTTTTTTCCGCCGAGAGGAAGAAGTTGCGCGCCACCTGCTGGGTGATCGTCGATGCGCCCTGGCGTTTGCCGCCGCCGATCAGGTTGAAATAGGCCGCGCGCAGGACGCCTTGCGTATCGACGCCGGCATGCTGGTAGAAGCGCTCGTCCTCGGCGGCCAGAATCGCCTGTTTCATGACGTCGGGAACGTTGCCGATGCGCACGACGGCGCGCCGTTCCTCGCCGAACTCGCCGATCAGGTGGCCGTCGGCCGTGTAGATGCGCAGCGGGACCTTGGGCCGGTAGTCGGTCAGGACTTCCAGCGACGGAAGATTCGGGTAGGTGAGAGCGAAAACGATGCCGATCATTGCCGCGACGATCGCGGCCACGCCAACGAAAAACAGAACCGGGTAGAGGATCCAGCGAAGTGCGGTAGGCAAAGGAAAATCCAGATTTGTGGCGGACGACTGGGCATTATAAACGCAGCTCCGACAGGGAGAAAATTTGCTTTACACACCCTATGGTTGTTGCTAGCATCTAAAGTAGATTATCTATAAGTACGCTAAGTACAAATTTCACAAGGGTTTTTTGGGCGAGGGGTGGCGATTTGCAGCTCGATTTTTCGATCTTCAATCCGAAGGCGCGTGCCCTCATCGGCCTCGACATCAGTTCGTCGGCGGTCAAGATGGTCGAGCTCGCCGGGAACGGCAAGGACGGCTATCGCGTCGAGCGTTACACGATAGAAGTATTGCCGAAGGACGTCGTCTCGGACGGCAATATCGTCAATCTGGAAGCCGCCGCCGAGTCCGTCAAGCGGGCCTGGAAGCGGCTCGCTACTTCGGCGCGCGACGTCGCGCTGGCGCTTCCCGCCGCGGCCGTGATCACCAAGAAGATCATCGTTCCCGCCGGCCAGCGCGAGGAAGAGCTCGAGTTCCTGGTCGAATCCGAGGCCAACCAGTACATCCCGTTCGCGCTCGACGAGGTCAATCTCGATTTCCAGGTGTTGGGGCTCGCGCCCTCGTCGCCGGATGAAATCGAGGTGCTGATCGCCGCTTCGCGCAAGGAGAAGGTCGAGGATCGCGTCGCGGTGGCCGAAGCCGCCGGTCTGAAGGCGCTGGTGATGGACGTCGAGTCCTACGCCGTGCTTTCCGCGTTCGAGTTGATCGAGAAGCAGCTGCCCGACGGCGGCAAGGGGAAAATCATCGCGCTGGTCGATGTCGGCGCGAACGTGATGAACCTGACCGTGCTGCGCAACGGCCAGCAGCTCTACGCACGGGAGCAGGCCTTCGGCGGCAACCAGCTGACCCAGGACGTCGCCCGCCAGTACGGCATGAGTTTCGAAGAGGCGGAGGCAGCCAAGCGCAGCAACAACCTGCCGGACAATTACGAAGCCGAATTGCAGCGTCCATTCGTCGAGGGTATGGCGCTCGAAGTCTCGCGGGCCCTGCAGTTCTTCTTCACGTCGACGCAGTTCAACCAGGTCGATCACATTGTTCTGGCGGGAGGCTGTGCGGTCATCCCGGGGGCCGACGAGGTCGTCGCGTCGCGCACGCAGATCAACACCGTGGTGGCGAATCCGTTCGCCGACATGCTGCTCTCTGACCGCGTGCGCGCCAAGAGCCTACTGGCCGACGCATCGTCCTTGATGGTCGCTTGCGGTCTGGCGCTACGGAGGTTCGACGAATGATCCGCATCAACCTACTGCCTCACCGCGAAGAGAAGCGAAAGGCGCGGCGACAGCAGTTCTATGCATTGTCCGGACTGGTCTCGATTCTGGCCGGCCTGATCGTCTTCCTGTTCTATTCGATCATCGGCGGCTACATCGGCAGCCAGGAAGAAAAGAACAATTTTCTCAAGAGCGAGATCGCTGTTCTCGACAAGCAGATCGACCAGATCAAGCGTCTCAAGGAGCAGACGCAAGCACTGCTCTCGCGCAAGCAGATCATCGAGTCGCTGCAGCGCGACCGGGCTGAAGCGGTCAATCTCCTGAGCGAACTGGCGAAGCAGATGCCGGAAGGGGTCTATCTGCGCTCCATCCGGCAAACGGGACAGCGCGTCGATCTGATCGGCTACGCGCAGTCGAATGCCCGGGTGTCGACGCTGATGCGCAATCTCGAAGCATCTCCGTGGCTGGAAAAGCCTCAGCTGGTGGAGATCAAGGCGATCGTCGTCGATAAGCGGCGCCTGAACGAATTCAGCATGAACGTGGCGGTGACGCGGGCGCCGGCCCAGGACGCCGACAAGAAGCCCGGCGCGCAGGCCGCCGCGTCGGCGAGGGATAAGAAATGAAGACGCCTGATCTGTCGAGTGTCGATTTCAAGGCGCTCCTTGAGGATTTCAGAAATCTGAATCCCAAGGATGTCGGTGCATGGCCGGCGGCGCCCAGGGTTGCAGTTCTGATCGGTTTGTTCGTACTGATCCTGGTCGGCGGGTGGTGGTTTTTCTGGCAGGAGCAACTCGATACGCTAGACGCGAAGCGGCAGGACGAGCAGCGCCTCAAGGAAGAGTACGTTAGCAAGAAGCGACAGGCCGTCAATCTGGACTTGTATACGCAGCAGCTGAACGAGATCGATCGTTCCTTCGGCGCGCTGCTCAAGCAGCTGCCGAATAAATCGGAAGTAGAGGCGCTGCTGGTCGAGATCAACCAGGCGGGGATGGGACGCGGTTTGCAGTTCGAATTGTTCAAGCCGGGGCAGGAGTCCATGAAGGATTTCTACGCCGAGTTGCCGATTTCAGTGAAGCTGGTCGGCAGCTATCATGATTTCGGCGCCTTTGCCGGCGATATCGGGCGTTTGTCGCGGATCGTCACGCTCAACAATATTGCCATTACGCAGAACCCCCAGGCCAAGGACGGAAGTCTGATGATGGACGCCGTCACCAAGACTTTCCGCTACCTCGACGAGGAGGAGGTAGCGCAGCAGAAGAAGGCGGCGCAAGCAGCCAAGAAGGGAGGCGGAAGATGAGACGCTTCGCTCTGCTTGGCGTGTGCCTGCTGCTGACCGCCTGTTCGGGAGGCGAGCATGAAGACCTGCGGCAGTGGATGGCGGACGAAACTAAGGATATTCGGGGTCGCATTCCGCCGCTGCCGGAGGTCAAGCCCTATGAGCCCGCCCCCTACGATGCCGGAAACCTGCTTGATCCTTTCCGTTCCGCAAAAATCGAACCGGAGCACCGGAAATCCGGCGGAGGCGGCATGCAGCCCGACTTCAACCGCCATAAGGAGCCTCTCGAGTCCTTCCCGCTGGAGTCGCTCAAATACGTCGGGGTCCTGCTCAAGGCCAAAGCCTCGTACGCCATCATTCTGGCCGACGGCGCCTTGCATCAGGTGAAGCTTGGAAATTACATGGGACAGAACTTCGGTGTGATCACGAAAATATCGGAGTCCGAAGTGGCGCTCAGAGAGCTCATACAGGATCCGGGCGGGGAATGGGTCGAGCGGGTGAGCACGCTGCAGTTGCAGGAAAAGGAGACTGGAAAGTGATAAATATCAAACGTTGCCTGCTGTCGCTGGCGGGGGGGCTCCTTTGCCTAGTGTCGCTGGCGTCCGCGCAGGATGCGAGCAGCGGGAAAATGAATTCGATCGAATCCATGAATGTCGCCCAGCAGGGCGGATCGGTCACCCTGAAGCTTATGTTCAAGGAGCCGTTGTCGGCGTTGCCGGCTGGTTTCAGCATCGCCAAGCCTGCACGCATTGCGCTGGATTTTCCGGATACGGTAAACGGTCTGGGCAAAAGCAGCCAAGTCTACAACGAGGGGGAGTTGCGCAGCGTCAACATCGCGCAGGTGAGTGACCGGACGCGGCTGGTGCTCAATCTTGGCAAGGCCATGAGCTACGACATGAAGATCGAGGGAGCGAGCCTGCTGATTGCACTGCAGCCCTCGGTTGTGCAGGGGGCTCTCATTCAGGAAGTGACGCATTTTGCCGAGCCGCGGCCTTCTCAAGTGGAAACGACCGTCCGCGATATTTCCTTCCGTCGTGGCAAGGATGGAGAGGCGCGCATCACCGTTGATCTCAGCGATGCCAATGCCGGAATCGATATCCGCCAGCAGGGAGCGAATCTTGTGGTGGATTTTGTCAAAGTGAAGCTTCCAGGTGGCTTACGGAAGCGTCTTGATGTGACCGATTTCGCGACGCCCGTCACTGCGGTAAATACCACGCAACAGGGTTCCAATGTGCAAATGACGATCACTCCACAAGGGCTGTGGGAGCACAATGCCTATCAGACCGATACCCAGTTTGTCATCGAGGTCAAGCAGGTCATCGAAAATCCGAACAAACTCGTTCAAGGGTCGCGGGGCGGTTATCAGGGCGAGAAGCTGTCGCTAAACTTTCAGAATGTCGACGTGCGACGTTTGCTGCAGGTGATCGGCGAGTTTACCGGGCTCAACATGGTGGTCAGCGACTCGGTCGGAGGTTCAATCACTCTGATTCTCAAGGATGTGCCCTGGGATCAGGCGCTCGATATCATCCTCAAGCAGAAAGGACTCGACATGCGCAAGAACGGCAATGTTGTCCTGATTGCGCCGCGCGAGGAACTTGCCATCAAGGAAAAGCTTGAGCTTGAGTCCCGGCAACAGATTGGCGATATCGAGCCGTTGCATCAAGAAGGCTTCCAGCTTAATTATCACAAAGCAAAAGAGATTTTTGAGGTTCTCAAAAACAAAGAGCAGACGTTGCTTTCTAAACGAGGGTCCGTAATTGTTGACGAGCGTACGAATCAGCTGTTCGTCACTGATACGCCATCCCGGCTAGCTGATTTGAGGCGCTTGATCGCGTCCATTGACGTTCCGCTTCGTCAGGTAATGATTGAGGCGCGTATCGTTGAGGCGAGCGATAGTTTCAGCAAAAATTTGGGCGTTCGACTTGGCTATAACGATATGAGCGGCGGTGGTACTAACAATGCTGGTGTCGTTGTCGGGGGGAAGAGTGCTGGGATGGGGTACTACAACGGGCAAGTTGAGACCAAGCCTGACTTTACTCGTGACCTTACCTCTGTAAATTTGCCCGCGACGCCGCGGGCAGGTACGGCAGGTGCTTTCTCGTTCGTCCTGTTTAATGCAGCTAAGACGGTTTTTTTGAATACGGAAATTTCCGCACTTGAAGCGGACGGCCGCGGTAAGGTGATTTCTAGCCCGCGCGTTATGACGGCTAATCAGGTTGAGGCACTGATTGAGCAGGGCGTCGAAATTCCATACCAGCAGGCGACGAGTTCTGGGGCCACCAGTATCTCGTTCCGTAAGGCCAATCTTGCGCTCAAGGTGAAGCCACAGATTACACCGGACGGCAAGATCATTATGACGCTTGATGTGAATAAGGATACGCCGAACACCCAGTTGTCCACTGGCGCAGGGGTCGCGATCGATACCAAGCACGTCAAGACGGAGGTTTTGGTTGAAAACGGCGGCACCGTTGTGATTGGTGGGATTTATACCCAGTCGATTCGGGACAATACACAACGAATTCCTGTGCTTGGCGACATCCCTTATCTTGGTTTCCTGTTCAGGAACAGCGAGAAAATTGACGACAAAAGTGAGTTACTTGTTTTTATTACCCCGCGGATTGTTACCGAAGGCTTGGCTGTGCGCTGAGTTCAATTGCAGGGAAAAAAAGCCGGCATCAGCCGGCTTTTTTGCGTTCGGTACTCGCTTCCTCGCTACGGTAGAATGGCGTCGTGGAAAATCAACAAGACAAACAGAACATTTACCTTGTCGGCTTGATGGGGGCCGGGAAAACGACGATCGGACGGGTGCTGGCCAAGCGGCTGGGGCTCGGTTTCGTGGATTCCGATCACGAGATCGAAGCGCGTACCGGAGTTCGCATTCCGACCATCTTCGAGATCGAGGGCGAGGAGGGGTTTCGCAAGCGCGAGGCGCAGGTCATTCTCGATCTGGCGCGGGCGGGCGGGCAGGTGGTGGCGACCGGCGGCGGTGCGGTGCTGCGACAGGAAAATCGCGAGAATCTGAAAGCCAGCGGCTTCGTCATCTATCTCAACGTGCCGCCGCAGGCGCTCTGGGAGCGGACGCGGCACGACAAGAACCGGCCTTTGCTGCAGGTCGGTGATCCGCTGCAGAAGCTGCGGGAGCTTTATGCGCAGCGCGATCCCTTGTATCGCGAAGTCGCCGATCTGGTGGTCGACGGCAGCCGGCTCAACGCCCAGGGCGTGTTGCAACTCCTGATGAGGGAAGTGGAAGAGCGATGGAAACGTTGAGCGTAGCGCTGGGCGATCGCGCCTATCCGATCCATATCGGACGCGGCCTGCTGGGGCGCAGCGAATTGCTGCTGCCCGTTCTGCGTCAGCCGAAGGTGGCGATCGTCACCAACACGACGGTCGCGCCGCTCTACCTCGATCAACTGGCCGGGGGGCTGCGGCGTGCCGGTGTGACGGTTGCCGAGATCGTTCTGCCCGACGGCGAGCGTTTCAAGGACTGGCAGACGCTCAATTCCATTTTCGACGTGCTGCTCGAGCAGCGCTGCGAGCGATCGACGACCCTGATCGCCCTCGGCGGCGGTGTCGTCGGCGACATGACCGGTTTTGCCGCCGCCTGTTATCAGCGCGGAATGCCCTTCATCCAGGTGCCGACCACGCTGCTGTCGCAGGTCGACTCCTCGGTCGGCGGCAAGACGGCGATCAATCACCCGCTCGGCAAGAACATGATCGGTGCCTTCTATCAGCCGCGGCTGGTGCTGGCCGATACCGATACACTGTCCACGTTGCCCGACCGCGAATTGCGCGCGGGCCTTGCGGAAGTGATCAAGTACGGCCTGATTCGCGACCTGCCCTTTCTCGAGTGGCTGGAAGCCAATCTCGACGCGCTCCTGGCGCGCGACCCTCAAGCGCTGGCTTACGCGATCCATCGCTCCTGCCACAACAAGGCCGAGGTCGTCGTTGCCGACGAGCACGAGAACGGCGAGCGGGCGCTGCTCAACCTCGGGCACACCTTCGGCCATGCGATCGAGACCGGGATGGGGTACGGCGAATGGCTGCACGGCGAGGCTGTCGCGGTGGGCACGCTGATGGCCGCCGAACTTTCCCGTCGTATGGGCTGGATCGGCAGCGCCGACGTGCAGCGCATCGAATCGCTCTATGTGCGCGCCGGTTTGCCGGTGTGCGGGCCGCAACTCGCCGCCGAGCGCTACCTGGAACTGATGCAACACGACAAGAAAGTGCAGGACGGCAAGCTGCGCCTCGTTCTGTTGCAGGCCGTCGGGCGCGCCGTGGTGAGCGACGCGGCGCAGCCGGCTGACATCTTCGGGGCGGTCGCGTCCCGCAGTCCTCATGTCTGAACTCGCCGCCTACGCCGTGACGTCGGCCAACTCGCGCGGGCGCCGCCATGCCGAGGAGCGGCCGACGCTGCGCAGCGAGTTTCAGCGCGACAAGGATCGCATCATCCATTCGACGGCCTTCCGCCGCCTCGAATACAAGACGCAGGTCTTCGTCAATCACGAGGGCGACCTGTTCCGTACCCGTCTGACGCACAGCCTGGAGGTCGCCCAGATCGCGCGCGGCATCGCGCGCGCCTTGCGCCTCAACGAGGACCTCGCCGAGGCCGTGTCGCTGGCACACGATCTCGGCCACACGCCTTTCGGCCACGCCGGGCAGGACGCGCTGAACGATTGCATGCGCGACTACGGCGGTTTCGAACACAACCTGCAGAGTTTGCGCACGGTCGATCAGCTCGAGGAGCGCTACGCCGCCTTCGACGGACTCAACCTCTGTTTTGAAACGCGCGAAGGCATCGTCAAGCACTGCTCGCTCGAGAACGCCCGCAAGCTCGGCGAAATCGGCGAACGCTTCCTCGTCCGACGGCAGCCGTCGCTCGAAGCGCAAATCTGCAACCTGGCCGACGAGATCGCCTATAACAACCACGACGTCGACGACGGCCTGCGCTCGGGCCTGATCACGCTCGAGCAGTTGGAAGAGATCGGCCTTTTCGCCCGCCATGTGGCCGAGGTGCGCGCACGCTACCCGGAACTCGGCGGCCGGCGCCTGATACATGAAACGGTGCGCCGCATGATCAACGTCCTGGTTTGTGACCTGATCGACACGACGGCCGCCAACATCGCTGCGCGCGCGCCGAAAAACCTCGACGAGGCGCGCGAGTCGCCGCCGCTGGTCGCTTTCTCCGGGGAAATGCACGCGGCGCAGCGCGAGATGAAGCGCTTCTTGCGCCAACACCTCTACCAGCACTACCAGGTGCTGCGCATGACCAGCAAGGCGCGGCGCATCGTCGCCGACCTCTTTGCCGCCTTCATGAGCGACCCCCGCCTGCTGCCGCCGCAATACCAGCAAGCGCTCGGCGGCGACCAGCCGCGCGCGGTCGCCGACTACATCGCCGGGATGACGGATCGCTATGCGATGAAGGAGCATCGCCGGCTGTTCGCGGTCGGTGAAATCTAGACGAGGCGAGCGATGCTGTCGGGCTGCAATGCACCGTTTTGGTGCATTGCAGCATCTTGAAGCCCTAAGTCTTTCGCTGTATATTTACCAGTCGCCCATTAAATTCGTAAGCCGGCAGCGCGCCGGCTTTTTTGACGTTTGGCGTGTCGATTAATTCGTATGACGTCATTGTTTTCTTGAGGATTCGAGCGTGATGGATTCGGCTGTACCTGAACGGCAGGGGCTTTACGACCCGGCCAACGAGCACGACGCCTGCGGTGTCGGTTTTGTCGCACACATCAAGGGGCAGAAGAGCCACTCGATCGTCGAACAGGGCCTGCAGATCCTGAAAAACCTGGATCACCGGGGCGCCGTCGGCGCCGACCCGCTGATGGGCGACGGGGCCGGTATCCTGATCCAGATTCCAGACGCCTACCTGCGCGAGGAAATGGCGAAGCAGGGCGTCGCCCTGCCGCAGCCCGGCGACTACGGCGTCGGCATGGTCTTTCTGCCGCAGGAATCGGCTTCGCGCCTGGCCTGTCAGGAAGAGATCGAACGCGCCGTGCGTTCCGAAGGCCAGATTGTTCTCGGCTGGCGCGACGTCCCGGTCGACCGCGACCTGCCGATGTCGCCGACGGTGCGCGCCAAGGAACCGGTGATCCGTCAGGTCTTCATCGGCCGCGGCGCCGACGTCATGGTCACCGACGCGCTCGAGCGCAAGCTGTACATCATCCGCCGCCGTGCCGCGAACGCCATCAAGGCGCTCGGTCTCAAGCACAGCAAGGAGTTCTACCAGCCGTCGATGTCGGCGCGCACCATCGTCTACAAGGGCCTGCTGCTGGCCGACCAGGTCGGCGAGTACTTCGTCGACCTCAAGGACGCGCGCTGCGTCTCGGCCCTTGCCCTGGTGCACCAGCGTTTCTCGACCAACACCTTCCCGACCTGGCAGCTCGCCCACCCGTTCCGCATGATCGCGCACAACGGCGAGATCAACACGCTGCGCGGCAACTACAACTGGATGCGCGCGCGCGAAAAGGGCACCTCGTCGCCGCTGCTCGGCGCCGACCTGGAAAAAATCTGGCCGCTGATCTATCCGGGCCAGTCCGACTCCGCCTCCTTCGACAACGCGCTCGAACTGCTGGTGATGGGCGGCTACTCGCTCGCCCACGCGATGATGATGATGATTCCCGAAGCCTGGGAATCGCACACGCTGATGGACGACAAGCGCCGCGCCTTCTACGAATACCACGCCGCGATGATCGAGCCGTGGGACGGTCCGGCCGCCGTGGCCTTCACCGACGGCCGCCAGATCGGCGCCACGCTCGACCGCAACGGCCTGCGCCCGGCGCGCTATCTCGTGACCGACGACGACCTCGTGGTGATGGCCTCGGAATCCGGCGTGCTGCCGATTCCCGACGCGAAGATCGTCAAGAAGTGGCGTCTGCAGCCGGGCAAGATGTTCCTGATCGACCTCGACCAGGGCCGCATCATCGACGATCTTGAACTGAAGGAAACCCTGTCGCGCCAGAAGCCCTACCAGGACTGGCTGACGCGCATCAACATCAAGCTCGACGGGCTCGAGGCGCCGGCGCACGCCGCCGCGCCCGAGTGCTCGGCCGCACTGCTCGACCGCCAGCAGGCCTTTGGCTACAGCCAGGAAGACATCAAGTTCATCCTCGAGCCGATGGCCAAGTCGGGCGAGGAAGCGACCGGCTCGATGGGCAACGATTCGCCGCTCGCCGTGCTGTCGTCGAAGAACAAGCAGCTGTTCAACTACTTCCGCCAGCTTTTCGCGCAGGTCACCAACCCGCCGATCGACCCGATCCGCGAGCAGCTCGTCATGTCGCTGGTGTCCTTCATCGGACCGAAGCCCAACCTGCTCGGCATCAACGAGATCAACCCGCCCTACCGCCTGGAAGTCACGCAGCCGGTGCTGACCTACGCCGACATGGCGAAGCTGCGCAACATCGCGGCCTACACCGGCGACAAGTTCCAGTCGGCCGAACTCGACATCTGCTATCCGCTGGCCTGGGGCAACGAGGGGGTCGAAGCACGTCTGGCCTCGTTGTGCCATGAAGCGGAAGATGCCGTGCATACCGGCTGCAGCATCCTTATCGTGTCGGATCGCAAGGTCGACGCCGAACACGTGGCCATTCCGGCGCTGCTCGCCACTTCGGCGGTGCATCAGCACCTCGTTGCCAAGGGGCTGCGCACGCGCGTCGGTCTCGTCGTCGAAACCGGCAGCGCCCGCGAAACGCACCACTTCGCCGTGCTCGCCGGCTACGGCGCCGAGGCCGTGCATCCCTACCTCGCGCTGGAAAGCCTGCAGCAGCTGGCGGGCGACGCCGAGGCCGGCGAGAAGGCCGTCAAGCACTTCGTCAAGGGCATCGGCAAGGGCCTGCTCAAGGTCATGTCGAAGATGGGCATCTCGACCTACATGTCCTACACCGGCGCGCAGATCTTCGAAGCCATCGGCCTGCAGAAGGCGCTGGTCGACAAGTACTTCACCGGCACTTCGTCGCAAGTGGAAGGCATCGGTATCTTCGAAGTCATGGAAGAAGCCATCCGCTTGCACCGGCAGGCCTTCGGCGACGACCCCGTGCTCGCCGACAGGCTCGATGCCGGCGGCGAATACGCCTTCCGCGTGCGCGGCGAAGAGCACATGTGGACGCCGGACGCGATCGCCAAGCTGCAGCACTCGACGCGTTCGGGCAAGTACGAGACCTTCAAGGAATACGCCAGGATCATCAACGACCAGTCGCAGCGCCACATGACGCTGCGCGGCCTGTTCGAGATCAAGGCCGCCGGCCCCGCCGTGCCGCTTGATGAAGTCGAGCCGGCCAAGGAAATCGTCAAGCGCTTCGCTACCGGCGCCATGTCGCTCGGCTCGATCTCGACCGAGGCGCACAGCACGCTGGCGATCGCCATGAACCGTATCGGCGGCAAGTCGAACACCGGCGAAGGCGGCGAGGACCCGGCGCGCTTCAAGCCGGTGAAGGGCGGCCAGATGGTGTCCGACATCATCGGCAAGGGCCGCATCGAGCGCGACTACGAGCTGAAGGAAGGCGACAGCCTGCGTTCGGCGATCAAACAGGTCGCGTCGGGCCGTTTCGGCGTCACCGTCGAGTACCTGGTCAACGCCGACCAGATCCAGATCAAGATGGCGCAGGGCGCGAAGCCCGGCGAGGGCGGCCAGCTGCCCGGCCACAAAGTCTCCGAGTACATCGGCTTCCTGCGCCACTCGGTGCCGGGCGTCGGCCTCATCTCGCCGCCGCCGCACCACGACATCTACTCGATCGAGGATCTCGCGCAGCTCATCCACGACCTGAAGAACGCCAACCCGAAGGCCTCGATCAGCGTCAAGCTGGTTTCCGAAGTCGGCGTCGGCACGGTCGCCGCCGGCGTCTCGAAGGCCAAGGCCGACCACATCGTGATCGCCGGCCACGACGGCGGCACCGGCGCCAGCCCGCTGTCGTCGATCAAGCATGCCGGCTCGCCGTGGGAGCTGGGTCTCGCCGAGACGCAGCAGACGCTGGTCCTGAACGGCCTGCGCGGGCGCGTGCGCGTGCAGGTGGACGGCCAGATGAAGACCGGCCGCGACGTCGTGATCGGCGCCCTGCTCGGCGCCGACGAGTTCGGCTTCGCGACGGCGCCGCTCGTCGTCGAAGGCTGCATCATGATGCGCAAGTGCCACCTCAACACCTGCCCGGTCGGCGTCGCGACGCAGGATCCGGCGCTGCGCAAGAAGTTCACCGGCCAGCCCGAGCACGTCGTCAATTTCTTCTTCTTCATCGCCGACGAAATGCGCGAGCTGATGGCGCAGATGGGCGTGCGCACGGTCGACGAGCTGATCGGCCGCGCCGACCTGCTCGACATGAAGAAGGGGATCGAGCACTGGAAGGCGCAGGGCCTCGACTACAGCAAGATCTTCCACCGTCCGGAAGTCGCCGCGGGCGCGCCGGTCCTGCATTGCGAAACGCAGGATCACGGCCTGGGCAAGGCGCTCGACAACCAGTTCATCGAACTGGCCAAGCCAGCGCTGGAAAAGGGCGAGAAGGTGCGCATCGAACTGCCGGTGCGCAACATCAACCGCACGGTCGGCGCCATGCTGTCCGGCCGCGTTGCCGAGAAGCACGGGCACGCCGGCCTGCCCGACGACACCATCCACATCACGCTGAACGGCACCGCCGGCCAGAGCTTCGGCGCGCTGCTCGCGCACGGCGTGACGATCGATCTCGTCGGCGAAGGCAACGACTACGTCGGCAAGGGCCTCTCGGGCGGCCGCATCGTCGTGCGTCCGAACGCCGGCTTCCGCTGCGACACGGCGAGCAACATCATCATCGGCAACACCGTGCTCTACGGCGCAATCGAGGGCGAGGCCTTCTTTGCCGGCGTCGGCGGCGAGCGCTTCGCCGTGCGCAACTCGGGCGCCACCACGGTAGTCGAGGGCGTCGGCGATCACGGCTGCGAGTACATGACCGGCGGCACCGTCGTCGTGCTCGGCATGACCGGCCGCAACTTCGCCGCCGGCATGTCGGGCGGCGTCGCCTACGTGCTCGACGAAGACGGGACCTTCGAGTCGCGCTGCAACATGGCGCAGGTCGCGCTCGAACCGGTCGAGGAAGAGTTCGCCGCGCGTCAGGGCAGCGACGCCGGCGACGATCTCGAAGGACACGGCAAGGTCGACGTCCGCCACCTGGGCCTCGCCGACGAGGCGCTGCTCAAGGGGCTGATCGAGAAGCACGCCCAGTACACCGGCAGCGCCCGCGCCCGGGCTATCCTCGCCGACTGGGCGAGCTACCGCGCGCGCTTCGTCAAGGTCATGCCGCATGAATATCGTCGCGCGCTCACCGAAATGGCCGCGCAAAAGCAACTGGAGGCTGCGTAAATGGGAAAGCCGACTGGCTTCATCGAGTATCAACGTCTGTCGGAGGCCTACGAGCCGGCCGATTCGCGCCTGAAGCACTACCGCGAGTTCGTCGTCACGCTGAGCGACGAGCAGGCCGCCATTCAGGGCGCGCGCTGCATGGACTGCGGCGTGCCCTTCTGCAATAACGGCTGCCCCGTGAACAACATCATTCCCGACTGGAACGATCTCGTTTATCGCGGCAACTGGGAAGAGGCGCTGGCCGTCCTGCACTCGACCAACAACTTCCCGGATTTCACCGGCCGCATCTGTCCGGCACCGTGCGAAGCCGCCTGCACGCTCAACATCAACAACGACCCGGTCGGCATCAAGTCGATCGAGCACGCGATCGTCGACAAGGGCTGGGCGATGGGCTGGATCAAGCCACAGCCGTCCGCCAGGAAGACCGGCAAGAAGGTCGCCGTCGTCGGCTCCGGCCCGGCCGGCCTCGCCGCCGCCCAGCAGCTGGCACGCGTCGGTCACGCCGTCGTCGTCTTCGAGAAGAGTGACCGCATCGGCGGCTTGCTGCGCTACGGCATCCCCGACTTCAAGTTCGAGAAGTCGCACATCGACCGTCGCGTCGCGCAGATGGAAGCCGAGGGCGTCGAATTCCGCGTCAATCAGCACATCGGCGGCAGCGGCGCGCACGGCGTTCCGGCCAACCGCCTGCTCGCCGACTTCGACGCGGTGGTCCTCGCCGGCGGCGCCGAGCAGCCGCGCGACCTGCCGGTGCCCGGGCGCGAGCTCGACGGCGTCTATTTCGCGATGGATTTCCTGCCGCAGCAGAACAAGGTCAACGCCGGCGACACGCTGCCCGCGCAGACCCTGGCCACCGGCAAGCACGTCATCGTGATCGGCGGCGGCGACACCGGCTCCGACTGCGTCGGCACCAGCAACCGCCACGGCGCGCTGTCGGTGACCCAGTTCGAGCTGATGCCGCAGCCGCCCGAGCAGGAAAACAAGGAGCTGACCTGGCCCTACTGGCCGCTCAAGATGCGCACCTCGTCCTCGCACGAGGAAGGCTGCACGCGCGACTTCGCCGTCGCCACCAAGGAACTGATTGGTGAAAATGGCAAGGTCAAGGCGCTCAAGGCCGTGCGCGTCGAATGGAAGGACGGCAGGATGAGCGAAGTGCCGGGCAGCGAGTTCGAGCTGAAAGCCGACCTCGTCCTGCTCGCCATGGGCTTCGTCTCGCCGGTCAAGCAGGGACTGCTCGAGCAACTCGGCTCGCTCGGCCTCGAACTCGACGCGCGCAACAACGTCAAGGCGAGCACCGAAGGCGCCGGCTGCTACGCGACCGGCGTCGGCAAGGTCTTCGCCGCCGGCGACATGCGGCGCGGTCAGTCGCTGGTCGTCTGGGCGATCCGCGAAGGACGTCAGTGCGCCCGCGAAGTCGACGCTTTCCTGATGGGATCGAGCTCCCTGCCGCGCTGATCCGGCGGATGAGTGCTGCGGCGGCCCTTGCGGCCCGCTGCGCTGAAACCCCGTTCCGGCCTGCCGAAACGGGGTTTTTCTTTGGCCCGGATGCCCGGCTATGGCATAGTTACGGCTGCTCCGAGAGGGAATTCTTATGAATCCGGAATTACAGAAATCGCTGCAGGTCTCCGTGCTGCCGGGCACGCTCGACAGCTATATGCTGATCATCCTGCTCGTCATGTTCGTCGCCGGGGTGCTGGGCGGTCTGGCCAACTATTTCCTGCGCGACCGGCCGGCCGACGCCGACCTGCGCGAGCGGCGCGACTGGGTGAAATATCCGCTCCTCGGCGTCATCGCCGCGCTGACCGTTCCGCTCTTCCTGAACATGATTTCGAGCAATCTGCTCGAGGCCGCCCGCACCCGGCCGGTCGATCTCTTCGTCTTCGGTGGCTTCTGCCTGATCTACGTCGTCGCCTCGCGCCGCCTCTTCGAAAACGTCGCCAACCGCTTGCTCGGCCAGATGGATCAGGTCAAGCGCGACATGGGGCAGCTCAAGGACTGGCAGGAGGCGCAGCCGGCGCCGCGCGACGAGCCGGCGCCCGAGGTCGCGCCGAAAGTCGAGCCGCCGCGGGAAGCGCTGACCTATAACGACGTCGAACTGCTGCGCGCGATTGCCGAGGAAAGCTATGTTTACGGTAACCTCGCCGGTCTCACCGACAAGACCGGACTCGGGCGCGACCTCGTCAGCAGCCGCCTGACCGTGCTCAAGAACCTCGGTGTCCTCGAAACCCGCATCAACGACAAGAACGTCCTGCACTGGTTCGTCTCTCCCCGGGGCAAGCAGATGCTGGGCGAAATCCTCACCGGCCAGGACGACCGCAAGAGCGCCTGACCGACTACCGAACGGCAATCATGAACATCGTCATTCTCGCTGCCGGGCAGGGCAAGCGCATGCATTCCAATCTGCCCAAGGTGCTGCATCCGCTGACCGGCAAGCCCCTCGTCTCGCACGTCATCGATACCGCGCGCAGCCTCGCGCCGAGCAGTCTCTGCGTGGTCTACGGGCACGGCGGCGACGTCGTCAAGAGCACGCTGGCCGCCCCCGACCTCGCCTGGGCGCTGCAGGAACCGCAGCTCGGCACCGGCCACGCCGTCATGCAGGCGCTGCCGCACCTCGCCCCCGAGGGCGTGACGCTGGTGCTCTACGGCGATGTGCCGCTGATCCAGCCGGAAACCCTGCAGAAGCTGCTGCACGCGGCGCAGGACGGCCCGGATGCGGCCGGCGCGTTGGCCATCCTCACCGTCGAGCTGGCCGATCCGACCGGCTACGGGCGCATCGTGCGCAACGCCGCCGGCCAGGTCGTGCGCATCGTCGAACAGAAGGACGCGAGCGCCGAGGAAAAGGCCGTGCGCGAGGTCAACACCGGGATCATGGCGCTGCCCACGGCGCGCCTCGGCGAGTGGCTGGCGCGCCTGTCGAACGACAACGCGCAGCAGGAGTACTACCTGACCGACATCGTCGGCATGGCGGTCGCCGCCGGCCTGCCGGTGCGCACCGCGCATCCGGCAGGCGAATGGGAAGTGCTCGGCGTGAACAGCAAGGTGCAGCTCGCCGAACTCGAACGCATCGCGCAGCGGCGCACCGCCGAGCGCCTGCTTGAGCAGGGCGTGCGCCTGGCCGACCCGGCGCGCCTCGACGTGCGCGGAACGCTCAGCTGCGGGCGCGATGTCTTCATCGACGTCAATTGCGTTTTCGAGGGGCAGATTGAGCTCGGCGAGGCGGTCGAGATCGGCCCCAATTGCGTCCTCAAGAACGCGCGTATCGGCGCCGGCACGCGGCTCGCCGCGTTCAGCCACGTCGAGGATGCGGTGGTCGGCCCGGACGCCGTGATCGGCCCTTTCGCCCGCCTGCGTCCAGGCACCGAACTGGCGGCCGGCGTGCACATCGGCAATTTCGTCGAGATCAAGAACAGCAAGATCGCCGCCAACTCCAAGGCCAACCATCTGGCCTACGTCGGCGACGCCATCGTCGGCAGCCGCGTCAACATCGGCGCCGGCACCATCACCTGCAACTACGACGGCGCCAACAAGTTCCAGACGGTCATCGAGGACGACGTCTTCATCGGCTCCGACACCCAGCTCGTCGCACCCGTCACCGTCGGGCGCGGCGCCACGCTGGGCGCCGGCACCACGCTGACCAAGGACGCGCCGCCCGACACCCTGACCGTCTCGCGCGCCAAGCAGCTTTCCGTCCCCGGCTGGACGCGCCCCGTCAAAATCAAGAAGTGAGTTGAATCATGTGTGGCATCGTTGCCGCGGTCGCCGACCGCAATATCGTTCCCATTCTCCTCGAAGGCCTGCGCAAGCTCGAATACCGGGGCTACGACTCGGCCGGGCTGGCGCTCATCAACGAGCAGGGCGTGCAGCGCCTGCGCGCCGTCGGCCGCGTCGCCGAGCTCGCCGCGCAGGTCGACGACAGCCAGGCCGCCGGCAACACCGGCATCGCCCACACGCGCTGGGCGACGCACGGCGTGCCGTCCGAGCGCAACGCCCACCCGCACATCTCGGGCGGGCTGGCCGTCGTGCACAACGGCATCATCGAAAACCACGAAGCCCTGCGCGCCCGTCTCAAGGCCGACGGCTACGAATTCACCTCGGATACCGACACCGAAGTCATCGCCCACCTGATCGCCCACGAACTGAAGACGACCGACGATTTCTTCGCCGCCGTGCGCGCATCGATCGCCCAGCTGCAGGGCGCCTACGCGATCGCCGTGCTGCGCGAGGCCGATCCGAGCCGCATTTTCGTCGCGCGCGAAGGCTCACCGCTGCTCCTCGGCCTCTCCGACAGCGGTAACTACGCCGCTTCCGACGCCTCGGCGCTGCTGCAGGTGACGCGGCGCATGGTCTACCTGGAGAACGGCGATTGCGCCGAACTGACGCGCGACGGCTACCGCATCACGCGCGTCGACGGCACGCCGGTCGTGCGCGCGGAAAGCGAGTCGCAGCTCTCGGCCGACGCGGTCGAACTCGGCCAGTACCGCCACTACATGCAGAAGGAAATCTTCGAGCAGCCGGTGGCGCTGTCCAACACGCTGGAAATGCTCGGCACCGCGCGCAGCGTCCAGCCCGGCCTGCTCGGCGCCGACGCCGAGGCGCTGCTCGCCGACGTCCGTCAGGTCCTGATCATCGCCTGCGGCACCAGCTATCACGCGGGTCTCGTCGCGCGCTACTGGCTCGAAGCGCAGGCCGGCATTTCCTGCTCGGTCGAAGTCGCCAGCGAGTACCGCTACCGCGACTCGGTGCCCGACCCGCAGACGCTGGTCGTCACCATCTCGCAATCCGGCGAGACGGCCGACACGCTGGCCGCCCTGCACCATGCCAAGAGCCTCGGCATGACGCGCACGCTGGCCGTGTGCAACGTTCCCGAATCGTCGCTGGTGCGCGAGACGGCACTGCGCTTCATCACGCGCGCCGGCCCCGAGATCGGCGTCGCCTCGACCAAGGCCTTCACCACCCAGCTCGCCGCGCTCTACCTGCTGACGCTGGTGCTCGCCAAGCTGCGCGGGCGCCTCAGCCCCGAGCAGGAGGTCGCCGAACTGCAGGCGCTGCGCCACCTGCCCGTGGCGGTCGGCAAGGTCCTCGAACTCGAACCGCAGATCAAGGCATGGTCCGAGCGTTTCGCGATGAAGCAGCACGCGCTTTTCCTCGGGCGCGGCCGGCACTATCCGATCGCCCTCGAAGGCGCGCTCAAGCTCAAGGAAATCTCCTACATCCACGCCGAGGCCTACCCCGCCGGCGAACTCAAGCACGGCCCGCTGGCGCTGGTGGACAAGGAGATGCCGGTGATCGCCGTGGCGCCCAACGACGCGCTGATCGAAAAGCTCAAGTCCAACCTGCAGGAAGTGCGCGCGCGCGGCGGCGAGCTCTACGTGTTCGCCGACGCCGACAGCGAAATGAGCGAATCGGACGGCGTGCACGTCCTGCACCTGCCCGAGCACTACGGCGCGCTCTCGGCGCTGCTCCACGTCGTGCCGCTGCAGCTGCTCGCCTACCATGTCGCGCTGGTGCGCGGCACCGACGTCGACAAGCCGCGCAATCTGGCCAAGTCGGTCACTGTCGAGTAGACGCCGGAGAGGACTGAGTCCTCTCCGCCGCGTTCCGCCCGCATTGGTCAACCCGGCTGGGCCGGGTCAGAGCACTTCCGCAGTTTTCATGAGCGGCCCGTCGGACGACGGGCCGTTTCTCTTTGGCTTTCCGTGTGCCGATCAGCGGCGCCCGGGCGCGGCATGTCCGGTCTTACGCAGGCCGCTGCCGGCGCTTCCCGCCTCAGGCGACGAAGCGATAGCCGATCCCGGATTCGGTCAGGATGTGCCGGGGCATGGCCGGGTTCGCTTCCAGCTTGCGTCGCAGGTGGCCCATGTAGATGCGCACGTAGTGGCTGTCGTCCGTGTGGCTGGGCCCCCAGACGGCGTTGAGCAGCTGCCGGTGGGTCAGCACGCAGTCGGGGTTGGAGATGAGGTAGGCGAGCAGGCGGAACTCGATCGGCGTCAGGTGCAGGGTTTCGCCGTCCTTTTCGACCAGGCGGCGCCCGAGGTCGACCTTGACCGCGCCGAAGCCGAACTGCGCCTGCGGCGTGCCGACGGCGCGCGCGCGGCGGCGCAGGTGGGCGCGCACGCGCGCCGTCAGTTCGGCGGCGCCGAAGGGTTTTGTCAGGTAATCGTCGGCGCCGGCGTTCAGCGCGTTCACCTTGACCTCCTCCTCGGTGCGGGCGGAGAGCACGAGCACCGGGATGTCGGACCAGGTGCGCAAATCCCGGATCAGGTCGATCCCGTCGCCGTCCGGCAGCCCGAGATCGAGAACGAGCAGGTCCGGCTGCCGGGTGCCGGCCTCGATCAGGCCGCGCCGCACCGAGTCGGCCTCGAACACCTGCAGTCCGTCCGCCTCGAGGGCGAGGCGGATGAAGCGGCGCAGCTTCTGTTCGTCTTCGACGACGATGACGGTCGGGGACATATCGGCCATGTTCAGGGTTCCGGCGACCTTTCGCTCTCGGTTTCAGTTTCGACTTCGGTTTCTGCTTCGACGTGCGGCGGCGATCCCGCCGGCAGGCGCACGACGAAACGCGCGCCGCCGTCCGGCGGATTCTCGGCGTGGATGCGGCCTCCGTGCGCTTCGACGATGGCGCGGCAGATCGCCAGGCCGAGGCCGACGCCGGCGATCGTGCTTTCCCTGGCGCCGCGCTCGAATTTCTTGAAAATGGCTTCTTCCTTGCCGCGCGGAACGCCCGGCCCCCGGTCGGCGACCCAGAACTCGACCGTGTCTCCGTCCGCGCGGGCGCCGATCGAGATGGTGGTGCCGGCGGGCGTGTATTTTGCGGCATTTTCCAGCAGATTGCCGATCACCCGCTCCATCAGCACCGCGTCGATCTCGACCAGCGGCAGCTCTTCCGGAATCAGCAGGTCGATCCGGTGGCCGAGCAGGGCGGCTTCCATTCCCTTGATGCCGGCGACGACGGTTTCCTCCAGCGGCTGCCATTCCCGTTTCAGCTGGATCCTGCCGGCCTGCAGGCGCGCCATGTCGAGCATGTTGCTGACCTGCGCGTTGATGCGCAGCGTGGTTTCGCGCATGGCCTGGGCGATTTCGGCCTGCTCCGCGGTGGGCGGCGGCTTGCTCAGGAATATCGAGTCGGCGAGGCCGACGAGCACCGACAGGGGCGTGCGGATGTCGTGCGAGATGGCCGAGAGCAGGGAGTTGCGCAGGCGCTCGGATTCCATCTGCACCGTCGTGTCGCGCGCCACTTCGACGTAATGCACGCGTTCGATGGCGATCGCCAGCAGCGAGGAGAAAGTGTCGAGCAGGCGCCGCTGCTCGGGGATCAGCAGGCGGCCGGCGTCGGGCAGTTCGACCGCGAGGACGCCGCGCAGGCGCATCGGCGCCTTCAGCGGAAGATAGAGCACGGGGCTGCCCGGCAGCGTGTCCGTGCCGGCGCCCGCGCATTCGCCGTGGTCGAAGGCCCAGCGCGCGACGCCGTGGTCGAAGGCGCTGACCGGGCGGGCCGACGGCAGCGGCGGCAGGAGCCGATCGTTCTCGTCGACCAGCGCGAGCGCCGTGCGCGCCGCGAATTCGGAGGCCAGGAAGCGTTCGCCGATCTCGGCGATCTGCTCGGCGAGCAGGGCGCCGGAGAGATCCCGCGACATTTCGTAGAGCGCCCGCATGCGCTGCTCGCGGCGGGTCGCCACGTGCGCCTGGTACTTGAAGCCGGCGGTCAGCTGTCCGGTGATCAGGCCCACCGCGAGCATGATGAGGAAGGTCAGGAGATATTGGACGTCGCTGACCGCGAACGACAGGCGCGGCGGCACGAAGAAGAAGTCGAAAGCCGCGACGCTGAGGAAGGAGGCGAACACCGCGGGGCCTCGGCCGTAGCGCACGCCCGCCAGCACCACCGCGAGCAGGAAGACCATGACGATGTTGGCCAGGTCGAACAGGGGGTGCAGGAAGGTGGAAAGCAGCGCGGCGCCGACGCAGAGCACGCCCGCCATCGCGTAGTCGCGCCAGGCCCGGGGCACGCCGGACGGCTGCGCGCGCGGGCGGGCGCCGCGCTCGTCGCCGCAGGCGACCTGGGTGACGTTGAGGTCGGGCGCGCGTTCGCCGATGCGCGCGGCGAACGCGCGTCGCCAAAGGCGCCAGCCGTGTCCTTGCGCGCGGCCGACGACGAGGGTGCCCAGATTGTGCTCGCGGGCGTAGTCGATGGCGGTCTGCTCCGCCGTCCGGCCCGCCAGGGTCGCGGTTTGCGCCCCGAGGTCCTGCGCCAGCTTGAGGTTGCGCAGGACGTGCTGCCGCCGTTCGTCGTCGAGGCGTTGCAGCGCGGGCGTCTCGACGTAGATCGCGTGCCACGGCGCTTCGAGCTTGCCGGCGATGCGCGCGGCGCTGCGCACGACGCGCTCGCCGCCGGCGCCGGGGCCGATGCAGGCGAGCAGCGATTCGCGCGTTTGCCAGACCGGGGTGACGAGACGGTTGCGCCGGTATTCCAGCATATCGTCGTCCACGCGGTCGGCGGTGCGGCGCAGAGCCAGCTCGCGCAGGGCGATCAGGTTGCCCTTGCGGAAGAAGTTGCGGATTGCCCGTTCGGCCTGGTTGGGCAGGTACACCTTGCCTTCCTTCAGGCGCTGCATCAGCTCGTTGGGCGGCAGGTCGACCAGTACCACCTCGTCGGCGGTGTCGAAGATGCGGTCCGGCACCGTCTCCCAGACCCGGATGCCGGTGATGCCGCTGACCACGTCGTTGAGCGTTTCCAGATGCTGCACGTTGACCGTCGTGTAGACGTCGATCCCGGCCGCGAGCAGTTCCTCGACGTCCTGCCAGCGCTTCGGATGGCGCGATCCCTGGACGTTCGAGTGGGCCAGTTCGTCGACGAGGATGAGTGCTGGCTTGCGCGCCAGCGCGCCGTCCAGGTCGAACTCGCGCAGGACCCGGCCGCGATAGTCGACTTCCCTGAGCGGCAGGCGCTCCAGGCCGTCGGCCATCACCTCGGTTTCCATCCGGCCGTGCGTCTCGACCACGCCGACGAGGACGTCGACGCCCTGCAACAGCTGCTGGCGGGCCGCGCCGAGCATCGCATAGGTCTTGCCGACGCCGGCCGAGGCGCCGAAGAAGATCCGCAGCTTGCCGCGCCGCGCGCGCGCTTCCTCGGCCTGGATGCGCGACAGCAGCTGGTCGGGGTCGGGTCGGGATTCGCTCATGGCCGTTCGTGGTTGCGGTGGGTCGGGGGCGCGGCGGACGGCCGCGCGCGGGATGGCTGCGGGCTGCGGCAGGCGGCGAAGCCGGCGCGGGCGCCGGACTTTCTCCCATCTTTCCACATCACGAGCAGCGCTGCCATGGCGAGCGGGAGGAACAGCGCGGCCATGGTCATCAGGAAGGCGAGCAGTTCGTCCATCGGCGTGAGGTCGCTCATGGCGTGCGGCCGGCGGGACGCGGTGCGCCGCCGCTCCCGTTCGCCGCGCTCTTTCGCGCGCCGCCGGCCGTCTCGACGGCGGCGGCGCGGCGCGTCATTGGAGAGGCGCCGGCGTATGAACGGGCAGGAGGCGGCGTGCGCATCATGCGCGCCGCGGCGGTTCTGGGCATGGCGTCTTCCCGAGTGCTGGGGCGGCGCCTCATGCGTCGAGGCGGGCGAGGGCGAGGTTGAGCTTCAGGACATTGACGCGGGGTTCGCCGAGCACGCCCCAGAGCGGCGTTTCGACGCGCTGCGCGATCAGCGCCTCGACGTGCGCCAGGGGGACGCCGCGCAGGCGTGCGACGCGCGCCGCCTGGTAGTAGGCGGCGGCCGCGCTGATGTGCGGATCGAGGCCGCTGGCCGACGCCGTCACCAGATCGACCGGCACCGGGAGGGCGTTTTCCGGATCGGCCGCTTTCAGGCGGTCGAGGCGGACCTTGGCGGCCTCGGTCAGCGCCGGGTTGAGCGGTCCGAAATTGGAGCCCGACGAGGCGGCGGCGTTGTACGGCATCGGGGCGGTGGCCGAGAGGCGACCCCAGAAGTTCTTCGGGTCGCTGAAGTTCTGGCCGATCAATTCCGAGCCGACAATTTTGCCGTCCTGGCTGAGCAGGCTGCCGTTCGCCTGCGTGGGGAACAGGACCTGCGCGACGCCGGTCACGGCGAGGGGATAGACGATGCCGGTGAGCGCTGCGAGCAGAACGAAGACGGAGATGGCGGGGCGCAGGATCGGGCTGCGGCCGGGGCGGAGGTTCATGGCGGTTCCTTTGCGGAAAATGGGGTTCGGGTTCGGGGGCGGGCTTCGGGCGCCGGGTCAGCGGACGCCGAGCGCGACCAGGATCAGGTCGATCAGCTTGATCCCGGCGAACGGCACGATCAGGCCGCCGATACCGTAGATCAGGACGTTGCGGCGGAGCAGGGCGGCGGCGCCGAGCGCCCGGTAGGGCACGCCCTTCAGCGCCAGCGGAATGAGGCAGACGATGATCAGGGCGTTGAAGATGACCGCCGAGAGGATCGCCGAGGCGGGGCTGCCCAGCCCCATCACGTTGAGCGCGGCGAGCTGCGGGTAGGTGCTGACGAAGGCGGCGGGGATGATGGCGAAGTACTTGGCGACGTCGTTGGCGATCGAGAAGGTGGTCAGCGAGCCGCGCGTCATCAGCATCTGCTTGCCGGTTTCGACGATCTCGATGAGCTTGGTCGGATTGGAGTCGAGGTCGACCATGTTGCCGGCCTCCTTGGCGGCCTGCGTGCCGGTGTTCATGGCCACCGCGACGTCGGCCTGGGCGAGCGCCGGCGCGTCGTTGGTGCCGTCGCCGGTCATCGCCACCAGCCGTCCCGCGGCCTGATGCTCGCGGATCAGCGCCAGCTTGGCTTCCGGCGTCGCCTCGGCGAGGAAGTCGTCGACGCCCGCCTCGGCGGCGATGGCGGCGGCGGTCAGGCGGTTGTCGCCGGTCACCATCACGGTCTTGATGCCCATCCGGCGCAGTTCGGCAAAGCGCTCCTTGATGCCGCCCTTGACGACGTCCTTCAGTTCGACGACGCCGAGCACGCGGAGGCCGTCGGCGACGACCAGCGGCGTGCTGCCGCGCCGCGCCATCTCCTCGACGTCGGCCGCCACCCGCCCCGGCCACTGGCCGCCGAGCGCTTCGACGTGGCTGCGCACGGCGTCGGCGGCGCCCTTGCGGATCTGCCGTCCGCCGAGGTCGACGCCGCTCATCCTCGTCTGCGCCGAGAAGTGCACGAAGTGGGCGCCGAGGGCGGCGATGTCGCGCTCGCGCAGATTGAACCGCTGCTTGGCGAGGACGACGATGCTTCGGCCTTCCGGGGTTTCGTCGGCGAGCGAGGCGAGTTGCGCGGCGTCGGCGAGTTCGTTCCGGTCGACGCCGTCGGCCGGCAGGAAGTTGGCGGCCTGCCGGTTGCCGAGCGTGATGGTGCCGGTCTTGTCGAGCAGCAGGACGTCGACGTCGCCGGCCGCTTCCACGGCGCGCCCCGAGGTGGCGATGACGTTGGCCTGCAGCATGCGGCTCATGCCGGCGACGCCGATGGCCGACAGCAGCCCGGCGATCGTCGTCGGGATCAGGCAGACGAGCAGCGCGACGAGCACGCTGAGGCCGACCGGCTGCCCGGCGCCGGCGGCGTCGACGCTGAACAGCGAGTAGGGCAGCAGCGTCGCCGTGACCACGAGAAAGACGATGGTCAGCGCCACCAGCAGGATGGTCAGCGCGATCTCGTTCGGCGTCTTCTGGCGCTTGGCGTTTTCGACCATGGCGATCATCCGGTCGACGAAGGTCTCGCCGGGGTTCGCCGTGACGCGCACGACGATCCAGTCGGAAAGCACGCGCGTGCCGCCGGTGACGGCCGAGAAGTCGCCGCCCGATTCGCGGATCACCGGCGCCGATTCGCCGGTGATGGCCGACTCGTCGACCGAGGCGACCCCTTCGACGATCTCGCCGTCGGCCGGGATCGTCTCCTGCGCCTGCACCAGCACGGCGTCGCCCTTGCGCAGGTCGGCGGCCGGCAGCAGCGCCCACTTGGCGCCGAAGTGCGGCGCCTGCAGCTTCTTGGCCCAGCTTTCCTTCTTCAGGCTGCGCAGCGACGCCGCCTGCGCCTTGCTGCGCCCTTCGGCCAGCGCCTCGGCGAAGTTGGCGAAGAGCACGGTGAACCACAGCCAGAGGGCGACGGCGAGAGTAAAGCCGGCGCCGCCTTCGCCTTCTCCTTCGCCGGACAGCGCGGCCCACCAGAGCACGGTGGTCAGCATGCTGCCCACGTAGACGACGAACATCACCGGGTTGCGCCACTGGACGCGCGGGTCCAGCTTGCGGAAGGCGGCGCCGATGGCCGGGAGGGCGAGCGCGGGATCGAACAGGGTAAAGGTCTTTTTGCTCATCGGATTCTTCCTGTCAGCGGCCGGCCCAGAGCACGAGGTGCTCGACGACCGGGCCGAGCGCGAGCGCGGGAACGTAGTTGAGGAGGCCGACCAGCAGCACCGTGCCGATCAGCAGCGCGACGAACAGCGGGCCGTGCGTCGGCAGCGTGCCGCTGGTCGCGGCGACGCGCTTCTTGGCGGCCAGCGAACCGGCGATCGCGAGCACCGGGACGATCACGCCGAAGCGTCCGAACCACATGGCGACGGCCAGCAGTACGTTGTAGAACGGCGTGTTGGCCGAGAGGCCGGCGAAGGCGCTGCCGTTGTTGTTGGCGGCGGAAGTCAGCGCGTAGAGGATTTCGGAGAAGCCGTGCGCCCCCGGGTTGGCGATGCCGGCTCGCCCGGCGTCGGACATCACGGCGATCGCCGTGCCGGCGAGGACGATGACGGGCGTCACCAGGATGGCCAGCGAGCTCATCTTCATCTCGTGGATCTCGATCTTCTTGCCCAGGTACTCCGGCGTCCGGCCGATCATCAGGCCGGCGATGAAGACGGTCAGGATGGCGAAGACGAGCATGCCGTAGAGGCCGGTCCCGACGCCGCCGAACACCACCTCGCCGAGCTGCATGAGGATCAGCGGCATCATCCCGCCGAGCGGCGTGAAGGAGTCGTGCATGGCGTTCACCGCGCCGCAGGAGGCGGCGGTGGTGACGGCAGCGAAGAGCGCCGAGCCGGCGATGCCGAAGCGGGTTTCCTTGCCTTCCATGTTGCCGCCGGACTGCGCCGCGGAGAACTGCGGGTCGGCGCCGAGGGCGCCGAGCAGCGGGTTGCCCTGCTGCTCGAAGCTCATCGCGCCGGCGGCGCAGGCGACGAAGATCAGCGTCATCGCCGCGAGGATCGCCCAGCCCTGCCGGGCGTCGCCCACCATGCGCCCGAAGCTGACGCAGAGCGCGGCAGGGATCAGGAGGATGGCCAGCATCTGCAGCAGGTTGCTCAGTGCCGTGGGGTTCTCGAAGGGGTGTGCCGAGTTGGCGTTGAAGAAGCCGCCGCCGTTGGTGCCGAGCAGCTTGATCGCCTCCTGCGAGGCGACCGGCCCCATGGCCAGCGTCTGCGTGGCGCTCTCCGCCGGTTCGCTCAGCGCCTTGCCGGCGGCGTCCGTGAGCGGCTGGCCAGCGGCGTCGACGCGCGGCGCGTCGTAGTGCGCGACTTCGAGCGTAGCGACCGTCCGATAGGGGGTCAGGTTCTGCAGCACGCCCTGGCCGACGAAGGCCAGCGAGAGCAGGAAGGCGAGCGGCAGGAGCACGTACAGCGTGGCGCGCGTGAGATCGACCCAGACGTTGCCGATGGTCTGCGCCGAGTGGCGCGCCAGGCCGCGGACGAGAGCGATGACGACGGCGATGCCGGTCGCCGCCGAGAGGAAGTTCTGCACCGTCAGGCCCAGCATCTGCACCAGGTAGGCCATCGTCGATTCGCCCGCGTAGCCCTGCCAGTTGGTGTTGGTGACGAAGCTGACCGCCGTGTTGAAGGCGGAGTCGGGCGCGACGTTGCCCAGTCCCTGCGGGTTGAGCGGCAGCCACAGCTGCAGGCGCTGCAATCCGTAGAGCGCGAGCAGGCCGAGTCCGTTGAAGACGATCAGGCCGAGCGCGTAGGCGAACCAGCCGGTTTCGGCGTCGGGTCTGACGCCGCACAGGCGGTAGAGGAGATTTTCGACGCGGGCGGCGGCGCCGACCCGGCCTTCCATCACCCGCGCGATGTACAGCCCGAGCGGTTGCGCGGCAGTCAGCAGGAGGGCGAGGAAGGCGGCGAGAAGCAGCCAGTGGTTTGTGTTCACGAGAAGTCCTCCGGATTGAGGAGGGCGGCGACCAGATAGACGAGCAGGCCGGCCGCGGCGACGCCGGCCAGAACGTAGAGCCAGTTCATCGCGGGCCTCCGAGTCGCCGGCAGGCGCCGGCCAGGGCGATCGCCAGTCCCGTCAGCAGGGCGACGGCGGCGAGATAGATCAGGTCCATTGATATCCTCGACTGAGAGAGTTCGGTACGCATCGAAGATTAGGAAATTCGCCGTCAAGAATTTGCAAAAAGACGGGGGAAGCGATGGAAAAAAACTGTAAAAATGGGCGGCCCGGACGGCATGCCGCCCGGATTCCGTTGCCGGAGGAGCGAAACGCATGGAAAACCGCCCCGCAAGCGAAAGCCCGCCCGCCGTTCCGGCGCCCGGGGTCTCCGTGCCGGGCCGCATGCCCCGGGGCATCTGGGCGCTCGGCTTCGTCTCGATGCTGATGGACGTCTCGTCGGAGATGATCCACGCGCTGCTGCCGATCTATCTCGTCGGCGCGCTCGGCGCTTCGACACTGGCCGTCGGCGTCATCGAAGGTGTCGCCGAGGCGACGGCGGCGATCACCAAGGTCTTTTCCGGCGCCCTTTCCGACTGGCTCGGGCGGCGCAAGCTGCTGGCCGCCGTCGGCTATGCCCTGGCGGCGTTCACCAAGCCCGTCTTCCCGCTCGCCGAGACGCTCGGCTGGGTGGTCGCGGCGCGTTTCGTCGACCGCATCGGCAAGGGTATCCGCGGCGCGCCGCGCGATGCGCTGATCGCCGATCTGGCGCCGCCGGCGCTGCGCGGCGCGGCCTTCGGCCTGCGCCAGTCGCTCGACGTCGCCGGCGCCTTCATCGGCCCTTTGCTGGCGATCGGGCTGCTGTGGCTGAGCGCCGGCAACCTCCGGCTGGTGTTCTGGTGCGCCGTGCCACTGGCCTTCGCGGCGCTGGCGCTGATCGTTTTCGCGGTGCGCGACGCGCCGCGCACCGCCGCGACAAGGGGGCGCCTGCCGCTGTCGCGCGCCGCGCTGGCCCGCCTGCCGCCGGCCTACTGGTGGATCGTCGGACTTTCCGCCGTGTTCACGCTGGCGCGCTTCAGCGAAGCCTTTCTTGTCTTGCGCGCGCAGGAGGCGGGGGTGACGCTGCTGCTGATCCCGCTGGTCCTGGTCCTGCTCAACGCGGTTTACGCGCTGTCGTCCTACCCGGCCGGCGTTCTCGCCGACCGCTGCAACCGCGGCACGCTGCTGGCGCTCGGCTGCGCCGTGCTGGTCGCGGCCGACCTCGCGCTGGCGCTGGTCGGCGGCCTGCCCGGCGTCGTGCTCGGCGTCGTTCTCTGGGGGCTGCACATGGGGCTGACGCAGGGCGTGCTCGCCGCGCTGGTCGCCGACGCGGCGCCGGCCGCGCTGCGCGGCACCGCCTTCGGCATCTTCAATCTGGTCGGCGGCGTCGCCCTGCTCGCGGCCAGCGTGCTGGCCGGCGGGCTGTGGGATGCCTTCGGCTCGCGCGCGACCTTCCTGGCCGGCGCCCTGTTCGCCGCGCTCGCGCTGCTTGGCCTGCTCCCGCTGGCGCGCCGCCTGCGCACGCGCTGACGCCGGCGGCGCGCCCCCCTTCGCAGAAGGGGCGGGGCAGGCTCAGGCGGCGATCGAGAACGAGCCGGACTGGCGGCCCGACTTCGTTTCCGTTCCGCCGGCGGCGTAGGCCTGGACCAGCGCCATGATCCGTTTCATGACCGCCAGTTCGCTGCCGCTGGCGTCCGTGTCCGTCGCCGAGGCGGTGCTTGCGCCCGCACTCGCCGTGCGGTCGGTGGTCGTGTCGCTCCGGCTCTGCTTGTCGTAGGCCATCGCCTCCTTGAAGCTGACCTTGCCGTCGCCGTCCGTGTCGGCTTCCTCGAAATTGCTCACGATGTTGGCGAGCAGATCGGAGCGCTTGCTGTCGGAATTGCCGATTTCGTCGATCTGGCTCTGCAGTTCGTCCTTGCTGAAGCCGGCGTCGTCCTGCGGCGGCGGGGGCGGTGTGCCGCCCATTCCTCCCATGCCTCCCATGGCGCCGCCCATGCGCATCTGGTTGAACTGGCTTTCGAGTTCGCTGGCCAGCTTTTGCAGGCTGCTCGACATCTCGTCCTGGGTGACCTTGCCGTCCCCGTCGCTGTCGAGCTGGCCGAACACCTGATCGATGCTGACGCTGTCGTCCGATGAGCTGTCCTCGGAAATCTTCGCGAACGCCGAGACGAGATCGCTTTTGTCGATGTAACCCTTGTTCTTGGTGTCGAGCTGCGAGAAAAAGGAACTGTAACTGCCGATGCTGCCAATGCCGCTCATGATGTGCTCCTTGCGTGAGTGAGTGTCGGAAACCGGGCGCCCGGCGTGGCCGGGCGGCCGTTCGTTCGGGTCGGGAGGCGCCGTCGCCCCGCCGTGGATCCCTTGCCTTTCGTTTGCAAGATATCGGCCAGAAAGGCCGTGTTTACTGGGCTTGAGGTGTAAAACGCGGTAAATCGGCGTTAAGGGAAGTGAGTTTTCCGAGCGCTTTTTCCGGACGCTTCCGCGTTTCGCCGGCGTTCGCCGCGCGCGGTTTGCCGGGGCGGCAATTCCCGACCTTCCGCGCTCTTCCGGGCGGGCCGGAAAAACAGCGGCTTGGCGCGCCGGCGTCCGACTCGGCGCGTATGTCCGGCAAGTTTTGCCGAAGCGGGCATGCGGCCGGCATGCGCCGCGCCGGGGACTTGTAAAGAGCTGTAAATGCGGCACGGCGCGGGTGGCCCGCACCGCGCCGCTTGGCTAAGATGGCGCGCTCGGATGACTGATCGCTGATCGCGCGGAAACCACGGAAATGGAAACTAGGGTATTGCTGGTCGACGACGACGCCGAGCTGGCGGAAATGCTGCGCGAGTATCTGCTGCGCGACGGTTTCGCGGTGGATCTGGCGCACGACGGAGAATCCGGCGTCACAGCCGCCCTGGACGGCGATTACGCCATCGTCGTGCTCGACGCGATGCTGCCGGGCATCGACGGGATCGAGGCGCTGCGCCGCATCCGTGCGTCCAGCATGCTGCCGGTGCTGATGTTGACGGGACGCGGCGACGACGCCGACCGCATCGCCGGGCTGGAACTGGGCGCCGACGACTACGTGCCGAAGCCGTGTACGCCGCGCGAACTGGCGGCGCGTCTGCGCGCCATCCTGCGCCGTACGCGGCGCGGCCGTGCCGAAGACGCGCCGGGGCATGCCGCCGCGCCCGCGCCGGTCGCGGTCGGCCCGCTCGTCCTCTGGCCCGCGCAGCGCCGCGCCGAATGGGACGCGCGGGCGCTCGCGCTGACCAGCACCGAATTCGACCTGCTCGAACTGCTGGCGCGCAGCGCCGGGCGCGTGGTGAGCAAGGCCGAGCTTTCGGCGCAGGGGCTGGGGCGCCCGCTGACGCGCTTCGACCGCAGCATCGACGTGCACATGAGCAGTATCCGCCAGAAGCTGGCGCCGCTGGCGGACGGCCGCTCGCGCATCCAGACGGTATTCCGCAAGGGCTACCAGTACGTCCGGGAGTAGGCGTGGGGCGTCTTTTCTGGAAATTCTTCTTCTTTTTCTGGCTGGCCCAGCTGACCGCCGGTCTCGGCGTCGGGCTGACCTTCTGGCTGAAGGACCGTGCGCACGAGGGGGCGCCGGCCGGCGTCGACCTCAGCCCGCCGGCCGTCTTCGACGTCAACGCCGCGGCTGCCACGCTGCGCCACGGCGGCGTCGCCGCCCTGCGCGCGCTGCTCGACGAACAACGCCGCCTGCCGGGGCCGCCGGTGTTCGCGCTCGACGAGCAGGGGCGGGAGCTGTTCGGGCGCCCCGTCGCACCCGAAACGCAGGCGCGCGTCCTTCGGCTGGCCAGCGCGGCGGCGCCGGCCGAGGGGCCGCCCGGGCCGGTGCGGCGCGGCGTCGCGCGGGCGGTCGCCGCCGACGGAAGCGCCTACGTGCTCTTCGCGCCGCCGTCCGCCCAGCCCGGGCCGCCCGGAGCGCCGTCGTTCGCACCGCCCGGTCCGCCGCCGCATCCGGACGACGGCGACGCGCGACCGCCGCCGCGCTCGCCCCTGCCGTTCCCACCGATTCCGCTGCTTGCCGGGGCGCTCGTCAGCCTGCTCTTCGCGGCGCTGCTCGCCTGGTATTTCGCCAAGCCGATCCGCAGCCTGCGCGCCGCTTTCGCGGGGGCCGCCGACGGTCGCCTGGGGCAGCGGCTGGCGCTGGAAATGGGCGGCCGGCGCGACGAGCTGGCCGATCTCGGGCGCGATTTCGACCGCATGGCGGCGCGCCTTAAGTCCCTGATGGACGGCCAGCGGCGCCTCCTGCACGACGTCTCGCACGAACTGCGCTCGCCGCTCGCCCGCCTGCAGGCGGCCATCGGCCTGCTGCGCCAGCAGCCGGAACGCGGCGCCGATCTGCTCGCGCGCATCGAGCGCGAATCGGTGCGCATGGAACGGCTGGTCAGCGAACTGCTGGCGCTGTCGCGTCTCGAGGCGGGCATGGCCGGACGGCTGGACGAAGCGGTCGATCTGCGCGAACTGCTCGATGCGCTGGTCGAGGACGCGCGCTTCGAGGCGCAGGCCGCCGCCCGCCGCGTCGACTATGCCGCGCCGGAGGCGGCGGCGCTCGCGATCCGGGGCAACGCCGAACTGCTGCATCGCGCGCTCGAAAACGTCGTGCGCAACGCGCTCAAGCATTCGCCGGAAGGTGGGCGGGTGTCGGTCGAGCTCGCGCCGGAGGCGGCGCGAGCGGGCTACCGCATCCGCGTGGCGGACGGCGGCGCGGGCGTGCCGGAAGCGGAACTGCAGGCCATCTTCGCGCCGTTCTACCGCAGCGCCGACGGCACTGCGGTAGACGGCTACGGCCTCGGGCTGGCGATCACGCAGCGCGTCGTTGCCCTGCATGGCGGTTGCATCGAGGCGGCCAACCGCCCGGGCGGCGGCCTGTGCGTCAGCGTTTTCCTGCCGAGGCTCGAAAGCGGGCCGGCGTCCGGCTGAGGCCGGGGTCGGTACAAGGGGCGCAACGCCCGCGAAGCGCGACGATCGGGTTCTTGTCGCGTGCAAAACCAAGTAAAATCAGCTTTTTCGCATTCACGAAGCCTGTCCATGCCTACGTTTCAGGAAATCATCCTGCGTCTCCAGAATTTCTGGGACAAACAGGGTTGCGCGCTGCTGCAGCCTTACGACATCGAAGTCGGTGCCGGCACCTTCCACACCGCCACCTTCCTGCGCGCGATCGGCCCCGAGCCGTGGAGCGCGGCCTACGTGCAGCCCTCGCGCCGCCCCAAGGACGGCCGCTACGGCGAAAACCCGAACCGTCTGCAGCACTACTACCAGTATCAGGTCGTCCTCAAGCCGTCGCCGGCCAACATCCAGGAGCTCTACCTCGATTCGCTGCGCGCGCTGGGCATCGATACCGCCGAGCACGACATCCGCTTCGTCGAGGACGACTGGGAGTCGCCGACGCTCGGCGCCTGGGGCCTCGGCTGGGAAGTCTGGCTCGACGGCATGGAAGTCACCCAGTTCACCTACTTCCAGGAAGTCGGTTCGCTGTCCTGCAAGCCGGTGCTCGGCGAGATCACCTACGGCCTCGAACGGCTGGCGATGTACCTGCAGGGCGTCGAGAACGTCTATGACCTCGTCTGGGCCGAAGGGCCGGGCTACCGCATCACCTACGGCGACGTCTATCACCAGAACGAAGTCGAGCAGTCGACGTACAACTTCGAGCACGCCAACGTCGAAATCCTCTTCCGCCACTTCAACGACCACGAGGCCGAAGCCAAGCGCCTGATGGGGCTGAACCTCGCGCTGCCGGCCTTCGAGCAGGTCATGAAGTGCTCGCACTGCTTCAACATGCTCGACGCGCGCGGCGCCATCTCGGTCACCGAGCGCGCCGCCTACATCGGCCGCGTGCGCGCCCTGGCGCGCGAAGTGGCGCAGGCTTACTACAACTCCCGCGAGGCGCTCGGTTTCCCGATGTGCAAGAGCGCAGAGTGCGACGCAGCGGAGGGCAACTGACATGAACGCCACACTGCTCGTCGAACTCCTTACCGAAGAACTGCCGCCCAAGGCGCTGGCGCGCCTTGGCGAAGTCTTTTCCGCCCAGATCCACGCCGGCCTGTCCGACCGCAATCTGGTCGCCGCCGGCGACGACTACCGCTGGTTCGCCACGCCGCGCCGGCTCGCCATCCAGGTGCCGGGCGTGCTCGCCGTGGCGCCCGACGCGACGGCCTTCGAAAAGATCATGCCGGTTGCCGTCGCGCTCGACGCCGACGGCCAGCCGACCCCGGCGCTGAAGAAGAAGCTCGAGGCCAAGGGGATTCCCGTCGCCGAACTGGCGAAATTCGAGAAGCGCATGGACGGCAAGTCCGAAACCTTCTTCTACCAGGCCAGCGTCAAGGGCGTGAAGCTCGACGACGTGCTCGCCGGCATCGTCGCCGACGCGCTGAAGAAGCTGCCGATTCCCAAGCTGATGCGCTGGGGCGATACCGACCACCAGTTCGTGCGCCCGGTGCACGGCCTCGTCATGCTGCACGGCGAACGTCTGGTGCCCGGCGAAGTGCTCGGCCTGTCGAGCCGCAAGATCACGCGCGGCCACCGCTTCCTGTCGAGCGGCGACATCGCGTTGCACAGCGCCGACGCCTACGTCGAGACGCTGCGGGGCGCGGGCAAGGTCGTCGCCGGCTTCGCCGAGCGCCGCGACGCGATCGCGCAGCAGCTCGACGCGCAGGCGCAGGCGCTGAACGCCACGATCAATCCGGCCGCCGGCCTGCTCGACGAAGTGACCGCGCTGGTCGAATGGCCGGTCGTGTACGTCGGCGAGTTCGAGGCCGAATACCTCGAAGTGCCGCAGGAATGCCTGATCCTGACGATGCAGCAGAACCAGAAGTATTTCCCGCTGCTCGACGGAGCGGGGCCAAATGCGGGCAAGCTGCTGAACAAGTTCCTGATCGTCTCCAACATGCAGGTGGACGATCCGAAGCACATCGTCGAGGGCAACGCCCGCGTCGTGCGCCCGCGCCTCTCGGACGCCCGCTTCTTCTTCAACCAGGACCGCAAGACGACGCTTGCCTCGCGCCTCGAAAAGCTCGGCAGCGTCGTCTATCACAACAAGCTCGGCTCGGTGCTGCAGCGCGTCGAACGGATCGAGGCGCTGGCGCAGAAAATCGCCGTCCGCCTCTCGGCCAACGCTTCGCTGGCCGCTCGCGCCGCCCGCCTGGCCAAGGCCGACCTCGTCACCGACATGGTCGGCGAATTCCCCGAGCTGCAGGGCATCATGGGCCGCTACTACGCGCTGCACGACGGCGAGGATGCGCAGGTCGCCGACGCCGTGCAGAGCCACTACCAGCCGCGCTTCGCCGGCGACGCGCTGCCGTCCGGCAACATCGCCTGCGCCGCCTCGCTGGCCGACAAGCTCGACGCGCTGGTCGGCTTCTTCGGCATCGGCCAGATCCCGACCGGCGACAAGGACCCCTTCGGCCTGCGCCGCGCCGCGCTCGGCGTGCTGCGCATCCTGATGGAATCGCCGCTGCCGCTCGATCTTTCCGACCTGATCGCCGACGCGCAGGCCGGCTTTGCCGCCGGCGTGCTGACGCAGCCGGTCGCCGAGCCGCTGCTCGACTTCATGCACGACCGCCTGCGCGGCCTGCTGCGCGACGCTGGCCACGCCCAGGACGCAGTCGAGGCCGTCCTCGCGCAGCGTCCGACGCGCATCGACCTCGTTCCGGCCAAGCTGGCCGCCGTGCGCGATTTCCTGCGCCTGCCCGAGGCGCTGGCGCTGGCCGCGGCCAACAAGCGCATCGGCAACATCCTGAAAAAGGCCGAGGGCGCGCTGCCCGAGCCCGACGTCGCGCTGCTGCAGGAGCCGGCCGAGAAGGCGCTGTTCGAGCGCGTCGTGCTGATCGCGCCGCTGGTGAAATCGCACGTCGCCAACGAGGACTACGCCGACGCGCTGAAGGCGCTCGCCTCGGTGCGCGCCGAGGTCGACCGCTTCTTCGACGAAGTGATGGTCAACGTCGACGAGCCGCTGCTGCGCGGCAACCGCCTCGGTCTGCTCAAGGCGCTGTTCGACCAGCTCAACGCGGTGGCCGACATCGCGCGGCTCGCGGTTTAAAGCGAAAGCGACGATCCCGCGATGAAACCCGCGATGAAACTCATCATCCTCGACCGCGACGGCGTGATCAATTTCGACTCGATCCAGTACATCAAGTCGCCGGCCGAATGGAAGCCGATTCCCGGCAGCCTCGAAGCGATCGCCAAGCTCAACCAGGCCGGCTACCGCGTCGTCGTCGCGACCAACCAGTCGGGCGTCGGCCGCGGCCTGTTCGACATGGACACGCTGAACCGGATCCACGACAAGATGCACCGCGCCGTGCAGGCGGCGGGCGGGCGCATCGACGCCGTCTTCTATTGCCCGCATGCGGCCGATTCGGACTGCGACTGTCGCAAGCCGAAGCCCGGCATGTTCGAGCGCATCGGCGCCTGTTTCAACGTCGATCTCGCCGGCACGCCGTCGGTCGGCGATTCGCTGCGCGACCTGCAGGCCGCCGCGGCGGTTGGCGGGCGGCCGCTGTTGGTGCTCACCGGCAAGGGCGAAAAGACGCACGCCGACGGCGGCCTGCCGGAAGGAACGCTGGTCTTTCCCGACCTCGCCGCCGCCGTCGATCACCTTCTGACCGCATGATGACCGTCGTCCGTTCACTGCTGTTCACGCTGCTCTCCGCGCTGCTGACGATTCCCTTCGGCATCCTCGTTTCGCTCGCGATGATCTTCCCGATGAAGACGCGCTACGCGATCATCGCGGCCTGGCGCAAGGGCTTCATGTTCCTCTGCGAGGCCGTCCTCGGCATCCGCTATCAGGTGATCGGTCGCGAGAACATCCCGGCCGAACCGGCGGTGATCCTTTCCAAGCACCAGTCGGCGTGGGAGACGGTCGGCCTGCAGGAAATCTTCCCGCCGCTCGTTTTCGTGCTCAAGAAGTCGCTGCTGGCGATTCCCTTCTTCGGCTGGGGACTGGCCGCGATGAAGATGATCTCGATCGACCGCCAGGCCGGCAAGGATGCGCTGCGCCAGGTCGTCGACCAGGGGCGCGGCCGGCTCGACGCCGGCTACTGGGTCGTCATCTTCCCCGAGGGCACGCGCGTCGAGCCCGGCCACAAGCGGCGCTACAAGCCGGGCGGCGCGCACCTCGCGGTGCAGACCGGCGCCAAGGTCGTGCCGGTGGCGCACGACGCCGGCGAAATCTGGGGCAAGAACGCCTTCCTCAAGTCGTCCGGCCTGATCACCGTGAGCATCGGACCGGCCATCGACACGGCCGGCAAGTCCGAAGCCGAGATCAACCTGCTCGTCGAGACGTGGATCGAAGCCGAGATGCACCGCCTCTCGCCGCATCGCTATCCCGACACGGCCGATGCCCTGGCAGGCTGAACTGCCCTTTTTTTCCGTCAAGCCGCCGGCGGCGGATGAAACGCCGCGCACCATCGCGCTCGGCGACCGCATCGTTCCCTACGTCCTGCGCCGCGCCCGCCGGCGTACCATCGGCCTGTCCATCGACCACCGCGGCCTGCGCGTAGGCGCACCGAGCCGGGCTTCGTTGCGCGAGGTCGAGTCGCTGATCCTGCGCCACGGCGAATGGGTCGTGCAGAAGCTCGACGAGTGGCGTTCGCGGCGCCGTCCCGAGCCGCTCGCCATCGTCGACGGCGTGCGCCTGCCGCTGCTCGGCAGCCCGCTCGAAGTGCGCCTCGCGGTGGGCGCCAACCGCGCCGTGTGGAGCGCGCAGCCGGCGCTGACGCTGTGTCTGCGCGATCCGGCCGACGCTGCCAGGGTGCTCGAAAAAACGCTGCGCGAACGGGCGCGCGAACTCTTTCTCGAGCGCCTGCGCCACTACGCGGCGCAGCTCGGCGTCGCCCTGCCGCCGCTGGCGCTGTCCGCCGCGCGCACGCGCTGGGGCAGCTGCAGCCTGAAGAGCGGCATACGCCTCAACTGGCGCCTGATCCATTTCCCGCTGCACGTGATCGACTACGTCGTCGCACACGAACTCGCGCACCTGCGCGAGATGAACCACAGCCCCCGTTTCTGGTCCATCGTCGGCCAGCTCTACCCCGACTACAAGGCGGTGCGCGACGAACTCAAGACGCTCGCCGCGCAGTGCCCCCAGTTCTAAGGAAAAAACCATGCGCATCCTGCACACCATGTTTCGCGTCGGCAACCTCGACCGCTCGCTCGCCTTCTACACCGAAGTCCTCGGCATGCGCGAACTGCGCCGCCAGGACTATCCGGACGGCCGCTTCACGCTGGCCTTCGTCGGCTACCACAGCGAGGCCGAAGGCGCCGTGCTCGAACTGACGCACAACTGGGACACGCCGTCCTACGAGTTGGGCAACGGCTACGGCCACGTCGCGCTCGAAGTCGACGACGCCTACGCCGCCTGCGCCGAAATCAAGGCGCGCGGCGGCAAGGTCGTGCGCGAGGCCGGCCCGATGAAGCACGGCACGACGGTGATCGCCTTCGTCGAGGACCCCGACGGCTACAAGATCGAACTGATCCAGAAGAGGTCCTGAGATGGCCTCTTCCAGCTTTCCCGCCTTTTTCGACGCCGTGCCGGGCATCGTCCTGCGCGACCCGCTGGCCGAGTTCCTCGGCGCCGCCGAGGGCGGGCTGATCGAGTATCGCTACGCCGACGCGGTCAAGCTCGCCGGCCATTCCTGCCCGACCGTCGCCGGCGCCTATCTGCTCACCTGCCGCGTGCTGCGCGCGCTGTACGGCGCCGCCGTGCCCGAGCGCGGCGGCATCCGCGTCGACTTCCGCGACGCGCAGGCGAACGGTGTGACCGGCGTGATCGCCGGCGTCGTCGCCCTGCTCATCGGCGCCGCCGGCAGCGGCGGCTTCAAGGGCCTGGCCGGCAATTTTGCGCGCCGCGACCTGCTCGCCTTCGACGCCGATCTGGCGGGAGAAATCCGCTTCACGCGGCTCGATACCGGTGCCGGCGTTACGGCCACGCTCTCGCTCGCCGGCGTGCCGGCCGATCCGCGCATGGGCGGCCTGCTGCAGCAACTGCTCGCCGGCGAGGGAAACGCCGAGATCGCGCAAGCCTTCGCGGCGCTCTGGCAGGACCGCGTGCGCCGCATCCTGACCGAGCACTTCGACGACCCGGCGTTGGTTCTCGTCGTCTGAAATACGGACGATGAAAAGAGAGAAACCCGCTTCGGCGGGTTTCTCTCTTTTCGGGGGCGGCGTCGGGGCTTGAATCTCGGAGCGCAGGATAATGCGGTCCGCCGGTGCGGATTTGAAGCATTGCTCATCCAAGACGCTTTTGCCGCGCCCGGCCACAGGGGGGGTACAAAGTTGCTGATGTCATGCCAATCATTTACCCTTCGGCTTCTATGGTTTTTTGTGAGGTCTCAACGTGCTGGGTTTTTTCGCTCGATTCTACTTTTTCATCGTACTCATGCTTGCCTCGGCAGGTGCGTTTGCGGCCAATCCCTTCGAACTCATCGGGCAGGCAACCAGTCTTCTGCGCCAGGCCGGGGGCGACAATGTTCCAGTTTTCGATAATCAGCAGCCTGCGAACGGAAACATGCCGGCGAACGCTGCGCTGATCGAGCCTTTTGGTTTGCGTCCGTATCTGCGCTCAACAGCGCAACGCCCCTACTACAATCCGATGGACTCCGTTCGCGTACCAATCAGTCTGCCACGCGGTACGCCGGAGGGCTGGGTCGCCCCCTACAACGTCCCCATGGAAGGCAAGGTGCACGTGCTGCAGTATGTGCATCGCTCCGACGATAGTCCGATGCTGGTCGATCAGCATTACGCGGGTTTGCTGGCTCAACAAGGATTCGAGTTGGTGTTCGCTTGTGATGAGGCGTGTCACGCCGGCATCAATGCGCCGTCCGCGTGGAAGGCAGTGCTTGATCCGAATTCGCGTTTGAATGGCTTGTATTTTCCCGATCGGGCAGTCTTCAAGACCTATTATCGCAACAATGCAATGGTCATCGTCGGCGTTGGGAAATGGGGCAATGACAAATATTCCAGTCTGATTTACACGGTTGAGGGGCGCGTTCTGGATACTCAAGCATTGACGATGGTCAAGGCGGCCCAAAGCACGCCTTCGCCGGCCCAGTTCCGGGATCAGGCGCCGGTTGCTTCGGCGACGGCGGGATTTCCCGCAGCACAACCGGCTTTCCCTTTGGCCGCCCCGATGCCGCCAACGCAACCGGCGCAACCGGCGCAACAGGCCGCTGCGAAAAACGTCAAAACCATCAATGACTCGCAGGCGGCGTCGAATATCGCGACGGTGCACCCCGGAGACTTGCCGACGCGCCTGGCGACCAGCAAGGGATTGGTGATCGTTCTGTTTTCCTCGCTGGACCTCAAGTGCACCTTTTGCTTGCCGGCAAATCCCCGCTTCGACGATTTCGCGACCCGACACGCCAGTTCTGCTTCGTTCATGCGCACTACCTGGGAGCCTTGGCTTGGCTTCGAGCGCGACGTCGTCGCGTCGACCTACGGTATTCGCGGCCTCCCCGCCTTTCTTGCGTTCCGCGATGGCCGCTTGATCGGGCGGGTGGATGGGAATTCCTCGATTGAAAAGCTCGAAAGAGCCCTTTTACGCTAGCAACCGGTGCAGGCTTCCGACCGGTAGCTGATTCTCGAAGTTTCGAGGCTCGTTCTTATGGTGCCGTTCTTCGCGATGCACGAAAAAAAGCCCCTGATCCAGAGAATCAGGGGCTTTCGTATTGGTGGGCCCGCAGGGACTTGAACCCTGGACCAAAGGATTATGAGTCCTCTGCTCTGACCAACTGAGCTACAGGCCCAAAACCGCCCGGCACTTACGAGGTGGGCGCCGGGTGATTGTTGAACGCGGTCAGCTGTTGCCGTTGTCCAAGAAGCTGCGCAGCTTGTCCGAACGCGACGGGTGACGCAGCTTGCGCAGCGCCTTGGCTTCGATCTGGCGGATGCGTTCGCGGGTGACGTCGAACTGCTTGCCGACTTCTTCCAGCGTATGGTCGGTGTTCATTTCGATGCCGAAGCGCATGCGCAGCACTTTGGCTTCGCGCGGCGTCAGCGTGTCGAGCACGTCTTTGGTGATGAAGCGCAGGCTGGAGTAGAGCGCAGCGTCGGTCGGGGCGAGCGTCGCCTGGTCCTCGATGAAGTCGCCGAGGTGCGAGTCGTCGTCGTCGCCGATCGGCGTTTCCATCGAGATCGGTTCCTTGCTGATCTTGAGGATCTTGCGGATCTTCTCTTCCGGCATCTCCATCTTTTTGGCCAGCGTCGCCGGATCGGCTTCGACGCCGGTTTCCTGCAGGATCTGGCGCGAGATGCGGTTCATCTTGTTGATCGTCTCGATCATGTGCACCGGGATGCGGATGGTGCGCGCCTGGTCGGCGATCGAGCGCGTGATGGCCTGACGGATCCACCACGTGGCGTAGGTCGAGAACTTGTAGCCGCGGCGGTATT
>MKUH01000022.1 GCA_001897745.1 Candidatus Accumulibacter sp. 66-26
TCCACCGCCTTCATCAGGCCGATGTTGCCTTCCTGGATCAGGTCGAGGAACTGCAGGCCGCGGTTGGTGTACTTCTTGGCGATCGAGATCACGAGGCGCAGGTTGGCCTCGGTCATTTCGCGCTTGGCGCGACGCGCCTTGGCTTCGCCGGTGGACATCTGCTTGTTGATGTCCTTCAGTTCCTTGAGCGGGATGCCGATGCGGTCCTGCAAGGCGAGCAGCTTCTTCTGCTCCTCGATCACGTTCGGCGCGTTGCGCGTCAGGATCTGGGCGTAGGCCTTGCTGCCCGGTGCGGCGAGTTCGGCCTCGACCCAGTCGAGATTGAGCTCGTTGCCGGGGAAGACCTTGATGAAGTGCGGACGCGGCATGCGCACCTTGTCGACGCAGATCTGCTGGATCTTGCGTTCGCAGGCGCGCGCTTCCTCGACCATGCCGCGCACCGAGTCGCACAGGCGTTCGATGGTCTTCGACGTGAAGCGGATGTTCATCATCTCGTCGGAGATCTGCTGCTGCAGCTTGAGGTAGGCCTTGTCCTGCGAGCCTTTCTTGACGAGCACGCCGTGCGCTTTGGTGTAGTGCGCGCGGATCGTCGCGAAGCGTTCCAGCGCTTCGGTCTTCATTTGCAGCAGCGAGGCCGAGGCGGCGGCGCCTTCGTTGCCTTCTTCCTCGTCGCCTTCCTCCTCCTCGACCGCGGCGTCTTCGTCCTCGGCGAGTTCCTCGATGGCGCCTTCGGCGTTCGGGTCGATCAGGCCGTCGATCACTTCGTCGATGCGCATCTCTTCCCGGGCGACCTTGTCGGCGGCGTCGAGAATCTCGGCAATCGTCGTCGGGCAGGCGGAGATCGCCTGGATCATGTGCTTGAGGCCGTCCTCGATGCGCTTGGCAATCTCGATTTCGCCTTCGCGCGTGAGCAGTTCGACCGTCCCCATCTCGCGCATGTACATGCGCACCGGGTCGGTCGTGCGGCCGAATTCGGAGTCGACGGTGGACAGCGCCTGTTCGGCCTGTTCCTCGACGTCGGCGTCGTCGGCGCCGGCGGCCGGCGCGTTGTCCGACATGAGCAGGGTCTCGGCATCGGGCGCCTCGTCATAGACCTGGATGCCCATGTCGCTGAAGGTGCTGATGATGCTTTCGATCTGCTCGGCGTCGACGACGTCGTCCGGCAGGTGGTCGTTGATTTCGGCATAGGTCAGGAAGCCGCGTTCCTTGCCCAGCTTGATCAGATTCTTGAGTCGCGTCTTGCGCGTTTCGGCGTCGACCGGCGACGGCGCATCGCCGGCTGCCGCCAGCAGATCGGCCGCAGCCTTTGCCTTGGCCGATTTAGAAGTTGCTGCCTTTTCCCTTGCCATGACCATTTCCCGGTTAGCGTTAGACTGGAAAAACCTCAAATTATATCACAACTTAGCCAGCTTTCCCGCGGCCGGCAAGGGCCTGCAGGTACTGCTGCTTTTCTTCGCTCGACAGCCCGGCGACGCCGAGCTTCTGTATCTTTTCCTGCAGCGCAGCGAAGGCGCGCTTCTGTTCGCCTTCGCTGAGGCGTTCGATCGCGCCGTCGAACTCGGCGTCGATGTCGTCCTCGGCGAAGGGGTGCTGCATCAGTTCCGCCGCCGCTTCGCGCAGGGTGGTCTCGTCGCTCTCGCTTTCGCTTCCTTCGCCGCGCATCCGCTCGATCAGTGCCGCGTACGGCGGCGGCGGGTCGCCGGCGGCGCGGATGGCTTCGCACAGACGGCGCACGGCGCGCGCTTCGGCCGAGTTGTTCGGCAGCGCGCCGAGCGGGACGCGCTGCGCCAACGCCGGTTTCTGCAGCAGCAGGCGCAGCAGTGGGCGCAGCAGCGACGGCGCCTGACGCGGCGCCCGCGCCGGCGCCGGGCGGGCGACCGGGCGCAGATCGCACAGCCGTTCGATCTCGGCCTGCTCGAAGCCGCTCACCTCGGCCAGGCGCTTGACCAGCTGCAGGCGCAGCAGCGGCGTCTGCAGGCGGCCGAGCAGCGGCTTGGCGTCGGCGACCAGCTTAGCCTTGCCTTCGGCACTGGTCAGATCGCAGTGCGTCGCCAGTTCGCGCAGCAGGTAGTCCGAGAGCGGCGTCGCCTGCGCGATCAGGCGCTCGAAGGCGGCCGTGCCCTGCGCGCGCACGAAGCTGTCGGGGTCTTCGCCCTGCGGCAGGAAGACGAAGCCGATGCTCTTCTGTTCGGGCAGCGCCTCCAGGCTGTTTTCCAGCGCCCGCCACGCGGCCTTGCGGCCGGCGTTGTCGCCGTCGAAACAGTAGACGATGCGGTCGACCTGACGCAGCAGCTTCTGCACGTGCGTCGCCGTGGTCGCCGTGCCGAGCGTCGCCAGCGCGTTGCCGACGCCGTGCTGGGCGAGTGCGACGACGTCCATGTAGCCCTCGACGACGATCGCCGTGTCCTTCTCGCGCAGCGCGGCGCGCGCCTGCGGCAGGCCGAATACCTCGCGGCCCTTTTCGAAAAGCGGCGTTTCCGGTGAGTTCAGGTACTTCGGTTCGCCTTCGCCGAGCACGCGTCCGCCGAAAGCGATGACCTCGCCCTTCTGGTTGAGGATGGGGAACATCACGCGGTCGCGAAAGCGGTCGTAAAGCCGGCCTTGCTCGTTCTTGATGACCAGCCCGGCGGCCTGTAGTTCCGTCGCGCCGTAGTCGGCGAAGGCGGCCTCGAGATTCTGCCAGCCGCCGGGGGCGTAGCCGATGCCGAATTTCTGCGCGATCTCGCCGGTTACGCCGCGCCTCTTGAGGTAGGAGATTGCCGCTTCCGAGTGCTTCAGCTGTTCGTAGTAGTACTTCGCCGCGCGCGCCATGACTTCGGTCAGCGAGGCGATCTTCGGGCCGTCCTGGCGCGGCCGGCCTTCGTCCTCCGGCATCGGCAGGCCGACGCGGCCGGACAGGTCCTTGATCGCGTCGATGAAGCCGAGGCCGGAGTACTCCATCAGGAAGCCGATCGCCGTGCCGTGCGCGCCGCAGCCGAAGCAGTGGTAGAACTGCTTGGTCGGGCTGACCGTGAACGACGGCGACTTCTCGTTGTGGAAGGGGCAGCAGGCGGCATAGTTGGCCCCCGCCTTCTTGAGCGGCACGTAGCTGTCGATCAAGTCGACGACGTCGACCCGGTGCAGCAGCTCCTGGATGTAGGATTCCGGAATCATTCTGGCAGCGGCCTGCGCCGGCCGTACCTATCGGTCGACGCGGATCAGCCGCCCGCGAGGCGGGCTTTGACCAGCTTCGAGACTTCGGTCATGTCGGCGCGCCCGGCCAGCTTCGGCTTCAGGACGCCCATCACCTTGCCCATGTCGCCGGGGCCGGCGGCGCCGGTTTCGGCAACGGCGGCGGCGACGGCCGTCGCGATTTCCTCGGCCGAAAGCCCTGCCGGCATGTAGGCGGTGAGCAGTTCGGCTTCGAGCTTCTCGACGTCGGCGAGGTCGGTGCGCCCGGCGGCTTCGTACTGCGCGATAGAATCGCGGCGCTGTCTGAGCATCTTGTCGATGACGGCGAGCACGGCGCCGTCGTCGAGCGCGATGCGCTCGTCGACTTCCTTCTGCTTGATCGCGGCGAGCAGCAGGCGGATGGTGCCGAGCTTCGCCGTTTCCCTGGCGCGCATGGCGGCCTTCATGTCTTCGTTGATGCGCTCTTTCAGGGTCATGGCAAGCTTCCTCGGTGGCCGGGCGGGCGGCGGCTCGATGGCCGGCGCTGCTGCGGGATCAATAGACAGGGCCGAAAACGCCAAAAGCCGCCCATCGCGAAACGGGCGGCTGCTTGGCGAGCTGCAAACCGGTATTAGTAGAGCTTCGGCGGCAGGGTCTGGCTGCGCATGCGCTTGTGGTGGCGCTTGACGGCAGCGGCCAGCTTGCGCTTGCGCTCGGCGGTGGGCTTCTCGTAGAACTCGCGGGCGCGCAGTTCGGTCAACAGGCCGGTTTTTTCAACGGTACGCTTGAAACGGCGGATCGCCACTTCGAACGGTTCATTTTCCTTGAGGCGAATGGCGGGCATTGGCTCTATCCTAATTTCAAATATCGGCAGGGTTGCAGCTGAGCCGGGCATTATAAACAAAGCTCGGGGAAAATTCCAAGCCTTTCGCTCGGGAGGCGCGGCGGCTGCGGTAAAATGCCGGCCATGCTGGTACTCGGAATCGAATCCTCCTGCGACGAAACTGGCGTCGCGCTCTACGCCTCCGGCGACGGCCAATTGCTCGCGCACGCGCTGCATTCGCAGGTGGCGATGCATCAGGCCTACGGCGGCGTGGTCCCCGAACTGGCCTCGCGCGACCATATCCGGCGTGCCGTGCCGCTGCTGCGCCAGGTGCTCGCCGAGAGCGGGCGCGCGCTCGCCGACGTCGACGCCGTCGCGTATACGCAGGGACCGGGGCTGGCCGGCGCCCTGCTGGTCGGTGCCGCTTTCGCCGAAGCGCTGGCGACTTCGCTCGGCGTGCCGACGCTTCCCGTGCATCACCTCGAGGGGCATCTGCTCTCGCCGCTGCTGTCGAAAACGCCGCCGCGCTTCCCCTTCGTCGCGCTGCTCGTTTCCGGTGGGCATACGCAGTTGATGCGCGTGACCGGCGTCGGCCACTACGAGCTGCTCGGCGAAACGCTGGACGACGCGGCCGGCGAGGCCTTCGACAAGACGGCCAAGCTGCTCGGCCTCGGCTATCCGGGCGGCCCGGCGCTGGCGCAATTGGCCGAGCAGGGGCGCCCGGACGCCTTCAAGCTGCCGCGGCCGATGCTCAATTCCGGCGACCTCGATTTCAGCTTCAGCGGCCTGAAAACCGCCGTGCTCGTGCAGGTCCGCGCGCTGACGCAGGACGGCGCGACGCTGGACGACCGGCAGCGGGCCGACATCGCGCGCGCCTTCCAGGACGCCATCGTCGAAGTGCTGGTCAAGAAAGCGCTGCGCGCCGTGAAGGAGAGCAGGCTGCAACAGCTGGTGGTGGCCGGCGGCGTCGGCGCCAACCGGGAATTGCGGCGCCAGCTCGATATGCGCGCGGCGCGCCAGAAAATCTCGGTCTTCTACCCCGAGCTGGAGTTCTGCACCGACAACGGCGCCATGATCGCGCTGGCCGGCGCCCTGCGTCTGCAGGCCGGCGCTTCGGCGTCGCCCGCCAAGGCGGCCGGCGCTTTCGCCGTGCGGCCGCGCTGGCCGCTCGCCGACCTCACGCCTTGATCACTTCTTCCCCGTTTTAAGCACTTTCGCGGCTTTCTTCGCACCGCCGATCCGCGGCTCGCTGCCGGCGAGCAGGCGCTGCAGGTTCTGCCAGTGCTTGCCGATCAGCGCCATCGACATGATGCCGACGGCGAGCACCAGTCCGTCGGTACCCCACAGCATGCCGGCGTAGATCGGCGCGGCGGCGGCGGCGATCAGCGCGGCGAGCGAGGAGTAGCGCAGCGTGTAGGCGATGAACAGCCAGGTGCCGAGGGTGGCGAGACCGAGCCAGGGGTCGAGCGCCAGGAGGACGCCGGCCGCCGTGGCGACGCCCTTGCCGCCCTTGAACTTCAGGAAGACCGGGAAGAGGTGGCCGAAAAAGACGGCGAGCGCGACGAGGGCGATGCCGCTCGTCGGCAATCCGTACTGCTGCGCGAGGAAGACCGCCAGCCAGCCCTTGGCGGCGTCGCCGAGCAGGGTGACGACGGCGGCGCCCTTGTTGCCGCTGCGCAGGACGTTGGTGGCGCCGGGGTTCTTCGAGCCGTAGGTGCGCGGGTCGGCGAGGCCGAACAGGCGGCTGGAGACGACGGCGAAGGGGATCGAGCCGAGCAGGTAGGCGGCGGCGACGGCGAGCAGGAGGGTCAGGGCTGGAGGCATGGCGGGATTTGAGGGGGCGGGCGGGAGGTCTGAGTTAGAATGCCTGGACTTTTCGGCCCGTCCGGAAGGTTCAGCTTGCGGGCCTGGTCCGCAATTTTACACCGCCCGAGCCACTTGAACCGCCCCGCTGCATGGACATCATTTTCATCGACGACCTTCGCGTCACGACCCAGATCGGGATTTATCCACGCGAGAAAGCCATGCCGCAGAACGTCGAGATGTCGCTGCAGATCGGCACCTCGACGGCGAGCGCCGGCGCCAGCGACGACATCCGCGACACGATCGACTACGCGGTCGTCGTCGAACGCCTGCGCAGCGAACTCGGCGCGCGCCATTTCAACCTGCTCGAAAAACTCGCCGAATACGTCGCCACGCTGCTGCTCGAAGACTTCGGCGCGACCTGGGTGCGCGTGTCGATCGCCAAGCTCGGCATGATGCGCGGCGTACGCCGCGTCGGCGTGGTGATCGAGCGCGGCGCGTCGGCCTGAGGCCTGCCGCCGGCCGCACCGGGGTGCGGGCAAGGGGCGTAACGACGTAGGCGCGGTCCCCTCGGCACAACCCTTCGGGACGGCCACTGAACGGGCGCATCGCCGCGTTGCGTCGGTTTGCCTGGCGCCAGCCAGGCGGCGCCGCCGCGCCTTGCGCTGCATCCCGTTCAGTGGTCGTCGCGCCCATGAAATTTATGTCAACACACCCTAGCCCTTGAGGGCGACCTCGACGACCGTCGGCGACAGCGCGCGCAGCAGGTCGTGCGGATGCACGCCGACCAGGAAGCCGCGCCGGCCGCCGTTGATGTAGATCAGCGGCAGGTCGAGGATGCTCTTCTCGATGAACACCGGCATCGTCTTCTTTGTTCCGAACGGGCTGGTGCCGCCGATCAGGAAGCCGGTGTGGCGGTTGGCGACCTCGGGCTGGCACGGTTCGATCTTCTTGCGCCCGCTCTGGCGCGCCAGTTCCTTGGTCGACACCTTGCAGTCGCCGTGCATCAGCACGATCAGCGGCTTGCGGTTTTCGTCCTCCATGACCAGCGTTTTCACGACGGCGTGCTCGTCGACGTTGAGCTCGCGCGCCGAGACGCTCGTGCCGCCGTGCTCCTCGTAGGCGTACAGGTGGTTGGAGTGCGCGATGCCGTGCCGGCGCAGGAAGTGGGTGGCGGGGGTTTCCGGTGCGTGATCGTTTTTCATGATGGCAGGGTCTTCTTCAAGGAGGCGGCGTGCAGGCTGCGCAGCAGGGCGCGCACGCTGGCCGGCTTCAACGGCAGGCTCAGGTGGTAAGGGCCGGCGCCGGAGATGTTTTCGCCTTCCGGATGGATGATGATTCCCGGGTGCGCTGTGAGGAGGGACGCCAGTTCGTCCGGATCGTTCCGTCGGGCGTCGGGAAAGGCGATGGGGATGGCGCCGGCGGCAAGCAGCGGGCGCGCGGCGGCGACGTCGTCCGCGTGGGCGACACGATAGCCCCATTCGGCGGCGCGCTTGGCGAAGGTGCGGCAGCCGCTGCCGGGCGGGCCGATCAGCAGCAGTTCGGGCTCCGCCGTCGGGTTGCCCGGCGGGGGCGTCTCGGCCATCGCCGGCGCGGCCGGGAGGCGCAGCGCGAAGGACGCGCCGGCGCCGCTGCGCGAACGCAGTTCGATCGGCGTGTCGAGCAGGCGGGCGATGCGGCTGACGATGGAGAGGCCGAGGCCGAGGCCGGCATGGGCCTCGCGGGCGCGGTTCTTGAGCTGGAAGAATTCCTCGAAGATCGCCTTCTGGTACTTCTCGGCGATGCCGGCGCCGTTGTCGCGCACCTCGATGCGCGTCGCGCCGGCGGCGCCCCAGCGCGCGCAGACGAGCACCGTGCCGTGCGGGCTGAACTTGATGGCGTTGTGGATCAGGTTGCCGAGCAGGCGGGCGAGCAGCACCGGGTCGCTATGGACGACGCGCCCGCGCGCGCTGAACACCAGGCGCACGCCGAAGGCGTCGGCGAGCGGGCAGTAGGTGGCGGCGAGCTTGGCGAAGAGCTGCTCGACGGGCAGGCTGACCGGCTGCGCTTCGACGTTGGACATGTCGAGACGCGACAGCTGGAGGAGATCTTCGAGCTGCTCGCTCATCGCTTCGACGGCCTGGCGGATGCGCTGGCCGAGAAGCTCACGCTCTTCCTCTTCCGTGTCTTTGCCGAGGCGCCCGGCGAACAGGCGCAGGGCCTGCAGCGGCTGCCGCAGGTCGTGGCTGGCCGCCGCCAGGAAGCGCGATTTCGCTTCGGCCATCACTTCGGCGTCGCGCCGTCTTTCCTCGAGTTCGGCGGTCGCTTCGTGGACGCGTGCGGCGAGGGTGTCGCGGTGGGTCTGCAACTGCTTGGCGTAGCGCCGGATGTCGCGCACCTGCCGGCGGATCATCAGCCCCGCGAGGCCGAGGGCGATCAGGGCGGCGGTGCCGAGCAGCGCCGACTGCAGCGCCTGGGCGCGCCACTGCGCGAGCAGGCGCGACTTGGGTGCCGCGCTGACGACGCGCAGGTCGGGATGGCCGGGCGCCGGGGCGATGACGAGGACGTGCTCCGGCGTCTCGAAGCGCGTCGCGGCGAAGTCGTCCGGCAAGGCGGTGAAGATGCCGCCGGCGAGCACGCGGCGGAAGTCCTCGCCGGTCCCGTCCATCCCGCCGCGCTCGGCGGTTGGACGGCAGCGGCCGATGACGCGCCCGCCGGCGTTGATCAGCGCCGCCTCGAATTCCTCGTAGGGGCGGGTGGAGGCGCAGAACTCCTCGAAGTAATCGGGTTCGATGGCGACCATCAGCGCGCCGGCGAAAGTTCCATCCGAAAAGTCGAGGCGGCGTGCGATGGCGTAGGTCGAGCGCTTCGAGTTGCGCCCGACGTAGGGGCCGTAGTGCGAGCGGCTGGCGCCGTCGCGCAGATGGACGAAGTAGGGGCGGTCGGCGACGGTGATTTGCGGCGGCGGCAGGGCGAAGCTGGTGAAGCGCTGCTGGCCCTCGGCGTCGAACACGATCAGGTGGCGGATCGCCGGCAGCGAGCGGGTGAGGCGGCTGCGCAGCAACTCGTGGCCTTCCTGCGGCGTCCAGGTCCACCAGGGCCGCAGTTCGGAAATCTGCGGCCGCAGTTCGTCGAGCAGGATCTCGATGCTGTCGAAGGAGCGCGCGACGTGCTCGGCCAGCATGCGGGAGTGGAAATCGAGCTGCTGCGCGCCGCTGTCGAGCTGCCGCTGGCGCGCGCCGAAGAGGTCGGCCACAAAGGCGCCGCCCACGAGCAGCAGGGCGCACAGGCTGACGATCAGGGTCGATGGGGGCGAGAGCTTCGGGCGGGGCATTGCGCTGGCTGCGACTTAAAACGGGAGCATAGCAGAGCCGGCGGACGCTCAGCCGCGCGGGTGGTGCTCGGCGTGCAGGGACTTGAGGCGCTCGCGGGCGATGTGCGTGTAGATCTGCGTCGTCGAGATGTCGGAGTGGCCGAGCAGCAGCTGCACGACGCGCAGGTCGGCGCCGTGGTTGAGCAGGTGGGTGGCGAAGGCGTGGCGCAGGACGTGCGGCGAGAGGCGCGCCGGGTCGATGCCGGCGCGCAGCGCGTAGCGCTTGATCAGCCCCCAGAAGGCCTGGCGCGTCATCGCCGCGCCGCGCGCGGTGACGAAGATGTCGTCGCTCTGCCGCTCGCCGAGCAGCGCCGGGCGGCCCTCCTTGAGATAGCGGCGCAGCCAGTCGATGGCTTCTTCGCCGAGCGGCACCAGGCGCTCCTTGCTTCCCTTGCCGAAGACGCGCACGACGCCCATGTCGAAATTGACTTCGTGCAGGCGCAGGCCGACCAGTTCCGAGACGCGCAGGCCGGTCGCGTACAGCGTCTCGAGCATGGCGCGGTCGCGCAGGCCGAGGGTGGTCGCGGTTTCCGGCGCGTCGAGCAGGGCGTCGACCTGCGTCTCGGAGAGCACCTTGGGCAGGCGCGACGGCTTGGTCGGCATGGCGATCTTCAGCGTCGGGTCGGTGCCGATCCGGCCGCGCGTCAGCAGGTGCCGGTAGAAGCGGCGCAGGGTCGAGATGTAGCGCGCCTGCGAACTGCTGCGCAGCGTACGCGCGAGGGTCGCGACGAAGCGCGTCAGGGCGACGTCGCCGGCGTCGCTCAGGCGGCCTAGCCTCTGGGCGTCGAGCCAGTGGGCCAGGCGCAGCAGGTCGCTGCGATAGCTGGCGAGCGAAGCCTTGGCGAGGCCGTCTTCCAGCCACAGCGCGTCGCAGAAAGCGTCGATCTCGGCAAGATCGGCGGCGGACGCGATGGGGGCAGCGGAGGCTAGGGATTCAGCGGGTTTCATGCGCCAGCAGCCAGCGCTTCACGTCGAGCAGGAAGCCGCCGCCGTGGCGGGCAAAACCGCCCAGTCCGCCGCCGCTGGCGACCACGCGGTGACAGGGGACGACGAGCGGGAAGGGGTTGGCGCCGCAGGCCTGGCCGACGGCGCGCGGCGCGTTGCGCAGGGCCTTGGCGACCTCGCCGTAGGTGCGCGTCTCGCGGTTCGGGATGGTCTCGATCTGCGCCCAGACGCGGCGCTGGAAGCTCGTTCCGGACGGGCGCAGCGGCAGCCCGAAGCGGAAATCCGGATCGGCGATGTAGGCGCGCAGCTGGCGCGCCGCTTCGGCGGCCAGCGCGTTGGTCGGCGCCTGTTCCGGCTGCGGTTCGAGAAATTCGATTTCGTGGATTTCGGCCTCGTCGCAGCGCACCCCGAGGCAGAAGCCGGGGGCCGCGACGATGGCCTGGTAGCTGCGCTCGGGGGGCTTCGACATGGCCGCGCCTGCTACGACGCCTTGCCGAGCAGGGCCTGCTTGAGGTCGTCCTGCACCGGCTTGCCGCCGAGCCAGATCTTCAGCAGCGCCTTGTAGAAATCGTCGCCGGCGATGTCCTTGCCTTTGACCTGGCCGTTGACGGTGAGGCGGGTGCCGCTCTCGGGCAGCCAGTCGAGCTGGACGGCGGTGCCGCTCTTCGCCTCGCCGATCGCGAGCAGGGCGTCGGAGAGCTGCTTCATGCGCTCCTTGAGGGCGGCCATTTCGGCTTCCGAATGGTTGTGTGCCATGCCTTCCTGCAGCGCGTCGACGAACTGCTGCGCCGAGAGGTCGCGCAGCAGGCTGATCGAAATCCGCTTTGCGCCCTTGGCGGCGAGCGCAGCGCCCGCGTCGCCCTGCTTCTCGGGCAGGTAGAGGGCCATCGCGTAGACCTTGAAGAAGGCCTTCTTGCGCAGGCCGGCGCCGTTGGCGACGACATCGGCGTTGCCGACCTTCGTCTGGTCGTCGAACTTGACGCCGGCGACTTCGACGGCGTGCGCGGCGTTCAGGGAAAGAGCGGCGAGGGTCGCCACGATCAGGTGTTTCATGCAGCCTCCTTTGGCTTCGATTGTCTTATCGGTTGTTTTATCTATCTGCGGGCGGGTGATGCAGCCGTCCTGCCGGCGCCCGTGCTCCGGCAGGACGGTGGAACGCTTGCGTCGCGGCTCAGGCGCGGACCTGACCGTTGCCGAGGACGATCCACTTCTGGCTGGTCAGCCCTTCGAGGCCGACCGGGCCGCGCGCGTGGATCTTGTCGGTCGAAATGCCGATCTCGGCGCCGAGGCCGTATTCGAAGCCGTCGGCGAAGCGCGTCGAGGCATTGATCATGACCGACGCAGAGTCGACTTCGCGCAGGAAGCGCATCGTCGCGCCGTAGTTTTCGCTGACGATGGCGTCGGTGTGGTGTGAGCCGTAGTCGTTGATGTGCGCGATCGCTTCGTCGAGCCCGGCGACGACCTTGACGGCGATGATCGGCGCCAGGAATTCGGTGCGGAAATCCTCGTCGCTGGCCGCCTTGGCTTCCTTCACCAGCGCCTGCGTTTCGGCGCAGCCGCGGATTTCGACGCCCTTGGCGAGCAGCATCGCGGCGACCGGCGGCAGCAGCTCGGCGGCGCGCGAACGCGCGACGAGCAGCGACTCGGTCGTGTTGCAGGTGCCGTAGCGCTGCGTCTTGGCGTTCTCGACGATGCGCAGCGCCTTTTCGGCGTCGGCGTCGTCGTCGAGATAGACGTGGCAGTTGCCGTCCAGGTGCTGGATCATCGGCACCCGCGATTCGGCGAGCAGGCGGGCGATCAGGCCCTTGCCGCCGCGCGGGACGATGACGTCGACGTACTCGCGCATGGTGATCAGGCGGCCGACCGCGGCGCGGTCGGTGGTGTCGATCACCTGCACGGCGTCGGCCGGCAGCCCGGCGCTGGCGAGTCCTTCCTGGACCAGCGCGGCGATCGCGCGGTTGCTGCGGATCGCTTCCGAACCGCCGCGCAGGATCGCGGCGTTGCCGGACTTGAGGCAGAGCGCCGCAGCGTCGGCGGTGACGTTCGGGCGCGCCTCGTAAATGATGCCGATGACGCCGAGCGGAACGCGCATCTTGCCGACCTGGATGCCGCTCGGGCGGAACTTGAGGTCGCTGATTTCGCCGACCGGATCGGCCAGCGCGGCGACCTGCTCGACGCCTTCGGCCATCGCGGCGATGCCCTTTTCGCTGAGCGTCAGGCGGTCGAGCATGGCCGGTTCGAGGCCGGCGGCGCGCGCCGCGGCGAGGTCCTCGCGGTTGGCGGCGAGGAGGGCGGGGGCTTCGCGCCGGATCGCGGCGGCGATGGCGCGCAGCGCCTGATCCTTGGCATTGCTGTCGGCGCGGGCGATGGCGCGCGAGGCGGCGCGTGCCTGCCGGCCGACGGTTTGCATGTACGACTCGATATCCATGGTTTTTCCGTGCCTGGAGCAAACCCTGATTATAGCCAGCAAGTTGCGGAAAACGCTCCGAAAAACCCTAACGGAACCAATGGAAAGGATTACACTCCTACCGCTACCTAGTTTGCTAATGGCGCGTCCGCTGAAAAAATGATGGAACGAAAACTGATTCTGCCGGCTGAAGTGAAAGTTTGCGCGACTTGTAGTTATTGGGACGGCGAGCGAACGGTCGATCCCGAATTGCGTGTCGTCGTCGTCGCCGAGAGTTGCGAAGGCATGTGTCTGGTGCAGGAAAAGAACTGTTCCTGCGTGCACGATGTGCGCAACCAGAAAGAGTGCTTCTGGGAGCATCTAGCGCCTGATCTTCCCGAAGACGTCCCCGCAGAGCCGGCGGCAGGCGAAGCTTTCAGCGAACTTTCGCGCAAGACCGGAACCTAGCCCTCCGGAACCCGGATCCGGGCGCCGGCCTGGGCTTCGCGCTTTTCCCGCCGGTCCGCCGGGGCGGGAATCTATCCGGCGCGGGATCAGGCTGCGGCGAGGCGCATGCCGAGCCGCAGGAGTTCGTTCCACACGTCGCCGCTGGCGGCTCCCTTGATCATCTTGTCGATCCCCGCGGCGTGCGCCAGCGCGGCGCTGGCGCGCCCTGCCGCGACGCGCTGCACGGCGCGCTTCATCAGCGCCAGGCGCGGCCCCCAGACGCGCGCGTCGCGCAGCAGGGCATCGAGCGGCTGGCCTTCCTGCTGCCCGCGCTTGATCTGCGCCACGGCGCGCACTTCCTCGGTCATCGCCCACAGCACCAGCGGCGCCGCCTCGCCTTCCTGACGCAGGCCGTCGAGCGTGCGCGTCAGGCGCGCCACGTCGCCGACGAGCAGCGCCTCGCGCAGCCCGTCGATGTCGTAGCGCGCGACGTTGAGTACCGCGTCGCGAATCTGCTGCAGATCGAGCGCGCCGGGCGGATGGAGCAGACCGAGCTTCTGGATTTCCTGGTGCGCGGCGAGCAGATTGCCCTCGACGCGCTCGGCGATGAAGCGCAGACCCTCGGCGTCGGCACTCTGCTGCTGGCGGCGCAGGCGGCCGGCGATCCACGCCGGCAGTTCGGCGAGGTTGGGCGGCACCAGCTTGAGCGCGGCGCCGGCGTCGGCGAGCGCGGTCAGCCAGGCGGCCTTTTCTTCCTTCCAGTCGAGTCCGGGCAGGGTGACGAGCAGGAGCGCGTCGGGCGAGGGGTGGGCGCAGTAGTCCTGGATCGCCGCGCTGCCGTCGCGCCCCGGCTTGCCGGTCGGGATACGCAGGTCGATCAGCTTGCGTCCGCCGAACAGCGACATGTTGCCGGCGGCCTGCGTCAGCTGCGTCCAGTTGAAGCCGGACAGCGCGGTCAGCACTTCGCGTTCGTCGAAGCCCTGGCGGCGGGCGGTGGCGCGGATCGCGTCGGCGGCTTCGATGACGAGCAGCGGCTCGTCGCCGTAAACGACGTAGACGGGCTTCAGTTCCCGTTCGAGGTGCGCCGCGAGCTGCTCGCCCTTGAGCTGCATCGCCGCTCCCGCCTACTGGGCGACGGCCGGCGGCACCGGCTTGACGGCGGTCAGGCGGCGCATCAGCTGCTGCACCATGTCGCTCTGCATGTCCCGCCAGAGCAGGTTTTCTTCCTGTTCCTTGGAGAGCACGTTCGAGTCGTCGTAGGTCATGTCGCGCGTCAGCTCGATTTCGCCGGGCGGCACGAGGTCGAGGCCCTTGGCGTCGACGATGCGGTAGCCGTAGCGGTAGCGCAGGCGCAGCTCGCGCACGCGGCCGGTGCCGGACAGCGAGAGGATCACCCGCTCGCGCGCGTCGATGGTCGGCACGAAGCGCGCCTGCGCCTCGTCGGCCCGCTCCGCCAGTTTGGTCGAGCCCGAGGCGCGGATCGCGCGGCGCAGTTCGGCGCCGATTTCCGAGTAGTCGGGCAGCGCCAGGTAGAGGCTGTCGTAGGGCAGCGCGTAGGCGCCGCGCAACTGGAAGCCGCAGGCGGAGAGCGCGCTCAGCGCGAGGGCCAGGAGGAGCATGCGCATGTCGGGAGCCTCAGGCGACGATGTTGACCAGGCGGCCGGGAACGACGATCAGCTTCTTCGGCGGCTGCCCGGCGAGCTGCTTCTGCGCCGCCTCGGTGGCCAGCGCGGCGGCTTCGATGGCCGCCTTGTCGGCGCTTGCCGGAACGCGCAGGCTGCCGCGCAGCTTGCCGTTGATCTGCAGCATCAGCTCGATTTCGTCCTGCACCAGGGCGCTCTCGTCGACCACCGGGAAGCGGTGGCTGCCCGCCGTCTGACCCGGCTTGAGCGCGGCGTAGAGCGCCTCGCAGACGTGCGGGACGATCGGGTAGAGAAGCAGGGCGACGGCTTCGAGCGCTTCCTGCTTGACGGTGCGCGCGCTTGCCGAGTCGTCGGCGAGTCTGGCGTAGGCGTTGAGCAGTTCCATGACGGCGGCGATCGCCGTGTTGAACTGCTTGCGCCGGCCGTAGTCGTCGGCGACCTTGGCGATCGTCTGGTGCAACTGGCGGCGGAAGGCTTTGAGTTCGGCCGTCAGTTCGCTCGCTTCGCCGCCCGCGTAGGGCGCGACGAGGCCGCCGCCGACGTGGTCGTGCACGAGCTTCCAAACGCGCTTGAGGAAGCGGAAGGCGCCTTCGACGCCGGCGTCGGACCATTCGAGCGACTGGTCGGGCGGCGAGGCGAACATGATGAAGAGGCGCGCGGTGTCGGCGCCGTACTGGTCGATCAGCGCCTGCGGGTCGACGCCGTTGTTCTTCGACTTCGACATCTTCTCGGTGCCGCCGATCTCGACCGGCTGGCCGTCGGCGATCAGCGTCGCCTTGACCGGGCGGCCGCGCTCGTCGCAGCTCAGTTCAACGTCGGCCGGGTTGAGCCACAGCTTCTTGCCGTCGGCTTCCATGCGGAAGTAGGTCGGCGCGACGACCATGCCCTGCGTCAGCAGGTTGGCGAAAGGCTCGTCGAGTTCGAATTTTTCGCCATTCGCTTCGAACAGGCCGACGTCGCGCATCAGCTTGGTCCAGAAGCGCGAGTAGAGCAGGTGCAGGATGGCGTGCTCGATGCCGCCGATGTACTGGTCGATGCCGCCCTTGCACCAGTAGCCGACGCGCGCGTCGACCATCGCCGTGGCGTTGTCCGGGCAGGCGTAGCGCAGGAAGTACCACGAGGACTCGACGAAGGTGTCCATCGTGTCGGTCTCGCGCCGGGCCGGCTGGCCGCATTTCGGACAGCTGCATTCGTAGAACTCGGGCATGCGCGCGAGCGGCGAGCCGGCGCCGTCGACGACGACGTTCTCGGGCAGGACGACCGGCAGTTGCTCGTCAGGCACCGGCACGTCGCCGCAGGTCGGGCAATGGATGACCGGGATCGGGCAGCCCCAGTAGCGCTGGCGCGAGATGCCCCAGTCGCGCAGGCGGAACTGCACCTTTTTCTCGCCGAGACCCTTGGCGGCGAGGTCGGCGGCGATGGCGTCGATCGCGGCTTCGTAGGCGAGGCCGTCGTATTTGCCGGAATTGACGCAGACGCCCTTCGTCTTGTCGCCGTACCATTCCTGCCAGCCGTCGAGCGAGAAGGTCTCGCCCTCGACCTGGATGACCTGCTTGATCGGCAGGTCGTATTTCTTGGCGAAGGCAAAATCCCGCTCGTCGTGCGCCGGAACGGCCATCACGGCGCCTTCGCCGTAGCCCATCAGCACGTAGTTGCCGATCCACACCTCGACCTTGTCGCCGGTCAGCGGGTGCGTGACGAAGATGCCGGTCGGCACGCCCTTCTTTTCCATCGTCGCGATGTCGGCCTCGGCGACGCCGCCCTTCTTGCACTCCTCGACGAACGCGGCGATCTTCGGGTCGCGCGCGGCGGCGTAGGTCGCCAGCGGATGCTCGGCGGCCACCGCGCAGAAGGTGACGCCCATGACGGTGTCGGCGCGCGTGGTAAATACCCACAGCTTGTCGGCCTCGCCGTCGAGCTCGTAGGGGAAGGCGAAGCGCACGCCGGTGCTCTTGCCGATCCAGTTCTTCTGCATCAGCTTGACCTGCTCGGGCCAGCCGTCGAGCTGGTCGAGGTCGGCCAGCAGTTCCTCGGCGTAGGCGGTGATCTTCATGTAGTACATGGGGATCTCGCGCTTTTCGATCAGCGCGCCCGAGCGCCAGCCGCGCCCGTCGATCACCTGTTCGTTGGCGAGCACGGTGTGGTCCACCGGGTCCCAGTTGACCGTGCCGAGCTTCTTGTAGATCAGGCCTTTTTCATAGAGGCGGGTGAACAGCCACTGCTCCCAGCGGTAGTAGTCCGGTTTGCAGGTGGCGAGCTCGCGCTCCCAGTCGATGGCGAAGCCGAGCCGCTTGAGCTGGCCCTTCATGTACTCGATGTTGGCGTAGGTCCATTGCGCCGGCGGCACCTTGTTCTGGATCGCGGCGTTCTCGGCCGGCATGCCGAAGGCGTCCCAGCCCATCGGCTGCAGCACGTTGTAGCCCTGCATCCGGTGGAAGCGCGCGAGCACGTCGCCGATCGTGTAGTTGCGCACGTGCCCCATGTGCAGCTTGCCCGAGGGGTAGGGGAACATCGACAGGCAGTAGTACTTGGGAAGGGAGAGGTCTTCCACGGCACGCGCGGCGCCGGTTTTGTCCCAGTGTTCCTGGGCGGCGCGCTCGATGTCGGCGGGTTGGTATTTTTCCTGCATGGCCGGTAGGGGTCGAAAGTGGCTAAACCGCCGATTATACGCGGTTTGAGCGCTTCTTCCGGCGGCCGCGCTGCGGGCGCCGCCTTGTCATGGGACGTGCGCGGACGCCGTCGCAGGGGGCGTTACGGGGCGGAGGATGTTGTGCCGGGGCGCCACGCGAGACGGCAAAGGGCCGGCGAAGGGACGGCGCTGGCGGGCTTGTTGAAGGCGCGGCGCCTTCAACAAGCCGCGGGTGTTCGGGGACCGCTCGGGAGGCGGTCAGGCCGCGCGTTTCTGGGTTGCCAGGAAATTGTCCCAGTTCGACTGCCAGAAGCGGTAGGTGTTCTGCGCGGCGAGCAGGCTCAGCTGCGACATGCGGGTCTGATGGCGCCACAGCCAGCTGACGTGCGGGTTGCACAGGGTCTGCGGGGCTTCGCAGGCTTCCGATTCGGCGTCGGCGAGGTCGATGAAGCGCTCCATGGCCAGGCGGTAGTAGTCGGAACTGGTGCAGCAGCCGGTCAGTTCTTCGGCTTCGCCGGCGGCGCGGCGCCACAGTTTGAGGGCGAGTTCGTCGCTGATGCCGGCTTTGCGGGCGATCCACGGCAGTATTTTGGGTGCTTTCATGCTGTTACTCCTTGTGTTCTGGCGGTAGCCATGCACTTCGTGTGGACCTCGTGGGCCTACTTTTGTTGCAGTGCAGCACAATTATATTCCCGCCTATGCAAAAAGTCAGAGTCTCTTGAATAAAAATTTAAAACAATCGTTTTTCAGTGTTGTTGCCATGCAACATCGGCGGGTCATCCTGCGGCCGTTATAATCCCGGCTGCCCCTCCGGAAAACCTTGATCCATGTCTGATTTGCTCGCCAATCTCAATCCGCCGCAACTGTCCGCCGTCACCCTGCCGGCCCAGCACGCCCTGATCCTCGCAGGCGCCGGCAGCGGCAAGACGCGCGTGCTGACGACGCGCATCGCCTGGCTGATCTCGACCGGGCAGGTCGGACCGCACGGCATCCTGGCCGTCACCTTCACCAACAAGGCGGCCAAGGAGATGCAGGCGCGCCTGGCGGCGATGCTGCCGATCAACACGCGCGGCATGTGGATCGGCACCTTCCACGGCCTGTGCAACCGGCTGTTGCGCGCGCACCACCGCGAAGCGGGGCTGCCGGCGCTGTTCCAGATCCTCGACTCGGCCGATCAGCTGTCGGCGATCAAGCGCCTGCTCAAGAACCTCAACGTCGACGACGAGAAGTTCCCGCCGCGCGAACTGATGCACTTCATCAACGCGCACAAGGAACAGGGCATCCGCGCCGCGCAGGCCGAGGCCTACGACGACTACACCAGCCGCCGCGTCGCGCTCTACGCCGAGTACGAGGGGCAGTGCCAGCGCGAGGGCGTCGTCGATTTTGCCGAACTGCTGTTGCGTTCGTATGAATTGCTGCAGCGCAACGAGCCGCTGCGCCGTCACTACCAGGAACGCTTCCGCTTCATTCTGGTGGACGAGTTCCAGGACACCAACCGCCTGCAGTACGCCTGGCTCAAGCTGCTCGCCGCGAAAGAGGGGGCGCCGGCGGACTTCGCCGGCGCGGCGCTGTTCGCGGTCGGCGACGACGACCAGTCGATCTACGCCTTCCGCGGCGCCGAGGTCGGCAACATGCGCGATTTCGAGCGCGAGTTCTCGGTGCCGAACGTGATCCGCCTCGAGCAGAACTACCGCTCGCACGGCAACATCCTCGACGCCGCCAACGCGCTGATCAAGAACAACCGCGGCCGCCTCGGCAAGAACCTGTGGACCGAAGCCGGCGCCGGCGAACCAATCCGCGTGTACGAAGGTTTTTCCGACATCGACGAGGCGCGCTTCATCGTCGACGAGATCCGCGAGCTCGTGCGCGACGGCGTCGTGCGCACGCAGATCGCGCTGCTCTACCGTTCCAACGCCCAGTCGCGCGTGCTCGAACACCAGCTGTTCACGAGCGGCGTGCCCTACCGCGTGTATGGCGGCCTGCGCTTCTTCGAGCGCCAGGAAATCAAGCACGCGCTGGCCTATCTGCGCCTGATCGCCAACCCGGACGACGACACCGCCTTCGCCCGCGTCGTGAATTTCCCGACGCGCGGCATCGGCGCGCGCAGCATCGAGGCGCTGCAGGAAGCCGCGCACCGCGCCAATTCGAGCCTCTACAACGCCGCCGCGAGCCTCTCCGGCAAGGCCGGCGCGGCGGTCGGCGCCTTCATCCGCCTGATCGAGACGCTGCGCAGCGAAACCGGCGAACTGACGCTGTCCGAAGTGATCGAGCACGTGCTCGACCGCAGCGGCCTGCGCCAGCACTACCTCGGCGAAAAGGAAGGCCAGGAGCGCCTGGAGAACCTCGACGAACTGATCAACGCGGCGAGCAACTTCCTGCAGGAAGAGCGCGACACGATCGCCAACAACGGCGGCGAAGCGGATGGCGGCGCGCTCGCCTCCTTCCTCGCGCACGCCTCGCTGGAAGCCGGCGAGCACCAGTCCGGCGAAGGCCAGGAGGCGGTGCAGCTGATGACCGTGCATGCCGCCAAGGGCCTGGAGTTCGACGTCGTCTTCATCAGCGGCCTCGAACAGGGCCTGTTCCCGCACGAGAACGCCGCGCAGGAGCGCGACGGGCTGGAGGAGGAGCGGCGCCTGATGTACGTCGCGCTGACCCGCGCCCGCCAGCGCCTGTATCTGTCGTGCGCGCAGACGCGCATGCTGCACGGGCAGACGCGCTACTGCGTGCCCTCGGCCTTCCTCGAGGAAATCCCGGAAGCGCTGCTGCGCAAGATCAACCGCGCGCCGGCCTACAGCGCCAGCGCGCCGGCGCGTGCCGCGAGCCCGGCGACCGCCGATGCGCAGACGTCGGCCAACGGCCTGCGCGTCGGGCAGAGCGTGCAGCACGCCAAGTTCGGGCTGGGCGTCATCGTCGCCGCCGAGGGGCGCGGCGCCGATGCCCGCGTGCAGGTGAATTTCGGTTCCGCCGGCATGAAGTGGCTGGCGCTCGAATACGCCAAGCTGACGCCGGCCTGAGTTTTCCGCCGCCGGCGGGCGCCGGGCCCGGGCCGGGTCGCCGCGCTGGCGCCCGCCGCTGTTTCTCCGTCCCCGGACGTGCCGGGGGACTCCCTACTTCCGGATTCCCGGTTTGCCGATCGCCGGCCGGGCGCCTCAATTTTGCATTGCGGCGCTCGCGTTCGCCGGGGCGTCGATATCCCACAGGCGGTGCGCGTCGAGTTCGAGGCGATAGCCCTGTTCGAGCGCGTCGAGCTGCAGCTGGCGCGCCGCGAGCTGCGCTTCGAAGGCCAGGCGGCGGGCCGCCAGCACCTCGGCGAGCGTGCCTTCGCCCAACTGGTAGGCGCGCGCCGTGAGTTCGGCCGCCTGCGTCAGCTGCGCCGCCGCCGCCTCGCTGCGCTGCCAGCCGCTACGACTGGCGTTGGCGCCCAGGTAGAGGCGGGCGGCGTCGGCGCTGACCCGGCGCAGGACGGCCGCTTCCCGAGCCGAACTCGCCGCCGCTTCGGCGCCGGCCGCGGCGCTGCCGGCGCGGCGCGCGGCGCCGGGCAGCGGCACGGACAGCGTGAGGCCGAGAATGCGCTCCTCGCCGCCGCGTTCGTGGCCGACGTGCACGCCGAGCGTCGGGTCGGGCAGTTCCTCCTGCCGCGTGCGCCGCGTGCTCAGGCGGGCGCGCTCGGCCTCCAGGCGGGCGGCCGCCAGCTCGTGGCTGCTGGCGACGATGGCGTCGATCCAGCTCTGCTCCGTGCCGGCCGGCGCTTGCGGCTGCGACAGCGCGATCCGCTCCGGCAGCGGCAGTTCGGGGAACAGGCGCCGAAGGTCCTCGGCGCTCGCCGCGGCGCGCGCTTCGGCCTGCACCAGCTGCGCGCCGGCCGCCGCCGCCGCCGCGTCGGCCTGCATGCTTTCGATGCGCGCCGCGTCGCCCAGCTGCCGCCGGCGCGCGACCGCCTGCGCCTGCCGCTGCAGAATATCGACCTGCGCCTGCCACAGCCCGACGCCCTCGCGCGCGCGCAGCCAGCCGAACCAGCTCTGCAGCAGCAGGCGGCTGCTTTCGTGGCGCTGATCCTCGTGCGTCATGCGCGCGATTTCGACGCCCTTGTCGCCCAGCTCGCTGTCCAGCGCGGCCTTGCCGGGCAGGCGGAAGGCGCGCGCCAGGCCGGCGTTCCATTCGCTGTAGCGCGCCTCGCCGGGGGCCAGGGTGCGCCGGCGCTGCGTTCCCATCTGCAGCGCCCATTCGTGCTCGCCGGCTTCCAGGCGTTCCTTGTTGGCCTGCTCGGCGTCGATCCGGTGGCCCGCCGCCTGCAGCAACGGCGAGTTGTCGAGCGCGCGCGCCACCGCTTCCGGCGGCGGCAGGTCGCCGGCCGCAGCGGCGAGCGGGCTGGCGAGGGCGCAGGCCAGGCCGAGGAGCGAGGCCAGGCGCGGCGCCAGCGCGCGCAGCGGGGGGACGATGCGCCGCTTCATGCCAGCCTCCCGCCGGCCAGCACCGGCGTCATCCAGAAATACAGGTTGGCGTGCGGCAGGGCCGCGCGAATCGCGGCGAGCAGCGCGTCGGCGCGGGCGCGCTGGGCGACCGTCTGCACATAAACCCGCCGCGCGTAGCCGCGCACGCGCTCTGCCGGCTCGACGAGGGCGACCGAGGTGCCGTGTCCTTCGGCGGCGACCACGGTGAAACCGGCGAGGTCGGGCGCGCGCAGCAGCAGGTCGGACAGCGCCTCCTCCAGGTCGACGGGAACCACCAGCGTCAGGAGAACGAGGCCGGGTGCGGGGGAGTCGTCAGGCATGGGAATCTCCGTGGAAGGCCACCGCCCGGTCGACGCCGTAGCGCTGGTAGAGCAGGGGCAGCAGGATGAGGGTGAGGGCGGTCGAGGTGATCAGCCCGCCGATCACGACGATGGCCAGCGGACGCTGCACCTCCGAGCCGGGGCCGCTGGCGAAGAGCAGCGGGACGAGGCCAAGCGCGGCGATGCTGGCGGTCATCATGACCGGCCGCAGGCGGCGCTTGGCGCCCTCGACGACGACCTGCGCGACGGGCATGCCGGTCGCCAGCAGCTGGTTGAAGTAGGTGACCATCACGACGCCGTTGAGCACGGCGATGCCGAGCAGGGCGATGAAGCCGACCGAGGCCGGCACCGAGAGGTATTCGCCGGCGAGGGCCAGCGCGAAGACGCCGCCGACCAGCGCGAAGGGAATGTTGGCGAGCACCAGCGCGGCCTGGCGTACCGAGCGGAAGGTCGAGAAAAGCAGGAAGAAGATCAGCCCGAGCGCCAGCGGCACGACGATCGCCAGGCGCGCCGCGGCGCGCTGCTGGTTCTCGAACTGGCCGCCCCAGGCGATGCGGTAGCCGGCGGGCAGCCGCACGTCGCGGGCGACGGCGGCCTTGGCGTCGTCGACGAAGCCGACCAGATCGCGGCCGCGCACGTTGGACTGCACGACGACGTAGCGCTGGGCGTTCTCGCGGTCGACCTTGACCGGGCCGTCGACGCGTTCGAGGCGCGCGACGCTGCCGAGCGGGATCGTCCCGCCGTCCGGCGTGGCGAGGCGCAGCGCGGCGAACTCGGCCGGCGATTCGCGCAGGTGCGCCGGGCCGCGCACGAGCACCGGGACGCGCTTGCCGTGCTCGACGACGATGCCGACGTTGCGCCCTTCGAGCAGGCTCTTGAGCGCGGTCTGCACGTCGTCCCCGTTGAGGCCGAAGCGCCCGGCCGCCAGCCGGTCGATCTTGATCTGCAGGTACTGCACGCCGTCGTTCTTGAGCGTGAAGGTGTCCTCGGCGCCGGCGACCGCCTTGACCGTCTTTTCGACGGCGCCGGCCAGCGCGTTGAGCGTGGCGAGGTCGGGGCCGTAGATCTTGACCGCCAGCGCGCCGCGCACGCCGGTCAGCATTTCCGAGACGCGCATGTCGATCGGCTGGGTGAAGGAATAGACGAGGCCGGGGAAATCGGCCATCACCGCGCGCAGCTCGTCGAGCAGCCAGTCGGGGTCGTCGCGGCGCCACTCGGCGCGCGGCTTGAGGACCATGAAGGTGTCGGTCTGGTTGAGCCCCATCGGGTCGAGGCCGAGCTCGTCGGAGCCGACGCGGGCGACGATGGACTTGACCTCCGGCACGCGCGCGAGGATCGCCTGCTGGACGCGCTGGTCGAGGGCGATGGTCTGGTCCAGTCCGACCGAGGGCAGCTTCTCGATCTGCATGATCAGGTCGCCCTCGTCCATCGTCGGCATGAAGGCCTTGCCGAGGTAGGCGTAGACGCCGGCGGCGGCGAGCAGCAGCAGGCAGGCGCCGACGAAGAGCGGGCGGAAGCGCGGCAGCGCGGCGGCCAGCACGCGGTCGTAGGCGGCGTTGAGCTTCTTCACCAGCCACGGCTCGCGGTGCACGCCGCGCTTGAGCAGCCAGGAGGCGAGCACCGGCACCACGGTCAGCGAGAGGAGCAGCGAGGCCGAGAGCGCGAACACGATGGTCAGCGCGACCGGCGCGAACATCTTGCCCTCCAGCCCCTGCAGCGAGAGCAGCGGCAGGAAGACGATGACGATGATCAGGATGCCGGAGGCGACCGGGCTCGCCACTTCGCGCGCGGCGCGGTAGATGAGGTGCAGCGTCGACAGGTTCTCCGGCGCTTCGGCGAGGCGCGTCTCGACGTTCTCGACGACGACGACGGCGGCGTCGACCAGCATGCCGATGGCGATCGCCAGCCCGCCGAGGCTCATCAGGTTGGCCGAGAGGCCGAAGGCACGCATCAGGATGAAGGTGGCGAGCGCCGAGAGCGGCAGCATGACGGCGACGACGAGGGCGGCGCGCAGGTTGCCGAGGAAGGCCATGAGCAGGACGACGACGAGCACGATGGCCTCGAACAGCGCCTTGGAAACGGTGCCGATCGCGCGGTCGACGAGGTTGCTGCGGTCGTAGAAGGGCGTGATCGTCACCCCCGGCGGCAGGCTCGGCGCCAGTTCGGCGAGGCGCTCCTTGACCGCCGCGACGACGGCGCGCGCGTTGGCGCCGCGCAGGCCGAGCACCAGTCCCTGGACCGCCTCGTGGCGCCCGTCCTGGCTCACCGCGCCGTAGCGCGTCAGGCTGCCCATGCGCACCTCGGCCACGTCGCCGACGCGCACGACGCGGCCGTTGCGGTTGTCGAGGACGATCGCGCGCAGGTCGTCGAGCGTGCGGATCGCGCCCTCGGCGCGCACCAGCAGCGCCTCCTCGCCGTCGGCCAGGCGGCCGGCGCCGTCGTTGCGGTTGTTCGCCTCGAGCGCCGCCTGCAGGTGCGCGAAATCGACGCCGCGCGCGTTCATCGCCAGCGGATCGGGCACCACCTCGAAGGCGCGCACTTCGCCGCCCAGGCTGTTGACGTCGGCGACGCCGGCCAGCGTGCGCAGCTGCGGGCGGATCGTCCAGTCGAGCAGGTCGCGCTTCTCGGCCAGCGAGAGCGGGCCGTCGATGGTGAACATGAACATCTCGCCGAGTGGCGTCGTGATCGGCGCCATGCCGCCGGCGGCCGTCGGCGGCAGGTTGCCTGCGGCCGCCGCCAGCCGCTCGCCGACCTGCTGGCGCGCCCAGTAGATGTCGGTGCCGTCGTCGAAGTCGATGGTGATGTCGGCGATCGCGTACTTGGCCGTTGAGCGCAGCAGGCGCTGGTGCGGGATGCCCAGCATTTCCTGTTCGATCGGCGCGACGATGCGCGTCTCGACCTCTTCCGGCGTCATGCCCGGCGCCTTCATGATGATCTTCACCTGCGTCGTCGACACGTCGGGAAAGGCGTCGATGGGCAGGCCGCTGAAGGCGAACAGCCCGGCCAGCGTGAGCGCCAGCGTGGCGATCAGGATCAGCAGGCGCTGCGTCAGCGAAAACTCGATCAGGCGGGCGAGCATCATTGCGCTCCGTCGTCCGGCAGCATCGCCTTCAGCGCCGAGACGCCGCGCACCGCGATGCGCGCGCCGGCCGGGACGCCGTCGACCAGCGCCGAACTGCCGCTCTGGCCGAGAATGCGCACCGGCACGGCGCGCCATTCGACGCTGCCGGCGGCCTGCGCGGCCGCCCCGGACGGGGCGCCGGCAGCGCTTGGGGCCGCGCCGGCGGCGGCCTTGTCTCCCGTTTTTCCGCCGCCGCCCTGCTGGACGAAGACCAGCGTCCGCTCGCCCTGGCGCGCCAGCGCGGCGGCCGGCAGCAGGACGCCGACGGCAGCGCCCGGCTTCAGTTCGAGGCTGGCCTCGACGGCCTGCCCCGGGCGCAGGCGTTCGCTGCCGCGGTCGATTTCGGCGCGCAGCAGCACGCTCTGGCTGCCGCCGTCGACGGCGCGCCCGACGGCGATCAGCTTGCCGCTTGCCTGCTGCGCCGGTACCTGTACGCGGCTGCCGATGGCGAGCTGCGCAGCGAGCGCGACCGGCGCCTGGATTTCCAGCCAGAGCGGATGCAGGCGGGCGATGCGGTAGATCGGGCCGGCCGCCTCCAGGCGCTGGCCGACGCTGGCGCTCTGTTCGAGGATTTCGCCGTCGAGCGGCGCGCGCAGCGCGAGGTTGCCCGAGGCGTTGCCGCCGGCCTGGGCGAGGCCGGCCAGCGCCAGCCGCTGGCGGCGCTCGGCGAGCAGCGCGGCGGCCTGTGCGGCCTGCGCCCGGCTCGCCTGCAGGCGGGATTCGGCGATCAGCCCTTCGGCGAAGAGCTGGGCGTCGCGCGCGCGCACCTGCTCGGCGAGCAGCGCCTGGCTCGCCGCCTGCGCACCGTCGCGCTGCAACGCCAGCGCTTCGGGGCTGCTCAGGCGGGCGACCACCTGTCCCTTTTTCACCGTCTGGCCGGGCGCCACGAGCAGGGCTTCGACCAGCCCGGCGAGCGGGGCGGTGACCATGCGCACCTGGTCGTTAGGCACCGCGACGCGCGCCGGCAGGCCGTCCTGCGCGGCGCTGCCGGCGGCCGGCACGAGCTGCGTCTCGATGCCGAGCGCCTGCATCTGCGCCGGGCTGAGCTGCAGCGCGAGCGCTTCGGCAGCATGTGCCGGGGCGAGGCAGAGGGCGCCGGCGAGACCGAGGAGGAGGGCCGCGCGCCGGGCGGGGAAAAATGCGCGGGCGGGAGCGGCGGTGGCGGGGCGGGCGAGGGGCGGCTGGCGGTGGGCGGGCATTGCGGGGCGGCTCCGGTACGGGCATGCGTTGTCGATACGCATGATTGTGCGTGCCGATCATTAAGCCGTCCTTAAGGAAGCGCGGCGGCCGGCGGCGGCAAGGCCCGCAGGGCGGGCGTCGGCGCCGGCGCTTGCCTCCGGATCGGGCAGGCGCTAGGCTAGCCGACCGCCCGGCGGCAAGCGCCCGGCCCCGACCTTCAACGCGAATCAGGAGATCCTCATGCCCCATGCCATTCGTATCCACCAGACCGGCGGTCCCGAAGTATTGCGCTGGGAGGAGGTCGCCGTCGGCGATCCGGCGCCGGGCGAGGCGCGCGTGCGCCACGAGGCGGTCGGCCTCAACTTCATCGACACCTACCATCGCAGCGGCCTCTACCCGCTGCCGCTGCCGTCCGGCATCGGGCTCGAGGGCGCGGGGGTGGTCGAGGCGGTCGCCGCCGGCGTCACCAACGTCAAGGTCGGCGACCGCGTGGCCTACGCCGGCGGACCGGTCGGTGCCTACAGCGAGGTGCGCTGCCTGCCCGCCGACCGCCTCCTGAAAATGCCCGACAGCCTCGACTTCCACACCGGCGCGGCGATGATGCTGCAGGGGCTGACCAGCGCCTACCTGCTGCGCCGCACCTACCGCGTGCAGGCCGGCGACGCCGTGCTGATCCACGCGGCGGCCGGCGGCGTCGGGCTGATCGCCTGCCAGTGGGCGAAGGCGCTCGGCGCGACGGTGATCGGCACGGTGTCGAGCGAGGCCAAGGCGGCGCTCGCCACGGCGCACGGCTGCGAGCACATCATCTACTACTCGCGCGAGGACGTCGCCCGGCGGGTGCGCGAGATCACCGGCGGCGAGGGCGTCGCGGTGGTCTACGACGGCGTCGGCAAGGACACCTTCACGGGTTCGCTCGACAGCCTGCGCACGCGCGGCACGATGGTCAGCTTCGGCAACGCCTCCGGCCCGGTGCCTCCCTTCGATCCGCTGCTGCTCTCGCAGAAGGGCTCGATCTTCATCACGCGGCCGACCCTGATGCACTACACGGCGAAGCGCGACGAGCTCGAAGCGCTCGGCGGCGAACTGTTCGGCGCGGTCACCTCGGGCCAGGTCCGCATCGAAGTCAACCAGCGCTATGCGCTGGCCGACGCGGCGCAGGCGCACCGCGATCTGGAGGCGCGCAAGACCACCGGCTCGACCATCCTCCTGCCGTGATGGCCAAGCTGCGCGCCGGTCTGCTCTCGCTGCGCGATCTGCTGGCCACGGCCTGGCCGATCGTCCTCGTCACGGCGCTCGGCTTCGCCGTCGCCTACCAGTTCGTCGCCCCCGCGCCGCCGCGCCACCTGAGCATTGCGACGGGCGGCGAGAGCGGCGCCTACTACGCCTTCGCCAAGCGCTACGCGGAAGTGCTGGCGCGCCAGGGGATCGCGCTGGAGGTGAAGACCTCGGCCGGTTCGCAGGAGAATCTGGAACGTCTCGAACAAGGCGAGGTCGAGGTCGCCTTCGTGCAGGGCGGCATCGCGCCCGTGCCGCATGCGAGTGACGGTGAGAACGAGGCGAGCGCGCTGCGCTCGCTGGGCAGCGTCTACTACGAGCCGGTGTGGGTCTTCTACCGCGGCGAGCGGACGGTGGACAAGCTGCACCAGCTGGCCGGCAAGCGCATCGCGGTCGGCGCCGAGGGCAGCGGCATCCGCGGCCTCGCGCTGCAACTGCTCGAAGCCAACGACATCCCGACGCACGGCAGGCACCTGCTGCCGCTGGCCGGACTCAACGCGGCCGAGGAACTGCAGCAGGGCCGCATCGACGCCGCCTTCATCATCGCCGCGCCGGAAGCGCCGGTCGTGCAGGTGCTGCTGCGCTCGCCGGGCGTGCGCGTGATGAGCTTCGCGCAGGCCGACGCCTACCCGCGCCACTTTCCCTTCCTGTCGAAGATCGTCCTGCCGCAGGGCGCCGTCGATCTGGTGCGCGATACGCCGCCGCACGACACCGTGCTGCTCGCCACGACGGCCAACCTGATCGCCGGCGAGAACCTGCATCCGGCGCTCGCCAGCCTGCTGCTGCAGGCGATGAGCGAGGTGCATGGCAAGGCCGGCTTCTTCCAGCGCGCCGGCGAGTTCCCGGCCTACCGCGACCAGGGCTTCGAGCTGTCGGCCGAGGCGCAGCGCCACTACAAGTCGGGGCCGCCCTTCCTGCAGCGCTACCTGCCGTTCTGGCTGGCGGTGCTGGTCGAGCGCCTGCTCGTCCTGCTGCTGCCCTTCTTCGCGCTGCTCCTGCCGCTGCTCAAGATCGCCCCGAGCCTCTATACCTGGCGCGTGCGCTCGAAGATCTTCCGCTGCTACGGCGATCTCAAGTTCCTCGAAAACGAGCTGCGCCAGCACTACGAGCCGGCGAGCCGGCAGGCGTATCTCGAACGGCTCGACCGCATCGAGGAGGAGGCGAGCACGCGCAACATCCCGCTCGCCTTCACCGATCTGCTGTATACGCTGCGCGAGCACATCAATCTGGTGCGCCAGAAGCTGCGCCATCTGGAGGCGGCGCATCCGTTGCCCGCCGGGGAACACGAGAAATGAAATCCTTTCTGATCGCCAATCCGAAGGGCGGCTCCGGCAAGTCGACGCTGGCCACCAACCTGGCCGGCTATTTCGCGCAGAGCGGGCAGCGCGTCATGCTCGGCGACATCGACCGCCAGCAGTCGGCGCGCGCGTGGCTGGACCTGCGGCCGGCGCTGCTGCCGCCGATCGCCAGCTGGGAGATCGCGCGCGCGAAGGATGATCGGGAGGGGCGCGGCAAGGACGGGCCGGCGCGGCCGCCCAAGGGTACCAGCCACGTCGTCCTCGATACGCCGGCCGGCCTGCACGGCAAGGCGCTCGAACGCGTGCTGAAGATGGTCAACCGGGTGATCGTGCCGGTGCAGCCGTCGCTCTTCGACATTCTGGCGACGCGGCATTTCCTCGAAGCGCTGCTCGAGGAGAAGGCGGTTCGCAAGGCGCAGACCTTCGTCGCCGTCGTCGGCATGCGCGTCGATGCGCGCACGCGCGCGGCGCGGGAACTGGAACGCTTCCTCGCATCCTACGACCTGCCGGTGCTCGCCTATCTGCGCGACACGCAGCTCTACGTGCAGGCGGCGGCGAACGGGCTGACCCTGTTCGACCTTTCGGCGACGCGCGCCGGGCCGGACCTCGAACAGTGGCAGCCGATCGTCGACTGGGCGAATGCGCCCGAGTAGACGCTTTAGAAGAAGTCCGCCTCGGTGTGCAGCATCTTCTTCGGCAGCTTGCCGCACTCGATCAGCTTTTCGTAGCAGAACACCTGGTTGCGGCCGTTGTCCTTGGCGAAGTAGAGCGCCTCGTCGGCGTGGCCGAGCACCGCGTTGGGCGTGTCCTGCGGGTGGATCACGGCGAAGCCGACCGACGCCGTGATCTGGTCGACCTGCGGGAAGATGTGTTCGGCAACTTTCTGGCGGAAGCGTTCGAGCGTGCCGAGCGCGTTTTCGTAGCTGACGCCGCGCAGCAGGACCACGAATTCCTCGCCGCCGAAGCGGAACAGCTTGTCGTGCTGGCGGAAGGCGCGGCGCATCAGGTTGGCGATCAGGATCAGCACCTCGTCGCCGTAGAGGTGGCCGAAGTGGTCGTTGATCCGCTTGAAGTGGTCGATGTCGATGATCGCCAGCCAGTTTTCCTCGCCGCTGCCACCGCTGCCGCGCCGCTCGTTCTCCCGCCCGTTGTCGCGTACGCCTTCGTCCACCAGCAGGCGCGCCAGGCTGCGCTCGAAGGTCTTGCGGTTGGAGAGGCCGGTCAGCGTGTCGATCTGGCTGTCCTCGAGCAGGCTCAGGTAGTTGCGGTAGAGGCCGAGGATGCCTTCGGCGAGGTCGCGCTGCTGCGGGCTCGGCGTGTCCGGGTAGGTGATTTCGCAACAGGCGATCGGCTTGCGGTCGACGCAGATCATCAGCAGCTGGTGGCGGGCGTCCGCCGCCGCGTCGCCGGGGACCTTGTCGTTGGCGTCGATGCAGGCGGCGATGCCCGGATGGTTGAGCACCGGTTCGTAGTCGTCGTCGTGCAGCCCGTCGTGCCGGCAATGGATGCCGGTCGCGTCGCTCCACGTGGTCATCGCGATCAGCGCGTCGTCGCCCCGGTGCGCGACGTCGTAGAGGCGGATTTCCTCGATCTGCAGCAGCTCGCGCAGCGAACTGACGACGCTCTTGTCAAGCAGGGCGGTATCGCGGTGGCAGGTGATCGCTTCGACGTGTTTCAGCAGCTTCTTCGACATGGCGTTTAATGCGGGGCGGGAAAGTACCTACTCTATGCTAATCGCCATAGTGCGGCAATCTGGCCGCACCGCCCGCCGGCAGGGCGGTGCGGGCCGTTCGCCGGCTTTTGCTTTGTCCGGGCGGCAGGTATAGTCCGGGCAATATTGGCGGCGCAGCGCCGCGGCGATTCCGGAGAACGAAGCATGAGCGCTTCCAGCAGCATCGACGTCATCCTCGTCGAACCCTCGCATATGCAGCAGCGCATCATCGGCGACGAGCTGCAGAGGCTGGGCGTGAGCCGGATCCGCACGCTCGCCGGCGGCGCCGAGGCGCTTGCCGCGATGCGCGCCGAAACGCCGGCGCTGGTGCTCAGCGCCATGTATCTGCCCGACATGTCGGGAACCGATCTGGTGCTCGCCATGCGCGCCGACGAACGCCTGGCCGGCATCGCCTTCATCCTGGTGTCCAGCGAAACGCGGCCGCAGGTGCTCGACCAGATCCGCCAGTCGGGCGCCTGCGCGATCCTGCCCAAGCCCTTCACGCGCGCCCAGCTCGACCGTGCGATGTGCGCCACGATCGAATACCTGGAGCCGTCGGAAACGCTCGATCTGGATGCCGAGATCGAACTCGAGGCGCTGCGCGTGATGATCGTCGACGACAGCGGCAATTCCCGGCGCTTCATCCGCCGCGTGCTGGAAAACCTCGGCATCGAGAACTTCCTCGAGGCGAGCAACGGGCGCCAGGCGATGGCCCTGCTCGGGGAAAACCTCGTCGACCTCGTGATCACCGACTACAACATGCCGGAAATGGACGGCCGCGAACTGGTCGAGCACATCCGCCTGCAGAGCTGGCAGAGCGCGGTGCCGATCCTGATGGTGACCAGCGAGCAGAACACGAACCGCCTGGCCGCGGTCGAGCAGGCCGGCGTTTCGGCGATCTGCGACAAGCCCTTCGAACCGTCTACGATCAAGGCCCTGATCGAGCGCGCGCTGGCCGGTTGAGCGTCCGGCCGATCCGCCGAAGCGGCGTCTTCGACGCCGCCCGGGAGGCCGCGTCGGGTAAAATGACGCGATGTCCGATCCGCGCTTCGTCCACCTCCGCCTGCACAGCGAATATTCCGTCACCGACGGCATCGTCCGCATCGACGACGCCGTCGCGCGCGCCGCCGCCATCGGCATGCCGGCGCTCGCCCTGACCGATCTCGCCAACCTGTTCGGCCTCGTCAAATTCTATTCCGCAGCCCGCGGCAAGGGCGTCAAGCCGCTGCTCGGCAGCGACGTCTTCATCGCCAACGAGGCCGACCCCGACCGTCCGGGGCGCCTGCTCCTGCTCTGCCGCTCGCACGCCGGCTACCTGCAGCTCTGCGAAATCCTCTCGCAGGCCTATCTCGCGCCGCGCGTGCGCGGGCGCGCCGAGGTCACGCGGCGGATGCTCGCCGAGGTCGGCACGAGCGGCCTGATCGCGCTGTCCGGCGCGGCCTACGGCGACGTCGGCGAGGCCCTGCTGCAGGGCAACCGCGAACAGGCGGCCGCGCGCGCCGCCGACTGGGCGCAGGTCTTCCCCGACGCCTTCTACCTCGAAGTGCAGCGCTACGGACAGGCGCAGCAGGAGGCGATGGTCGCCGCCACCGCCGATCTCGCCGCCGAACTCGACCTGCCGCTGGTTGCCACGCATCCGATCCAGTTCCTCGAACGCGACGACTTCAAGGCGCACGAGGCGCGCGTCTGCATCGCCGAGGGGCAGATGCTCGGCGACGCGCGGCGTCCCAAGCTGTACACCGAGGAGCAGTATTTCAAGTCGGCCGACGAGATGGCCGCGCTGTTCGCCGACCTGCCGGCGGCGCTCGAGAATTCGGTCGAGATCGCCAAGCGCTGCAATCTCTCGATCACGCTCGGCAAGAACTACCTGCCGGACTTCCCGACGCCGGAAGGCGTGACGCTCGACGACTTCCTCTGCCAGCAGGCGGCCGAGGGGCTGGAGCGCCGGCTGGCGCACCTCTACCCCGACGCCGGCGAGCGCGAGGCGCAGCGCCCGACCTACGAGGCGCGCCTGAAGATCGAGACCGACACGATCGTGCAGATGGGCTTCCCCGGCTACTTCCTGATCGTGGCCGACTTCATCAACTGGGCCAAGAACAACGGCGTGCCGGTCGGCCCGGGCCGCGGCTCGGGCGCCGGTTCACTCGTCGCCTACTCGCTCGGCATCACCGACCTCGACCCGCTGCGCTACGCGCTGCTCTTCGAGCGCTTCCTCAACCCCGAGCGGGTCTCGATGCCCGACTTCGACATCGACTTCTGCCAGGACAACCGCTGGCGCGTGATCGAGTACGTGCGCGAGAAGTACGGCAAGGACGCCGTCTCGCAGATCGCCACCTTCGGCACCATGTCGTCGAAGGCGGTGATCCGCGACGTCGGCCGAGTGCTCGACCTGCCGTACCACTTCTGCGACCAGCTTTCGAAGCTGATCCCGGTCGAGCAGAACAAGCCGCTGTCGCTGGCCAAGGCGCTCGAGGCCGAGCCGCAGCTCAAGGCCAAGATGGAGGAAGAGGAGGAGGTGCGCGACCTCTTCGATCTCGCCGGCCGCCTCGAAGACCTGACGCGCAACGTCGGCATGCACGCCGGCGGCGTGCTCATCGCCCCCGGCAAACTGACCGACTTCTGCCCGCTCTACGCGGCCGACGGCAGCAGCTCGGTGGTCTCGCAGTACGACAAGGACGACGTCGAGAAGGTCGGCCTCGTCAAGTTCGACTTCCTCGGCCTGCGCAACCTCACCATCATCAAGCTCGCCGTCGATTACGTCGAGCGCCTGACCGGCAAGCGCCCGGACCTCGACGCGCTGACCTTCGACGATCCGCGCGCCTACCAGATTCTCAAGGACGCCAACACGACGGCGATCTTCCAGGTCGAATCGGAGGGCATGAAGAAGCTGCTCAAGAAGCTGGCGCCCGACCGCTTCGAGGACATCATCGCCGTGCTCGCGCTGTACCGTCCCGGCCCGCTCGGCTCGGGGATGGTGGACGACTTCATCCTGCGCAAGAAGGGCCAGCAGAAGATCGACTACTTCCACCCGGACCTGAAGGGGAGTCTGGAACCGACCTACGGCGTGATCGTGTATCAGGAACAGGTGATGCAGATCTCGCAGATCATCGGCGGCTACACGCTGGGCGGCGCCGACATGCTGCGCCGGGCGATGGGCAAGAAGAAGGCCGAGGAAATGGCCTTGCACCGCGAGACGATCGCCGACGGTGCGAAGAAGAAGGGCTACGACCCGGCGCTCGCCGAACAGCTCTTCGACCTGATGACCAAGTTCGCGGAGTACGGCTTCAACAAGTCGCACACCGCCGCCTACGCCGTCGTCACCTACCACACGGCCTGGCTCAAGGCGCACCACTGCGCGGCCTTCATGGCCGCCACGCTGTCGTCGGACATGGACAACACCGATTCGGTGAAGATCTTCCACGACGACGCGCTGGCCAACAAGCTGAAGATCCTGCCGCCCGACGTGAACGCCTCGGAATACCGCTTCGCGCCGGTCGACCGCGGCACCATCCGCTACGGCCTCGGCGCCGTCAAGGGCACCGGCGAGCAGGCGGTGAACGTGATCCTCAAGGCACGCGAAGAGGGCGGACCGTTCAAGGACCTGTTCGACTTCTGCCGGCGCGTCGACAAGCGCATGGTCAACCGGCGCACGATCGAGGCGCTGATCCGCGCCGGCGCCTTCGATACGATCGACATCGCCTCCGGCGACGAGCCGCCGCACCGCGCGCGCCTGCTGGCGAGCGTCGGCATCGCCATGGAAGCGGCCGAGCAGGCCGAGCGCAACGCCATGCAGGTCAGCCTGTTCGACATGTTCGCGAGCGGATCGGGCGACGGCGATACGGGGCACGGCCTCGGGCCGCAGTACGTCGAGGTTCCGCGCTGGAACGAGAAGCAGCGGCTCGGCGAGGAGAAGGTGGCGCTCGGTTTCTTCTTCTCCGGCCACCCCTTCCACGCCGTCAAGCCCGAGCTGTCGCGCTTCGTGCGCCGTTCGCTGGACAAGCTGGAGCCGCAGAAGGAGCCGCAGTTCATCGCCGGCCTCGTGATCGGCGTGCGCACCAAGATCACCTCGCGCGGCAAGATGGCCTTCGTGCAACTCGACGACGGCACCAGCACGCTCGAAGTCTCGGTGTTCAACGAGGTCTTCGAAGCCGAGCGTCCGAAGATTCGCGAGGACGAAGTGCTGATCGTCGAAGGCAAGGTGCAGCGCGACGATTTCGCCGGCGAAGGCAAGGTGCGGGTGGTCGCCGAGCGCCTGCTGACGCTGGCCGAGGCGCGCGGCCGCTTCGCCCGCCAGCTGCGTCTGTCGCTCAACGGACAGGCGAGCGGCGCCAACGCGCCGGGCGCCGTGCAGCGCCTGCGCACGCTGCTCGCGCCGTACACGCCGGGCAACTGCCCGGTGCGCTTGGCCTACCGCAACGGCGAGGCGCAGTGCGAACTGGCGTTCGGCGACGGCGCCCGCGTTCGCCTCGAAGACGAGCTGCTCGCCGCGCTCGGCGAATGGCTGAGCGCCGGCAACGTCAGCGTCGATTACAACTGAACTTGGAAAAAGCAGTTAACCACGAAGAACACGAAGAGCACGAAGAAGAGCATGACCGAAGGAAATCCCCGGGGGACAAAGAAAAACCAGGGCTTGAAGTGCCCAGCCCGATTACCCGATGGGGGAATCGGGTTCGTGTTTCATCTCTGAATTTCTTCGTGCTCTTCGCGGTTTGAACCAGGTTTTTAGGCTGAAACATCACTCCAGGAGACCCCGATGTCCTTCCGTTCCGCCGTCCTTGCCTGCAGCGCGCTGTGGCTCGCCGCCTGCGGCAGCCCGCTCAGCATGGAGAACTACAACAAGCTCAAGGTCGGACAGTCCTTCGACGAGGTGAAGCAGGTCATCGGCGAACCGGCGCGCTGCGATGAGACGCTGGGCGTGCGCAGCTGCCAGTGGGGCGACGAGCAGCGCGGCATCAGCGTCAACTTCGTCGGCGGCCAGGTGCTGCTGCTCTCGGCGAAGAACCTCAAATGAGCGCGCCGCTGATCGTCGACCAGGCGCTGCTCGACGGACTCAGCGTCGACGCCGCGGTCAGCCCGCGCCGGCGCAAGAACCGCAATTTCCACGCGCACGACGCCGACGCCGCTCATCGCCTGCTCAACGCCATCGAACCGGGCTCCTACGTTGCGCCGCACCAGCACCTTGACCCGGCCAAGGACGAGACGATGATCGTCGTGCGCGGCCGGCTTGGCGTCGTGTTCTTCGACGCCGACGGCGGCGTCACGCAGACCGTCGTGCTGGGTCCCGACGGCGCCGCGTGCGGCGTGAATATTCCGCACGGCGTCTTCCACAGCGTGCTCGCCTGCCAGCCGGGAACCGTCTTCTTCGAGGCCAAGGCCGGCCCCTACCTGCCGCTCGGCGAGGCCGAGCGCGCCGCGTGGGCGCCGCTCGAGGGCGACGCCGGTGCGGCGGCCTACGCCGAATCGCTGCGCCGGCTGTTCGGCAGCTTCGCCGACTGATTTCCCGCGTGCCAAAGAAAAGCCCCGCCGGTCGTCCGGCGGGGCTTTTTCGTTGCGGGGCGGAGCGGTCCGCCCCGGCGCCCGTCGTCTTACAGCTCGGCGGCGTGCGCAGCCAGGTATTCGGCGACGCCGGCGGTCGACGCCTTCATCCCGGCCTTGCCCTTGTTCCAGCCGGCCGGACAGACTTCGCCGTGCTCTTCGGTGAATTGCAGGGCGTCGACCATGCGCAGCATTTCGTCGACGTTGCGGCCGAGCGGCAGGTCGTTGACCACCTGGTGGCGCACGACGCCGTTCTTGTCGATCAGGAAGGAACCGCGGAAGGCGACGCCGGCGGCGCCGAACTCGACGTCGTAGGCGCGGCAGATTTCATGCTTCACGTCGGCGATCAGCGGGTACTGCACCTGGCCGATGCCGCCCTTGTCGACCGGGGTGTTCTTCCAGGCGAGGTGGGTGAACTGCGAATCGATCGAGACGCCGATCACTTCGACGCCGCGCTGCTTGAACTCGGCCAGGCGGTGGTCGAAGGCGATCAGTTCGGACGGGCAGACGAAGGTGAAGTCGAGCGGGTAGAAGAAGACGACCGCGTACTTGCCCTTGGTCTGCTCGGAGAATTTGTAGTCCTTGATTTCGTTGTTGCCGAAAACGGCGCTTGCGGTGAAGTCGGGGGCTTGCTTGCCGACGAGAACGGCCATGGTTTTCTCCTTGGGATCTGCGGTTTGTCGATGGGGGAATGCGGTCGGCGGGAACGTTGCCCGCCGACCTTCGATCAGGATAGTCGCTTCGCGAAAACGGAGCAAACGCTTGCGTCTCAGACGGTCGGGCGCTGCTCGAAGACGCCGGGCGAGAGGTCGGCAGCCGCCGCCGCTTCGATGTCGACGCGGTCGACGCGCGCTGCGGGCGGTCCGTGCCGGGCCCAGGCGGTGAGCGTTTCGACGGCCGCGGCCGGGCCGCTGAGCAGCGCTTCGACGCTGCCGTCCGCCCGGTTGCGCACCCAGCCGGAGAGGTCCAGCGCCTGCGCCTCGCGGCACAGCGACCAGCGGAAGCCGACGCCCTGCACGCGGCCGTGGATGCGCAGCAGGCGATGCAGGCGGCAGTACATTTCTTCAGACATCGGCGACCTCGGCCGGCGGCAGGAGTTGTTTCGCCCGCGCCAGCGCGCCGTAGAGGTCGCCGCACAGATTGTCCTCGCCGATCACCTCGCGGAAGCCGGAGCGCAGGATCAGCGAGCCGGGCTGCGCGTTGAGGTTGCACAGGAGCAGCGTCGCACCCTGCCTGGCGAGCGTCTTGTGCAGTGCTTCCATGGCTTCGAGTCCGGTGGTGTCCATATTGATCACCTGCTGCATGTCGAGCACCAGCACCTCGGGATGATTGTGGCCCGGCTCGCCGAGCGCCTCGATCTTGTGCACGGTGCCGAAGAAGAGCGAGCCGAACATCTTGTAGGCGGCGACGCGCATCGTCCCGTCCGGATTCTGGAAGGCGGGCAGGAACTGCAGTTCGTCGAGCGGCAGGCGCTCGATGCGGGTCAGGTTGGAAACGCGGTAGATGAAGAACAGGCTGGCCAGCACCATGCCGATCTCGACGGCCAGCGTCAGGTCGAAGACGACGGTGATGAGGAAGGTGGCGAGCAGGATGGTGCGGTAGTTCAGCGAGTAGCGGAAAAGTTCGCGGAAGGCGTGCCACTCGCCCATGTTGATCGCCACCATCATCAGGATGGCCGACAGCGTCGGCAGCGGGATGTCGCGGGCGAGCGGCGCGGCGACGAGCACGACGGCGAGCAGGACCAGCGAGTGGATCATGCCGGCGACCGGCGTGCGGCCGCCGGTGCGCACGTTGGTCGCCGTGCGGGCGATGGCGCCGGTCGCCGCGAAGCCGCCGAACAGGGGCGCCGCGATGTTGGCGATGCCCTGCGCGACGAGTTCCTGGTTGGGGTCGTGCTTGTCGTCGATGCTGCCGTCGGCGACGCGCGCCGAGAGCAGCGATTCGATGGCGCCGAGCAGGGCGATGGTGATCGCCGGCGCGATCAGGTAGCGCAGCGATTCGAGCGAGAGCGCGGGCAGCGCGATGGCGGGCAGGCCCTGCGGGATGCCGCCGAAGCGGCTGCCGATGGTTTCCACCGGGAAGGCGAACAGGGTCTGCGCCAGCGTGCCGCCGACGAGCACGGCGAGCGGGCCGGGGATCAGGCGCAGCAGCGGCCAGCGGTGCACGACCGCCCGGTTCCACGAGAACAGGAAGAGCAGCGAGACGGCGGCGAAGGCGAAGGTCGGCCAGTGCAGCGTGTGGGCGTGCGCGCTGAGCACCTTGATCTTGGCGAAGAAGTCGGCCGGCACCTCGGCGATCTGCAGGCCGAAGAAGTCCTTCAACTGGCTCATGAAGATGACGACGGCGATGCCGTTGGTGAAGCCGATGACGACCGAGATCGGGATGAAGCGGATCAGCTGGCCGAGGCGCGCCAGGCCCATGGCGAGCAGCAGAACGCCGGCGAGCATGGTGGCGACGAGCAGGTTCTGCACGCCGTAGCCGGCGACGATGCCGTAGATGATCGGGATGAAGGCGCCGGTCGGTCCGCCGATCTGCACGCGCGAGCCGCCGAAGGCGGCGATCAGGAAGCCGGCGACGATCGCCGTCCAGATGCCGGCCGTCGGACTCATGCCGGATGCGATGGAAAACGCCATGGCCAGCGGCAGGGCGAGGACGCCGACCGTGATGCCGGCCGACAGGTCCTTGCCGAATTGCGCCTTGCCGTAGCCGGGCAGGCAGTCGAGCAGCTTGGGACGGAAGGCGCTCATCCCCGGAAAGCGCCCGGCGGGCGGCGGGCGGGGCGAGCGGTAGCGAGGCGGGTGAAGGTCGGCGGCATGGGCGTCAGACGCGCAAAAGCACCAAGCTAGAGCGCGAAGCTGACGTGGAGCTTACTGTGCGCCGGCGTCCCCGTTCTTGCCGTCGGCATCGCCGTCCGCGACGGGCTGCGGCTGCTTGATCAGCTCGCGCACGATCTGCGCCGCGGCCCAGAGCATCAGCGCGATGCCGCCGAGCAGCACGAGCACGGCCTGCGCCGTGCCGCTCGGGAAGTCGCGGAAGAACAGCGTCTGGCCGCGCGCCAGCCAGGTGGCGCCGGTCGCGAAGGCGATCATGCCGACGACGTCGAAGATGGCGTAGAAGAGGACCTTCAGCGTCAGGCGGGGGCGTTGCATTTTGCGCATCGGAAGCCTCCGCCTATTTCACGCGCATGCCGGGCTGGGCGCCGGCGTCGGGCGAGAGCAGGAAGATGCCGGGCGTCTGGCCGTCCGGATCGGAGGCGGCGAGCACCATCCCTTCGCTCATGCCGAACTTCATCTTGCGCGGCGCGAGGTTGGCGACCATCACGGTCAGGCGGCCGGCGAGCTGGGCGGGATCGTAGGCGGCCTTGATGCCGGCGAAGACCTGGCGCGTGCCGAGCGGGCCGACGTCGAGCACGAGGCGGACGAGCTTGTCGGCGCCCTCGACGTGGGACGCTTCGGCGATCCTGGCGATGCGCAGGTCGACCTTCATGAAGTCGTCGATCGCGATGTGCGGATCGTCGCCGACCGCCGCTTGCGCGGTCGCGGCAGCGGCCGCCTTTTCCTGCTTCTCGGCGTGCTTCTGCGGCGCCGGTGCCGGCGCGGGGGCGAGCGAGGCGCGGTTGGCGTCGACCAGCGCGTCGACCTGTTTCTTGTCGACGCGCGTCATCAGGTGCTCGTAGGCCCGGATCGCGTGCCCGGCGGCGAGCACCGAGCCGGCGTCGTCCCAGGCGAAGGGGGCGACGTTGAGGAAGGCGGCGATCCTGTCGGCGAGCGCCGGAAGCACCGGCTTGAGCAGGACGGCGAGCTGGCGGAAGAGGTTGAGCGCGTTGGTGCAGGCGGCGTGCAGCTCGGCTTCGCGGCCTTCCTGCTTGGCCAGTTCCCACGGCTTGACGCTGTCCACGTACTGGTTGGCGAGGTCGGTCAGCGCCATGATTTCGCGTACGGCCTTGCCGAATTCGCGCGCCTCGAACAGCTCGGCGATCGCGGCGCGGCGCTCGGCGATGGTGCGGAAGGCCGGCAGCGTTTCGTCGCAGGTGCCGAGCTGGCCGTTGAAGCGCTTGGCGATGAAGCCGGCCGAGCGGCTGGCGATGTTCACGAACTTGCCGACGAGGTCGGAATTGACGCGGGCGATGAAGTCGTCGAGGTTGAGGTCGAGGTCTTCCATCGTGTTGCTCAGCTTGGCGGCGAAGTAGTAGCGCAGCCATTCCGGGTTGAGCCCCTGCGCGAGGTAGGACTCGGCGGTGATGAAGGTGCCGCGCGACTTGGACATCTTGGCGCCGTCCACGGTCAGGAAGCCGTGCGCGAAGACGTTGGTCGGCGCGCGGTAGCCGGCGTTCACCAGTTCGGCCGGCCAGAACAGCGCGTGGAAATAGAGGATGTCCTTGCCGATGAAGTGGTACAGCTCGGCCTGCGAATCGGGTTTCCAGTATTCGTCGAAGTCGAGGCCGCGCTTGGCGCACAGGTTCTTGAACGAGCCCATGTAGCCGATCGGCGCGTCGAGCCAGACGTAGAAGTACTTGCCCGGCGCGTCCGGAATCTCGAAGCCGAAGTAGGGCGCGTCGCGCGAGATGTCCCAGTCGGTGAGCTTGTTCTCGCCTTCGCCGCCGAGCCATTCCTGCAGCTTGTTGGCGGCTTCGCTCTGCAGGCGCTGCGTCCACGCGCGCAGGAACTCCTGGCAGCGCGGGTCGGAAAGCCTGAAGAAGTAGTGTTCGGACTGGCGCAGTTCGGGCTTGGCGCCGGAGATCGCCGAGTAGGGATTCTTCAGCTCGTTCGGCGTGTAGGCGGCGCCGCAGCTCTCGCAGTTGTCGCCGTACTGGTCGGCCGTGCCGCATTTCGGGCACTCGCCCTTGATGAAGCGGTCGGGCAGGAACATTTCCTTGAGCGGGTCGTAATACTGCTCGATGGTCCGCGTCTCGATCAGGCCGGCCTGCCGCAGGCGAGCGTAGATCTCGTTGGCGCACTGCCGGGTCTCGTCCGAGTGCGTCGTGTAGTAGTTGTCGAAAGCGACGTGGAAGCCGGCGAAATCGCGCGAATGCTCCTCGTGCACGCGGGCGATCAGCGCCTCCGGCGTGATCCCTTCCTTCTCGGCGCGCAGCATGATCGGCGTGCCGTGCGTGTCGTCGGCGCACACGTACCAGCACTCGTTGCCGCGCATCTTCTGGAAACGCACCCAGATGTCGGTCTGGATGTATTCGACGAGGTGGCCGAGGTGGATGGCGCCGTTGGCGTAGGGCAGGGCGGAGGTGACGAGGATCTTGCGTGTCATGGGGCGGGCCGGGAAATTCCAGGGTTCGGGGTGAAGGATCGGGCGCTGGCCGGGCGCTGGCGCCCGCGCAATCGCTCATTCTAGCAAAATGAACGGGGCGGCCGCGCCTTGCCGCCATGCCGCAGTGCGCGTACCTGTCCGACGGTGTCGAAACAATTTACATGTGTCATCGAAGTTACGTAGTTATTTTCTGGATTTTCATTAAAAACATTGGTTTGCGTTCGCTGGCACGCTTGCTGCTGAACGTGGGGCGTGAATGGCCAATGAGGACTCGATCATGAAAACCCTGAACAAACTCGCCGCCGTCGGCGCCGCCCTGCTGATGGCCTCGACTTCCGCCAACGCCATTGTGACGAGCTGGAACTACAATGTTTCGAGCCTCTTTACCGCGGCGACGTATTCCGGCGGAACGGGGACGACGACCACGCCGCCGGCGACCACGCTTTCCTGGGGGACGCCGGACAATCCGGCTAACGCGCAAAGCTCCCTCTCCATCGGCAGCAATCCGGCCGCCGGGTCCGTGGACACCTATCTCGGCGTCACACCCCCGCAAAGCAGTCCCTACCTTGCTTTCAGCACTTCGCTCACGCATACCAACAACGTGATCGCCGGCGGCAGCAGTTCGCTGCTCAGCGCCATCCTGACCAACACCGTGACGCTGACGCCGCTCGTGCCGAACCAGCCGGCCCTGCCGATCCAGATCGTCCCGTTCAACATCGCCTTCACGGAAACGCCCAATTCCACGCCTTGCGCGGCGGCCAGTCCGGCCGGCAATCCGTGCAACGACATCTTCGTCCTGACCGGCGGCTTGCTGAACTTCGCCTTCAATTACAACGACGGCACCGGCCTGCAGACCTACTTCGTGAATATTTTCCCGACCACCGGCGGCGTCCTGTCGACCCTGAGCAATTCCGCCTGCGCGGCGGCCAATCAGCCGAACGGCTGTATCGGCTTCACGACGGTCGAAGGGCAGGCGACGACGCTGGCCTTCGGCTTCACGATCTCGACCCAGCCCTTGCAGGTGCCCGAGCCCGGCATGCTCGCCCTGTTCGGCGCCGGGCTGATGAGCCTGGTCTTCCTGCGCCGCCGCCGGCCGGACTGAACTCCTCGCCCCGCCCGCAAACCCGCGCCCCGGCGCGGGTTTTCTTTTGGCCGGGAGCGCTTGTCTCGCCGTTCCGGCGCGATGTTTCCAAAGGTCGTTTGCGCCGCCCCCTCCCTGCCCCGGGCCGGCGATTTGGGTTAAACTGGAGCGAATTACTCGGGTATAACCGCAAGGAGCGAAAGCACATGGTAGTCACGATCGAAGCCGTTCAGTCGGCGCTGGCCGATCTCATCGATCCCAATACGCAAAAAGACTACGTTTCGACGCGCTCGCTGAAGAACGTCAAGATCGACGGCGGCGACGTGTCGCTCGACATCGAACTCGGCTATCCGGCCAAGACGCAGATCGACGGCATCCGCCGCGCCGTGATCGGCCGCCTGAAGACGATTCCGGGCGTCGGCAACGTCAGCGCCAACGTTCTCGTGAAGATCGTCTCGCACGCCGTGCAGCGCGGTCTCAAGCCGATGAACGGCGTCAAGAACATCATCGCCGTGGCTTCCGGCAAGGGCGGCGTCGGCAAGAGCACGACGGCCGTCAACCTCGCGCTGGCGCTGGCCCAGGAAGGCGCCACGGTGGGCCTGCTCGACGCCGACATCTACGGCCCGTCGCAGCCGCAGATGCTCGGTCTGGCCGGGCGCCAGCCGGAGTCGACGGACGGTCAGTCGATGGAGCCGCTGGAAGCCTACGGGCTGCAGGCGATGTCGATCGGTTTCATGATCGACGTCGATTCGCCGATGGTCTGGCGCGGCCCGATGGTCACCCAGGCGCTCGAGCAGTTGCTCAACCAGACCAACTGGCGCGACGTCGACTACCTCGTCGTCGACATGCCGCCGGGCACCGGCGACACGCAGCTGACGCTGGCGCAGAAGGTGCCGGTGACCGGCGCCGTGATCGTCACCACGCCGCAGGACATCGCGCTGATCGACGCGCGCAAGGGGCTCAAGATGTTCGAGAAGGTCGGCATCCCGATCCTCGGGCTGGTCGAGAACATGAGCATCCACATCTGTTCGAAGTGCGGCCACGAGGAGCACATCTTCGGGCACGGCGGCGGCGAGCAGATGTGCAAGGACTACGACACCGAGTTCCTCGGCGCGCTGCCGCTCGAACTGTCGATCCGCGAACTGGCCGATGCCGGCCGCCCGACCGTGGTCGGCGCCCCGGATTCGCGCGCCGCCGAAATCTACTGCGGGATCGCGCGCCGCGTGGCGGTGAAGGTGGCCGAGCGGGCCAAGGACATGAGCGCCAAGTTCCCGAACATCGTGGTGCAGAACACCTGAGCGGGCGCCGGGCCGGCGTCGGGGAGTCGCTGCCTGCAAAGCAGTTCCCCTGCGCCGCCCGGAGGCCGTAAAATACGCGCCTTTCTTTCACGGGGTCCGGGTTAGCCGCGATGACCATCAAATCCGATAAGTGGATCCGCCGCATGGCGGAGCAGCACGGCATGATCGAGCCGTTCTCGCCCGAACTCGTGCGCGAAGCCAACGGCCAGAAGATCGTCTCCTACGGCACCTCGAGCTACGGCTACGACATCCGCTGCGCGGACGAATTCCGGGTGTTCACCAACATCAACTCGACCATCGTCGACCCGAAGAATTTCGATCCGCAGTCCTTCGTCGAGGTGTCCGGCAAGGGCTATTGCGTCATCCCGCCGAATTCCTTCGCGCTGGCGCGCACCGTCGAGTACTTCCGCATCCCGCGCAGCGTGCTCACCGTGTGCCTCGGCAAGAGCACCTACGCGCGCTGCGGCATCATCGTGAACGTCACGCCTTTCGAACCCGAGTGGGAGGGCTACGTGACGCTGGAGTTCTCCAACACGACGCCGCTGCCGGCCAAGATCTACGCCGGCGAGGGCTGCGCCCAGGTTCTTTTCTTCGAGTCCGACGAAATCTGCGAAACCTCGTACAAGGATCGCGGCGGCAAGTACCAGGGGCAGGTCGGCGTCACCCTGCCCAAAATCTGACGCTTTCGCGTAACATCTCCGAATTATCTTGTGACCCGCTTCGGCGGGTCGCCGTCTTTTGAGGAACAGCCATGCGCTTCCACTTTCCCGTCATCATCATCGACGAAGACTTCCGCTCGGAAAACGCCAGCGGTCTCGGTATCCGCGCGCTGGCGAAAGCCATCGAGGGCGAGGGCATGGAAGTGCTCGGCGTCACCAGCTACGGCGACCTTTCGTCCTTCGCCCAGCAGCAGAGTCGTGCGTCGGCCTTCATCCTGTCGATCGACGATGAGGAAATGGCCAACGAGGGCGAGGAAACGATCGCCGAACTGCGCGCCTTCGTGCAGGAATTGCGCCTGCGCAACAAGGAAATCCCGATCTTCCTGCACGGCGAGACGCGCACCAGCCGCCACATCCCGAACGACGTGCTGCGCGAACTGCACGGCTTCATCCACATGTTCGAGGACACGCCCGAGTTCATCGGCCGCTACGTCGTGCGCGAGGCGAAGTCCTACCTCGACAGCCTGCCGCCGCCCTTCTTCCGGGCGCTGGTGCACTACGCCTCCGACGGTTCGTACTCCTGGCACTGCCCCGGCCACTCGGGCGGCGTCGCCTTCCTGAAGAGTCCGGTCGGCCAGATGTTCCACCAGTTCTTCGGCGAGAACATGCTGCGCGCCGACGTCTGCAACGCGGTCGAGGAACTCGGCCAGCTGCTCGACCACACCGGTCCGGTCGCCGCGTCCGAGCGCAACGCCGCGCGCATCTTCAATTGCGACCACCTCTACTTCGTGACCAACGGCACGTCGACGTCGAACAAGATCGTCTGGCATTCGACCGTGGCGCCGGGCGACGTCGTCGTCGTCGACCGCAACTGCCACAAGTCGGTGCTCCACTCGATCATCATGACCGGCGCGATTCCCGTCTTCCTGATGCCGACGCGAAACAACTACGGCATCATCGGCCCGATCCCGAAAGCCGAATTCGCCTGGGAAAACATCCAGAAGAAGATCGCCGCCAATCCCTTCGCCACCGACAAGAACGTCAAACCGCGCGTGCTGACGATCACCCAGTCGACCTACGACGGCATCCTCTACAACGTTGAGGAGATCAAGGCCGAACTCGACGGCAAGATCGACACCCTGCACTTCGACGAAGCCTGGCTGCCGCACGCCGCCTTCCACGATTTCTACGGCGACTACCACGCGATCGGCGCCGACCGCGAACGCTGCAAGGAGTCGATGGTCTTCTCGACGCAGTCGACGCACAAGCTGCTGGCCGGCCTGTCGCAGGCCTCGCAGATCCTCGTGCAGGACTCGGAGGACCGCAAGCTCGACCGCGACGTGTTCAACGAGGCCTATCTGATGCATACCTCGACCTCGCCGCAGTATTCGATCATCGCCTCGTGCGACGTCGCCGCCGCGATGATGGACGCGCCGGGCGGCAAGGCGCTGGTCGAGGAATCGATCATGGAGGCGCTCAATTTCCGGCGCGCCATGCGCAAGGTCGACGAGGAGTGGGGCGCCGACTGGTGGTTCAAGGTCTGGGGGCCGGACGACCTGTCCGAGGAGGGCATCGAGGAGCGCGAAGCGTGGATGCTCAAGCCCGGCGAGCGCTGGCACGGCTTCGGCCAACTGGCCGACGGCTTCAACATGCTCGACCCGATCAAGGCGACGGTGATCACCCCCGGACTCGACGTCGATGGCGACTTCGCCGACTCCGGCATTCCGGCGGCCATCGTCACCAAGTATCTCGCCGAGCACGGCATCATCGTGGAGAAGTGCGGCCTCTACTCCTTCTTCATCATGTTCACCATCGGCATCACCAAGGGCCGCTGGAACACGCTGGTCACCGAGCTGCAGCAGTTCAAGGACGACTACGACACCAACGAGCCGCTGTGGAAGGTGCTGCCTGAGTTCGTCGCCAAGCACCCGCGCTACGAGCGCGTCGGCCTGCGCGACCTGTGCCGGCAGATCCACGACGTCTACAAGGCCAACGACGTGGCGCGCCTGACCACCGAGATGTACCTCTCGGACATGGTGCCGGCCATGCGTCCGGCCGACGCCTTCGCCAGGATGGCGCACCGCGAGATCGAACGCGTCGCCATCGACGAACTCGAAGGGCGCATCACCAGCATCCTGCTCACGCCCTATCCGCCGGGCATCCCGCTGCTCATTCCGGGCGAGCGCTTCAACGGGACGATCGTGCGCTACCTCAAGTTCGCGCGCGATTTCAACGAGAAATTCCCGGGCTTCGAGACCGACATCCACGGCCTCGTGAAGAACGTCGTCGACGGCAAGGCGATCTACTACGTGGATTGCGTGCGCTGAGCGTGCGCGCCCCGGCATGAAAGACGGCAGCCGCGGCTGCCGTTTTTTTGTTGACCGCGCGTGGAGCGGACGGGGTCAGCGGCGCTCGTAGACGACGAAGTCGAAGGCCGGCTGCTTGTCGTCCGCCACGGCCTGGCCCGGGCGGCGGGAGACTTCCGTCCATTCGTCCGGCGGGAGTTCGGGGAAAAAGGCGTCGCCCGGGCACGTCTGCGCGACTTCGGTCAGGTAGAGGCGGTCGGCGAGCGGCAGCGCCTGGCGGTAGAGCTCGGCGCCGCCGATCACGAACACTTCGGGGTCTTCGCTCCCGCCGTCCTGCGCGGCGCGCAGCGCTGCGTCGAGCGAGCCGGCGAGCGCGGCGCCGGGCGCCGTGTAGGCGGCGTTGCGGCTGACGACGATGTTCTTCCGGCCGGGCAGCGGGCGGAAGGCTGCAGGCAGCGATTCCCAGGTCTTGCGGCCCATGATCACCGTCTTGCCGCGCGTCGTTTCGCGGAAATGGCGCATGTCCTCCGGCAGGTGCCAGAGCAGCTGGTTTCCCATGCCGATGGCACGGTTGCGGGCGACGGCGGCGATCAGCGACAGCATGGGTTCGGTGGAGTTGGCGGACAGATCGGACAGGTTGGACGTATCGGACTCAGCGGGGCATCGCGCGCAGGTTGCGGCAATGCGCGATCAGGCCTGCCGTCGAGGCGTCGCAGTCGGCCGGCACGGGCTCGCCTTCGACGGCCGGGAGCAGGCGCAAGGCTAGCTTCTTGCCGAGTTCGACGCCCCACTGGTCGAAGGGGTTGATGCCCCAGATCATGGCCTGCACGAAGGTCTTGTGCTCGTAGGCGGCGACCAGCAGGCCGAGATGATAGGGATCGAGGCGGGGCAGGACGAAGGTCGACGAGGGCTGGTTGCCGGGGCACAGCTTGAGCGGCGATTCCGTGTCGGGATTGCCGAAGGCGAGCGCTTCGGCCTGCGCGAAGCAGTTGGCGAGCAGGCGGTCGTGGTGGCCGGGCAGCGGGTAGTCGCTCGCGGCGATGGCGTGGAAGTCGCTCGGGATCAGGCGGCCGCCCTGGTGCAGCAGCTGGAAGTAGGCGTGCTGCGTGTTGCTGCCGGCGTCGCCCCAGATGATCGGCGCCGTCGCGTAGCCGAGCGCTGCGCCGTCGGTGCCGACGTTCTTGCCGTTGCTTTCCATTTCGAGCTGTTGCAGGTACTGCGGCAGGAAATGCAGCGACTGGCTGTAGGGCGAGATCGAGAGGTTGCCGGCGCCGAGGAAGTTGATGTTCCAGATGCCGATCAGCGCCATCAGCATCGGCAGGTTGCGCTCGACCGGCGCGTGGCGGAAATGTTCGTCGATGTCGTGCGCGCCGGCCAGCATGCGCTCGAAGTTGTCCATGCCGATCGCCAGCGCGAGCGGCAGGCCGACCGCCGACCACAGCGAGAAGCGGCCGCCGACCCAGTCCCACAGTTCGAAAACGTGGTCGGGGTGAATGCCGAACTGGAGCGCCGCGCCGGGGTTGGCGGTGACCGCCAGCATCTGGCGCGACATCGCCGCGTCGGCGGCGTCGCCGGCGTGCGTGAGCAGCCAGTCGCGGGCGGTGCGGGCGTTGGTCAGCGTTTCGATGGTGTTGAAGGTCTTGCTGGCGACGAGGAACAGGGTCGCGCGCGGATCGAGCGTCTCCAACACGGGCGCGATGTCGGCGCCGTCGATGTTGGAAACGTAGTGCACGCCGAGGGCCGGGTGCCCGTAGGCGCTGAGCGCCGCGGTCGCCATGCGCGGGCCGAGGTCGGAACCGCCGATGCCGAGGTTCACCACGTGGCGGATCGGGTCGCCGCGGTAGCCGCGCCAGAGTCCGGCGCGCACTTCGTCGCAGAGGAAACGCATCTTCTCGTGCATGGCGCGCACGCGCGGCATGACGTCCTCGCCGCCGACGTACATCGGCCGGTCGGCGCGCTGGCGCAGCGCGACGTGCAGCGCGGCGCGCCCTTCGCTGGCGTTGATCGCCTCGCCGGCGTACATGCGTTCGATGCAGCCCGTGAGATCGGCGCTGCGCGCGAGGTCGGCGAGCAGGCGCACGGTCTCGGTCGTGACGCGCTGCTTGGAGTAGTCGAACAGCACCTCGCCGAGCGGCAGCGAAAGCTGTGCGAAACGTTTCGGCTCGGCGGCGAACAGCGCGCGCAGGTGGCGTGGCTTGAGTTCCGCCGCGTGCTCGTTCAGCGCCTGCCAGGCCGGAGTCGTGTTGATGCGCATCGCGTCAGACGGCGACCGGGGCGGCGATGTGCGGCTGCGGATCGTAGCCGGCGAGCGTGAAGTCCTCGAAGCGGAATGCGAAGAGGTCGTTCACGTCGGGGTTGAGGCGCATCGTCGGCAGCTGGCCCGGCGTGCGCGTGAGCTGCAGCTGCGCCTGCTCGAGGTGGTTGGTGTAGAGGTGCGCGTCGCCCAGCGTATGCACGAAGTCGCCGGGGCGATAGCCGCACACCTGCGCGACCATCAGCGTCAGCAGCGCATAGGAGGCGATGTTGAAGGGGACGCCGAGGAAGATGTCGGCGCTGCGCTGGTAGAGTTGGCAGGACAGCTTGCCGTCGGCGACGTAGAACTGGAAGAAGGCGTGGCAGGGCGGCAGCGCCATGCGGTCGACGTCGCCCGGGTTCCAGGCGGTGACGAGGTGGCGGCGCGAGTCCGGGTTCTTTTTGAGGCCGGCGACGAGTTGCGCGATCTGGTCGATCTCGCCTCCGTTCGGCGTCGCCCAGTGGCGCCACTGGTGGCCGTAAACCGGCCCGAGGTCGCCGTTTTCGTCGGCCCATTCGTCCCAGATGCGGACGCCGTTTTCCTTCAGGTAGCGGATGTTGGTGTCGCCCTGCAGGAACCACAGCAGTTCGTGGATGATCGAACGCAGGTGCAGCTTCTTGGTCGTCAGCAGCGGGAAGCCGGCGCCGAGGTCGAAGCGCATCTGCCAGCCGAACACCGAGCGCGTGCCGGTGCCGGTGCGGTCGGCCTTGAGGGCGCCATGGTCGAGCACATGGCGCATGAGATCGAGATACTGCTGCATGGGGGGCGCTGAAGCGAATCTATGGGGTCCCCGGATTGTAAAGGAATGCCCGGAATGTGCCTACGCCGCTGACAGGCGCAAAAATTTCGCCGCCGCGTTTGCGCCGGGCCGCCGGCGTTCTATACTCGCTGCCACCATTCACCTGGCATTACTGCCGCCGCGACCGAGGCACCGGACAATGATCCTCAATCTGTTCTCCGCGCGTTCCGACCACCCCCTGGCCGACCCCAAGGAGGTCAAGCGCGTCATCGCCGCGCTTCCGCTCGACAACCCGGCCAAGGCGGTCGACGAGATCGCGGGCTGGCTGGACTCGCTGCGCCAGGCCGACGATATTCGCGTCGACCAGTTCTTCGACGTGCTGCGCCAGCTCGACGACTCCGTCCAGCACGCGCTGCGGCGCCTGGCCAAGGACTATCTGCACACGCCGCGCCTCTCGAAAAGCGAGGAACGGCGCCTGTGGACGATCAACTACGCCTACTGGGGCGACGTCGCCGCGCTCTACGCGCAATGTCTGCAGCGCGCCGCGCAGAATCCGAAAGAAAAAGGCAGCGAGGCATTCAGGGCGCACTCGCCGCTGGCTTCGGCGCGTCTCGTCGCGGCGCGCGCGACCCAGCTCAAATGGCTGGAATTCCGCTACGGGGCGGTGCGCGACGACCTCTGGCTGCACCTCGGGCGCGCCTATCTCGCGGCCGAGGCCGCGGGCTACGCGCACAAGTCCTTGCAGCTGTATCCGAGCCATTCGGCGCTGACGTCTTCGGCGCAGCAGTATCTGCAGGCCGTCGTCGTGCATGCTTCGTCGATGGATTGCCTGACGCCGGTCGAGATTGAACTGGCCGACCGCCTGCTCGCCCACTTCCTGCCGGGTTTCGTGTTTTCCGCCGAGGCGCGCCCGGACGGCGTCTACTGGATCGATGCGGCCAGGCCGCAGCCGCCGGCCCGGCTGGCGCGCGAGCCGGAGCGGATGACCGACACGCTGCGTTTCGTGGCGCCGGGATCGGTGCCCAAGACGCTGGCCGAGGTGATGCATCGGGTCGAGCGCGGCGACGTGCCGGCCGACCTGAATCTCGGCGGCCAGTATTCCGCCAAGGCGCTGCTGCCGGTGCTCCGGCATCTGGCGATCCAGTGGGCGGCGCAGCCGCCGCTGCGTGAACACCAGCGCCACGCGGTCAAGACCCGCATCGCCGTGCTGCACGGGTTCGACGACAGCTTCACGGTTTTCGCCGGCGAAGTGGCGCGTGTCGGCAAGGAGCGCGCCGCGGAGAGCTGGGTGGTCGAGAACGTCAGCCTCGGCGGTTTCGGCGCCGGCGTCGAGGACATCGACGGCGATTGGCTGAAGGTCGGCACCTTGCTCAGTCTGCAGCCGGAGGGCGGCGACAACTGGGTGCTCGGCGTCGTGCGGCGCTATGGCCGCGAGAGCGAAGCCAGCGCCAGCGTCGGCATCCAGTCATTGGCCCGGCAGGCGAAAAGCGTCGAGCTGCGGCCGCGCGTTTCGGGGTTCGCCGCCGCGGGCGCGGTGCCGGGCATCTGGCTGCGCGAGGGGGGAGCGCCGGGCGAGGTGCGCCTCGTGTTGCCCCTCGCCAGCTTCGATCTGCGCGAAAGCCTGGAATTCACGCACGAGGGGCGGACGCATCTGCTGACGCCGATCGAACTCGAGGAAAGCGGCAGCGGCTTCGAGATCGCCCGCTACCGCGAGCATCGCGTCGATTGAGCGCTCAGGCGGCGGGCGGCTGCGGGCGGATCGCCGACTTTGGACGGAACGCCTTGATCACGCGTTCGTCGGTTTCGACATAGGGGCCGCCGATCAGATCGAGGCAATAGGGCACGGCGGCGAAGATGCCGCTCACCGTCGTCTTGCCGTCCGCGCCCTGCAGCCCCTCCAGCGTTTCGCGGATCGACTTCGGCTGGCCCGGCAGGTTGAGGATCAGCGCCTTGCCGCGCACGACGCCGACCTGGCGCGAGAGGATCGCGGTCGGTACGAAATTCAGGCTGATGCGCCGCATTTCCTCGCCGAAACCGGGCAGTTCCCGGTCGGCGACCGCGAGCGTCGCCTCCGGCGTCACGTCACGCGGCGCCGGGCCGGTGCCGCCGGTGGTCAGTACCAGATGGCAGCCGGTGCGGTCGACGAGTTCGATCAGCGTCCGCTCGATGGTTTCCCGCTCGTCCGGGATCAGGCGCGTTTCCATGCGCCAGGGGCTGGCGAGCGCGGCGCCGAACCATTCCTGCAGGGCCGGAATGCCCTTGTCTTCGTAAACGCCCTGCGAGGCGCGGTCGCTGATCGAGACGAGGCCGATCAGGAGTTCGTCATTCGTGTTCATGCGTCTCCTCCGCGCCGTCGTCGGTGTCGCTGCCGTCGCCGGATTCGAGCGCCTTGAGCGCCTGGAAGATCGCGCGGTAGCTGCGCGGCGGCTTGTTCTGCTCCTGTTCCTTGAGCGCCGAGCGGCGCAGCGAACGCAGATGCTGCAGGTCGGCGCCCGGGTACTGGGTGGCGATTTCGTGCAGCACCTTTTCGTCGGCGAGGAACTGCGTGCGCAGGTTTTCGAGGCGATGCAGCTTGGCGGTCTCGCCGGCCGATTCGCCGCGCACCAGCGCCAGCGCGCTGCGGATCGGCTCCGGGTCGACGTCGCGCATCAGGCGGCCGATGTACTGGATCTGGCGGCGCTTGGCCTCGTCCAGGCGCGTCATGCGCTGCGCTTCGCGCACCGCTTCGCGCAGTGGCTCGGGAATGTCGATTTTCTTGATGCGGTCGGCGGAGAGGGCGACCAGTTCTTCGCCGAGCGCTTGCAGCTCCGCCATCGCCTGCTTGCGGCGGGTCTTGGAAAGGGGAAGGACTTCTTGATCCTGGTCTGGCTGGGTCATCGGCTGGGGACTCGTGTTTCGGTGGTGCCCGGGCGGGCGGGGCGGCAAGCAGGGACGTTGCGGCAAGCTGCTATGATAGCGACTTTCAACGCCGCCTTCCTCTTCCCATGTCCCGCAAATCCGTTTCCGCCCCGCCGGCATCCCGTTTCGGCAATCGTCTGGACGACCTCAAGGAACTGGCCCAGGACGTCCTGACGCACGCCCGCAAGCAAGGCGCCAGCGCTTGCGAGGCCGACGTTTCGGAAGGCTTCGGCCAGTCCGTCGCGGTGCGTTGCGGCGAGGTCGAGACGATCGAATACAACCGCGACAAGGGCATCGGCGTCACGGTCTACGTCGGGCAGCAGAAGGGCTACGCCAGCACCTCGGATTTCTCGGCGCGCGCCCTGCGCGAGACGGTCGAGGCGGCGCTCAACATCGCTCGCTTCACCGCCGCCGACGCCTGCGCCGGCCTGCCGGACGCGAAGCTGCTCGCCAAGCGCAGCGCCGATCTCGATCTCTACCATCCGTGGCTGCTGACGGTGGACGGCGCCATCGAACTGGCGCGCCGCTGCGAACAGGCGGCGTTCGACGTCAGCCCGCTGGTCAGCAATTCCGAGGGCGCCTCGGTGTCGATGCAGGAAGGCCAGTTCGTGTCGGCCAACAGCCTGGGCTTCATGGGCGGCTATCCGACGTCGCGCCACTACCTGTCGTGCTCGGTGATCGCCGGCAAGGACGACGCCATGCAGCGCGACGACTGGTATTCCACCGCCCGCGACGCGCGCCTGATCGCCTCGCCGGAAGAGATCGGCGACTATGCCGCGCGGCGCGCGCTGTCCCGTCTCGGGGCGCGCAAGATCGCCACCTGCGAAGTGCCCGTCCTGTTCGAGGCGCCGCTCGCCGCCTCGCTGATCGGCAGCTTCGTGCACGCGGCGAGCGGCGGCAGCCTCTACCGCAAGTCCAGCTTCCTGCTCGACAGTCTCGGCAAGCGCGTCTTTTCGAAGAAGATCCAGATCAGCGAGCGTCCGCACCTTCCCGGCGGGCTGGCGAGCAGCCCCTTCGACAGCGACGGCGTAGCGACGCGCGACCGCGAGGTGGTCGCCGACGGCGTGTTGCAGGGCTATTTCCTGAGCGCCTACACGGCGCGCAAGCTCGGCATGCAGAGCACCGGCAACGCCGGCGGCTGTCATAACCTGATCGTCAAGCCGGGCAAGCGCGACCTGCGCGGCCTGCTCAAGAAGATGGATCGCGGCCTGCTCGTCACCGAACTGCTTGGCCACGGGATCAACTACGTGAACGGCGACTATTCGCGCGGCGCGGCCGGCTACTGGGTCGAGAACGGCGAGATCGTCCATCCGGTCGAGGAGATCACGATCGCCGGCAATCTGCGCGACATGTTCCGCAACATCGCGGCGGTCGGCAACGACGTGCTGGTGCGCGGCTCCAAGCAGGTGGGTTCGATCCTCGTCGAGCGGATGAAGGTCGCCGGCGATTGAGTCCCGGCGCAGGCGTTTCGACGGCCCCGGCGACGGGGCTTTTTTTACGTCCGGAAGTATGCCTTGAGCATTCGTCCGGTTTTGATGCTTTTGTTTTACATGAGTATTCCGGGGGCGTGCCCGAAAGGCCAGAGTGCAGGCTGTGTAATGGTTCTATGTAATTATGAATGCAATTACAGAAAGCCTATAAAAATCAATGAGGACACCCATTCATAATCGATTTCTTTGGCTATAATCGATTCGCTGTTCGAACCCTACATCAAGAGGAGACTATTCGTGGAAAGACGTTCATTTCTGAAAAAAGCGGGGGTTGGCCTGGCGGCTGGCGCGGTGGCCATGCCGGCGATCGCGGACAACGCTCCGACCATCAAGTGGCGCCTGGCTTCCAGCTTCCCGAAGAGCCTTGACACCATTTACGGCGGCGCCGAAACCGTCGCGCGCCGCGTCGCCGAGGCGACCGGCGGCAAGTTCCAGATCCAGGTCTTTGCCGGCGGCGAAATCGTTCCGCCCTTCGGCGTGCTCGATGCCGTCAAGGACAACACCATCGAAATGGCGCACACCGCCTCCTACTACTACATCGGCAAGGATCCCACGTACGCCTTCGACGGCACCGTGCCCTTCGGCATGACCAATCGCCAGGTCGACGCCTGGTATCGCTTCGGCAACGGCAAGAAGCTGATTCGCGAGTTCTTCGCCAAGTCGAACATCCTGACGATTCCCTGCGGCAACACCGGCACCCAGATGGGCGGCTGGTTCCGCAAGGAAATCAAGACCGTGGCCGACATGCAGGGCCTGAAGATGCGCATCGGCGGTTTCGCCGGGCAGGTGATCTCGAAGCTGGGCTCGGTGCCGCAGCAGATTCCGGGCGGCGACATCTATCCGTCGCTGGAGAAGGGCACCATCGACGCCGCCGAATGGATCGGGCCGTACGACGACCAGAAGCTCGGCTTCAACAAGGTGGCCAAGTTCTACTACTACCCGGGTTGGTGGGAGGGCGGCCTGCAGCTGTCGCTGTACGTCAACACCAAGAAGTGGGCCGAACTGCCGAAGGAATATCAGACGATTCTCGAAATCGCCTGTGCCGACGCGCACGTCGAAATGATGTCCTCGTACGACGCCAAGAACCCGGTCGCCCTCAAGCAACTGGTCGGCGCCGGCACGCAGCTGCGTCCCTTCCCCAAGCCGGTGATGGACGCCTGCTACAAGGCCGCGCAGGAACTCTACGCCGAGACTTCGGCGAAGAATCCCGAGTTCAAGAAGATCTACGACGACTACAAGAAGTTCATGGCCGACCAGAACCTCTGGTTCCGCGTTGCCGAAGGCGCGTACGCCAACTATATGTATTCCGCGAAGTAAGCTGCGTTCCGGCCGGGAGGCCGGGGTGATCGAGCGGGGGCTGCGGCCCCCGCTTTTTTTCGCCCGTCGTTCGGCCGGCGGGCTTGGCGAAGGGCGCATACTTTGCGCTAGGGCTAGCCCTAGCGCAAGCGGCAAAGCAGAATCGACCTTCGCCGCCGTTCCTTCGCTGTATGAGGAGCAAGAAAAAGCCCCGCCGGAGCGGGGCTTGTGGGATGCGGGGCCGGGCCGAGCGTTTACTTGGCGGCGTCCTGCTTCATCGAGTCCATGATGGCCTTGTTCGGGTCTTCCTCCGCCGGCGCGTTCTCCTCGGGCGTACCGGAGATGCCGGGCGGCGTTTCCGGCACGCCGTAGCCGGAGTCCTGCATCTCGATGATCACCTTGTCGAGATCGACCTTGACATCCTCGTCGAGGCCGAAGGTGACCATCTGCGGGAACATGATGACCAGCCCGACCATGATGATCTGGATGCAGACGAAGGGAATGGCGCCCCAGTAGATGTCCGTCGTCTTGATCGAGGCCGGCGCCACCGAGCGCAGGTAGAACAGCGCGAAGCCGAAGGGCGGGTGCATGAACGAGGTCTGCATGTTCACCGCGAGGAGCACGCCGAACCAGATCAGATCGATGCCCAGCTTGTCCGCCACGGGCCCGAGCAGCGGCACGACGATGAAGGACAGCTCGAAGAAGTCGAGGAAGAAGGCGAGGAAGAAGATCAGGATGTTGGTGACGATCAGGAAGCCGATCTCGCCGCCCGGCAGGTCGGTGAGCAGGTGCTCGACCCAGCGGTGACCGTCGACGCCGTAGAAGGTCAGCGAGAAGACGCGCGCGCCGACCAGGATGAAGACGACGAAGGTGGTCAGCTTGGCCGTGGTTTCCATCGCCTGCTTGAGCAGCGACCACGACAGGCGCTTGCGCATGATGGCCATGATCAGGGCGCCGGTCGCACCCATCGCGCCGCCTTCGGTCGGCGTCGCGATACCGAGGAAGATGGTGCCGAGCACGAGGAAGATCAGGAAGAGCGGCGGGACCAGCGTGGTCAGCACGCGCAGCGCCAGCTTGGCGCCGCGCAGCGAGCGCGCCTCGGGCGGCAGCGCCGGTGCGTGCGACGGCTTGAACAGCGTGATCAGGACGACGTAGCCGACGTAGAGGCCGGTCAGCACGAAGCCGGGGATGAAGGCGCCCTTGTACATGTCGCCGACAGAGCGGCCGAGCTGGTCGGCCATGATGATCAGCACCAGCGACGGCGGGATGATCTGGGCCAGCGTGCCGGACGCCGCGATGACGCCGCTCGCCAGCCGCTTGTCGTAGCCGTAGCGCAGCATGATCGGCAGCGAGATGAGGCCCATCGAAATGACCGAGGCAGCCACCACGCCGGTGGTCGCCGCGAGCAGCGCGCCGACGAAGATCACCGCGAAGGCGAGGCCGCCGCGCAGCGGGCCGAACAGCTGGCCGATCGTGTCGAGCAGATCCTCGGCCATGCCCGAGCGTTCCAGGATCAGTCCCATGAAGGTGAAGAAGGGGATCGCCAGCAGGGTGTCGTTCGACATCACGCCGAAAACGCGGTCGGGCAGGGCCTGGAAGATCTGCGGGCCGATCAGGCCGAGTTCGATGCCGATCAGGCCGAAGACCACGCCGTTGGCGGCGAGCGCGAAGGCGACCGGGAAGCCGACCAGCATGAAGATGACCATGAACGCGAAGATGATCGGCGCCATGTTGTTGATCAGGAACTCGGTCATTACAGCTCTCCCTTCTGGGCCTTGATGGCGAGCGCCAGCTCTTCCTCGGCGGTCGGGCCTTTCGGCTTCTCGGTGGGGTCGGGGCACAGGCCTTTCAGGAAGCCGACGCGCTTGATCAGTTCGGAGAGGCCCTGCAGCACGAGCAGGAAGAAGCCGACCGGCACCATCAGGCGGGCCGGCCAGACGGTGAGGCCGCCGGCGTTGTTCGACTGTTCGTTGGTCTCGATGGCGAGCATGAAGACCGGCCAGGAGAGATACATGATGGCGATCGCCATCGGCATCAGGAAGAAGATGATGCCGAAGATGTCGATCCAGGTCTGGCCGCGCTTGGAGAACTTGCCCGCGACGAGATCGATGCGCACGTGCTCGTTCTTCTTCAGCGTGTAGCCGGCGCCGAGCAGGAAGATCGCCGAGAACAGATACCACTGGATCTCGAGAAACGCGTTCGAACTGTAGTGGATCGTATACCGCATGACGGCGTTGCCGGCGCTGATGATCGTCATGATCAGCACCAGCCAGATGAGCGACTTACCGACGCGCTCGGTTAGCGCGTCGATCAGTCCTGAAAGCTTGAGTAAAGCGTTCATAGAATGTCCCTCCGAGGATGGCTTGATGTTTGGGCTTCTCTGGCTGGCGCGCGTGTCGACGCATATTCCCCCGCGCGGTTTACGAATGTATTCTCGCCCCCGGCAAAAAACAATGCGACACAACGGTTCCAGCGTAAAAGAGCGGCGATTATTGCATATTTTTCACCTATGCAAACACCGTTTCAGCATGCGAAAATGTAAAAAATTCAGGCTTTGAAAAATCTTATTTATCAGTGCATTAGTGCTGATTTTTACCACTGATTTTCGTAATTGAATTAATAATTATGGAACCAACCCGAATTTGCCTGATTCGTCATGGCGAGACCGCCTGGAACGCCGCGCGGCGCATCCAGGGGCAGACCGATATCGGCCTCAATCCGGCGGGAATGGCGCAGGCCCACGCCGCTGCGCTTCACCTCTCGGCGACGCCGGTCGCGGCGCTCTACAGCAGCGACCTGCTGCGCGCGCGGCAGACCGCCGCGGCGCTCGCCGAGCGCCTGTCGTTAACGCCGGCCTTCGCTCCGGAACTGCGCGAGCGTTGCTACGGGATTTTCGAGGGAAAGACCTACGACGAGGCGCGCGCCGCCTATCCGGACGATTACGTGGCCTTCGAGCGGCGCGACCCGGACTACGCCTTCCCGGCCGGCGGCGAGAGCCTGCGCCAGGTGCAGGCGCGGGTGACGACCCGTTTGCGCGCGCTCGCGGCGGCGCATCCGGGGCGGACGGTGGCGGTCGTCACGCACGGCGGCGTGCTCGATATCGTCAATCGCTTCGTGCGCGGCCGGGCGCTCGATCTGCCGCGCGATTTCCTGATTCCCAACGCCGGACTCAACTGGCTGACGGTGCGCGGCGACGAGTGGCGGGTCGAGGCTTGGGGGCTGACCGCGCATCTGGCGGAGGCGGGGCTGGACGAGTTGCGCTGACTCCTCCCGGGCTGCCGGCCGGGCATCCGCCTGACGCTTTTGGGGCGCTTGCGCGCGCTGCGACGCTTCATGCCGCGTGGTACAATTTCTGCCTTTTTCAAAGGCTTGTGAGGCAAACGATGTTTTCCGCAAAAGACACCCTGGCGAAAGTCGACCCCGAACTCTGGCAGGCGATCGAGAACGAGAACCGCCGTCAGGAAGATCACATCGAGCTGATCGCCTCCGAAAACTACGTCAGCAAGGCGGTCATGGAAGCCCAGGGCTCGCAGCTGACCAACAAATACGCCGAAGGCTACCCGGGCAAGCGCTACTACGGCGGCTGCGAATACGTCGACGTCGCCGAGCAGATCGCGATCGACCGCCTGACGAAGCTGTTCGGCGCCGACTGCGCCAACGTCCAGCCGAACTCCGGCTCGCAGGCCAACCAGGCCGTGCTGATGGCCTTCGCCAAGCCGGGCGACACGATCATGGGCATGAGCCTGGCCGAAGGCGGCCACCTGACGCACGGCATGCCGCTCAACATGTCCGGCAAGTGGTTCAACGTCGTCGCCTACGGCCTCGACGAGAACGAAGCCATCGACTACGAGAAGATGGAAGCGCTGGCCCGCGAGCACAAGCCGAAGATCATCATCGCCGGCGCCTCGGCTTATTCGCTGCGCATCGATTTCGAGCGCTTTGCCAGAATCGCCAAGGAAATCGGCGCGATCTTCTGGGTCGACATGGCGCACTATGCCGGCCTGATCGCCGCCGGCTGCTACCCCAACCCGGTGCCGCACGCCGACGTCGTCACCTCGACCACGCACAAGACGCTGCGCGGCCCGCGCGGCGGCGTCATCCTGATGAAGGCCGAGCACGAGAAGGCGATCAACTCCGCCATCTTCCCCGGTCTGCAGGGCGGCCCGCTGATGCACGTGATCGCCGCCAAGGCCGTCGCCTTCAAGGAAGCCGCGTCGCCCGAGTTCCGCAACTATCAGGAGCAGGTCGTCGCCAACGCCCGCGTCATGTCGCGCGTCCTTTCCGAAGAGCGCGGCCTGCGCGTCGTTTCCGGTCGCACCGAATCGCACGTCTTTCTGATCGATCTGCGCGCCAAGAACATCACCGGCAAGGAAGCCGAGGCCGTGCTCGGCAAGGCGCACATCACGGTCAACAAGAACGGCATCCCGAACGATCCGCAGAAGCCCTTCGTCACCTCGGGCATCCGCATCGGCTCGCCGGCCATGACCACGCGCGGGTTCACCGAGATCGAGGCGGAGCGCGTCGCGCACCTGATCGCCGACGTGCTCGACGCGCCGAACGACGAAGCGGTGCTGGCCCGCGTGCGCGGCGAAGTCTCCGCGCTGTGCAAGAAATTCCCGGTCTACGGCGCATGACCGTCCGGCGCCTGCCCGCACCGCGCTGCACGCGCTTCGCCGTCGCCGATCTTCAGCCGACGGGCGCGCCGAATGCGTCTAGTGCGGGCAGCGTGCCGCTTCTGCGCGGGCGTTCGTCGTGAAGTGCCCGTTCTGCGGTGCCGACGAAACGACCGTCGTCGATACGCGGATCAACGAAGACGGCGACGTCGTCCGCCGGCGCCGGCGCTGTCTGGCCTGCGACAAGCGCTACACGACCTACGAGCGGGCGGAAATCCGCCTGCCGCAGGTGGTCAAGAAGAACAGTTCGCGCGTCGATTACGACCGCGAGAAGCTCTCGGCCAGCCTCTGGCTGTCCCTGCGCAAGCGCCCGGTGACCACCGAGGCGGTCGATGCCGCGATCGCGCGCATCGAGGAGAAGCTGCTCGCGCTCGGCGAGCGCGAAATCCCTTCGGAAAAGATCGGCGAGATGGTGATGCGCGAGCTGAAGAAGCTCGACAAGGTCGCCTACGTCCGCTTCGCTTCCGTCTATCGCAACTTCGAGGACGTGGACGAGTTTTCCGACCTCGTCCGCGAAGTGTCGCGTCCGCCGCAACGGCGCCCCCGTTAGTCTCCGCATGTCCAGCCCGGCCGCGCACGCCGACCATGAGTTCATGGCGCGCGCCTTGCGCCTGGCCGAGCGCGGCCTCTACTCGACGACGCCCAACCCGCGCGTCGGCTGCGTCATCGTCCGCGACGGTCGCGTCGTTGGCGAAGGCTGGCACGCGCGTGCCGGCGAAGCGCATGCCGAAATCCACGCCCTGCGCGCGGCCGGTGCGGCGGCGCGCGGCGCCACCGCTTACGTCACCCTCGAACCGTGCAGTCATCACGGACGCACGCCGCCCTGCGCCGAAGCGCTGATCGCCGCCGGCGTGACACGCGTCGTCGCTGCGATGGAGGATCCGAATCCGCGGGTAGCCGGGCAGGGCATGGTCGCGCTGCGGGCGGCGGGCATCGTTGCCGAATGCGGTCTGCTCGGCGATGCGGCGCGCGAGCTGAACATCGGTTTCGCGGCGCGCATGACGCGCGGCCGCCCCTGGTTGCGCCTGAAGTTGGCGGCCAGCCTGGACGGCAAGACGGCGCTCCTGAACGGCGCCAGTCAATGGATCACCGGTGCCGCTGCGCGCCAGGACGGGCATCGCTGGCGCGCCCGCGCCTGCGCCATCCTGTCGGGCATCGGCACGGTGCGCGACGACGATCCGCAACTCAACGTGCGCGGCGTCGAGACGACGCGCCAGCCGCTCAAGGTCGTTATCGACAGCCGTCTCGAATTGCCGCTCGACGCCCGGGTGCTCGCCGGCGGCGGCGTGCTGGTCGCCGCCGCGCAGGACGATGCCGCGAAGATCGCCGCCTTGCGCGAGCGCGGCGCCGAAGTGCTGCTGCTGCCGGATGCGGGCGGCAAGGTCGATCTCGCCGCCTTGCTCGAAGAGCTGGGCCGGCGCGGAGTCAACGAAGTGCATGCCGAGGCTGGCTTCAAGCTCAACGGTTCCCTGTTGGGCGCCGGACTGGTCGATGAACTGCTCCTCTATCTGGCGCCCTGCCTGATCGGCGACGCGGCGCGCGGCATGTTCAACCTGCCGGCGCTCGACTCTCTGGACGGGAAGCAGCGGCTGGCGATCCGCGACGTACGCATGGTCGGCCCCGATCTGCGCCTGCTCGCGCGCTTCGGCTAGGGCGCCTTGCGCGGCATCGCGTGCGGTAACGGCCGCGCCCGCGAATCGAGCGGGCGCACGTTTAGATCCCGCCACACACCGCGCAGTCCGGATCCTTACCGAACTTCACGCTGCGCCATTCCATCGCCAGACCGTCGAGCAGCAGCAGCCGGCCGACCGCCGGTTCGCCGGCGCCGCTGATCAGTTTGAGCGCCTCGGCCGCCTGCATGGCGCCGATGATGCCGGTGAGGGGCGCGAAGACGCCCATCACCGCGCAGCGCACTTCCTCGACGTCCTCGCCCTCGGGGAACAGGCAGTGATAGCAGGGCGCATCGGCGCGGCGCGGATCGAACACCGTGAGCTGGCCGTCGAAGCGGATCGCCGCGCCGGAAACGAGCGGCGTGCGCTGCCGGACGCAGGCGCGATTGACCGCGTGCCGGGTGGCGAAATTGTCGCAGCAGTCGAGCACCACGTCGGCGGCGGCGACCAGCGCCGCGAGCCGTTCGCCGGCCAGCCGTTCGATGACCGGCTCGACGACGACTTCGGGGTTGATGCTGGCCAGCGCGGTTTGCCCGGACAGGGCCTTCGGCTGGCCGACGCGGCCGGCGGTATGGAGAATCTGACGCTGCAGATTGGTCAGGTCGACCGTGTCGTTGTCGGCCAGCGTGATACGGCCGACGCCGGCTGAGGCCAGGTAGAGCGCCGCCGGCGAGCCGAGGCCACCGGCGCCGACGATCAGCGCGTGTGCGCCGACGATCTTCTCCTGTCCCTCGATACCGATCTGATCGAGCAGCAGATGGCGGCTGTAACGCAGCAGTTGGTCGTCGTTCATGGGGCGGGCGGTTGGGTTGGTGCGCGGCAGGCCGGACGCGAAGCTCAAGGCGAGGGGGCAAGCGCCCCGCGCCTTGTTTTTCGTTCAGCGTCTTAGCGGTATTCGCGCCACTCGGGCGGCGTGTCGTCGTGGTCGCCGTGCGGGTGGCGTTCCCAGGCGTGGGTGTAGGCTTCGCTCTGCGAGCGCTTGAGCGGCTTGAGCGGCGCTTCGAGGTTGTGCAGCTGGGTTTCCTCGACGTAGTAGATGAGCGCCCGCATCATCTTGCTCATCAGCGTGTTGTCGAGGTGATAGCCCTTGTCCTCGAGCGTTCCCTCAAGCTCTTGCAGCGAATGCTCGCGTAGGTCGTAGGCGACGCCGACGGCGCGCTTCTCGACCAGCGCCTCGGCCTCGACGCGCTCGATTCTGGCTAGGTAGTCCGAGGCCTCCGGCACCTGTCCCGGCGGGAATTTGGAAAACTGGATATTCCGTTCCTTGCGGATCGGCGCCGGCTCGTCGCGGGGTGCAAGCGGTCGTTTCATATCCCCCTCCCAGGGTCAAGGCCTTACGGCCTATTCTGCATGATCTGCAGACCCTTGAGAAGGTTGAACGCCTGGTTCAGCTGATAGTCGTTCTTGCGGATCAGTTCGCGGCTCGGCGGCTCGGCGGCGTCTTCGCCTTCCTCCTTGCCGTTGTCCGTCTTCGGCTTGGCCGGCGCCTTGCCTTGCGGCTTGGCGGCGTCCTTGGCCGGCGCCGGCGCAGCGACCTTGTCCTTGTCGTTTTCCAGATGGCGTTCGAGATCGGCTTCGCGGATGCGCTGTGCCGAGTCGCCGTTGGCGCTTTCCTCGACGATGATGTCCGGAACGATGCCCTTGGCCTGGATCGAGCGGCCCGACGGCGTGTAGTAGCGCGCGGTGGTGAGCTTGATCGCGGTGTTGCCGGGCAGCGGGAGGACGGTCTGCACCGAGCCCTTGCCGAAGGACTGCGTGCCCATCACGACGGCGCGCTTGTGATCCTGCAGCGCGCCGGCGACGATTTCCGACGCCGAGGCCGAGCCGCCATTGATCAGGACGACCATCGGCACCTTGCGCACTTCGGGCGGCAGGTTCTTGATGAAATCGTCCTTGGTGCCGCGCAGGTAGTCCTCGGGCGAGGCGACGAACTGGCGCTTCGCGTCCTCGGTGCGGCCGTCGGTCGAGGTGACCAGCGTCTTCGGCGGCAGGAAGGCAGCGGACACGCCGACTGCGCCGTGCAGCAGGCCGCCCGGATCGTTGCGCAGATCGAGCACGAGGCCCTTGAGCGGACCCGGCTTGTAGAGGTCGTTCAGGTGCTTGACCACCGATGCGGCGGTGTTTTCCTGGAAGGAGGTGACGCGCAGGTAGCCGTAGCCGTCGTCGGTGAGCTTGGACTTGACGCTTTGCACCTTGATGACTTCGCGCGTCAGCGTGAGTTCGAGCGGCTTGGTCTCGCCCTTGCGCAGGATCGAGAGCTTGATCTGGGTCTTCGGCTTGCCGCGCATTTTCTTGACGGCGTCGGACAGCGTCAGGCCTTTGACCAGCGTGTCGTCGAGCTTGAAGATCAGGTCGCCGGGCTTGACGCCGGCGCGGTAGGCGGGAGTGTCCTCGATCGGCGAAACGACCTTGACGAGGCCGTCTTCCATGCCGACTTCGATGCCCAGTCCGCCGAATTCGCCCTGCGTTCCGACCTGGAGTTCCTTGAAGGCGTCGGCATCGAGATAGGCCGAGTGCGGGTCGAGATTGGAGAGCATGCCGCTGATCGCGTGCGTGATCAGCTTCTTGTCCTCGACCGGCTCGACATAGCCCTGCTTGATGGCGTTGAAAACCTCGGCGAAGGTGCGCAACTCCTCGATCGGCAGTCCGCTGCGCGTTTCCTTGTCGGCGATCGCCGACAGATTGAGGCTGATCAGTACGCCGCCGACGAATCCGGCGCAAATGAGGCCGGCTTGTTTCCACTTGCCCATCAATTCTGCTCCAATGCCTTGGTCACTTTAGACTGACCCATTTGAGCGGGTCGAGCGGTTGCCCCTGGTGACGGAGTTCAAAGTATAAACCCGATTCCGGGTTGCCACCGCTGTTGCCCACCGACGCGACGTTGTCGCCGCCGCGCACGCTGTCGCCGACCTGTTTCAGGAGGGCGTCGTTGTTGCCGTAGATCGACAGATAGTTGTCGCCGTGGTCGACGATCAGCAGGTTGCCGAAGCCGCGCATCCAGTCGGCGAAAACGACGCGGCCGCCGGCGATCGCCTTGACCTCGCTGCCGGTTGCGGCGCGGATGTAGAGCCCTTTCCAGGTGCTGCCTTCCTGGCGCGCGCTGCCGAAGCGGTTGGCGACGGCGCCCCGGACCGGCAGGCGGAGGTTGCCTTTCAGTGAGGCGAAGCGGCTCGATGGGGTGGCTTCCGGTGTGTGCTCGTTGGCGATTTCGGCGGGCGCGGGCTTGCCCGGCGCTTCGCTCGCCGGGCGCCGTGTAGGTTCCGGGCGGGGTTTGGGGCGCGCGGCGATGATCCGCGCGAGGCGCTCGATCAGTTGCGAAAGCCGCTTTTCGTCGCGCTGCAGGCTGCCGATCTCGCGCCGCTGTGTGGCGATCTTCGCCGAGATTTTCGACAGCGTGGCCTTGCGCTGTTCACGCTGCGCCAGCAGCTTGCCGTGCTGTTCCTTCTGCCTGGCTTCGACCACCGCCAGTTCGCCGGCCCGCGCGCGCGTGTCGGCGGCCAGCGCCTGCTTGCGCTGCAGGGAGGTTTCGATTTCGTCGAGCAGTTGCCGGCGCGCCTTGCCGATCGCAGCCAGATAGTGCAGGTCGCGCGCCAGCTGGTTGGGATCGTCGCCGTTGAGCAGCAGGCGCAGCGAGTCGGGATTGCCGCGCAGATACTGTTGATGAACGAGTTTTTCGAGCTGGCTTTGCTGGCCGGCGAGACGCCCTTCGAGTTCGCGTGACTGGCCCCCGAGTTCCTGTAGCGCTTTCTGCAGATCGCCGCGCTGGTCGGCGAGCTTGTGCAGCTCGCGCTGGGTGAGCGAGATATCGCGCTCGGCGTCCTTCAGCTGGTCGGCGGCGTCGGCGCGCGTGCCCTCCGCTGCGGCAAGCTCCTTGCGCAGCGCTTCGATCTGGCCGCGCAATTCCTTGAGGTCGCCCTGCTTTTCGGCGACCTCGGCGGGCGCCGGCGCCGCCGGCTTCGCCTTGGCGGCGTGCGCCGGCAGCGCGAGCAGCGCCGCCAGAATCAGCAGCAGTCCGCGCGGTGCGCGCCGGTGCGTGCCGGCGGCGGGCTTACTTGCCTTTTGCCTGGTTGGCAACGGCTGCCGCGGCGGCCTTCGCCGCTTCCTCATCGCCCAGGTAGTAGCTGCGGATCGGCGTCATGTCGTCGTTGAATTCGTAGACGAGGGGGATGCCGGTCGGGATGTTGAGGTTGACGATGTCTTCGTCGGAGATGTTGTCGAGGTACTTGATCAGGGCGCGGATGCTGTTGCCGTGCGCGGCGACGATGACGCTCTTGCCTGACTTGACGACCGGCGCGATGGTTTCCTCCCAGTACGGGACGAAGCGGGCGACGGTGTCCTTCAGGCATTCCGTCTTCGGCAGATGTTCTGCCGCGATGCCGGTGAAGTCGGCGCCGTAACGGGCGTCGAAGCGCGGGTGGCGCACATCGTCGAATTCCAGCGCGGGCGGCGGAATGTCGTAGCTGCGGCGCCAGATCAACACCTGCTCGTCGCCGTACTTGGCCGCCGTTTCGCTCTTGTTGAGGCCCTGCAGGGCGCCGTAGTGGCGCTCGTTGAGGCGCCACGAGCGGTGCACGGGGATCCACAGACGGTCCATCTCCTCGAGGGCAATCCACAGCGTGCGCATGGCGCGCTTGAGCACCGAACTGAAGGCAACGTCGAAGGCGAATCCGGCTTCCTTCATCAGCTGGCCGGCGTTCTTCGCCTCGCGCAACCCCTGTTCGGTGAGGTCCACGTCGGTCCAGCCGGTGAAGCGGTTTTCCTTGTTCCAGGCGGATTCGCCGTGGCGCAGCAGAACGATTTTCTTCATGATCGAGGGTCGTTGGTTCGTGAGTATTCTGGAGGGAGGGGAAGGGGCGCCGGAACGCACCCCGCATACGGGAAATATTTTATAATGAATTCTTTCACTTAACGAGCCTCGCAGATCGTGGCCATCCAGACCAGCATCATCGACAAGCAGGAGCACATCGAACAGGCGGCGCGTGCGCTCAAATCGATTTCCCATCCGCTGCGCTTGAAGATACTGTGCGTGGTCGGCGACCAGGAGGCTTGTGTGCAGGAAATCGTCGACGCCGTCGGCACGTCGCAGAGCAATATTTCCCAGCATCTGGCGATCCTGCGCGAAAAGGGCGTGCTGCTGACGCGCAAGGACGCCAACCGCGTCTACTATCGGGTCGGCGATGCGCGCACCCTGCAGCTGATCAGCATGATGCGCGAGGTCTTCTGCGGCGATTGAGCGGAGAGCGTCCCGCGCAGGTCTTCCGCGCGCCGTAGCCAGGCGCGCTTTGTTTTAATCGTATCTTTGTGGCTTCCGGAGTTTCGCTTGGAATTCGTTCAACAAAACATCTATCTCGTCGTCATCGCCATCCTCAGCGGCGCCATGCTTCTCGTCACCTCGCTGCGCCGTCCCGGCGGCAGCAACGCGCTGACGCCGACCGAGGCGACGCTGCTCATCAACCGCGAAGACGCGCTGGTGCTCGACGTGCGCGAAGTCGCGGAATACGTCAATGGCCACGTGCCCGAGTCGCGCAACATTCCGGCCGGCCAGCTCGAAGAGCGCGCCGGCGAACTCGACAAGTTCAAGAACAGCCCGCTGATCCTCGTCTGCCAGTCCGGCGCGCGCTCGTCCGGCGCCTGTTCGCGCCTCGCCAAGCTGGGCTTCACCCGGGTGCATAACCTCGCCGGCGGCATCGGCGCCTGGAGTCAGGCCGGCCTGCCGCTGAAGAAAGGAAGCAAGAAATGAGTGCCGCTCCGCGCGTATTGATGTATTCCACGGCGGTCTGCCCCTACTGCATCCGCGCCGAACAGCTGCTGCGCGCGCGCGGCGTCGCCGAGATCGAGAAGGTGCGCATCGACCTCGATCCCGAGCGGCGTGCCGAGATGATGGAGAAGACCGGGCAGCGCACGGTGCCCCAGATCTACATCGGCGACACGCACGTCGGCGGCTGCGACGACCTGATCGCCCTCGACCATGCCGGCAAGTTGCTGCCGCTGCTCGCCGGCGAGAGCGCCTGAGCGCTCCCGCCGCGTCCCCGATTCCCGTAACGATTCCATCACGAAGAAGAGATCATGAGCGAACAAGAAAACCCGGTATTCCAGATCGAAAAGCTCTACGTCAAGGACCTCTCGGTCGAAGTGCCGAACGCGCCGCAGATCTACCTCGAGCGCGAGGCGCCGAACGTCGGCGTGCAGCTGCAGACCACCGCCCAGGGGCTCGGCGACGCCGTCTATGAAGTCACCCTGACGGTGACCGTCACCGCCAAGATCGAGGAAAAGACCGTTTTCCTCGTCGAAGTCGGCCAGGGCGGCATCTTCCGCGTCGAGAACGTGCCGCAGGAAAACATCGAGCCGCTGCTGTCGATCGCCTGCCCGAACATCCTCTTCCCCTACGCGCGCGAAGTCGTTTCCGACGCGGTGATCCGCGCCGGCTTTGCGCCGGTCGTGCTGCAGCCGGTGAACTTCGAGGCGCTCTTCATGGCGCGCATGGAGCAGGAGCAGGCCGCCGCCGGCGGCCAAGAGGTGCCGATCCAGTAAGGGGCGCGAGATGAAGAGACTGGCGGGTTTTCTGCTGGCGGCGGGCGTCGCCCTGCCGGCGGCGGCCATCGAGTACATGACCGTCGAATCGCCGGCGGTGCTCTACGATGCGCCTTCGCAGAAAGGCGCCAAGCTCTTCGTCGTCAAGCGCAACACGCCGGTCGAGGTGGTGGTCAGCCTCGAAGGCTGGTCCAAGGTGCGCGACGCCGAAGGCGGGCTGGCCTGGATCGAGCGGAAGAACCTCGCCGCGCGGCGCTCCTTGCTCGTCACCGCCAACCGTGCCGAGGTGCGGCAGTCCGCCGACGAGTCGGCGCCGGTGGTTTTCGAGGCGGAAAAGAACGTCGCGCTCGACTTCCTCGAAAGCGCGCCGGGCGGCTGGCTCAAGGTGCGCCATCGCGACGGCCAGTCGGGTTTCGTGCGCGCCAATCAGGTCTGGGGGAACTAGGCCCTTGAATCTCACCGTCATCGCCGCCGGCGCCTGGGGTACCGCGCTGGCCATCGCCTTTGCCGGCAAGCATTCCGTAACTCTGTGGACGCGCGAGGAAGACGTCGCGCAGACGATGCGCGACGAGCGCGAGAACCGCCGCTTCCTGCCCGGCCACCGCCTGCCCGACGCGCTGACCATCGCCAACGATTTCCACTCGGCGGTTGCCGGCGCCGACCTGCTCGTCCTCGCGACGCCGTTGGCCGGCCTGCGGCCGACCGTGCGCATGCTGCGCGAGGCCGGTCTCGTGCGGCCGCTGATCTGGGTATGCAAGGGGCTGGAGGCGGAAACGGCGAAGCTGCCGCATCAGATCGTGGCCGAGGAACTCGGCGCGCAGGCCCTGTGCGGCGCGCTGTCCGGCCCGAGCTTCGCCGAGGAGGTCGCGCAGGGCATGCCGACCGCGGTGACGCTCGCCGCCAACGACCCCGAATTCGCCCGCCGCACGGCGCTTGCGCTGCACAGCGCGCGCCTGCGCATCTACGCCAACGACGACCTGCCGGGCGTTGAGGTCGGCGGCGCGGTGAAGAACGTAATGGCCATCGCCACTGGCATCTGCGACGGTCTGCAGCTCGGCCTCAACGCTCGCGCCGCGCTGATCACGCGCGGTCTGGCCGAAATCGCCCGCCTCGGCGAGGCGCTCGGCGGCCGGCAGCAGACCTTCATGGGGCTGGCCGGCATGGGCGACCTGATCCTGACCTGCACCGGCGACCTGTCGCGCAACCGGCGCGTCGGTCTGGCGCTGGCCGCCGGCAAGACCTTGCCGCAGATTCTCGCCGAACTCGGCCACGTCGCCGAGGGTGTCAGCACGGCGCGCGAAGTGGCGCGTCTGGCCGTGCAGCTCGGCATCGAAATGCCGATCACGCAGGCGGTCGACGCGATCCTGCATCGCAACGAACCGGCCGCGGGGGCCGTCGAAAAGCTCCTCGGTCGCGACCCGAAGGTCGAGACGCTCTAGCGTCAGGCTCGGCGTTCCGGCTCAGACGCCGCCGGCAAATCCCCGTTGGCGCCAGGCTTCGAAGACCGTCACCGCCACCGCGTTGGATAGATTCAGGCTGCGCTGACCGGGCAGCATAGGCAGGCGCAGACGCTGCGTCTCGGGGAATTCGGCGAGCACCGCTTCCGGCAGGCCGCTCGTCTCGCAGCCGAAAACGAAGGCGTCGTCTTCCCGGAAACGCTGCGTGTCGTGCCGGACGCCGCCGCGCGTCGTCATTGCGAACAGGCGGCGCCCGTCCAGCGCCGCCTTGCACGCCGCCCAGTCGGCGTGGCGGAAAACGCGCGCGAACTCGTGATAATCCAGTCCGGCGCGCTTCAGCGCCTTGTCCTCCCAGCGGAAACCGAGCGGTTCGACGAGATGCAGTTCGCTTCCCGTGTTGGCGCACAAACGAATAACATTGCCGGTGTTGGGGGGAATCTCGGGCTGGTAGAGGACGACGGCGGGCACGGCGGGCTTCCAAAAACAATTCTGACCGATTCGAAATCGGCTAGAATCATGCGATTAGCGTAGATATCTAAAAAGTTACTGGAGCTTGCGATGGCTCGGCCGGAAAAAATTCGTCTCGGCGATCTGCTGATCCAGCAGGGGCTGTTGACCGACGAACAACTCAAGTTTGCCCTCGACGAGCAAAAGCGCAGCGGCCGCAAGCTCGGGCGTATTGTCGTCGAAAGTTCCTTCGTAACGGAAGAAGGGATTTCTCAAGCGCTCGCCAAGCAGTTGCGCATTTCCTTCGTCGATCTCAAGAATTTCAACCCCAAGCCCGAGTTCATCCGCCTGCTGCCCGAAGCGCAGGCGCGCCGCTTCCGCGCCATCGTGCTCGACGAGAGCGGCGGCAAGCTGCGCATCGGCTTCGTCGATCCGACCGACCTGCAAGCCTATGACGAGCTGGCTCGCATCCTGCGCCGCGAACTCGATCTCGCGGTGGTCACCGAAACCCAGCTACTGGCGCTGATCGACCGCGTCTATCGGCGCACCGAGGAAATCTCGGGGCTGGCCAAGGAACTGACCGCCGAACTCGGCGACGTGCCGGTCGAATTCGGCGATCTCCTCGGTGTCACCGCCGGTGCCGAAGAGGCCCCGGTCGTCAAGCTGCTGCAGACGGTGTTCGAGGAAGCCATGCGCACGCGCGCTTCCGACATCCACATCGAGCCGCAGGAGCAGGCGCTGCGCATCCGTTTCCGTATCGACGGCGTGCTGCACATCCAGACCGAGGCCGACGCCAAGATCGCCTCGGCGATGGCGCTGCGCCTCAAACTGATGTCCGGTCTCGACATTTCCGAGAAGCGCCTGCCGCAGGACGGCCGCTTCGCCATCAAGGTGCGCAACAATCCGGTCGACGTGCGAATCTCGACGATGCCGACGCAGTACGGCGAATCGGTCGTCATGCGTCTGCTCAACCAGAGCACCGGCCTGCTCGGTCTCGACCGCCTGAACATGCCGGCGCGCGTGCTCGACCGCCTGCGCAACTGCGTGCGTCGCCCGAGCGGCATGGTGCTCGTCACCGGCCCGACCGGCAGCGGCAAGACGACGACGCTGTACGCCGCGCTGGCCGAGCTGAACAGCACCGAAAAGAAGATCATCACGGTCGAGGACCCGGTCGAATACCGCCTGCCCGGGATCAATCAGGTGCAGGTGCACGAAAAAATCGACCTGTCCTTCGAGCGCGTGTTGCGCTCCGCGCTGCGTCAGGATCCGGACATCGTCCTGGTCGGCGAAATGCGTGACCAGACGACGGCCGAAATCGGCATGCGCGCCGCCATCACCGGCCACATGGTGCTGTCCACCCTGCACACCAACGATGTCATCGCGACGCCGATCCGCCTGCTCGACATGGGCGTGCCGCGCTACATGGTCGCCCTCTCGCTGCAGATGGTGCTCGCCCAGCGCCTGGTGCGCGTCGTGTGCGAGAACTGTACGGAACCGTACGCGCCGGCGCCGCACGAGCGCGAATGGTTGCGCTTCGAGCTCGGCGACAAGGTCGACGCGCAGCGCTACGCCAAGGGCGCCGGCTGCGCGCACTGCGGCGGCTCCGGCTATCAGGGGCGGACCGGCGTCTATGAAATGCTCGAAATGACCAATGAACTGGTCGAAGCGATCAACAGCGACGACACCGGTGCCTTCGTGCAGGCGGCGCGCCAGCAGATGGCCGGCGATACGCTGCGGCGTGACGCCGTGCGCCTCGTCGTGCAGGGCCGCACGACGATCGACGAAGCCATGCGCATCAGCAACCAGTTCGAGGATTGAGCATGCCGAGCTTCGCGTACAAGGGGCGTAACGCCGGCGGGCAACTGATCGAAGGGGTGCTCGAGGGCGCTTCGTCGGGCGCCGTCGCCGACGTCCTGCTCGGGCTGGGGCTAACTCCGGTCGAAATCCGCGAAACGAAGGCGAAAACGACCAAGGCCGCGGCGGGCGGCCTTCCGCTGTTCAAACCCAAGGTCACGCAGATCGACCTGCTGCTCTTCAGCCGGCAGCTCCACACCCTGCTCAAGGCCGGCGTGCCGATCATGCGCGCGCTCGGCGGCCTGCAGGAGTCGGCGATCAATCCGGCAATGAAGGCGGTGATCCAGGACGTGCGCGAAAGCCTGGAGGGCGGGCGCGAGCTGTCCGCCTCGCTGGCCCGTCACCCGCGCGTCTTTTCGTCCTTTTACCTGTCGATGGTCCGGGTCGGCGAAGCGACCGGCCTGCTCGACGAGATTTTCCTGCGCCTGTTCGAGCATCTCGAGTTCGAACGCTACATGCGCGAGCAGGTGAAGTCGGCGCTGCGCTATCCGATGTTCGTCGTCGTCGCCATGGCGGTGGCCATCGTCGTCATCAACATTTTCGTTATTCCTGCCTTCGCCAAGGTCTTCCAGGGCTTCGGCGCCGAATTGCCGCTGATGACGCGCATGTTGCTCGGCTTCTCCGATTTCATGGTGACTTACTGGCCGGAGCAACTCGTGCTGCTGATCGGCGCCATCTTCGTCTTCCGGCGCTGGGTCGGCACCGTTAAGGGGCGGCACGACTGGGAGGGCATTTCGCTGCGTATCCCGATCGCCGGCAAGATCCTGCACAAGGCGGCGCTGTCGCGTTTCGCACGCAGCTTCGCGCTCGGCATGCGTAGCGGCGTGCCGGTCATGCAGGCGCTGTCCAACTCAGCGCAGACGGTGGACAACAGCTACATCGCCCGGCGCATCGAAAGCATGCGCGACGGCGTCGAGCGCGGCGAAAGCCTGTTGCGCTCCGCACTGGCGGTCGGCATCTTCACGCCGGTCGTTCTGCAGATGATCGCCGTCGGCGAGGAGTCCGGCGCGGTCGACGACATGATGGACGAGATCGGCCAGATGTATCAGCAGGAGGTCGAGTACGAACTGAAGACGCTCGGCCAGCAGATCGAACCCATCCTCATCGTCACGCTCGGCATCCTCGTGCTGATTCTCGCGCTCGGCGTCTTCCTGCCGATGTGGGACCTCGGCAAGGTGGCGATGAAGCGCTGAGGCCATGGCGGACAACAATCGCCGCATGTACGAACTGGCGGTCCTCGCGGCCGTTATCGCGATCCTCGCCGCGTTTCTGCTGCCGGCGCTCGAGCGGACGCGCCGCGATTTCGAGGACGCCGCCGTGCAGTCTGAAGTGGCGGCGCTGCGCGTCGAACTGCTCGACCGTCTGGCACATCGGGAAGCGGTGGGTGGCGCGCTGCCGGGCAGCGCGAATCCGGCCGAATGGACGGCGTATCGCCCGCAGGGCTACGTCGGCGAACTGGATTCCGCGCCGGAGGAAAGCGGCGTCTGGTATTTCGACCGCCGGGCCGGGGAGCTGGTTTACCGCTATCGCGCCGGCGGCGAAGCGCGCTTTCGTTTGGCGCGTGGAGCGGCGGGGGCGGAAGCTCCGGGCCAACTCGCCGGGGTCGGCCTGATGCGAGTGGATGGCGGTCGTTGAGTACCTGTTTTACGGGTAGGGATATCCCGGTAGATGCGTTATGATTAAAGTCTTAGGGAGTAGAACCGATATGGGTGGCATGGATATCAGAAAAGAAAACGGGCGGCAGGGCGGCTTTACGCTGATCGAACTGATCGTCGTTATCATCATTCTCGGCATTCTCGCCGCCATCGCACTACCGCGTTTCATCAACCTGCAGCGTGATGCGCGCATTGCCAAACTACAGGCGGCGCGCGGCAGTGTCTCTGCCGCTGCGGCGCTGGTTCATGCCACCGCCCTGGCGCGCGGCGGCATTGCCGATACGGAGAATTGTCCCGGTGGTGGTGGTGCGGCGGCGGATAACAAGGTGGGCGCCACCGGCACCGTTTGTTCCGAAAGCGGTCTGATCCATATGGTTTATGGCTACCCGGCCGTCACCGGTTTTGGCAGCAACCCCGGGATTCTCTCTGCTGCCGGCCTGACCGGCGTGTTCAACCCCACGGCCGTGGAGCTTACGGCCGAAGGGTACGTTTACACTCCTGCAGCGCCGCTCGCCACGTTCAGCGTCGTTGGCGCCAGCGACGCTGCCACCTGCTTTTTCACCTATACCCAGCCCTCTGTCGCCAACGTCGCCGCGACGATCAGCGGGCTGACGATTTCCGGCTGCTAATTTTTTTAATCAAGGAGATTTCGAATGAAATCCAGGCAACAAGGCTTCACCCTCGTCGAACTGATCGTTGTGATCGTGATTCTCGGTATTCTTTCGGCAACGGCGCTGCCAAAGTTTATCGATTTGGGTAAGGACGCACGCGCCGCCGTGGTGCAAGCGGCAGAGGGGTCGATGCGTTCGGCAAACTCGATGATCTACGCAAAGGCTGCAGCAGCCAATGCACTGGGTACAAGTGGGAGTGTGTCTATTGCCGGAGTGAGTGTGACCACCGCTTTTGGCTTCGCCTCAACGACCACAGAACTGGTGAAAGCCATGGATCTTGATGGGAATAAACTCGATTCCGGGACTGCGGGAAGTATTAGCTACAAAGGATATACTGCTGCTAACTGTGGCGTTTCTTATACGGCAGCGACCTCTTCGAGTGTCCCGCCGCTCTATACGACGGCAACTGGCGGTTGTTGATAGCGTTAGGGTGGGGCGCTAGTGCTCAAGTGCATTTCGTTATATGGCCTAGGGCGCCCCGAGACACAGAAACCCGGGATGTCTCCCGGGTTTTGTTTTGTGTGTAGCGGCGGCTTCACGCTCGTCGAATTGCTGGTCACGATGGTGATCGTCGGCATCGTTGCAGCGATCGTTTTGGCGCGCTTTGATGGCCGGACCGGTTTCGAGGAGCGCGGTCTACGCGACGAAACCTTTGCCGCCTTGCGCTACGCGCAAAAATCCGCTGTCGCCGCACGGCGGATGGTCTGCGTGAGCTTTACAGGAAACAGTGTCAGCGCCCGTATCGCCGCCACCTTTGCGGCGACCAATTGCACGACCGGCAGTGCCCTACCTGCTCCCGGCGAGAGCAACGCGCTTGCGGTCAATGGCGCCAGGTCGGGTGCCGTTTTTTCCGCCTGGCCGGCTGCCGGGCTGACGTTCAATGCGTTCGGCGAACCCAATGCCGCCCAAGTTATCCAGATTCAGGGCTTGCCGGCCAATCTGCAAATCACCGTCGAGGCGCCGACTGGCTATGTCCATTGACGCCACGACCCCGGCCGGCAAGCCGCCAGCCAGTCGAGCACCATGCAGTCAGCGTGGGATCACGCTGGTCGAACTGGTTCTGTTCATGATCGTCATCGGCGTCGGCGTTGCCGGGCTGGTCAGCGTCACCGGCCCCATGATCCGTTCCAGCGCAGACCCGATGCTGCGCAAGCAAATGCTGGCGATTGCCGAGTCTCTGCTCAGTGAAGTGTTGCAACAACCCTTTACCTATTGCGATCCGGACGATAGCCGGGCTGCGACGGCAAAGAGTAAGACCGATTGCAGCGCCAGCGCCAACGCGCAGGACAAGGGCGGTAGTGCGCTGACCTCGCCGACGGGGGAGACCGCCGGCAACCGTGCCAGCTTCGACAACGTCGCCGACTACGGCAACTATTCCCAAGTCAATATCGGCGATGCGGTGGGCAACAACGCGATGGTCGGCTATACCGCGAGCGTCGCCGTGACACGCGCCGGTGCTGTTTTCGGATTGGCCGACAACGCCGCTGCGCTGATGGTCACGGTGACCGTGACGCGCGCCGGTCAGGACAACATCCAGCTTACCGGCTACCGCTTCCGCTATGCGCCGCGCATCTGATTTTCCCATGCACAGGCGTTTGCGCGGCGTCACGCTGGTCGAGATGATCGTCGTCATCGTCGTCTCCGGCATCCTGCTGTCGATCGTCGGCATGTTTACACGTAACCAGATCGGGAGCTATATCGACGTTGCCAATCGCACCGAACTGGCCGATACCGCCGATACCGCGTTGCGCCGCATGGCGCGCGAGATACGGGGAGCCCTGCCGAACAGCGTGCGCGTTTCGGCTGCGGGCAATATCCTCGAATTCGTGCCGATCCGGGACGCCGGGCGTTACCGGGCGCAGAAGGGCAGTGCGGGAGGTAACGAACTGGATTTCAGCGCTGGGGGAGATACTTTCGACGTTCTCGGGCCTCCGGTGCAGGTCGCTGCCGGCGACCAACTGGTGATCTACAACCTCGGGATTCAGGGGGCCGACGTCTATGGCGGCACGTCCCTGCGGAGCCTGAAGAGCACCGGAGCAGCGCTCTCCAGCCTGGAATTCACGGGCGCTCCCTTCCAATTCGCTTCTCCGTACAACCGTTTCCAGATCGTCGGCGGACCGGTCAGCTATGTGTGCGATGTCGCCAATCAGACGCTGTGGCGCTATTCGGGCTACGCTTTCCAGCCAGCTCAGCCGACTACCTTGGCCAACCTCGATGCGCTGGTCGGCGTGACGCGCGCGCGCCTGGCGCTGGACGTTTCCGCCTGCAATCTTTCCTACGTAGCTGGTGTCCTGCAGCGCAACGGCCTTGTCTCGATGCGCCTGACGCTTACGCGCAACGGTGAAAGCGTCGAATTGTTGCACCAGGTCGATGTGATGAACTCGCCATGAAGCACCGCATCCATTCGCAAAGTCCGCGACATCAGCGCGGCGTGTCGATCATCACGGCGATCTTCATGCTGGTCTTGTTTGCCGCACTGGCCGCCCTGATGGCGTCGCTGGTGAATACGGCCAACGTTACCTCGGCGCAGGACATTCAGGGGGCGCGTGCCTATCAGGCGGCGCAGGCGGGGGTTGAGTGGGGCTTGTTTCAACTCGATCCGGATGGCACCGAAACGGCTAACCCGGCATGTTTCTCCAGTACTGTCCTGCCCGCAGCGGCGATTCCGGAATTTACCGTGGTGGTGTCGTGCGGCAAAAGCGACTACAACGAGGCCGGCCGCAGCATCAGCATCTACCTGATAACGGCAACCGCCAGTTCGATCGCGGCATCGCCGGTGACGATCGAGCGTCAGGTTTCGGCCAGCATCGAGAAATGCCGCCCTGAAGTACAGAATGCAGCCGCACCCTATGATTGTTAAGACCGGCCAGACCATGATATCGACTATGGGAGATGCTATGGAAAGCTCTATGACTCCATCCTACGGTTCCGTAGGGGGCTGGTTGCGGGGAAAAGAGCGGCTCGTTTCTCATTTTATCGTGCTCTGTCTTGCTCTCTTTTCGTTGCCGGGGTTCGCTATCGACTATACGTTCGCTACCACCTGGTGGGGAGGGGCTGTGAGTGGTAGCTATCCTCCGTGCACTGGCGGTTCTTGGTCGCTGAATGGCAGTACTTGGACTTGCTCGGGGAGCATTCAGTTGAGCGCCGGCGACACCATCCTGCCGGCGAGTGGGCGCACCATCATCGCCAACGGTGGAATTACCCTGAACGGCAGCAATACGGTCGGGAGTGCCAGCGTTTCGGTCAATTTGCAAACGGAGTCTGGAGATCTCAAAGCCAGTGGAAGCGGCAACACGATCTACGGAAATCTGAGCGCGTCCAGCGGGGCTATCGATCTTTCCGGTACCAGTGTGTCCGGATCTCTGAGCACCAATGGAAAGGTTGTCCTCAACGGCGGTAGCGTTTCTGGCAACGTCAGCGGGAAAAACGGCATCACCACCAGCAACGGCACTGCTATCGGCGGCAACGTGCTGGCTAGCAACGGAGCTGTCAGCCTCTCCGGCGGCAGTGTCGCGGGGTCTGTGAGGTCTGACTGTTGCGCAGTGACCACTACCAATACCAACGTCGGTGGCGGCATCAGCAGCGGTAGCAATACGGTAACGATCAACGGTGGGACCGTCGCGGGGGCGATATCGACCGGCGGCGGCTCTGGCATCGTCATCAACAACGCGACCGTGACCAGCGGCAGCATTACAGCGACCAACGTACCGATCACGATTACCAACAGTACGATTGGCTCAGTGTCTTCGCAGATAAGCGTTACGAGTAATAACGTTATCACCCTGAAAGACAACACTACCGTTTATGGCAACGTCGATGCCGGGTCGTGGGCCAATGCATTGGTTATCGATAGTAGCAGCCAGGTTGTCGGCGATTGCACGCCGACCACCTCGCCCTCCTATCCGCGCTGCAAGGCGCTTCCGACGTGCTCTCCGCCGGCCAACATTCCATCCGGGGTCGCGGTGACCTGTCAGTGCGACAGCTTTACCCGTTCGACCCTGAGTCCGTCGTCGATTTTCAATGCCGACTGGCTGGCGACTGCGTCAGATTCGACCGATATCTTGCCGCGCATTGCCAGTAGCGGCTATTTGCGGCTGACCGAAAACACGGTCAACAATGCCAAGGCAGCGACTGTGCCGGGGATTTTCCCCGCAGCCGGTAACTATATTTCGATCGAATTCAACCATTATGCCTACAACGGTAGCAGTACCGGTGGCGATGGCATGGCCGTGACCCTTTCCGATTACACACAGTCGGCGAAACCCGGCGCTTACGGCGGATCGCTCGGCTACGCACAAAAAACGGGGATATCGGGTTTTGCCAGCGGTTGGGTCGGCGTGGCGCTTGACGAGTACGGCAACTATCAGAACCCTACGGAAGGGCGCCAGGGAGGGCCTGGAGCGATTGCGCAGTCGGTCGCCTTGCGTGGGTCGGGTTCGGGAACCGTAGGGTATCGCTGGTTGGCAGGGACCGCCAATCTGACGACCTTTGGCGCCAAGGTCGGCATCGACAATCGTGCATCGAAAACGCCCGCGCCGGGCTATCGCTATCAAGTCATCGTCGATGCCCGTAACGATGCCGGTGGTGTTACCTCCATCTCGGTCAATCGAGATACGAGTGGAGCTGGAACGGCGTACAGTTCGCTGATCAGCGTACCTAATATTTATGACGCGGCGAAGGCGCAGAATTTCAAGCAAGACAGCGTTCCGAATTACTGGCAGATATCCTTCAGCGGCTCGACCGGCGATTCCTACAACATCCATGAAATCGGTGCGCTGAGAATCTGTGCGCAGAGCATGCTGTCACCGACCGCCGGGGTGTTGGGTGGTTTCAACATCATTGACGAGGCGTATGCGAGAGATAAGTACGATGCATTGCGAGGGCATATCTATACCAAGCTTGTCGGAACCTCGTTCAAGCTCAATGTCGCAGCGCTCAATTCCGATAAAAGCGACATCGAATCGACGTATGCCTCGGGTGGCGATAAAAGCGTCAAAGTCGAACTGATCGACGACAGTGGCGCCTCGTCTTGCAATGTCAGCGCTGTGTCCTGCTCAAGTTGCGGCAAGCAGGTGATTGCGACGCAGACGATGACCTTCAAGAAAATGGAGCAGGCAACCGACAAGGGATTCAAGAAATCCGCAGATTTCACCCTGAACAAAGCGTATTCGCGCGTGATCGCTCGCGCGACGGAAGGGAAGACCGTCGCTTGCTCGACCGACGCTTTCTCGGTGCGGCCGCTTGGTGCAGCGTTGGTGGCCTCGGCCAATGCGTCGCCTCCGTCGGCCAGTTCCTTGCCGAAGATTCGCGCCGGTGAGCCTTTCGAATTGGAAGCCAAGGTGGCATCCAGCGATGGCTATACGGGTGTGTTGAAGCTGTTCAGTGAAAAACTTACTGCCCAAGTGTCCAGCCAAGGGGATACGGTTGAGACCGGCGGGTTGGCCGGGACGCTGACGCCGGAATCGCTGACGGTGAATGCGGGGCCGGTCAGCGCCACCTATAGCGAAGTGGGCTATGCCTATCTTGAGCCGGGCACTTATAGGGACGATGATTTCACCTCGGTGGATAGCGAGAACGGCGATTGCGTCAAGGAAAGTGTCAGTAATACGCTGAGCGGCGGAAAGTTCGGTTGCAGTATCGGCAACACGACAAGATTGCCCGTGGGGCGCTTCATTCCGTACCGGTTTGACACCGAGCTAACCAAAGGCTGTCCGGCTGGTGATTTCACGTATGCCAAGCAGGCCTTCCCGATCAGGGTATCCGCCAAAAATTTTGCCGGCAGCGTCACCCAAAATTACGCAGGGGCTTTCGCCAAGCAAGTGACGCTCTCGGATGGGAATGTTACGGGCTTGGGGGAGTTCAATCCAAAGACGATTCTGTCCTCAGGGTTTTCTCTCGGAGCTACACCCGCCTTGATTGCCGCTGGACCTACGCAGCCGATTACAACCAGCTTCGTGTTTTCGTCCCCGCCTCAGCCGCCGACATCGGTCAAGCTACGGGCGACCGACACGGACGGTGTGACCTCGCAAGGCTATACGGAAGGTGAAACGAATATCTACTCCGGCCGCCTGTGGCTTGGCAATGCTCACGGCTCGGAGCTTTTGCCTTTGCCAATCCCGGTCGAGGCGCAGTTCTGGCAGGCGGGCGGTTACTGGGCGACCAATTCTCTCGACAATTGCACGTCTTTTCAGATTTCCGCTGTAGGGCTTTCCAACCCGACGCAAAATATTTCGCTTTGTAAGACGCAGTTTTCTCCTTCTGGCACGTTAACGTTGAGCAACGGTCGAGCTTCTCTCCGACTGACGGCGCCGGGAAGCGGCAACAACGGCAGCGTCGATCTGGCGCTGAATGCGGGCGCTTCAGCGTCGGGAAAGACGTGTGTAAGTGTCTCCGAGTCGAATGCGAGTGCTGCCAACCTTCCGCATTTCCTTCCCAATCCTGCCGGGCGGGCAAGCTTCGGTGTTCGCAAGGCGCCGTTGATCTATCGCCGCGAAATCTATTGAGTCTGGGGATTCTTTTGACCGGTGTACGTAAGAGTCTAGATGGGTGTTGGTAATTGATTTCTTTGGAAAACCATTGTTATTTAAGGTGTTAATAAGTATCCTTCAACAAAAATATCAAGCAGGGAGTTTGGATGTTGTCATACTTGTCCGCCCGGCGTGAGTCTGGCTGGCTTGCGGTCTTGCCGGACAGCGACCGCGTTGCATTGGCGCATGTCGTGCGTCGGCCCGGCGCGCGTCCGGAAATCCGCATGCTCGACTCCTACCGTGCCGAAGGGAGCGCGGTCGCCGCCCTGCAACGCCTGCGCGGCGCCCGCAAACTCAAATCCTACGCCTGCACGACGCTGATGCCCGCGGGCGAATACGGTCTCAACCAGCTCGACGCGCCGAGCGTGCCGCCGGCCGAGCGCAAGGAGGCGGTGCGCTGGGCGCTCAAGGGGCTGGTCGACTACCCGGTCGATACCGCCTGCGTTGACGTGCTCGATATCCCCATGGACGGTGCCGCCGCCGGGCGCGCGGCCAGCGTGTTCGCGGTGTCGGCGGCCGAGCAGGCGGTGCGCAGGTGCGCGCGGCCGTTCGAAGAGGCCGGCGTGCCGCTGGCGGCGATCGACATCCCCGAACTTGCCCAGCGCAACGTTGCGGCGCTGTTCGAGGACGACAATCGCGGTCTGGCCTTTCTGCGCCTCGACGAGGCGGGCGGACTGCTCACGCTGACCTTTCACGGCGAGCTGATCGCCACGCGGCGCGTCGAGATGTCGGCAAGGCAACTGGCCGAGGGCGACGCCGAGCGGCGCGGACAGTCGATGGAGCGGCTGGTGCTCGAACTGCAGCGCAGCCTGGACAACTTCGACCGGCAATACAGCTTCATCCCGGTCTCCAAGCTGATCGTCGCCGCCTATCCCGCGGTCGACGGCATCGTTGCCGCGCTCGTCGAGAACCTCTACGTTCCCGTGCTGGAAATGGATCTGGCGCAGGTGCTGGATTTTGCCGCGGTTCCCGAGTTGCGCGAGCCGCTGCGCCAAGCGCAGAACCTGCTGCTGATCGGTGCGGCCCTGCGCGGCGACGAGGTGGCCGGATGACGCAGCAGATCAACCTTTACGATCCGCGCCTGCGGCCGAGCCGCGAGCTGGCGACGGCGCGCAATCTGGGCGCCGCCGTTGCCGTGCTGCTGTTGACGATGACGGCGGCAGCCACCTGGCTGCGCGTCGGCGCGGACCGCCGGCAGGCCGAGTTGGCGAACATTCAGACCGAGGTGCGCAGCGAGCAGACGCGCCTCGCGGCCCTGGAAAAGCAGCTGGCCGAACAGAAAGTCTCCGCGGCGCTGCTCGGCGAGATCGCCGCGGCGCGCGACGCCTTCGAGGTGCGCGGCGAGGCCTTGAAAGTGCTCGATGCCGGCCAGCTGGGCAACGCGACCGGCTTTTCCGCCATGATGAGCGGTTTCGCCCGGCAGACGGTGGGCGATCTCTGGCTGACCGGCTTCACGGCGACGCGCGGGGGAGAAGACATCGAAATTCGCGGTCGTCTGCTCGACCCCGCTCGTTTGCCGGCCTATGTGCAGCGTCTGAGCCGCGAACCGGTGTTCCAGGGCCGCCGCTTCGCGACCCTGCAGATGAAGCACGGCGAATCCGAAGCCGCAGCGGCGGGGCAGCCGGCGCAGGGTGCGCAGTCCGCGCCGCCGCCGCCGGCCTTGCCGCGCTATGTGGAATTCGTGCTGCGTTCGGAAAACATCGTTCCTGCGACGGCTGCGGGTGCGACCAAGGGGGCGGGGCAATGAAAGCAACCTGGCAGAAATACGCGGCGCCTTTCGATGCGATGTCGCGACGCGAGCGCGTGCTGATCTGCGCGGCCGTGCTGGGCGGTATCGTCTTCGTCGGGCTCAACTTCTTCGTCGAGCCGGCGCTCAAGCGCGCCAGTCTGGCCGAGCGTGGCATCGCCGAGCAGCGTTCGCAGCTGTCCGCGACGCAGGCGCAGATTGCCGCCTTGCAGGTGCGGGCGCAGGATCCGGACCGCGCCGCCCGGGGCGAGCTGGCCGAGCTCAAGCGGCATCTGGGCGAGGTCAACGCGCGCTTTGCCGCGCTGGAAAGCGAGCTCGTGCCGCCGCAAAGCGTTGCCGCGCTGCTCGAAGACCTGATCGGCCGCCAGCGCGGCTTGCGCTTGCTCAGCCTGCGTACGCTGCCGGTGACGCCGCTGCTCGAAAAGCGGCAGGGTCCGGCGGCGGGCGCCGACGCGCCGCTCGTCGCCAGCAGCGACGGCCTCTTCAAGCACGGCGTGGAGATTCGCGTCGAGGGCGGCTATCAGGAGCTTTCCGCCTATCTGGCGCAGCTCGAAAAATCGCCGCTCAAGCTGCTGTGGAACGGCGTCGAACTGTCGGCCGACAATCATCCCCGGTTGGTGCTGACGCTGACCGTCTACACGCTGAGTCTGGACCGCACATGGTTGATCGTTTGATGCGCCCGGCGCGCCTTTCGCGGCTTCTTCCGCTGCTCCTGAACGCCGTTTGCGCTGCCGGCGCGGCGAGCGCGGCGGCGCAAACGGCGCTGCCCGATCCCACCCGGCCGCCCGCGGCCTTCGTCAGCGGTGGCGACGAGGCTGCGGTCGAGAGCGGTCCGCGCCTGCAGTCGGTGCTGATGCCCAAGGCCGGCAAGCCGGTGGCCGTGATCAGCGGGCAGAGCGTGACGCTCGGCGGGATGCTCGGCGGGCGCCGCCTGGTCGCGCTCAGCGAGAACGAAGCCGTCCTCAAGGGGCTGGATGGAATCGAGCGTTTGCGCCTGACGCCGGACGTAGAGAAAACGAACCTCATCGCAAAGACTCCCGCCGCCAAGCGGGGGCAGAGCAAAGGGAAGCAATGAAGCCGAAGATCAAGCTGCTGTGCGCGCTGTGCGCGCTGTTCCTCGCCGGGTGTGCGAGCCACCTGAAAGCCCCCGGTGCGACCTTCGACCGCGTCAGCCAGGAACTGAAGGACGCTTCGGCGGCGAAGCCGAAAAGCGCCGACGACGCCGTGAGCCAGGCGATGCTGCCGCCCGTGCAGCTGGAGCTGCCGGCGTCCGCCAAGACCGTCGAACCGCGCTTCGACCTGGCCGTCAGCAACGCGCCGGCCGCCCAGGTCTTCATGGCGCTGGTCACGGGCACGCGCTACAGCATGCTGGTGGCGCCGGAAGTCACCGGCAACGTGACGGTCAACCTGAAGAGCGTGACGGTGCGCGAGGCGCTGGAAACCTTGCGCGAACTGTACGGCTACGAGTTCAAATTCCAGGGTACGCGCATCTACATCCAGTCCAACGCGATGCAGACGCGGATGTTCCAGATCAATTACCTGTCCGGTCGGCGCCAGGGGCAGTCGGACCTGCGCGTCACTTCGAGCGCGATCGCCTCCGGTTCGCCCACGGCAACGAATCCCGGCATGGGCGCCGGCGCCGTGCCGACTCCCGTCGCCGGCGTTCCGGGCAGCGGCGCCACGGGTTACCAAGGTACCGCGGCGGCGCCGAGCAGCCGCATTTCGACGTCCTCTAACAACGATTTCTGGCGTGATCTGAGCGATGCGCTGACGGCCATCGTCGGCTCCGAAGGCGGGCGCAGCGTGATCATCAGCCAGAACTCCGGCGTCGTCCTGGTCAAGGCTTTCCCGGCCGACCTCCGCGCCGTCGAGGCTTATCTGAAGGCGACGCAGGTGATCGTCGAGCGGCAGGTGATGCTCGAGGCGAAGATCATCCAGGTGGAGCTCAACGAGGGCTTCCAGTCCGGCGTCAACTGGGCCGCCTTCGGCGGTGCGGGCAATCGCTACGGGATCGGTGCGGTGGGGCCGGGGGCTTCGTTGAGGACTTCCGGCGCGATTACCGGCCCCAACGGCGTCACGGTGACGCCGGGCAGCGCCGGGTCGGCGACGACGACGGAGAGCGGTAAGGGATTCTTCGGGCTGGCGCTGCAGACGACCAACTTCGCCGCCCTACTAAACTTCCTCGAAACGCAGGGCAACACGCAGGTGCTATCCAGCCCGCGCATCGCGACGATCAATAACCAGAAGGCGGTGCTCAAGGTCGGTACCGACGAGTTCTACGTGACCAACGTGAGCACGACCTGGAACTCCATCGGCGCCAGCGGACAGTCGCAGCCGACGTCGACGATCACGACGGCGCCTTTCTTCTCCGGTATCGCGCTCGACGTGACGCCGCAGATCGACGACGGAAACAACATCATCCTGCACGTCCATCCGTCGATCAGCGTCGTCAGGTCGAGCGACAAGATCATCAAGCTCGGTGCGTCCCAGGGCGGCGACATCACGCTGCCCCTGGCGAGCAGCACGATCAGCGAGACCGACAGCGTCGTGCGCGTGCAGGACGGCAATATCGTCGCCATCGGCGGCTTGATGACGCAGGATCAATCCGCCGACCGCAGCGGGCTGCCGGGTGTCAACAACGTGCCGGTTCTCGGTGCCTTGTTCGGGCAGCGCAGCAGCGCGCTGAACAAGCGCGAACTGGTGATCCTGATCAAGCCGACGGTGATCCAGAACGAGTCCAGCTGGCGCGAGGACATGCTCGAGACGCAGAGCCGGATCGAGCAGCTCGATCCGCGCCGGCACCGGGTGGAGTAAGGCACTTGCGGGGCGGATCTTGTATCTGAATCACTTCGGGCTGAGCGAGTTTCCCTTCAGCATCACGCCCGATACGAGTTTCGTCTGCTCGCTGCAGGGGCATCAGGAGGCGCTCAACACGCTGCTCGTCGCGCTCAACGGCGGCGAGGGCTTCGTCAAGATCAGCGGCGAGGTGGGTACCGGCAAGACGCTGCTCTGCCGCCGCCTCCTGCAATCTCTGGATGCTGGCTGGGTCACGGCCTACCTGCCGAATCCCAATCTCGACGGCGATACGCTGTTGCGGGCGCTGGCCGAGGAATTCGGCGTCGAGGATTTCGCCGGTCTCGACCAGTACCATCTGCTGCGCCGGGTCAATCTGGCCCTGCTCGGGTTCGCGCGTGCGAAGAAGCGCGTCGTCGTCTGCATCGACGAGGCGCAGGCGATGCCGATCGAAACGCTCGAGGCCCTGCGCCTGCTCTCCAATCTCGAAACCGAGAAGCGCAAGCTGGTGCAGATCGTCCTTTTCGGGCAGCCCGAGCTCGACGCCAAGCTGCGCCGTCCCGAAGTCCGCCAGCTCCTGCAGCGCATCGCCTTTCACTACCGTCTCGGGGTGCTCAAGAAGAGCGAACTCGAGCTGTATCTCGCCCATCGTCTGCGCGTCGCGGGGTTTCGCGGCGAAGCGCTGTTCTCCCCGGCGGCCTTGCGCGCGCTGCACCGCGCCAGCGGCGGCACGCCGCGCCTGATCAACATTCTTGCCCATAAGACCCTGCTCGCGGCATTTGGAGAGGGGCGCCAGACGATCCGGCGCCACCACGTCCGGCTGGCGGCCAGGGATACCGAGGGCGCTCGGCGGACGGGCTGGTTCTGGTGAGGAAGTCGCAATGAGTTTGATCAACCGGATGCTGCAGGACCTCGATTCACGCCATGCCACGAGCGGCAGGGCGTCCGGGCTGCACGACGACGTCCGTCCCCTGCCCGCCGCCCGGGGCGTGCGCTGGCCGCTCTGGCTCGGCGCTGCGCTGGGCCTGTTCGCACTGGCGGGCGGCGCGTGGTACGCGCAGGAAATGCGCCTTGCTCCGCCGCAAGCGCCGGCGCCTTCCGCCGCCGTCGCCATGGCGCGGGAAATGGCCGCGCCGGCGCCCGTGTCGGTGCCGGTGCTCGAGCCCGCGCCGGAAGCGCTCTCCCCGTCGGTGCCAGCCGCCGCGCCGGTGGCGCCTGCGCCGCTACCCGAAGCGGTTCGGCCGCCGGCTCCGCTGGCGGTACGCCCGGTTTCCTCGGGCGAGCGCGTGCCGAAATTACGCCTGACGACCGATCTGCGTTTGCCGGCAGATGCCGAGGCCGCCTCGCCCCGGTCTGCGCCGCCGCCTTCGGTGCAAGCGCAGTCTCCGTCGCCGTCCCAGGCGCCGGCTGCCGGTTCGGCCGCATTGCCGCCACCTGTGGCGGAAAAACCGGTGCCGCGCTCCGCCGCTTCGCCGGTGATCGAAAAGACGCCCGTCGCCGGGTCGCCGCGCGAGCGGGCCGAGGCGGACTACCGCAAGGCAATCGGCGTGCTCAACCAGGGGCGCACGCAGGAGGCCGTCGATCTGCTGCAGCATGCGCTGCGTATCGACGTCGAGCACGGCGCTTCGCGCCAGCTGCTGTTCAAGCTGCTACACGAGGCGCGGCGCACCGACGAGGCGGCCCAGCTGCTGCGCGAAGGGCTGCAGGTGCAGCCGGCGCAGATTGCCTGGGCGATGAGCCTGGCGCGCCTGCAGGTCGATCGCGGCGATTTCAACGGCGCATGGCACACCTTGCAGGCGTCGCTGCCGGCCGCCGGCAGCAGCGCCGATTACCATGGTTTTGCCGGGCACGTGCTGCAACGGCTGGGGCGCCACAAGGAAGCGGCGGCCCGTTACGAAACCGCCGCTCGCCTGGCGCCGGGCGACGGCCGCTGGTGGCTCGGTCTGGGCCTGGCGCTCGAAAGCGACGGCCGTCCGGCGGAAGCCCGCGACGCGTTCGCGCATGCGCGCGCCAGCGGTACGCTGAGCGCCGACCTGCTGGCGATCGTCGAGCAGAAGCTGCGCTAGTCGGCGCGCGCCGGGGTCGCCCGGGGCGCTTGTGCGAGCTGCCCGCGCAACGCTTCCAGTTCCGGATGGCTGCGGCTCAATTCGGCGAATTGTTCCGCGGTTTCCTCGCGCATGCGCGGATGCGTGGCCCGCGCCCGTTGCAGGGCGACTTCCGCCTCCCGCGTACGGCCGTCCAGAGCGAGCAGCCAGGCGAGCTTGTAGGTGCTGCGCTCGGTCGGCGAAAAACGGATCGCGCGTTCGCAGAGTGCGATCTTGTCGGCCAGCGCCTCGCGGTCGACCGGCAGCAGATAGGCATAGACCAGATCGACGTAGTAGCTGAACAGCGATTCGCGGTGCAAGTCGCCCAGCGCGTCCAGCATCGCGTGCCACGAGGCTTGCTCGCCACGCGTCGCCGCCTGCTGCTGCCAGCGTAGAGCGCCTTCGAGTCGCCGGTAGTCGTTGAACAGATTGAACAGGCTCAGCGCGCCGAGCACGAACATCAGGGCGAGCGCGCCGCGGCCGAGGCGCGTGATGCGCGGACGGAAAAAGCCGACGCTGCCGGCGCCCATGGCGAGCGCGGCGATGCCCAGGAAAAAGGTGTACCAGAGCGGGTATTCGAGCTGGCTGTGGATGGCCTCGATCATGACGACGGCGGCGATCCACCAGTGGGCGGCCGACCAGCGCTCGCGGGCGAAGGCGAGCCACCAGCCGAGTCCGCTGAGCAGCGCGAGGATGGCGGCGGCCAGGCCGAATTCCGCGAGCAGCTGAATGAAGAGGTTGTGCGCGTGCTCGCCGCCGCCGATGAAGGTGCCGTCGGCCTGCCCGCCGACCAGCAGATAGGCGCGCCAGGGAAACTGTCCGACGCCGGCGCCGAGCCACGGATGCTCGGCAAAGATCGCCAGGCCGGTACGCCAGAGCTGCAGGCGCTGCGAGGTCGTTCCCACCTCCTGGAAGAAGCGTTCGCCCGCCAGCGTTGCGCCGGTCAGCGCGCCGATCTCGAAATAGCTGAAAACGAACTGCAGCAGCACGGTCGCCGCCAGTAGCCCAAGCGCGACGCGGAAGACGCGGCGCAGCCCGGCTTCCGGCTTGGCGCGCGCCGCCCAGGCCGACAGCGCGGCGAAGCCCAGTGCGTAGAGCAGGACGCTGCGCGAGCCGGACAGGCTGGCGCTCGCCAGCAGGACGAGCGCGATCGGCGCGAACGCCGCAGTTGCGAGGCGGCCGCGGGCGTGCAGATAGATTCCCGAAGCCAGCGCCAGCCAGAGATAGTTGGCCAGGTGGTTTGGCTGCGCGAGATTGCCGGCGCCGCCGCTCCCCGGGCGCAGAAAGACCAGCGCATGGGCCAGCGGCAGCCCGCTCAGTTGCAGCGCCTGCAGGGCGGCGGCGAGCGCGCCGCCGACGAGCAGCGCCCGGGCAAGGATATCGATCAGGCGTTCGAGTCCTGCGTTGACTCCTGCTTCGTCTCCCGCTTCGCTTTCCAGTTCCCGGCGCAAATGACGTCCGAGGGTGAGGAGGAGCGTCGCCCACAGCAGGTAGAGGGCGAAGACGAGCGCCTGCGTCGGGAACTCGATCAGGCCGCAGGCGAACTGGACCAGCAGCAGGGCGCCGATGCCGAGCGGCAGCAGCGCGAGGCGGGGCACTTCGAGCTGCGCCAGCGCCGCGCGGCGCAGCAGCGGCGTCGCGGCGAGCAGTCCCAGAGCCGCGGCGGACCCCTCCTGGAAGAAGCTCGGGATCGGGTTGAAGTGGTAGGGATTGAGGAAGGGCGCGATCAGCATCAGGCAGAGCGCCGCGAGGCTGATGCGCAGATGCCAGGGGCTGGGGAGCATGCCGGGACCGTCGCGTCGTGGAGAGCCGCGATTATGCCTGATGACTGCGCCGACGGGCGGTGGCCGGACGGCGTGACGGATTCAGGGCAGGGCGCGCGCGACGACGAGCAGGGTCACCTCGGCCGCGCCGTGCAGCTTGAGCGTGCGCGCGCATTCGTTGAGCGAGGCGCCGGTCGTCATCACATCGTCGACCAGGAGGATGCGCTGCCCGGACAGATCGCTCTCGCAATGGAAGGCGCCGCGGATGTTCTTTCCCCGCTCGCGCCAAGGCAGGCCGGCCTGGGCCGGCGTGTGGCGGATGCGCCGGCAGCTGCGGTAATCGAGCGGAATGCCGCCGCGCGCATGCACCGCGCGCGCCAGTTCGAGCGCCTGGTTGAAGCCGCGCTCGCGCAGGCGCAGCCGATGCAGCGGCAGCGGGACGATGCGGTCGGCCGCGCAGCCGTCGGCCAGTTCGGCGAGGCGCTCGCCGAACCAGCGGCCGAGCGCGAGGCGATGGCCGTATTTGAACGACTGAACCAGCTTGTCGAGCGGGAAGGCGTAGGCGAAGGCGGCGAGCGTCGCGTCGAAATGCGGGGCCTTGCGCAGGCACTGGCCGCAGCGCTCGCCGAGCGGCGTCGGCAGGGCGCATTGCGGGCAGCGCGCCGACGGCAGGCGGGGCAGATCGCCGGCGCAGGCCGCGCAAACGACGCCCGCGTCGGCCGTTCCGGCGCACAGCAGGCAGTCGTTCGCGAGCGCGCGGCGGGCGGCTTTCCGGAGCAGATCGGCGCTTTGGGTTAAAATTGACATCCGGTATTCGTTCGCCAATAATTCATAATTACGGACAATACATCACTGTAGGTTGAACTCATGAACGCAATTCCCCAGGCCGTTTCGCTTTCCGCTGACTCCTCCGCGCCGGGCGGGGCCGCCAAGTGGACGGTGGCGCAGGTCGAAGCCCTCTACGATCTGCCGCTGATGGACCTGATCTTCCGCGCCCAGCAGGTGCACCGCGAGCACTTCGATGCCAACGAGATTCAACGCTCGACGCTGATTTCGGTCAAGACCGGCGGCTGCTCCGAGGATTGCGGCTATTGCTCGCAGTCGGCACGCAACAAGACCGAGCTCGAGCGCGAGAAGCTGATGCCGGTCGACGAGGTCGTCGCCGCGGCCAAAAAAGCCAAGGAGAAGGGCGCTTCGCGCTTCTGCATGGGCGCCGCCTGGCGCGGCCCGAAAGAGAAAGACCTTGAGCCGGTGCTCGAGATGATCCGCGAGGTCAAGGCGCTCGGCCTGCAAACCTGCGTCACCCTCGGCATGCTCAAGGAAGGTCAGGCCGAGAAGCTGGCCGACGCCGGCCTCGACTACTACAACCACAACCTTGACACCGCCGCCGAGTTCTACGGGCAGGTGATCACCACGCACACGCAGCAGGATCGCATCGACACCATTGGCGAAGTGCGCAAGGCGGGCATGAACGTCTGCTCGGGCGGCATCATCGGCATGGGCGAGTCGCGCAAGAACCGCGCCGCGCTGATCGTGCAGCTGGCCAATATGGCGCCGGCGCCCGAGTCGGTGCCGATCAACAATCTGGTGGCGATTCCCGGCACGCCGATGGCTGCGGCCAAGGGCGTCGACAACTTCGAATTCGTGCGCACCATCGCCGCGGCGCGCATCACCATGCCGACTTCCTTCGTCCGCCTGTCGGCCGGGCGCGAGGCCATGAGCGACGAGCTGCAGGCGCTGTGCTTCCTGGCCGGCGCCAATTCGATATTCTACGGCGACAAGCTGCTGACCACCGGCAACGCCGAAGCCGACCGCGACGACGCGCTGTTCGCAAAGCTCGGCCTGCGTCCGGTCTGAGCGCCGGATGAGCGCACCGGCGCAGTTCGTCGACCCGCGCCAGGTGCGGCGCAACTTCGCGCGCGCGGCAGCGACCTATGATGCGGCCGCGGTATTGCAGCGCGAAGTCGGCAGCCGCATGCTTGAGCGGCTCGACTACGTGCGCATCGAACCGCAGCGCGTGCTCGATCTCGGCTGCGGCACCGGTGCCAGCCTGACCGCGCTGCAGGAACGCTATCCGCAGGCGCAGCTGATCGGCGCCGACCTTTCCGAAGCCATGCTGCGCGCCGGTCGCGGCCAGCGTTCGCGCCTGCGCTGGCTGCTCCCCTTCGTGCGCGGCAACCGCACGCCGCTGCTCGCCGCCGACGCCGCGGCGCTGCCCCTGCGCCACGGCTCGCTCGGCTTGCTCTGGTCCAACCTGATGCTGCAGTGGGTCGACGACCCGCTGCCGGTCTTCCGCGAGATGCATCGCGTGCTGGAGGTCGGCGGGCTGCTGATGTTCTCGGCCTTCGGGCCGGACACGCTGCGCGAGCTGCGCGCTTCCTTCGGCGACGGCTACGCGCATACCCAGCGCTTTACCGACATGCACGATTTCGGCGACATGCTGGTCGAGTGCGGCTTCTCCGATCCGGTGATGGACATGGAGGTGCTGACAATGACCTATGCGAGCCTCGACGATCTCTTCCGCGATCTGCGCCGAAGCGGCTCGGCCTGCGCCATGCTGGCGCGTGCGCACGGTCTGAGCGGGCGGCGGGCGTGGCGGGAAATGCGTGAAGCCTACGCAGCGCTGGCCCGCGACGGACGCCTGCCGGCGACCTTCGAGGTGATCTACGGGCACGCCTGGAAAGCGGCGCCGAAAAAGACCGAGGACGGGCGCGCGATCGTCCGCTTCGAGCGCCAGCGCGCGCGCTGATGCCAGGGGGCGCGGATCTGCGTTTCTTGGGCGTCCGCAGGCAACGGGCCGGACTGCTGGGGCGGTGACTAGCGGGGCGCGCAGCCCAGCCGGTACATGGCGTAGGCGCGGTCGGCCGTCATGATGTGGCGGGCAATGACGTTGCGCACCATGAAGGTGACGAGTTCGCCGAGCCCCGCCTCGCTCAGCCCCGCTTCGCCGCTGCGCCACTCGGCGATCATGCGTTCGGCCTGCGCCCGCAGGGCCCGGTGCGCGGCGATGTGATCTTCGCGCCCGGGGTAGCAGGCGGCGGCCATGTCGTTCTCCTCGTTGCGGCAGTGCTCGGAGAACTCTTCGACGAGCCGGATCAGGCGCTGCCGGGCGACTTCGTGCGGTTCGTCGTGTTCGATCGCGTGGATGACGCTGTTGGCGAGCTCAAACAGCTGGCGGTGCTCGCGGTCGAGTTCGGGAATGCCGAAGGCGAAGGAGTCGTTCCAGCCGAGGCGCAGCGCCGAAATGCGCGACCCGTGCGACCCTGGCGGGCCGCTTCCGTCGGCTTCGTCCTCGATAATTTCCACGCGGTTGCGGCCGCATTCCTTGGCCCGGTAGAGCGCCCGGTCGGCGCGCTGCACCAGATGCTCGAGCACGTCGCCCCGACGCAGTCCGCTGACGCCGAAGCTAGCGGTGACGCTGTCGATTTCAGGAAACGATTCGATGGCGATCAGGCGGCGCAGTTTTTCCGCGAGTGCCGCCGCTTCGTGCACGTCGGTGCTCGGCGTCAGGATCAGGAACTCTTCGCCGCCCCAGCGCCCGATGCCGTCTGAATCGCGCAGGTGTTCGCGCACCAGCCGGGAGACGCCGGCGAGGACCAGGTCGCCGGCCTGGTGGCCGTAGATGTCGTTGACCCGCTTGAAGTGATCGATGTCGAAGATCACCAGCGCCAGCTCCAGTCCGTAGCGGTGGGCGCGGCCGATTTCCGCAGCGGCGAAAGCCTCGAACTTGTGCCGGTTCCAGAGGCCGGTCAGGCGATCCTCGGTTGCCAGTTTTTCGAGCGCGGCATTGCTGTCGCGCAGTTCCTGCTCGCGCGCCTGGCGTAGCGCGGCCTCCTCCTTCAGCGTGCGCGAGAGCTTGGCGTAGCGCAAGGCGAGGGCACCGAACAGCGCGATCAGCAAGAATGCGGCGCCGCCTACGCGGTAGGCCAGCGAGTAGTCGGTTTCGCCGTTGCTGTTGAACAGGAAACCGTCGAGCGCGACGGGGCCGCGGGCCATGCCCAGCGCGACGTAGTTCTGGGCGATGTAGTCCCAGCGCCCGGGGTTCATGTGCCCGAGCTGGACGAGCTCCGGCATGATCAGTTTGCGCAGGGCGGCCGCTTCGAAGCGCAGGTGGTCGATTTCCTTGTCGGGGGCGTAGTCCCGCCGGATCAGCGCGATTGCCTCTTCCGGATGGGCCAGTGCGTCGGCCCATCCGCGCAGGCTGGCCTGGATGAAGGCGCGGACCATCTGCGGATCGCTGCGCACCAGCGCCTCGCGCGTCATCAGCACGTCGCTGTAGAAATTCACGCCGTACTCGCGCGGGCTGATGGCGCGGAAGGGAACGCCCTTCTTGCGCAGATAGTAGGGCTCGTTCGAGGTGTAGGCGTTGAGCGCGTCGACCTTGCCATCGATCAGGTCGTCGATCCGGTAGCGTGTCGGCAGCGTGTGCAGCAGATCGCTGTCGATTCCCTCCTGGCGGAGCATGGTCAGTAGTTCGGCGCTATCGGCCTGCGGCGTCAGCATGATGCGTTTGCCGATCAGATCGTGCGGGACGTAGATGTTGGAATCGCCGCGCACCAGCCAGACCAGCGGCGATGTCTGCATGATGGCGGCGAGGGCGACGACGGGCTTGCCGGCCAGACGCTCGATGACGAGGCCGCTGTTGGTGATGGCGAAATCGGCTTTTCCGTCCAGCACGTCCTGCACAGGGTTGGGCGCCTGCGCGCCGCCTTCGGCGATCTGCACGTCGAGGCCCGCCTCGCGGTAGTAGCCCTTTTCCAGCGCGACGTAGTAGCCCGCGAACTGGAACTGATGCATCCAGCGCAGCTGCAGGCGCACCGTCTGCTCCGCCGCGGCCGGCGTCAGCCAGAGGGTCAGCCCGATGAAGAGCGGGGCGAACGGGCGCAAGCTTCTTCTCCTGAGTGACGGTGCCGGACATCAGCATACGCCGCAGGCAAGCGTTCGCGCCAGTACAACCATTCCCTTGGCATTTGTGGGTCTATTACGGGCGCGTGCGGAAGAAGCGGATCGTTTGGGGCGCCGGCGGTGCGACCGCAGCCGGCGGGCGGTAGCTTGCGATGCGCGAGCGCACGCGCCAGGCGAGGAGCAGGGCGAGCAGCGCGGCGTAGATCAGCGGATAGACGATGGCCGTGATCTTGACCAGCCAGAAATAGTGGATGGCGGCCAGTATCCCGATCAAATAGACGCTGCGGTGCAGCGTCTGCCAGCGCTTGCCGCCGAGCCGGCGGATCGCACGCTGGTTCGAGGTGGCGGCCAGCGGAACGAGCAGGACGAAGGCGGCGAAGCCGACGGTGATGAAGGGGCGTTTGAGGATGTCGCGCGCGATCGAATCGAGGTCGAAGAACTGGTCGAACCACAGGTAGGTGGTGAAGTGCAGCGCGGCGTAGAAGAAGCAGAACAGCCCGAGCATGCGGCGCAGGCGCAGCAGCCAGTGCAGTCCGCTGAGCTGGCGCAGCGGCGTCACGGTGAGCGTGATGAGCAGGAAGTTGAAGGTCCAGGTGCCGGTCTGGTGCGTGACGTATTCGAGCGGATTGGCGCCGAGTCCGTCGACCAGCGCGCCGTGGACGAGGCGCGCGAGCGGCCACAGCGCGGCGAGGAAGACGGCGGTTTTCAGTGCCGACAGCTGGGCCGGGGTGGGCGAGAAGGATAGTTTCATGGGCGGCGATCAATAGTTCCTGCGTAGGTCCATGCCGGTGTAGAGGCGAGCGACCTGTTCGGCGTAGCCGTTGAAGGGCTGCGTCTTGCGCTTGAGGAAATCGCCGATCCGGCGCTCCTGCGCCTGGCTCCAGCGCGGGTGGTCGACCTCCGGATTGACGTTCGAGTAGAAGCCGTATTCCTCCGGGTTCGATTTGACCCAGGCGGTCTTCGGCTGCTGCGCGACGAAACGGATGCGGACGATCGATTTGGCGCTCTTGAAGCCGTACTTCCACGGCACGACGAGGCGCACGGGCGCGCCGTTCTGCTTCGGCAGCACTTCGCCGTAGAGGCCGACGGCGAGTAGGGTGAGCGGATGCATCGCCTCGTCGAGGCGCAGGCCTTCGACATACGGCCAGTCGAGCACCGGCGTGCGCACGTAGGGCATCTGCTCGGGATCGGCGAGCGAGTGGAACTCGACGTATTTCGCGTTGCCGGTGATCTCGGCGCGCCGGATCACTTCGGCGAGCGAAAAGCCGACCCAGGGGACGACCATGCTCCAGCCTTCGACGCAACGCAGCCGATAGATGCGTTCCTCGAGCGGCGCCCATTTGAGCAGATCGTCGATGGCGACGGTCTGCGGCCGCTTCACCTCGCCGTCGATCTGGATCGTCCATGGCCGCGTGCGCAGGCGCTGCGCGTTCTTCAGTGGACTGTCCTTGTTCGGGCCGAATTCGTAGAAATTGCCGTAGCTCGTGATGCTCTCGTAGGCGGTCGGTTTTTCGTCGGTCGATAGCGCGCTCTTGCGCAATCCGTCGAGTTTCTGGCCGTGCGCGCTTTCGGCGAAGGCGGGCAGGCTGCCGAAGCCGAGCGCGCCGGCGAGCGCGGCGCCGCTCTTGATGAACTCGCGACGCTGTGCGTACAGCGCCGGAGGCGTGATTTCCGACGGGAGAATGTCGGAGGGACGACGGATCAACATGGCTTTTCTCCGGGTGAAGGGCCGAGGGGGCGCGCCGGCGGTGCCCGGGGTGCGATTCGGATGCGCAGGGTTCAGGGACTCAGCTGCTGGTAGGCGGCGTTGGCGATGCCAAGCAGCAGCGGCCGCGGCAACTCGCCGGACAGCGCATAGCCCAGGTGGCCGTCCAGCCAGTAGAACACGCCGATACGCCCTTCGTGCGCGTAGCGGAAAGCGGTTTCCCGGTTTTCCGGCGCATCGTTGCGTACGTAGAGCGTGAGCCGGCGGCCCTGCGCGTCCTGGTACATGAACTGTGCGACCGGCCCGCGTTCGCCGGGCAGCAGCCGACCGCCCACCAGATCGAAACCCTGCGCCGAAAAATCCGGCACCTTGAGCGACGTACCCAGCCGCTTTGACAGCCACTGCACGAGATGGGTTTCCTGTTCGGCGCTGACTTCGACCGGGTGGCGGACTTCGGGCATGTAGACGGCGTGCGCGATTGCCGCGCTGTGCGCCAGCGTGCGGGGGGCGATCGGCGGCGCGCCATGCAGCGCGTAGCCGAGTGCGCCGCCGATTGCCAGCCAGCCGATGGCGGCGGCGAAGCGCAACGGAATCCTGCGTGCCGGGCGGGCGGCGCGCAGCAGGCGCTGCGGCGGCGTCTCGTCGAGCACCGGATCGAATGCGGCGCGCAGGGCCGCCTTCTGGCGGCGCCATGTGGCGATCCGCGCCATCTCGTCCGGGCTTTGCGCGAGCCAGCGCTCGACCTCGTTCCGGCGCGCCGCGTCGAGTTGTTCGTCGACGTAGGCGTGGAGTTCATTTTCGGAGGGGCGTTGCATGTGGGCGCTCATTTGACGACTTTCAGCGCGGCGCCCGGCATATCGCCGTCGAGCAGGCGGCGCAGGCGGTCACGCGCCCGCGACAGGCGCGACATGACCGTACCGAGCGGGATGTCGAGGATGCGTGCCGTTTCCTCGTAGGAGAGTTCTTCAAGCGTAACGAGCAGCAGGACCTCCCTTTGTTCGGGCGGCAGGCGGTCGAGCGCAGTGGCGAGGTCGGCGACATCCAGGCGGTCGTTCTGCGCCGGGCGTACCGCCGGCTCCTGCGCCAGTTCGTCGAACTCGCTCATGGATGGGCGGGCGGCGCGCGCCCGGATCTGGTTGGCGAAAACGTTGTGCATGACGGTCAGCAGCCAGGCTTCGAGGCGACCGCTGTTGCGCCACAGGGCGAACTTGGCCAGCGCCCGCTCCAGCGTATCCTGCACCAGATCGTCGGCAAGAAAGCGGTCCCCGGTCAGCGCCCGCGCGTAGCGGCGCAGCCGGGGCAGGTGGGCCGAGAAGTCTTCCATGCGACGCGGCGCTCGCGCAGCGCTTCAGCGGGCGACGTGCCAAGCGCCGTTGAAGCCGTCGCCGCTCGTGTCGCCGGCTTTCTGGTCCTTGCTCCAGTGATACAGCGGCTTGCCCTTGTACGCCCACTGTTTCTTGCCGTCGTCGCGCATGACGATGCTCCAGTCGCCGGCGGGCTGCTCTCCGTCCTGCGCGTACAGCGGCGGCCAGTTCGTCGCGCAGGGGCCGTTGCACATGCTCTTGCCGCCGCCGGCGGGGTCCTTGTCGAAGGTGTAGAGCGTCATGCCGCTGCTGCCGACCAGCATGCCGCCGGCCATGCGCGCCGGCTCTGCGGCACCGGCGCCGGTCGCCAGCAGAAGGGCGGCGAGCGCGCTCAGGGTGAGGGAATGAATTTTCATGATGTTTCTCCTATCGGGCTTGGGTATAGGAGTAAACAGGCGGCACTGCGCCTTTATTCCGGAAGCGGACGCCTGCGCCGCGAAAAAGAGCGGAGCGGGCGTTCGCCGCTCCGTCCGCCGACGCGTTCAGCCGGTGATGTAGTGCTCGAGCTGGCGGATGATGAACTGCTGCTCGCTGATCGTTTCCTTGACGAGGTCGCCGATCGAAACGATGCCCGCGACCTGCTGCTCCTCATCGAGCACCGGCAAGTGGCGGAAGTGCTTCTCCGTCATGATGGCCATGCATTCGTCGACGGTGCGGTCGGGCGTCACGTAGAACACCTTGTCGGTCATGATCTCGCTCACCGGCGTGTCCTTCGATGCCTTGCCGTGCAGGATGACCTTGCGCGCGTAGTCGCGCTCCGAGAAGATGCCGACCAGCCGCTCTCCGTCGAGGACGAGCAGGGCGCCGACGTCGTGGTCGGACATCAGCCGGAGGGCGTGGAAGACGGAATCGTTGGGGGAAACGACGGCGAGCGGACGATGCTTGCCGGAGAGAAGCTGCTTGAGCGTTTTCATGATGCATCCTTTCTGGTCAGGACAGCCAAGCCATACTAGAACGTCATACGCTGCTTGCCAAGGGGCGGCAGGCGGAAATAAAAAAGGGTGGCGCGCGGCCACCCTTCTTCGTCATGTCGTTGCGGATCAGCGCAGGCCGGAGGCGTACTCGGCGACGGCCTTCATCTGGTGATCGGAAAGCTTGGCGGCGATCATGCGCATCATCTTTTCCGGATCGTTGGCGCGCTCGTCGTTGCGGAATTTCTTCAGCTGGTCTTCGGTGTATTCGGCGTACTGGCCGGCCAACGCGGGGTACTGGGCGGGCAGGCCGGCACCGGCGGCGCCGTGGCAACCGGCGCAGGCGGGGATGCCTTTTTCGAAGTCGCCCTTGCGCCACAGCTTCTGGCCTTCGGCGATCAGCTTTTCATCCTTGGCGACGGCCGGCTTCAGCTTCTGCTGCGAGAAGTAGACGGAGAGGCTCTTCATATCCTCTTCGCTCAGCGCGGCGACCATGCCGCCCATGATCGCGCTGGCGCGCTGCGGCGGCTTGTCGCCGACCGGCTTGAAGTTGGTCAGCTGCTTGTGCAGGTATTCGGGCCCCTGACCGGCGATGTTCGGGTTGGTCGAAGCGGGGCTGTTGCCGTCGGCTCCGTGACAGGCGACACAGACGGTTTCCGCTATCTGCTTCGCCTTCGCGAGGTCGACTGGTGCTTTCGCTTGTTCTGCAGCGGTGGCGGAAAAACAGGCGGCCAGGAGAACCGCGAGCGCCGTGGTACGAATCATGTCCAAACTCCCTAATGACGAATCTGAGGCCAGAGAACGGAATCAACAAACCTGATATTCTATATCACTTTGGCGCCCCCGCGCGCGCCTTCAATTCTCCCCGGTTCGCCCATGCCCCTCTTTCAGAAGGCGGTTTTTCACACGACCGTCGCCCATCTGCGCGATCTTCCGCCCGACGCGCAGTCCGAAGTCGCTTTCGCCGGCCGCTCGAACGCCGGAAAATCCTCGGCGATCAACACGCTGGCCAACCACACGCGGCTCGCCTTCGTTTCCAAGACGCCCGGCCGCACGCAGCATCTCAACTATTTCGCATTGGAGCCGGGCAAGTATCTGGTCGACCTGCCGGGCTACGGCTTCGCCAAGGCGCCCGAGGAAATCCGTTCGCAGTGGGAAGGCCTGCTGGCGCCCTATCTGCGCTATCGCGAGCCGCTGGCCGGGCTGGTGCTGATCATGGACAGCCGGCACCCGCTGACCGAGCTCGACGTGCAGATGCTCGAGTGGTTCGCGCCCACCGGCAAGCCGATCCATGTCCTGCTCTCGAAAGCCGACAAGCTGACCCGCCAGGGGCAGGCCGTGGCGTTGCGCGAAGTGCAGGCGGTGCTGGCGAAGATCACGGAGAACTGCACGCTGCAGCTTTTCTCCAGCCTGAAGAAGAGCGGCGTCGCCGAAGCGGAGCGCGTGCTCGGCGCGTGGCTCGGCATGGAAGCACGCGACGAACCGAAGCCGCCGCCGGCGCCGCGCACGGAGAAGCAGGCGCGACCGAGGAATCGCAGCGCGCAAGGGTGGAGCGCGCGTAGCGGCGGAAATAAAAAGCCCCCGGCAAAGGGGTAGCCGGGGGCAAAATGCCTTAACTTGATTAAGGCACCCGCTCAGGGAGGTGAAGCGGGAGACGGCGTGTACCATCTGCAGCTTATGACGGGCCGTTTCCCCCGAAGTTCCCGCTGGTTTGAAATTTTTTTATTAAATTTGTTTATTGTGCAGGATGACTTTATGGATTCGACTGGACGCTTTCCCGGAACCCGCATGCGCCGCATGCGCCGCGACGATTTTTCGCGCCGCTTGATGCGCGAGTCGGTGCTGACCGCCGACGATTTCATCTATCCGGTCTTCGTTCTCGAGGGCAGCGGGCGCGTCGAGCAGGTCGCGTCGATGCCGGGCGTCGAGCGCCAGAGCCTCGATCTCTTGCTGAAGACGGCGGAACGCGCGCTGAAGCTCGGCGTTCCGGCGCTGGCGCTGTTTCCGGTGATCGATGCCGCCTACAAGACGCCGGGCGCCGAGGAAGCCTACAACCCGGACGGACTGGTGCCGCGCGTCGTGGCGGCGCTGAAGAAGGAATTCCCCGAACTCGGCGTGATCACCGACGTGGCGCTCGATCCCTATACTAGCCATGGGCAGGACGGCCTGATTGCGGCCGACGATCCGCGCGGCTACGTGCTCAACGACGAGACGCTCGAAGTTCTGGCGAAGCAGGCGCTTTGCCACGCGCAGGCCGGCGCCGACGTGGTCGCGCCGTCCGACATGATGGACGGGCGCGTGGCGCGCATTCGCGCCGAACTCGACGGAGCGCAGCAGATCTACACGCGCATCCTGGCGTATTCAGCGAAGTACGCGTCGAGCTTCTACGGCCCCTTCCGCGATGCGGTGGGCTCGGCCGGCAATCTCGGCAAGGGCAACAAATACACCTATCAGATGGATCCGGCGAACACCGACGAGGCGCTGCGCGAAGTCGCGCTCGATCTCGCCGAGGGCGCCGACATGGTGATGGTCAAGCCGGGCATGCCTTACCTCGACATCGTGCGGCGCGTGAAGGACGAGTTCAAGGTGCCGACCTACGCCTATCAGGTGAGCGGCGAGTACGCGATGCTCAAGGCCGCCGCGCAGAACGGCTGGCTGAACGAGGAGGCGGTGGTGCTGGAGAGCCTGCTCGCCTTCAAGCGCGCCGGCGCCGACGGCATCCTGAGCTACTTCGCGCTGGACGCCGCCGCCTGGCTCAAGGCCTGAGGCGGATTTTCAGGGCCAGCCAGCCGAACAGGCGGAGGAAGGGCGCCACCGTCCAGGCGGACGTCCATTCCTCCCAGCGCCGGGCCCGGCGCTCGACGCAGTGATAGAAGAGCGCGCCGGCCCCGATGCAGGCGATCCACGCGAACAGCATGCCGATGGCCTGAATCGCCGGATCCTCGGGGGCGAACCGCGCAAACAGCGCGTTGACCACGAGGCCGACCGGGAAATTGAGCAGGAAGACCGAGTAGGAAATCTGTCCGAGATAGGCGATCGCCCGATTGTTCGGCCAGCTTTCCAGGGCGCCGGTGCGGCGGGCGATGCCGAGCGCCAGTGCGACCGCCAGCGCGACGGCGATGCGCGAGCGGAAGTCGATGAGTAGCGCGCCGATCACGACGGCCGCGATGAGGCCCAGCCAGACGGGCTTCTGCTCGCGCCCGGAGGCCCAGTAGGTCAGGGTGCCGAGTGCGTACGATCCGAAGAAGTACACCCCCCAGTTGTCCCAGTCCGCATCGCGGTTGAAGTGGAAAAGCGAGGCGATCCCGAGGCCGGCGATGAAGCACAGACCGAGGATGCGCGTGCCGTTGATTCTTGCGCCCAGGCCGCGGGCGAGCCAGAGGATGCAGAGCAGCAGGGCGAAGAGCTGGAAGTCGATGGCGACGTACCAGACGCCGGCCGACAGGGCATCGTAGTCGAGCAGGTTCTGCAGCAGCAGCGTGTGGATCAGGAATTGCCGCACCTGCGGCGCGTCGGGGATCGAATCGTGGTCCATCCACTGACGGGCCAGTGCGGCGCAGCAGATCGCCAGCAGCAGGGCGGCGACGTACGGGGTCGTCAGTTTGCGGTAGCGGTTCCTGAGCGTCGCGAGCGGAGCGCCAACGCTCAGTTTTCCGAGCGGCGCCAGGCCCTTGGCGGCGAGAAAGCCGCCGATCACGAGAAAAACCTGCACCGCGACGCGCGCTTCCTGGCTCAGCCAGGTAATCAGGGCCGGCGCGATTTCGCTGACGTAGTCGGACATCGGTCCGTAGAACGCGAGGTGATGGAGGACGATCAACTGCGAGCCGATCGCCTTCAGGGCGTCGATGAAGGCCAGTCTGGAAGTTGCTGCGCTCATTACGGTCAACTCGGGGCGGCGAGCCGGCGGCGGGGGCCGCGCGGCAGGTCGTGATCTCTGGAAATATTATTCGGCAGGGCGTCCGTCCCCGGCAGCGTCCGGTGGCGCTTGGGCGCTTCGGGCGGCGGGCGGGGCGGTGTCGGAATGCCGAGCAGTTTTTTGGCGAAACCGGCAAGTCTACGCGCATTCTCCGGGTTTATCCAGAAGCGTCCTTTGCGATGCGCGAACGAGGGGGATGTCAGATCGGTGCGACGGTCCGTGTCTAGAGGTGGCCGAGATGGCGCGGGAGATCGAGCACCGAGGCGATCCTGACATCCACTTCGGGCGGGCGGCGCAGGCCGGCGTTCACCCAGACGGTTTTCATTCCCAGGCGTTTGGCGGTCGTCAGGTTGATCAGGGAGTCCTCGATCATGATGCAGCGCTTCGGGTCGAGGCGCTCGGCGCGCAGCAGGCAGCGGAAGGCGGCGGGCGAGGGCTTGGGCTGGAAGCGTAGGCGTTCGACCGAGTAGAGCGCGTCGAAGCAGTCGGCGATCCCGGTCAGGTCGAGCACCGCCTCGGCGTAGTGCAGCGGGGCGTTGGAGAAAACGATCTTGCGCCCAGGCAGGCGGCGCAGCATGGCCTTCAGTCCGCGCTCGAAGACGACCATGCGCGCGAGGTCGGGAAACTGGTGCGTGTGCCAGAGGAAATGGCGCGGATCGGTCGCATGGTGCCGGATCAGGCCGAGCAGGGTGGCGCCGTAGCGTTGCCAGTAATCCATGCGCAGGCGCCCGGCGGCCTGTTCGTCGAGACCCAGATGCTCGCCGATGTAGGCCGTCATCGCCCGGTTGATGTGCGGGAAGATGTGCGGGCTGGCGTTGTGCAGGGTGTTGTCGAGGTCGAACAGCCAGACCTTGGGCCAGCGCCGCGCGGCTCCGCTCATCAGTGCGATTTGATCATCGTGCCGACGCCGTGGTCGGTCAGGATCTCCAGCAGCAGCGCGTGTTCGACGCGGCCGTCGATGATGTGCACGCTCTTCACGCCGTTGCGCGCGGCGTCGAGCGCCGAGCCGATCTTCGGCAGCATGCCGCCGGACAGCGTGCCGTCCTCGACCATGTCGTCGATCTGCTTGGGCGTGATGCCGGTGATCAGCGCGCCGGCCTGGTCGAGCACGCCTGGTGTGTTGGTCAGCAGCACGAGTTTTTCTGCCTTCAGCACTTCGGCGATCTTGCCGGCGACCACGTCGGCGTTGATGTTGTACGTCTCGCCGTCCTGGCCGACGCCGATCGGGGCGATCACCGGAATGAAGCTGCCGGATTCGAGGTGGCCGATCAGCGAGGGGTCGACCTGCACGATGTCGCCGACCTGGCCGACGTCGATCAGGTCGGCGGGGTTGCTCTTGTTCGGCAGCAGCAGTTTCTTGGCGCGGATGAAGTTGCCGTCCTTGCCGGTCAGACCGACGGCCTTGCCGCCGGCGCGGTTGATCAGGTTGACGACGTCCTTGTTGACCTGCCCGCCGAGCACCATTTCGACGATTTCCATGGTTTCCGCGTCGGTCACGCGCATGCCCTGGATGAACTCGCCCTTTTTGCCGACGCGCGTCAGCATCGTCTCGATCTGCGGCCCGCCGCCGTGCACGACGACGACGTTCATGCCGACCAGCTTGAGCAGGACGACGTCGCGCGCGAAGCACTGCTTGAGGTGCTCGTCGGTCATCGCGTTGCCGCCGTATTTGACGACGATGGTCCGGCCGTGGAAGCGTTTGATGTAGGGGAGCGCCTCGGCGAGGATGGCGGCTTCGATGGAGGGCGTGGTCGTGCGGTCGGTCATGGCGGGTATCCGGGGAAAGACCGGCGGATTCTACTCGGCGCGCCGGCAAATAAAAAGGCCGGCCCCGCGCTGCGTGTGGGATCGGCCTCTGTCGGCGGGGCTTGCCGCGCCTAGGCGATGGTCAGGCGCTTGCTGGCGCTGGCGGCCTTCTTGGGCAGGGTCAGTTCGAGCACGCCGTCGGCGAACTTGGCGGCGGCCTGTGCGTCGTCGATGTCCTGCGCCAACTGGAAGGAGCGCGAGACCTGGCCGAAATAGCGTTCCGAGCGCAGAACGCGTTCGCCTTCCTTGACCTCCTTCTCCTGCTTGATCTCGGCGGTGATCGAAACCTGATTGCCTTCGACATGGACGTGGATGTCCTCTTTCTTGACGCCGGGCAGTTCGGCGTGGACGACGAAGGCGTTCGCCTGCTCGGTGACGTCCATGCGGATCGACGGGGTCGTCGCCGGCGTGTTCATGTCGACGGGACGGACGAAAAAGCCGCGGAACAGATCGTCGAGCGGATCGAGACGGGTGAGATGACTCATGATTTCCTCCTGTAGATGAGAACGGGTGGGAACGATCGTCTGCATCGAATATAGGGAGGGCTTGCCGGATTTCAAGAGCGGTTTCGGTTTTCCGCGCACCCGCTTCCTTTGGTTGGGGGGCTTGTTCCGGTGGCATGGCTGGACACGGCGGCGGTGCGAGCGGGAGCCTACCCCGCTCCGGGATGGGCCGCGTCAGGCGTCGCCGGGGCGCAGGCGCTGCGGCAGGGCGAGAATGCTGTCGCGGTTGGTCCACGAGAAGCATTTCTCGGCGGCGGCGTGCCAGGGCAGCCAGAGGTAGGCGGTGTGTTCGTCCGGGGCGAGGCGGACCGCTTGCGGAGCGGGGACTTCGAGCGAGAAGACGTGCTCGGTGTTGTGCGTGACGCCGGGGGCGTAGCGATGCCGCCACTCGGTGAAAATCTCGAAATCGCGCTGTTCCCGCCAGTCGCGAAGCGCTGCGGGCGCCGCCGTGATGCCGGTCTCCTCGCCGACTTCGCGCAGAGCCGTAGCGGCCAGGTTTTCGCCTTCTTCCTGGCTGCCGGTGACCGACTGCCAGTAGCCCGGATGGGCGGCGCGCTCGAGCAGCAGTACTAGCAGGTCCGGCGTGTGGATGAGCACGAGCACCGAAACCGGGCGTTTCCAGGCGCTCATGTCGGGACGGGGAGCGTGCTCAGGGCGCCGGCCGGGCGGTCGTAGAAAATCCACAGCGCGACGTCCTGTTCGCGCCAAGCCTCGACGGCGGCCGCGAAGACCGCGTTGAGCGTGGCGAAGCCTTGCGGGTCGCCGGCGGCGAGCGCGTCGGCTCCCTGCAGCAGGATGACGTAGCCGCCGGCTTCCTGCCAGGAGAAATCGGTCAGGCAGTCGTTCAGGGCGTCGAAGTTGGCGCCGAACCAGTCCGGAAAGCCCAGGCCGAGGCCGAGCGCGGCGAGCGCGTCGTCGCTTGTGCGGATGCCGCGCAGATCGGCCGAAAGGCAGGCGAAGCCGGCTTTTGCGCACGCCTCGGGCAGCTTTTTGCGGAGGTTTTCCGGCAGATGGTAGATGCCGGCGCGCGCGGGCTGGCGCAGCAGGGCGGAAAAGGGGGGCGAACTCATTGCGGCGCCTCGCGAATGCGGCGGAAACTGCGGTAGTGGTCGTCGGTGTAGTAGTACTCGCCCGAGGTGGCGACGTTGCCGCTTCGCCCTTCGCCGGCGACGATGCGGCGTGCGCCGCGGTCGCGCCGGCCGGGCGTCGGTACCGTGTATTCGCGGTAGTAGCCGCGCGCCTGCGGCGGCAGCCGCCGTTCGAAGTTGCCGAAGACGCTGCCGTCCTTGCGCGGGTGCGGGAAGGGACCGCCGCGCTGGATCAGGCGCAGGGTGTGCTGCGCCTCGGGCGGCAGGTCGGCGAGGGCGACGGTGCCGCCGTTGCCGAAGAACGCCTCGCGCGCGTGCAGCGCGCCGCCCGAAACGAAACCGGCCAGCGCCAGAAACAGCGCCAGCCGGAAAAACACCCGCTGCAGATGCTGCAGCCGGCAGTGCGCGGCAAGGCTGCGCACGAGGGCGTCAGCCCTGGCCGACTTCGACCTGCGTTTCGACCTTCTGGCGCAGACGGACGTGCAGTTCGCGCAGCTGCTTCTCGTCGACCGCCGACGGCGCGTCGGTCAGCAGGCACTGGGCGCGCTGCGTCTTCGGGAAGGCGATCACGTCGCGGATCGATTCGGCGCCGGTCATCATCGTGACGATGCGGTCGAGACCGAAGGCCAGGCCGCCGTGCGGCGGCGCGCCGTACTTCAGCGCGTCGAGCAGGAAGCCGAACTTGAGCTGCGCTTCCTCTTCGCCGATGCCGAGCGCGGCGAAGACCTTCTCCTGCACGTCGGCGCGGTGGATACGCACTGAGCCGCCGCCCAGCTCCCAGCCGTTGAGCGCGAGGTCGTAGGCCTTGGCCAGGCACTTGCCGGGATCGGTGGCGAGGAATTCGAGGTGCTCGTCCTTCGGACTCGTGAAGGGGTGGTGGCAGGCCGTCCAGCGCTTGTTTTCCTCGTCGTACTCGAACATCGGGAAGTCGACGACCCACAGCGGCGCCCACTTGGCGCCGGTGAGGTAGCCCTTTTCGTGGCCGATCTTGACGCGCAGCGCGCCGAGCGCGTCGTTGACCACCTTGGCCTTGTCGGCGCCGAAGAAGATCAGGTCGCCGGACTCGGCGCCGGTGCGCTCGATGACGGTGCGCAGCGAGGCTTCCGAGAGGTTCTTGACGATCGGCGACTGCAGGCCGGTTTCGTTGATCTGGCTGGCGTCGTTGACCTTGATGTAGGCCAGACCCTTGGCGCCGTAGATGCCGACGAACTGGGTGTAGGCGTCGATTTCGCCGCGCGTCAGCGCGGCGCCGCCCGGGATGCGCATGGCGGCGATGCGGCCGCCTTCGCTGTTGGCGACGCCGGCGAAGACCTTGAAGGCGACGTCCTTGAAGGCATCGGTGACTTCGGTCAGTTCGAGCGTGACGCGCAGGTCGGGCTTGTCCGAGCCGAAGCGGTGCATGGCTTCGGCGTAGGTCATGCGCGGGAATTCCGGCAGGTCGACGTCGATCGCTTCCTTGAACACGGTGCGGATCAGCTGTTCCATCAGCGCGGTGATCTCGGCCTCGCTCATGAACGAGGTCTCGATATCGACCTGGGTGAATTCCGGCTGGCGGTCGGCGCGCAGATCCTCGTCGCGGAAGCACTTGGTGATCTGGTAGTAGCGGTCGAAGCCGGCGACCATCAGCAGCTGCTTGAAGAGCTGCGGCGACTGCGGCAGGGCGAAGAACTGGCCGGGGTGTACGCGCGACGGCACGAGGTAGTCGCGGGCGCCTTCCGGGGTGCTCTTGGTCAGCATCGGCGTTTCGATGTCGATGAAGCCGGCGTCGTCGAGGAAGCGGCGGAAGGCGCGCGCCGTCTTGTAGCGCAGCTGCATGTTGCGCTGCATGGCCGGGCGGCGCAGGTCGATGACGCGGTGCGTCAGGCGCACGTTTTCCGAGAGGTTCTCGTCGTCGAGTTGGAAGGGCGGGGTGACCGAGGCGTTGAGCACTTCGATCTCGTGGCAGAGGATCTCGATCTCGCCGCTCGCCATGTTCGGGTTGGTCGTGCCTTCCGGACGGGCGCGCACCTTGCCGGTGATCTTCAGGCAGAACTCGTTGCGGACGGATTCGGCGATCGCGAACATCTCCGGGCGATCCGGATCGCACACCACCTGGGCGAGGCCGTCGCGGTCGCGCAGGTCGATGAAGATGACGCCGCCGTGGTCGCGGCGACGATGCGCCCAGCCGCAGAGAGTGACCTCCTGGCCGATGAGTTTGGAGTTGAGTTGTCCGCAGTAATGGGTTCGCATGCTGTTTCCGGGGTGACGTTTGATCAGGTGTTGGACTCGCGGGGGGCCGCGCGCGGGCGGGCCGGCGGGGCGACGACGCCCATCGAGATGATGTATTTGAGCGCTTCGTCCACGCTCATGTCGAGTTCGACGACGTCCTGCTTCGGCAGCATCAGGAAGAAGCCGGAGGTCGGGTTGGGGGTGGTCGGCACGTAGACGCTGACGTAATCGCCGCTCAGGTGATTGGCGACGTCGCCGCCCGGCTTGCCGGTCAGGAAGGCGATGGTCCACGCGCCCTGGCGCGGGTACTGGATCAGCAAGGCCTTACGGAAGGCGTTGCCGGACGACGAGAAGAGGGTGTCCGAAACCTGCTTGACGCTGTTGTAGATCGAGTTGACGACCGGGATGCGCGCCAGCAGCTTCTCCCACCAGACGACCAGGCGCTGGCCGATGAAGTTGGTGCCGAGCAGGCCGGTGACGAGGATGATCAGCAGCGTCAGGATGACGCCGGCGCCCGGGATGTCGAAGCCGAGCACGGTGTGCGGATGGACCGCTTCCGGCAGCAGCCGCAGCGACTGGTCCATGGTGCCGACGATCAGTGAGAGCACCCAGGCGGTGATCGCCAAGGGCACCCAGATCAGCAGGCCGGTGATGAAGTAGCGCTTGACCAGCTTCACTCAGCTACCCGTGCACGCGGCTCCGCAGGCGCTGGTGGCGCAGGGCGGCGCTTCCGGCGCGGCGGGTTTGCTGCCGCCCTTGAAATCGGTGGCGTACCAGCCGTTGCCCTTGAGCTGGAAGCCGGCCGCGGTGAGCTGCTTCGTATAGCTTTCCTGGCCGCATTCGGGGCAGGCGGTGAGAACCGGATCGCTGAGTTTTTGCAGATGATCCTTCTCGAAACCGCAGGAACTGCAGCGATACGCGTAAATCGGCATGTGAATCCTCCAAAAGCGCGAATTATACCCGAACAAGGGGGCGCTTCACGCGCTGGGGAGGTGGGGGTTAATCCCGGTTTTTCAAGCGCCTACAGCAGCCTGAGATAGCTGTGAGTCAGTTCCTTGCCCCAGAACAGCGCGAGCAGTCCCGCCGCGGCGAGGTAGGGGCCGAAGGGGATGGGCACGTTGCGGCCGCGTTTGGCGAGGACGATCAGCACGATGCCGACCACCGCGCCGACCAGCGAGGAGAGCAGGATGGTCAGCGGCAGCATCTGCCAGCCCAGCCAGGCGCCGAGCGCGGCGAGCAGCTTGAAGTCGCCGTAGCCCATCCCTTCCTTGCCGGTCGCCAGCTTGAAGGCCCAGTAGACCGACCACAAGGAGAGATAGCCGGCGATTGCGCCGATGACCGCGGAATGGAGATCGGTGAAGGTGCCGGACAGATTGAACAGCAGGCCGCCCCAGAGCAGCGGCAGGGTGATCGAGTCGGGCAGCAGTTGCGTGTCGAAGTCGATGAAGGTCAGCGCGATCAGGCACCAGATCAGGACGATGGCGCCGGTCGCCGCCCAGCTGTAGCCGAAGTGCGCGGCGGCAAAGGCGGTGAGCAGGCCGGTGACGGCTTCGACCAGCGGGTAGCGCGCGGAAATCGGCGTCCGGCATGCCGAGCAGCGGCCGCGCAGCAGCAGCCAGCTGAGAATCGGGATGTTCTCCAGCGCGCCGATCGCGTGTCCGCACTGCGGACAGCGCGAGCGCGGTCGGGCGAGCGACAGAGGCTCCTGCGCGGCCGGTTCCTCTCCGCGCAGTTCGGCGCACTGGCCGAGCCAGTCGCGCTCCATCATGAGCGGCAGGCGATGGATGACGACGTTCAGGAAGCTCCCGACCAGCAGGCCGAGCGCGCCGCAACAAATCGAAAAGAGAACCGGGTCGGAAAAATAGGCGAACAGTCCCGGCATCATCCGACCACGGCGCCCAGCTTGAAGATCGGCAGGTACATGGCGATCACCATGCCGCCGATCAGGGTGCCCAGAACGACCATGATGATCGGCTCCATGAGGCTGGAGATGGCTTCGACGGCGTCGTCGACCTCGGCCTCGAAGAAGTCGGCGACTTTGCCGAGCATGGAGTCCAGCGCGCCGGATTCCTCGCCGATGGCGACCATCTGGATGACCATATTGGGGAACAGGTCGCTGTTCTGCATCGCCGACGTCAGGCTGGTACCGGTGCTGACCTCGCTCTGGATCTGCCGGGTGGCGACCTTGTAGACGTTGTTGCCGGCGGCGCCGCCGACCGATTCGAGCGATTCGACGAGGGGGACGCCGGCGCTGAACATGGTGGCCAGCGTCCGCGTCCAGCGCGCGATCACCGATTTGCGGATGATGTCGCCAAAGATGGGCAGGCGCAGGAACAGACGGTCGAAGGCGATCTGCATCGCTTCCGAGCGTTTCCAGGCGTAGAAGAAGGCGTAGAGGCCGCCGAAAATGCTCCCGAATATCGCCCACCACCACTCGATGAAGACGTCGGAAATGGCGATGACGATCATCGTCGGCGCCGGCAGGTCGGCGCCGAAGCTCTTGAAGACTTCCTTGAACGCCGGGATGACGAAGATCATGATCACGGCGGTGATCACGAAGGCGACGACGATGATCGCCACCGGATAGAACAGCGCCGACTTGATCTTCGACTTGATCGCCAGCATCTTTTCCTTGTAGATGGCCAGGCGGTCGAGCAGCGATTCGAGAATGCCGGCCTGTTCGCCCGCCGCCACCAGGTTGCAGTAGAGCTGGTCGAACTGCAGCGGGTATTTGCGGAAGGCCTGCGAGAGCGAGCTGCCGGTTTCGACGTCGGCTTTGATGTCGAGCAGCAGCTTGGCGACGGCCGGGTTGTCGTGCCCGCGGCCGACGATGTCGAAGGTCTGCAGCAACGGCACGCCGGATTTCATCATGGTCGCCAGCTGGCGCGTGAACAGGGCGATGTCCTTTTCGGTGATCTTGCCGCCGCCCTTGAAGCGCTGCTTGGAAATCTTGGTGACCATCACCCCTTGGCGGCGCAGGGTGGCCTGGACCACGGTTTCGCTCGGCGCGCGCAGTTCGCCGCGTACCATCCGGCCTTCCTTGCCCTTGCCTTCCCAGGCAAAGACGAACTCCTTCGGGCCCGCGACCTTTTTCACCCCTTTAGCTGCAGTCGCCATTGTGTCCTCGTATTCTTCTGTTTATAGGTTGGTGGTCGCCAGGACTTCCTCGAGCGAGGTCAGCCCTTGCTTGACCTTGAGCAGACCGGACTGGCGCAGGTCGCGGACGCCGTTCTTCTGAGCCTGCGCGGCAATGTCGAGCGCCGTTCCGTTGGCCATGATGATGCGCTGGATGTCCTCGCTTACCGGCATCACCTGATAGAGGCCGACCCGTCCCTTGTAGCCGCTGTCCTTGCAGCGTTCGCAGCCGTTCGGGCCGTAGAGCGTCCAGCTGCCGTCCAGATCGGCTTCGGAGAAGCCGGCGTTGAGCAGCGCTTCGGCCGGCGCGTCGAGTGGCTTCTTGCAGGTGCACAGGCGGCGCGCCAGGCGCTGCGCGGTGATCAGCAGGATGCTCGAGGCGATGTTGAAGGTCGGGATGCCCATGTTCATCAGACGCGTCAGCGTCGACGGGGCGTCGTTGGTGTGCAGCGTGGAGAGCACCATGTGGCCCGTTTGCGCGGCCTTGATGGCGATCTCGGCGGTTTCCAGGTCGCGGATTTCGCCGACCATGATGATGTCCGGATCCTGGCGCAGGAAGGCCTTGAGGGCGACCGGGAAGGTCAGCCCGGCGCGGTCGTCGACGTTGACCTGATTGATCCCGGGCAGTGGAATTTCCGCCGGATCCTCCGCTGTCGAGATGTTGATTCCCGGCTTGTTGAGGATGTTCAGGCAGGTGTAGAGCGAAACCGTCTTGCCGGAACCGGTCGGGCCGGTCACGAGCACCATGCCGTAGGGGCGCTCGATGGCGTCGAGCAGGACCGCCTTCTGGTCGGGCTCGTAGCCGAGGGCTTCGATGCCGAGCGTGGCGCTGGTCGGGTCGAGGATGCGCAGCACGATCTTTTCGCCGTAGAGCGTCGGCAGCGTGCTGACCCGGAAATCGATGGCGCGGCTCTTGGACAGCACGAGCTTCATCCGGCCATCCTGCGGGACGCGCTTTTCGGCGATGTTCAGGCGCGAGATGACCTTGATGCGCGAAGCGATCTTTTCCTTGATCACCAGCGGCGGCGCGGCGATCTCGCGCAGGATGCCGTCGACCCGGAAGCGGATGCGGTAGCTTTTCTCGTAAGGCTCGAAGTGGATGTCCGAAGCGCCGTCGTTGATGGCGTCGAGCAGCATCTTCTGGATGAACTTGACGACCGGCGCGTCGTCCACGTCGGCCGTGGAAGCTTCGTCGTTCTTGGCTTGCGCTTCCTCGTCGGTGAACTCGAGGTTGATGTCCTCGCTGGCGAGGTTCTTGAGCGTGTCCTCGGCGGATTCGGAGAGCTTTGCGACGAGCGGGGCGAGCTTGCTTTCCTCGACGATCACCGGGTCGACCGCCATGCCTGTCTGGAAGCGGATTTCGTCCAGGGCGCGCAGATTGGTCGGGTCCGCGATGGCGATGGCGAGGCGGTTGCCGCGCTTGTGCAGCGGCAGAACGCGGTGCGCCGCGATCAGCTTGCGATCGATCGCGTTCTGCTGGATATGCGCGTCGTCGAAGGCCGCCAAGTCGAGCAGGGGGTACCCGAAGGTGTCGGCGGCGAAGCGGGCGATCTCGAGCGAGGTCGCCTTTTTGGCGTGGACGAGTTGCTCGATGAATGTGGTGTTGCTGCCGCCGACTTGGGCGAGCAGGACCTCCGCCTCGGCTTCCTTGAGTCGGCCAGCCTGGACAAGGGCACGGGCGAGGCCGCTGAGCGGCGCTTGTTGCGGGTTGGCTGCCATGTGTCGCTAGGGAATGTTGCCGGCTTTCGTTATATGGATACGTCGGGGGTTCGGGCTATGCCGCGTAGATCGGCCCGATGATGCATTGCGCCAGCGTGTTTGTAAAGCAGCGGGGGACGGGCTTGCGGGCGGTTCCGGCGGGCGTTTTCGTGAGAAGGCGGCCTAGGTTCGCGAGCAGGATATCCGGCTGCCGGCAGTTCCCCGGAAAACTGTCGACGGTGCGGTGAAGCGGGGCGGGCGTCGGCTTACAGGCGACCGATCAGCACTTCAGCGACGAAGCGGCTGCCGATGTACGCCAGCAGCAGCACCATGAAGCCGGCCAGCGTCCAGCGCAGCGCGATGCGGCCGCGCCAGCCGTAGGCGCGGCGGCCGATCAGGAGCGCCGCGAAGATGCCCCACGAGGCGAAGGCGAACAGGGTCTTGTGATCGAGCGCCATGGCCTTGCCGAACAGCGTCTCGGAAAACAGGATGCCGCTGCCGAGCGCCAGCGTCAGCAGCGCGAAGGCGATCACGATCATGCGGAAAAGGAGCGCTTCCATGGTCAGCAGCGGCGGCAGGCTGGCCAGGCTCTTGGTCAGCGCGCGCTGGTGCAGCTTGCGTTCGGCAAAGCCCATGAAGACGGCGTGCAGCGCGGAGAGCGTAAACAGGCTGTAGGCCAGCATGGCGGCGAGGAAGTGCAGCTTGAAGCCCCAGGCGTCGGCGTGCGCGACGACGCGCACGTGCGGAAACAGCACCGGCAGCAGGGCGCTCGCGGCGGCCAGCGGCAGCACCATCGGCTGCAGTCCGTCCATGCGCGAGCGGAAGCTCTCCAGCCAGTAGATCAGCACGGCCAGCCAGAGCATCAGGGAGAGCGCGAAGCTGAACGAGAAATGCATGCCGCCGGCGCTGAACAGGCCGTCGTAAAGCCCGATTCCCTGAAACAGCAGGGCGGCGAAGATGGCGCCCCGTTCCCACGGCTGCATCGGCAGGGTAACGAGCGGCTTGTCGGTTTCGCGCCAGCGCGTGCGCCAGAAATGGAAGCCGAGCGCCGCATAAAGCAGGGACGAAACGATGTGGGGCAGAAGGTGCAGTAGAATGGCCGACATTCTCAAAGTCTACACCAAGCCGGAAACCAAATGCTCGACAACCTGACCCAACGCCTTGCGCGCGTCATGAAGACGCTGCGCGGCGAAGCGCGCCTGACCGAAGAAAACATCACCGACGCCCTGCGCGAAGTGCGCCTGGCGCTGCTCGAGGCCGACGTGGCCTTGCCGGCGGTCAAGGAGTTCATCGCTGCCGTCAAGGAAAAGGCGGTCGGCGAGGAGGTGATCGGTTCGCTGAGCCCGGGGCAGGCGCTGATCGGCGTCGTCCATCGCGAGTTGACGCGGATCATGGGCGAGGCGCACGACGGCCTCAACCTGGCCACGCAGCCGCCGGCGATCGTCCTGATGGCCGGTCTGCAGGGCGCCGGCAAGACGACGACGGTCGGCAAGCTGGGCAAGCTGCTGCGCGAAACGCAGAAGAAGAAGGTGCTGGTCGTCTCCTGCGACGTCTATCGCCCGGCCGCCATCGAGCAGTTGAAAGCCGTTGCCGCGCAGGCCGGCGTCGATTTCTTCCCGTCGGCGCCGACCGACAAGCCGCTCGATATCGCGCGCAACGCGGTCGATTGGGCCAAGCGCCACTATCACGACGTGCTGCTCGTCGATACCGCCGGCCGTCTGGCGATCGACGAGGCGATGATGAAGGAAATCGCCGAGCTGCACGCGGCGCTCAAGCCGATCGAAACGCTCTTCGTCGTCGACGCCATGCTCGGCCAGGATGCGGTCAATACCGCCAAGGCCTTCAACGAGGCGCTGCCGCTGACCGGCGTCGTGCTGACCAAGCTCGACGGCGACGCACGCGGCGGGGCTGCCCTTTCTGTGCGTCACGTCACCGGGCGGCCGATCAAGTACGCCGGCGTCGGCGAGAAGCTTTCCGGCCTTGAGCCTTTCCACCCTGAGCGGATGGCTTCGCGCATCCTTGGCATGGGCGACGTGCTGTCGCTGATCGAGGACGCCAAAAAGGGCATCGATGAGCAGAAGGCGGTCGAGTTCGCCAAGAAGCTCAAGTCCGGCAAGGGCTTCGATCTCAACGACTTCAAGGAGCAGATCGGCCAGATGCGCAAGATGGGTGGCCTCTCCTCGCTGATGGACAAGCTGCCGGCGCAGTTCGCGCAGGCAGCAGGGCAGATGCCGGCCGGCGTCGAGGACAAGGCCGTGGGGCGCATCGAGGGCATCATCAATTCGATGACGCCGGCCGAGCGCGCCAAGCCCGAACTGCTCAAGGCCTCGCGCAAGCGGCGCATCGCCGCCGGCGCCGGGGTTCAGGTGCAGGAAGTGAACCGTCTGCTCAACCAGTTCGAGCAGACGCAGAAAATGATGAAGCAGTTTTCCAAGGGCGGCATGGCCAAGCTGATGCGCGGCATGAAGGGGATGCTGCCGGGGATGCGCTGAGCGCGTTCCTTGCCGGCTGGATCAGCGCAAGGCGATCCGGCTGTTCGTGTAGTTCCAGTGGTTGTGCCAGGCGCCGCGCACCAGGTTCGGGTACTCGGGCTTGCCGAGGCTGCCGTTGTAGCGGCCGAGCGCGCGGTAAAGGTCGCCCTGCTCGATGTCGAGGTAGTGACGCAGGATGGTGCAGCCGTAGCGCAGATTGGTGCGCAGGTGGAACAGGTTGTCGTCGCCGCGCCCAAGTAGTTTTCCCCAGAAGGGCATGACCTGCATGTAGCCGCGGGCGCCGGCCGACGAGACGGCGTATTTCTTGAAACCGCTCTCGACCTGGATCAGGCCGAGCACCAGTTGCGGGTCGAGCCCCGCGCGCGTGGCCTCGTAGTGCACTGCGCGCAGGAACTCCAGCCGCCCTTCCCGGTCCGGGATGCGTTTTTCCAGCCGGCGCGACATTTCAACCAGCCAGTCGACGGCGTCCAGCGAGTCGCGGAACGAGCTCTTCGGCGGCGCCTGGTCGGACACCGAGCGCGACAGCGCTGCCTGCACGCTGGCCGACAGCGGTTCGTACTTCTGCGCCCCTGCGAACGCGCCGGGCGGCGCGAGCAGGGCGAGCAGCGTGAAGGGCCGGATCAGGCGGCGCACAGCCTTTCCTTCAGGAGCGCGGCGATTTCACCGGCGGCGACCATGTGCGCTTCGCTGTCGGAACGTCCCTTGTATTCGAGCTTGCCCTCGGCCAGGCCGCGCTCGCCGACGACGACGCGGTGCGGAATGCCGATCAGTTCCATGTCGGCGAACATGACGCCGGGGCGCTCGTTGCGGTCGTCGAGCAGGACATCGATGCCGGCTGCCTTGAGTTCGGCGTAGAGCGCGTCGGCCGCCGCTTTGACCGCCTCGCTCTTGGCGTAGCCCATCGGCACGATGCAGGCTTCGAAGGGCGCGATCGCCGCCGGGAAGACGATGCCGCGTTCGTCGTGGTTCTGCTCGATGGCGGCGCCGACGATGCGCGAGACACCGATGCCGTAGCAGCCCATTTCCATGACCTGCTCCTTGCCGCCTTCGTCGAGGAAGGTGCACTTCATCGCCGCGGCGTACTTGGTGCGCAGTTGGAAGATGTGGCCGACCTCGATGCCGCGACACAGTTCGAGCACGCCTTTGCCGTCCGGCGAGGGGTCGCCGGCGATGACGTTGCGCAGGTCGGCGACGGCGGCGGGTTCGGGCAGGTCGCGCCCGAAATTGACGCCGCCCAGGTGAAAGCCGGCTTCGTTGGCGCCGCAGATGAAGTCGCTCAGCACGGCGACCGCACGGTCGGCGAAAACCGGGATGGCGCCGGCGCCGACCGGGCCGATGTAGCCCGGCTTGCAGCCGAGCGCGGCGAGGATTTCCTCGTCGCGCGCGAATCGGAATTCGCCGACGACTTTCTGCGCCTTGATTTCGTTGAGGTCGTGATCGCCGCGCAGCAGGATCAGCGCGAAGCGCGCCGGATCGTTTTCCGGCAGTTCGCGCACGATGGCGATTGCCTTGACCATTTGGGCCAGGGGAAGCTTCAGGAAGGCGGCGACGTCCTCGCACTTGGTCTTGCCCGGCGTCGCCAGCTTTTCCATGGCGGCGCTGGGCGCGCCGCGCGTCGCCGTCGGAGCCAGCGCCTCGGCCAGTTCGACGTTGGCGGCGTAGTCGGAGGTCGGGCAGTAGGCCAGGGCGTCTTCGCCGGAGTCGGCCAGAACGTGAAATTCGTGCGAGCCGGTGCCGCCGATTGACCCGGTATCCGCCGCGACCGGGCGGAATTTGAGACCGAGGCGGGAAAAGATGCGGCAGTAGGTTTCGTGCATCTTGCCGTATTCGCGCTGCAGGTCCGCGAAATTCGCATGGAAGGAGTAGCCGTCCTTCATCAGGAATTCGCGTCCGCGCATGACGCCGAAGCGCGGACGAATTTCGTCGCGGAACTTGGTTTGCACCTGATAGAGATGCAGTGGCAACTGGCGATAGCTCTTGACGTCCTTGCGCACCACGTCGGTGATGACTTCCTCATGCGTCGGCCCGATCACGAAGTCGCGCTGGTGGCGGTCCTTGAAGCGCAGCAGCTCGGGGCCGTACTTTTCCCAGCGCTCGGTTTCCTGCCAGAGCTCGGCCGGAACGACGGCCGGCATCAGCAGTTCGACGGCGCCGGCGCGGTCCATCTCCTCGCGCACGATGTTCTCGACCTTGCGCAGCACGCGCAGGCCGACCGGCATCCAGGTGTAGATGCCGCCCGCCAGGCGCTTGATCAGGCCGGCGCGCAGCATCAGCTTGTGGCTGACGATCTCGGCGTCCGAAGGTGCTTCCTTGAGCGTGGAGAGGAAAAATTGCGAAGTGCGCATGGCCGAAGGTTCGTAGGGTAAAAATGCGATTTTACTAGACAGATGCGGTGCGTGCGATATTTCTGAGCTTTTCGGCAAGGCGCCGCTATGCCCGCCGGCCCGGCTTTCCAAGCTATTTGAAATATGGAAGAATGGCTCCAATTCAACATTTTCGCAGGTTTTCAAAATGCTTGACCGTGAAGGCTATCGCCCGAACGTCGGCATCATTCTATGTAACGCAAAAAACGAGGTTTTCTGGGGTAAGCGCATCCGGGAGCATTCGTGGCAGTTTCCTCAAGGCGGCATCAAACGGGGCGAGTCCCCGGAGCAGGCGATGTACCGGGAACTTCACGAGGAGGTTGGCTTGTCGCCCGAGCACGTCCGTATCCTCGGGCGGACCAAGGACTGGTTGCGTTACGATGTGCCGACCCATTGGGTCAAACGTGAGTGGCGCGGAAGCTACAAGGGGCAGAAGCAGATATGGTTTCTTTTGCGATTGGCGGGGCGTGACAGCGATATCTCGCTGCGCGCATGCAATCATCCCGAGTTCGATGCCTGGCGCTGGAGTCATTACTGGATTCCGCTCGATGCGGTGATCGAGTTCAAGCGGGGGGTTTACGAGCAGGCGCTCAACGAGTTGGCGCGTTATCTCGATGCCGACCATCGGCGTCCGCGGCCGCCTGTGGCGAAGGATGTTGCGGTACCGGGCGACGCGCGCGAGGAGTAGCGTAGTTGCGGGCTGTCTGCGGACCGGTTCGATGTTTGAGCTTTGGCTGTACGTGTCCACCTAGGAGGTCATCATGGCAGAGCTGGAATACAAGCCCCTGAAACTCGCCCGCTTGCAGGCCGGAGCGGTTTATCCCCAATTCACGCAGTTTTCTCCGCGACCGGTGAATGTCGATTCGCCGGCCGTTGAGGTGATGACCGATCTGCGTCTCGTGGCGGCGGCCACCATCGACGCAGATACGCGTATTGAAGCCGCCAACCAGGCGATGATCGCGCGGGGCGTTCGCTCCCTGCTCGTGGTCGATGCCGATGGGCGCGTCCTCGGCCTGCTTACCGCCCGGGATCTTCTGGGCGAGCGTCCGATGCAGGTGGTGCGCGATCGCGGGGGGCGGCACGAGGATCTCGTGGTCCGGGACATCATGACGCCGCAGAGCGCGGTGGAAGTTGTCGATATCCGCGATGTCTTGCGCGCGCGCGTTGGGCACGTGGTCGAGACGCTGAAGCACAGCGGACGTCAGCACGCTTTGGTCGTCGAGAACGATCTGGTGAGCGGACGAGAGTTGATACGAGGAATCTTCTCGGCTTCGCAGATCGCCCGGCAGCTTGGCGTCGCGATCCATCCCGAAGAGGTGGCGCGCACGTTCGCGGAGATCGAGGCCGTGTTGTCGCGCACCGCTGCGACCATTTAATTTGCGATTTTGCTTGATCCGATCGGACCTGGAGCCGGGTAATGCGTAAGAGGATGTGTAGGGGGGCGCTGTGGCTTGGCTTGAGCCTGCTTGCGTCGGTCGCGGTCGCCGCGTCCGGTTTCGACGACGAGTACGAGACGAAGCGCTGGGAGGAAATCGAGGCCGTCCTTCCGCCTCCCCCGAAGGCGGAGAATCTCGTTCCGATCTTCGTTAGTGCGGCGACCGACAACCGCTTCATGGTCGATTCCGAGTCCATCAGCGTCGGTACCGATGGCGTCGTGCGCTACACGCTGGTTGTGCAGAGTCCGTCCGGGGCTCGCAATGTCAGTCATGAAGGGATTCGCTGCGAATCCGCGGAGCGCCGGCTCTATGCTTTCGGCCGCTCGGACGGCCGCTGGTCGAAGGCCCGCAGCAATCAATGGGGCAGAATCCAGGGAAGCACTCTGAATCGACAGCATGCGGCGCTCTACGGCGAGTATTTCTGCGCTGGCGGCATTCCCGTGCGCGATGCCGCTGCTGCCCGCGCGGCCCTCCGTGCGGGCGGGCTGCCGAGTACGCGCACGCCGTAGGGGATGCCTTGATGTTTTTCGATCGTTTGATCATCGAGTTTGACAGGGCTTTGCGCACCGTGTTTGCAGCCGGTGGGGCCGTTCGCCCTGTTCCAGGCGAGGGGTTGCCCGAGGCGTCGCTGGATGCGGAGGAGAAGGTCCGCGTGGTTGCGCTGATGCGCGTCAATCACAGTGGCGAGGTCTGCGCTCAGGCGCTTTATCAGGGGCAGGCGCTGGCGTGTCGCAACGAGAGTCTCAGACGTTCTCTGACGGGCGCCGCTCAGGAGGAAACCGAGCATCTGGCCTGGACGTCGCAGCGTATCGGTGAATTGGGCGGTCGCAAGAGTGCGCTCAATCCGCTGTGGTATCTCGGTGCTTTTTCCTTGGGTGTGGTAGCCGCACGGCTAGGCGATGGCTGGAATCTGGGTTTTCTTGCCGAGACCGAGCGCCAGGTCGAGGCGCATCTCGATAGCCATCTCGTGCGTTTGCCTGAGCAAGACGCGCGTTCGCGAGCGATCTTGGTGCAGATGAAATTCGACGAGGCCAGTCATGCCGACGAGGCGGTTCGCCTCGGTGCTCTGGAATTGCCGATGGCGGTGAAGGTGGGGATGCGCATCGCTTCGCGCATCATGACGCGGACGGCATACTACATCTAGCTCGGAGCGGCTGACAGCCCTTTGCCCCTCAATTGGGGCAAAGGGCTGTCGTGGGCGGGTCAGTCCTCGACGATCTCGAAATCGTGGGTGATCTTGGCGGTTTTGCCGAGCATGATCGAGGCCGAGCAGTACTTTTCTTTGGACAGCTCAATCGCGCGTGCGACGGCCTCGGGCTTCAACTGCTTTCCGCTGACCCTGAAATGGAAGTGAATGTGGGTAAAGACCTTGGGGTCGCTATCGGCACGTTCCGCTTTCAGGCTGACTTCGCAGCCCGATACTGCGTGGCGTCCTTTCTTCAGGATGAGCACCACGTCGAAGGCGGTGCAGCCTCCGGTTCCCGCAAGCACCAACTCCATCGGGCGCGCAGCGAGGTTGTGCCCACCGGCATCGGGTGGGCCGTCCATCATCAAGGTGTGCTTGCTTCCCGTTTCCGCCTGGAAAGCCATTCCCTCGCCGGTCCATTTGACGGTGCATTCCACTGTGATTCCTCCGTTCGAAAAGCGCAATTCTAAAGGCAAGCCCTGGGTAACAGAATTCAGTGGCTTGCTGCATTGCAATATATAGAAGAGTGACTTTGTGGGAAACGATCATCTTTTCTATTACGTTATGTGATATGTGTTTCGTTTACATTTGTTATCGCAATGATTTTTAGTTGAAATTAATAAAATCAATAAAATTAATTAATCGATAAAAAAGTTAATGATGCAATGCACAAAATATTCTTGATTTTTGCTTTTCGCTCCCCCATAATGATTTCAACCCGAGTGCTTTGACGTAGCTTGGTTCAGGTGCTCAACGTTTGTCTCCTCCACCCTCCTCCTTTGGTGTGGATTTAGCGCGACTCCAACGAGTCGCGTTTTTTTTGTTTCGTAGACTGATTGACATGAGTCGCCTGTTTGAAATAACATGCTCGGCTTTCCGTTATCAGGCATAAAAGGACGGCGTTTTAAATGAAGACTTTCTCCGCCAAACCGCATGAGGTGAAGCGCGAGTGGCTTGTGGTTGATGCCACTGACAAGGTGCTCGGTCGCCTCGCCACCGAAATCGCTCGTCGCCTGCGCGGCAAGCACAAACCCGAATTCACGCCGCACGTTGATACCGGCGACTACATCGTCGTGACCAACGTCGAGAAGCTGCGCGTTACCGGCAACAAGGCTGAAGACAAGAAGTACTATCGCCACACTGGTTACCCCGGCGGTATCTATGAGACCAGTTTCGCGAAGATGCAGCAGCGCTTCCCGGCTCGCGTTCTCGAGAAGGCCGTGAAGGGTATGCTCCCGAAGGGGCCGCTCGGCTACGCCATGCTCAAGAAAATGAAGTGCTATGCGGGCGATGCGCATCCGCATACCGCCCAGCAGCCGAAAGTTCTGGAAATCTAAGGGGTCGAAATGGCTGATAATTTCTACTACGGCACCGGTCGCCGCAAGAGCGCTGTAGCCCGTGTCTTCATGAAGCGCGGCAGCGGCAACATCGTTGTTAACGGCAAGCCGGTCGATGAATTCTTTTCCCGTGTGACCGGTCGCATGATCGTGCGCCAGCCGCTTGAGCTCGTCGAGCACACCGGGACTTTCGACATCATGGTGAACGTTGCCGGCGGTGGCGAGTCCGGTCAAGCCGGCGCCGTCCGTCACGGTATTACGCGCGCGCTGGTCGAATACGACGCCGCTCTGAAGTCCGCCCTTTCCAAGGCCGGTTTTGTCACGCGCGATGCGCGTGAGGTGGAGCGTAAGAAGGTTGGCTTCCACAAAGCACGCCGTCGCAAGCAGTTCTCGAAGCGTTAATCGCGCCTCGCAAGAGAAGCCGCCTTTGGGCGGCTTTTTTGTTTTCCGGGCGGTTTCGAATGCCTGAAGATTCTGCAATGAAAGCCCGGGGCGTTGGGTGGCTCGAAGTTGCCGCTTCGTGGATTCCTGTGGCGCCGTGTGTCAGAATCCCGGCTGTCCGCTTGGGGTTATAGGTAAAAACGCAGAAGCCCTTCTCCCAAGCGCTGTTGTGCTTGCTTCGTAGCATTGGCTTCAGCTCTTGCCGGAATCCGGTGGAGAGAGGCTTCTTTCGCTGAGCGGGGCGCCGCTCAGTCTGCCCGGAATTTGAATATTGTGACCGGCTTCGCCGAAGTCGTGGATTTATGGCTACTCCTGGTTCCTCTCTGAAATTTCGTCGTTTGCGTCAGCGTTTCGGCGTCAATGCGCCCAGGCTATCGATCCGCACGCATGTCGCGTGGTATTGGCGCGCTTTGGGGGCGGTTGTCGTTCTTTCTCTTTCGCTTGTGTTGGCAGCGTGGATTTATGATTCGGGGCGTCGTTTCGCGGGCTTCCACAGCGAGGAGTCGTCTCGGCAGATCGAAGGGTTGCAGGCGCAGCTTGCCGAGTTAAGGGCAGAAGCGGTTCGCTTGCGGGTGATGGCTGGGGCGGGCGAGAGTGCTGTGCAGATCGAGCGCACGGCGCAGCAGCAGCTATCGCAACAGGTTCAGCTTCTTGAGCTTGAGAATGCAAGGCTCAAGCAGGATCTGGCTTTTTTTGAAGGCATGCTTTCGCCCTCAGGCGCCAGGGACGAGGGCGCGGTCAGTATCAATCGCCTTCAGGTCGAGGCGGCAGGGACTCCGGGGAAATATCGATACCGCTTGCTCGTCGTCAATAATCTTCCCCGTCAGGCCAAGCCTTTCTCCGGAACGCTGCAGTTGCTGCTCAAGGTGCGGGTTGATGATCAGGATGTTATGATCGAACACCCCCGTTTGGGCGATCCAGGCTCGCAGAGCATCAGCCTCGAGGTTCGGAATTTTCAGCGGGTCGAGGGCGAGTTTTCCGTTTCGGCGGCCGCCGTGCTCAAGGATGTGGAGGTGCGCATCCTGCAGGATGGCGTGGTGCGGGCCCGGCAATCAGTCAACCCATAGGAGGAGGCGTTTCATGTTCGGTGGGAAGAAAAGTGGCAAGCCGCAAAACAAGATCGATAGCCTGATCGGGGCCGGGACCCGAATCGAAGGAAATATTACGTTCAGCGGTGGTTTGCGTGTGGACGGTGAAGTCCAGGGCAATATCCGTTGCGAAGAAGGTCCCTCCGGCATGCTGGTGATCAGCGAGCAGGCGAAGGTGGAAGGGGAGATATCGGTTGGGCACGTTGTTATCAATGGGAATGTGATCGGGCCGGTGTTCGCGGGGGAGTCTCTGGAACTCCTGCCCAATGCGCGGGTCACAGGTGACGTTGAGTACCATCAGCTCGAAATGCAGCAGGGGGCGGTGGTGCAGGGGCGTCTGGTGCATCAGACAAGTGCTAGTGCCAAGACCGTCGAATTGAAGCTGGCGTCGAGTAATTGAAGTCGCGCCGCTGTTTTAGATTTTCAAGGAGTGTGCAATGAATGCAGCAACCGAGATTCCGATGCCGTTCGTTTTTACTGATAGCGCGGCAAGCAAGGTCAAGGAGTTGATTGAGGAAGAGGGTAATCCCGATCTGAAGCTTCGCGTTTTTGTGACGGGCGGCGGGTGCTCGGGGTTTCAGTACGGTTTTACTTTTGATGAGGTGAGCAACGAAGATGACACTGCGCTGGAGAAAAACGGCGTGACCTTGCTCGTCGATCCGATGAGCTACCAGTATTTGGTTGGTGCCGAGATTGACTACAGCGAAGGGCTCGAGGGGTCGCAGTTCGTCATCAAGAACCCCAATGCCTCTTCTACCTGCGGCTGCGGTTCGTCCTTCTCTGTTTGAGCTTGTTTTTGGCTGGAGTTGCTGAGTTCCAACGCTGCGGTACCACAAAAACAAACCCCGTTTTTCCTGGGAAAAACGGGGTTTGTTTTTTTTGGGTCGTGCTGCGTTGAATTACTCGGCCGTTGCCAGGCTGATCTGTTTCGCGAGATTCAATTGTTCCCGCAGAGGTGTTACAGCAGCTTTGTAACGGGCGATCTGCGACGCTTCGAGCGGGATTGCTGTCGGTAGTGTGACGGCAAGTGGATTGACCTGCTGGTTGTTCACCCGGAATTCATAGTGCAAGTGGGGGCCGGAGGCCAGTCCGGTCTTTCCAACGTAGCCGATGAGGTCGCCCTGGCTGACGCGGGTGCCTTTGCGGATGTTGGTGCCGAACCCGTTGAGGTGTCCGTAGGCTGTCGAGTAATTGCCTTGGTGTCTCACGACGACCAGATTCCCGTAGCCGTTCTGGCGTCCGGCGAATTCGATCGTGCCATCGGCAACCGTGCGTACGCGGGTGCCGATGGGGGCGCCGTAGTCCACGCCTTTGTGGGCGCGCCAGGTTTGTAGTACAGGATGAAAGCGGGCGGTCGTGAATCCGGAAGTGACTCGGGAAAACTCAAGGGGCGAGCGCAGGAATGCCTTGCGCAGGCTCTTGCCTTCCGCTGTGTAATAGCTGCCCTTGTTGTTGCCGTTGGAGAACCAGAACGCCTGATACGTCTTCTGGTTGTTCGTGAATTCGGCGGAGAGGATGCGGCCGCTTCGAATGGTTTGTCCCCGATGGCTGAGCGTTTCGTATACCAATGAAAAGCGATCGCCCTTGCGCAGGTCTCGGTGAAAGTCGATGTCGCCACCGAAAATCTCTGCGAGCTGGGTGGCGATGGCGTCAGGAATGCCAGCCGCATCGGTGGCGCCAAAAAGTGAACTTCGTATTTCTCCGGACTTGACGTGCGTTCGGGCTTCCAACTCGGGTGTTTCTTCGCTCGCGATAAACTTACTGCCATCGCGCCGGATGGTGAGGACGGAGTCTTTGCCATTCAGCGGAAAGTAGAGCGAAAGGAGTTCACCGCTTTCGGACGTTTGTGCGGAGACCGTTTTTCCGGGGCGTAGTTGGCGGGAGACCGCCTGTGCCATTTCGTTGAGCCGAATGAACTCGAGTGCTTCGCGGTCGGCAATACCCAGCCGGTTGAACAGGCTTGATACCGTATCGGAGCGCTGTATCAGTTCTTCATGGAGGAATGTGGCGCCTTCGCTGGAGATGGGAGCGGTTGCCGGTGTTGCGAGCGTTTCTACGATGGTCTGCAGTTCCAGGTGGGGGGCTTCGGTGCTCGGCGCCGTAGCGAAAGCGGTGACCATGCCGAGTAGTGCCACTCCGCCAATCCCCCCGACGATGAGTCTGCGCTTGCTCGCTTCTTTCACGTTTGACTGGGTGGAGAGGGAGGTTGGGTGGGAAGTGGGTTTGTTCATGAGGGAGGGCCGGAAGCAAAAACTCGCAAGAGTTTAGCAAAAAGCCTCCCCTTGAAGAAGGTTTCAGCTTGCTGGCCGGGTTACAAGAGTCTCATTTAAGAGAAAGAGGGGGCGTTCAACGGTCAGATTTGATTGTGGAATCTGATGTTATTTGCTTTTTGTTCAATGGGTTGCGACGACATTGCTCAAAAAT
>MKUH01000023.1 GCA_001897745.1 Candidatus Accumulibacter sp. 66-26
GATGGCGACGATGCCGTGCTGCTTCAGGTAATCGGACAAGGTTTCCTGCAAACGCCAGCTTTCGGCGCGGATCGGCAGATCGCGAATGACGAGGCCGGCGGCGAAATTGGCACGCGACTCGAAATCCTCGGCATTGCAGCCGACGTTGCCGATGTGCGGATAGGTCAGGGTGACGATCTGGCGGCAATAGGAAGGATCGGTGAGGATCTCCTGATAGCCGGTCATCGCGGTATTGAACACGACCTCGCCGCTGGTGCTGCCTACGGCGCCAATGGCGTAACCGCGGAAGACAGTGCCATCGGCCAGAGCGAGAATCGCGGGCGGGAGCGTGGGTAACAACGACACGGAGAACTCCTGTAAATCCTGTTGAATGCGTATCTTAGATACGCAAAAGCGGGACGAGCGCTCGGCCCTCCCGCTTAATCCTTGCAAACCCGTCGATTATACCGGAGCGCACCCCTTTGGGGCAAATCCGGGAACCCGGAAGCTCAACGCAAACCGAGCACGTCCTGCATGTCGAACAGGCCAGACTGCTTGCCAGCCATGAAGCGTGCCGCGCGCAGACTGCCCAGCGCGTAGGGCATCCGGCTACCGGCCTTGTGGCTGATCTCGACGCGTTCGCCGATGCCGCAGTACATGACCGTATGGTCGCCGACGATGTCGCCGCCACGCACGGTTGCAAAGCCGATCGTCGAAGGATCGCGCTCGCCGGTTACGCCCTCGCGGCCGTAGATCGCGCATTCCTTCAGGTCGCGTCCAAGCGCCTGCGCCACCACCTCGCCCATGCGCAGCGCGGTTCCCGACGGCGCATCGATCTTGTGCTTGTGGTGCGCCTCGACGATCTCGATGTCGTAGCCTTCGCTCATGATGCGCGACGCCATATCGAGCAGCTTGAAGACGACATTCACGCCGACGCTCATGTTCGGCGCGAAAACCACGGGAATCTCCTTTGCCGCCTCGGCGATCGCCGCCTTGCCGGCCTCGTCGAAGCCGGTCGTCCCGATCACCGCGGCCACCTTGTGACGGCGGCACAGCTTGAGATGCTCGAGCGTCCCCTCCGGGCGGGTAAAATCGATCAGGCAGTCGGCCAGCGCGATGCCCGCCTCGACGTCGCTGGTCACCGGCACGCCGCACGGCATGCCCACCAGTTCGCCGGCGTCTTTGCCCAGCGCCGGCGCCCCCGGCTGATCGATGGCGGCGACCAGCGTCGCCTCGCCGTCCTTCAGCGTCGATTCGATCAACATCCGGCCCATGCGCCCGGAGGCGCCCACAATTGCGATTTTCAAGCTGCTCATACTCAGAACCCGACGCTTTCCATAACTTTTCCGAAGAAGCCCTTCTCCTCCGGCGGTGGCGGCACACTACCCTCCGGCAGCGACCCAAGATCGATCATGCGCGTGCGCTCCTCGGGAGCGGCATTGGCTTCGCCCGGCTGCATCGCGGCCGCATCGCCGCCGACACGCACCAACTTCCCGTCGGCGTCGAAGAAGGTCGAGAAGCGGCGCGTCTCGACCTTCCCGGAATCGCCCTTCTGCAGGCGATAGACGTAATCCCAGCGATCGGCGTGGAACATATCGACCAGCATCGGGGTGCCGAGAATGAAGCGCACCTGATCCTTCGTCAGACCGGGTCGCAACTGGGAAACCATTTCCTGGGTGAGAACGTTGCCTTGCTGAACGTCGATCCGGTATTCGGTGACGATGCGCGGCACCGAGGAGCAGCCGGAAAGCGCCACCGCAAGAAGGGCGGCGCTGGCAAATCGCGAAGGAGTCATGCGCTGGATGGTTTAGTGAGTGATCGGTAGCGAGCGAGGAAGCTCCGAACGGCTGGAAATTCCGGCGTTGCGCACCAGACCCGACCGCACCGAGATTGCTCAAACTCATGTCAGACGGTATATCATAACCGAAAAAAACATCTCTCCCCCGCAGCTGAAACCAAGGTAAGCCATGAGCAATTCCCACGACCTCAAGAGCATGGGACTCAAAGCAACATTCCCCCGCCTCAAGATTCTCGAACTGTTCGAGAAGAGCAGCGTTCGCCACCTGACCGCCGAAGACGTCTATCGCCTGCTGATCGGCGAGAACATGGACATCGGACTGGCCACCGTTTACCGCGTGCTCACCCAGTTCGAACAGGCCGGCCTGCTCGAACGGCACTATTTCGAATCCGGCAAGGCCGTCTTCGAAATGAACGCCGGACAGCATCACGACCATCTGGTGTGCATCAACTGCGGCCGCGTCGAGGAGTTCTACGACGCCGAAATCGAGCGCCGCCAGACGAAGATCGCCAAGGAACGCGGCTTCGCCATCCAGGAACACGCCCTCTATCTGTATGCCGAGTGCGTAAAACCGGCCTGCCCGCATCGCGGCAAGCCCGGCAAAAACACCGACGCGGCGGAGTGACCCCCGCCGGCGGGCAGAGCGGAGCCGGCGGCACGCTGCCTCCGCTTGACGCCCTCATGGAATGCATATAACTTTAGTATTAGTCATTCCGGTGCGGCCCCAGAAAAATGCGTCGAACTCTTGCCGCCTTCCTACTGAGCATGTCCGCCGCCAGCGTCACGACGGCGGGAGCGGATGACGGCTTGCGCGTATCCTTGCTGCACTCCGAGCCCTGGAGCTACTACAGCCACGGCGGCAACGACGCCAAGAGCGCGCCACCCCGGATCGACGGCATCATGCCGGAGATCAGCAAGGCGCTGGCGCGTGAAACCGGCCTCGAATTCCGGACGCAATTGACGCCTTATGCGCGCATGTGGCGCGATCTCAAGTCCGGCGACTGCGATCTCGCCTACGGCATCCGTTCGAGCGACCGCGACGACTACGTGCGCTACGCCGGCTACCTGTTCAGCTTCGAAACGCTGGTGATCGGCCGCCCGGGAACCCGGCTCCGAGACTACGAAGATTTGCGCGGGCTGCACGTCGGCCTGCTGCAGGATATCCGGCTCAACCCGAAGTTCGATCACGACGGACACATCAACAAGCACGAGTTCCGCGACTACGAGACGATGATCGAAATGCTGCTCGCCGGCCGGCTCGACGCCGTCGCCGGCAACAGCGTGTCCTTGCACTACCTCCTCAGGAAAAAGCAGCAGCCCTACCAGCACTGGCCCCGCCTCACGCTGCAGCAGACCGAAGTGTGGGCTCAGTTCTCCCGGCGCTCGCCACGTCAGGCCGACGCGGAAAAAATCAACGTCGCAGTCGACAAGCTGCGGCGCCAGGGATTTTTCGACGACCTGCTCAATCGCTACCAGGGCTCCGTCAAGCGAGCCGACTGAGATCGGCCGAACGGCCGGGCGGCCCGCGTGTCATCCCGCCCGCGCTCGAATCCGGCAATCCGGCTTCAAGCGACGCCCAGCATCTCCCGGGCGTGCTGGCGGGTGATCGCGGTGATTTCCACGCCGCCCAGCATGCGGGCGATCTCCTCGACGCGGCCGTCGAGGTCGAGCACGGCGACGCGACTGCGGATTTGCCCCGCCTCGCCGCCCTTGGCCACGCACCATTGCCAGTTGGCGCGCGCCGCCACCTGCGGCAGGTGGGTGACGCACAAGACCTGACGCTGCTGCCCGAGCTCGTGCAGCAGGCGCCCGACCACTTCCGCGACGCCGCCGCCGATCCCCACGTCGACTTCGTCGAAGATTAGCGTCGGCACCTTCGCCGCCTGACTGGTCACCACCTGGATGGCCAGGCTGATGCGCGAGAGCTCGCCGCCCGACGCCACCTTGGCCAGCGCGCGCGGCTCGCTGCCGGCCAAGCCGGCGATACGGAACTCGATCTGCTCCAGACCGCCGGCGCTGCCGCCCTCGAGGGGCACCAGCGCAATCTCGAAACGCCCGCCGCCGAGCGCCAGTTGCTGCATGATCCGGCTGACTTCGGCACCGAGCGCCTCGGCCGCCTTGGCCCGCCCCTTCGAAAGCTTTTTGGCGAGCGTCTCGTAAGCCTTGGCCGCGGCAGCCACCCGCGCCTCCAGCATCGCCACGTCGGCCGCCTCGCCAAGCGCCGCCAGGCGCGCCTGCCAGCCGGCGAACAACGCCGGCAGCTCTTCCGGTGTCGCCCGGTACTTGCGGGCGCAGCCGAGCACCGCCTCGATCCGGCGCTCGACTTCGCCGAGGCGCTGCGGGTCGAGTTCGCCGCGATCGGCGTAGCGGCGCAGGACGGAAACCGCCTCGACCAGTTCGGCCTGAGCCGATTGCAGAAGTTGCGCGACCTCGGCCAGCGCCGGATCGACCTCGGCCAGCCCGACGATGCGCCCGGCCACCGTATCGAGCAGATCCTCGCAGGCGCCGTCGCCGTCGGCCAGCGTCGCCAGCGCGAACTGCGCACCTTCCATCAGGCTCGCCGCGTGCGCCAGCCGCTTGTGCTCGCCGTTCAGCGATTCCCACTCGGCGTCCGTAAAGCCGAGCGACTCCAGTTCGCGCACCTGCCACACCAGCTGCTCGCGTTCGCGCACCAGCGCCTCGGCATTGCCGGACGCCGCCTCCAGCGCGGTGCGCGCATCCCGCCAGTCGCGCCAGGCGGCGGCGACCTCGGCGGCAAGCGTCTGCAAGCCGGCGTGGCTGTCGAGCAGAGCGCGCTGCGCTTCGCCGCGCAGCAACGACTGATGCGCATGCTGGCCGTGGATATCGACGAGGAATTCAGAGACTTCGCGCAGCTGCTGGACCGTCGCCGGCGAACCGTTGAGATAGGCGCGCGAGCGCCCGCCGGCGTCGACCACGCGGCGCAGGAGCAGATCGCCGCCGGATTCGAGATCGTTCGCGCGCAGCCACTCCGTCGCACCGGGCGCGCCCGCCAGAGAGAACTCGGCGCTCACTTCGGCGCGCTCCGCGCCGCTGCGCACGAGCCCCGCGTCGGCGCGCTCGCCGAGCGCAAAGGCCAGGGCATCGACCAGAATGGACTTGCCGGCGCCGGTCTCGCCGGTGAGGGCGCCGAACCCGGCCCCGAACTCCAGTTCGAGGCGGTCGACCAGCACGAAATCGCGTATCGTCAGACGGTGCAGCATCGTTGCTCTTCAATCTTCAAAAAAGCGGAAAAAGCGGTGAGTGGCCCGACAATGTCCCGGCTCAGGGCCCCTTGGGCCGCTCGCTCCAGTGCAGCTTCTGGCGCAACATGGCGAAGTAGCTGTAGCCGGGCGGATGCAGGAAACAGATCGAGTAGTCGGAGCGGCGGATGCGCACCGCGTCGTCGCGCCGCAGGTCCTCGGTCAGCTGACCGTCGAAGTGGGCGCGCGAATCGGTCGCGTGGATGATGCGGATCTCGATCTCGTTGCGGTCGCCGACCAGGATCGGGCGGTTGGTCAGCGCGTGCGGGCAGAGCGGGACGAGCGCGATGCCGGAGACCTGCGGATGCAGGATGGGGCCGTTGGCCGACAGCGAATACGCCGTCGAGCCGGTCGGCGTGGCGACGATCAACCCGTCAGAACGCAGGTTGTAGATGAATTCGCCGTCGATGAACAATTCGAATTCGATCATGCGGCCGATCGCGCCCTTGTCCACCACCACGTCGTTCAGCGCGAGATTGGACAGCACGACCTTGCCGTCGCGCACCACCTCGGCGTCGAGCAGCATGCGGTTTTCGGGAATGAAGCGGCCATCGAGCAGGTCTTCCATGCAGCTCAGCATGTCGCTGCGCGCGATGTCGGTCATGAAACCCAGGCGGCCCTGATTGACGCCGACCAGCGGCACCCGGTAACGCGCCAGCTGGCGCGCCGCGTTGAGCATGGTGCCGTCGCCGCCGAGCACGATCGCTGTGTCGGCGTGCGCTCCGATCGAGGCGAAATCGGCCCGCGGCCAGTTGCCGAAACCGGGCTGCGCACCCACGTTGCGCGCCGTCTCCTCCTCGACCAGCACGGTGATGCCGCGCTCGTGCAGATACTTCGCCAGCAGACACAGCGACTCGGCGATTTCCTGGCTGTGGTACTTTCCGATCAGCGCGATCGTCCTCGGAGGACGCCGCGCCGTGCCGGACACGGGGGCGAAGGCATCGTTCATGGGCCGAATTAAACCATAATTGCATGGCTTGCGCCGCGCCCCGCGCCGCCCCATTTTTTGTAGAATCGCCCTCATGCTCGACGAACGCTCGCGAACCCTGCTCAAAACCCTGATCGAACGCTATATCGCCGAAGGCCAGCCGGTCGGTTCGCGCGCGCTGTCGAAATACTCGGGGCTCGACCTGTCGGCCGCCACGGTGCGTAACGTGATGGCCGACCTCGAGGACCTCGGCTTCATCGCCAGCCCGCACACCTCCGCTGGGCGCGTGCCGACACCGCGCGGCTACCGCTTTTTCGTCGACAGCCTGCTGACCATGCAGCCGCTGGAAAAAGAAAAGATCCACGCCATCGAGGATCAGCTCCATCCGGCGCAACCGCAGCACCTGATCAGCAGCGCCTCGCATCTGCTCTCCGGCCTCACGCATTTCGCCGGCATCGTGCTGGCGCCGCGCCGCGTGGCGCCGAAGATCCGCCAGATGGAATTCGTCAGCCTCTCGGAAAAACGCATCCTGCTGATCCTGGTGACGGCGGACGGCGACGTGCAGAACCGCATGCTGTTCACCGAGCGCGCGTATTCGCCGGCCGAACTGACCGCCACCGCCAATTACCTGAACCAGTATTTCGCCGGACAGGATTTCGAACAGATCCGCGCGCGCGTGCAGGAGGAACTGCTCAAGCTGCGCGGCGACCTGCAGGGCCTGATGGCTGCCGCGCTCGCCGCCGGCGACGATGCCCTGAACAAGCCGGGCGACCAGTACGTCATCTCGGGCGAACGCAACCTGCTCGAAGTCGAGGAGTTCTCGTCGAACATGAAGCGCCTGCGCGAGCTGTTCGACCTCTTCGAGCAACGCACCGCGCTGATGCAGCTGCTCGACGTCTCGAACCGCGCCGACGGCGTGCAGATCTTCATCGGCGGCGAATCGGGCCTCGCCCCGCTCGACGAGTGCAGCGTGGTCACCGCGCCTTACGAGGTCAACGGCCGCATCGTCGGCTCGGTCGGCGTCATCGGGCCGACGCGCATGGCCTACGAGCGCGTCATCCCGATCGTCGACATCACCGCCAAGCTGCTCTCCTCCGCCCTCACCTACCAGGCCAACTCCTGATGCCCCGCTTTCAACCCGAACCGGCGCACCGTCACGGCTCGCCGGCGCACACCGCCGTTCTCGTCATCAACCTCGGCACCCCCGAAGCCGCCAGCGCCCCGGCGCTACGCCGCTACCTCAAGGAATTCCTCTCCGACCCGCGCGTCGTCGAAATTCCGCGCCCGCTCTGGTGGCTGATCCTCAACGGCATCATCCTCAACGTGCGGCCGAAGAAATCGGCCGAGAAATATGCCTCGGTGTGGATGCCCGAAGGCTCGCCGCTGAAAGTGCACACCGAACGTCAGACCAGGCTGCTCAAGGGCTTTCTCGGCGAGGCCGGGCACCACGTCGTGGTCGATTACGCGATGCGCTACGGCCAGCCGTCGATCCCCACCGCACTCGACCGCCTGAAGGCCGCGGGCTGCACGCGCATCCTGCTGCTCCCGCTCTACCCGCAGTACGCCGCGAGCACCACCGCCACCGCCTTCGACGCGGCCTACGGCTGGGCGCAGAAAACGCGCAACCAGCCGGAACTGCGCGGCGTGCGCAGCTTTGCCGACCACCCCGGCTACATCGCCGCGCTGGCCGCCAGCGTGCGCGAGCACTGGGCGGCGAACGGCCGGCCGACCGGCGCCTACCGGCTGATCATGAGTTTCCACGGCGTGCCGCGCTACACGCTGGACAAGGGCGACCCCTACCATTGCGAATGCCAGAAGACCGGCCGCCTGCTCGCCGAAGCGCTGGGCCTCGGCAAGGACGAATACCAGATCTGCTTCCAGTCCCGCTTCGGCCGCGCCGAGTGGCTGCAGCCCTACACCGCGCCGACCCTGCAGGCGCTCGGCAAGGCTGGCGTCGAGCGCATCGATGTCATGTGTCCGGGCTTCCCCGCCGACTGCCTGGAAACGCTCGAAGAAATCGCCATGGAGGGCAAGGCCGACTTCATCCAGGCCGGCGGCAAGGACTACCGCTACATCCCCTGCCTCAACGAGCGCGACGACTGGATTCGGGCCCTGGCCGACATTGCCGCCACGCACCTCCAGGGCTGGCCGACGCGAACCGCGCCGGAACAGGCTGCGCTCGACCTCTGCGCACTGCGCGCCAAGGCGCTCGGCGCGCCGACTTGAAACCGGGGCCGGCGGCCGCATATCGAACCCACACGATAGCCGCGAGCCGCCCATGCCCCAAACTCTCCACATCCCCTGCCCGCACTGCCACGCCGCCAACCGCGTACCGGCGGAACGCCTGGGCGAGCGCCCGAACTGCGGGCGCTGCAAATCGCCGCTTTTTACCGGACATCCCGTCGACCTCGACGCGGCCAGTTTCGACAAGCACCTGGCGCATAGCGACCTGCCCCTCGTCGTCGACTTCTGGGCACCGTGGTGCGGCCCCTGCCGCACGATGGCGCCGGTTTTCGCTCAAGCCGCCGCACAGTTCGAACCCCGCATCCGGCTCGCCAAGGTCGATACCAAAGCCGTCCCGGGACTGGCCGCGCGCTTTTCGATCCGCAGCATCCCGACGCTGATCGCCTTCCGCGACGGACGTGAAATCGCCCGCCAGTCGGGCGCGCTGGACGGCGCCAGCCTGCAGCGCTGGCTGCGCAGCCTGGGCTGACTCCGGCAGCGCCGACTGCGAAAGAACTCAAGACAGCGCACGCAGCGGCCGTTAAAGCCTCATCGCCCGAATCACGGCAAGGAGGCCGCCATGAAAATCGCCAGTTCCGCGTTGCAGATGGAGTCCAGCCACACCCGGCTGCAATATCACGAAGTCAGGGAATCCCTGCGCAGCTGGGTCGGCGAACGGCGCCCCGGTGCCGAGAGCGAGGCCGGGGGCGACCCAGCCCGTCCCCGGCCCGCCGTCGATCCGGTCCAGATTTCCAGCGCCGGCAAGGCGCTCCAGACCTCCGGCAGCGACTCCATCGACGCCGCCCGCCAGGCCGTCGACAACGATCCCAAGCTGCGCCTGATCCGCTCCATGATCGCCATGCTCACCGGCCGCGAGGTCAAGGTGTTCGACGCCGCCGAGCTGAACTCCGGAACCCCGCCGCTCGACGGCGCCGCGCCGCCGCCCGCCGCAAGCGCGGGCGGCGACAGCACGCGGCAGGACGCGGGCTACGGCATCGAATACGAGTACCGCGAGTCCTACAGCGAAATCGAGACGACCCGCTTCCGCGCATCCGGCTCCGTGCGCACCGAGGACGGGAAGGAAATCAACTTCGACCTGTCGCTCACCATGGCGCGCAGCTACCACGAGGAATCCAGCGTCAGCATTCGTATCGGCGATGCGCGGCAGAAGAAGGACCCGCTGGTGCTGAATTTTGCCGGCACCGCCGCACAACTCACCGACCAGCGCTTCAAGTTCGACCTCGACAGCGACGGCAAGACCGAGGACATCAATTTTGTCACCGGCGGCAGCGGCTTCCTCGCCTTCGACCGCAACGGCGACGGCAGGATCAACGACGGTTCCGAATTGTTCGGCGCGCGCAGCGGCGACGGTTTCGCCGAACTGGCGGCGCTCGACGACGACGGCAACGGGTGGATCGACGAGAACGACGCGGCCTTCGACAAACTGCGCCTGTGGAGCAAGGACGCCGCCGGGGAGGACCGTCTGCTCACCCTGCGCGAAGCCAACGTGGGCGCCCTCAGCCTCGCCCGGGTCGCCACTCCCTTCGACCTCAAGGACGGCGGCAACGCGCTGCTCGGGCAGATTCGCGCAAGCGGCGTTTTTTTGCAGGAAGACGGGAGGGCTGGCACAATGCAACAAGTCGATCTGACCGTCTGAACCGCCCCAGACAATAATCGGCAGCCAGACGGATCAATACAAAATAAAGGGAGTTCGAGCGGACATGGGTAATCTGAAGATCTGGGTACGTCTTACCGCTGCAATCTGGTTCGTCCTGGTCATTGTCTGGACCGGAATGATCGCCTGGGAAAGCCAGGCCAACCGCGAAACCGCCATCCGCCAGGCGCAGGATTTTGCCCAGAGCATCCACGAAATGACCATGGCCGGCCTGACCGGCATGATGATCACCGGCACCATCGGCCAGCGCGAAGTCTTCCTCGACCAGATCAAGCAGCTGTCGATCATCAAGGATCTGCACGTCGCACGCGGCGAAGCCGTCGCCAAGCTTTACGGACCGGACACCAAGGGCGCGCGCGAACTGGACGCCGTCGAGAAACAGGTCATGCAGGACGGCAAGCCCTACATCGCCGTCGAGGCCGACGAGAAGGGCTCCTTCCTGCGCGTCGTCAATCCGACGCGCGCTTCCAAGAACTATCTCGGCAAGGACTGCATCATGTGCCACCAGGTGCCGGAGCACACCGTGCTCGGCGTGGTCAGCATGAAGGTCTCGCTCGATTCCGTCGAACAGGAAGTCGCCAGCTTCCGCCTGAAGATCGCCGGCGTCGCGGCGGCCGTCAGCCTGCTGCTGCTCTTCGTCATCTATTTCTTCACGCGCCGCTTCGTGACCAACCCGATCGAGGAACTGAAGGACGGCCTCCAGGACATCGCCCGCGGCGAAGGCGACCTGACGCGCCGCCTCGCCGTGCGCAGCAAGGACGAGATCGGCCAGACCGCGGCCATCTTCAACGAGATGATGGAAAACTTCAGCGGCCTCGTGCGCCAGGTCGGCACCTCGGCCGGACAGGTCTCGGCACAGGCACAGGAACTCTCCAGCGCGGCGCAGCGCGTCGCCTCCGGCTCGCACCAGCAGAGCGAGAAATCGCTGGAAGCGGCGACGGCGGTCGAGAACATGGTCGGCAGCATCGCCTCCATATCGCAAAGCACCGAGCACGTCCATGACCAGTCGCAGGACAGCCTGCGCCGCGCCGAGGAAGGCAACCGCAGCCTCGGCCAGCTGCAGGCGGAAATGCGCAGCGTCGAACACGCCGTCAACATGATGACCGATTCGGTCAACGATTTCGTGCGCAACACCGAGGCGATCAACAAGATGACCCAGGAGGTCAAGGGCATCGCCGAGCAGACCAACCTCCTCGCGCTCAACGCGGCGATCGAGGCGGCGCGCGCCGGCGAAGCCGGACGCGGCTTCGCCGTGGTGGCCGACGAGGTACGCAAGCTGGCGGAAAAATCCGCCCTCTCGGCCAACGAGATCGACGCCATCACCGACACGCTGGGCGCGCAGTCGATCAAGGTCAAGCAGGCGATCAGCGAGGGGCTGGAATACATCTCCTCGAGCCAGAAGACGGTGGACGGTGTGGCCAGCGTGCTGCTCGCGACCAACGGCTCGGTGACCGAAGTCGGCCACGGCCTCGACGCGATCGCCGCGGCGACCGACGAACAGCGCCGCGTCAGCCGCGACGTCGCCAACAGCATCGAGTCGATCGCCGACATGGCACGCCAGAACAACGTCGCCGTCGAGCAGACGGCCGTCGCTGCGCAGACGCTGGAAACCCTGGCCGAAAGCCTGCAATCGACGGTCAGCCGCTTCAAGGTTTAAGGCCGCGCTTCATCCCCGGGCACAAGGCCCGGGGCGCCGCGCTCTAGGACGGCGGCGACAACTCCAGATCGCAAGCGGCGACGCTGCCCTGCACCGCCGGCTGCCCCAACTTGGCAAGCGCCTTGTTGGCCTCGTGCAGGCGGCCCAGCACCTTGGCGATCAGCACCTTGTTGAAGCGTTCGCGCACCTCGTCCGACCCCAGTTCCAGCGCGGCGCTATTAATCTCGAGGAAAAGCGTCGGCTCCAGCGTCACCACGCAGCTCTGCCGGACCGTGTCGGCCGGATGCAGGAAGGACGTTTCGCCGACCACTTCGCCGGCGCCGAGGCGGCAGATCGCGCGCCCGCCGGACGAGACTTCGACGAAGCCGTCGACGATCACGCCGAACATGCGGCCGCGCGCCCCCTCGCTGATCAACGCCACCTTCCCGGCGATCTCCCGCCAGACGCTGATGCGCAGCACCTCCCACAGTTCGATGTCCTCGAAATCGGCGAAGAATTCGAGCTTGCGCAATCTTTCGAAATGGCTCGTGTCCTGCGCCGTCTCGTCGTCCTCGAGAATCTGGTAGCGCACCGCCGACAGGTCCTTGGCGAACTCGGCACCGTTCCGGTAGCGGTTGTAGAGGTCCTTCTCCAGCGCCCTGGCGAGAATCGGATCGAGCCCCGCCGGCAGCCCCGGATTGAGCGCGCAGACCGATGGCGCATCCATGTTGATGATCTTGTACACCAGCGTCGCCGGATTGTTCGCGCGGAACGGCAGACGCCCGGTCAGCAGCTGGAAGAGCAGGACGCCGAGCGAGTACAGGTCGGTCTTCTGGTTGAGCGGGTAATTCTTCACCTGCTCGGGCGACATGTAGGCAGGCGAGCCGACGCCCAGGATGAAGGTCGAGTCCCGCCCCATGTCCTTGAGCAGGTTGATCGACAGGCCAAAATCGGTGATCTTCGGATTGTCGTCGGCGTCGATCAAAATGTTCGCCGGCTTGATGTCGCGATGCACGATGCCGCACCGGAAGGCATGATCGAGCGCCATACAGCACTTGAAGATGATGCCGATCACGCGATGCAGCGGCAGCAGCCGGTCGATCGCGCAAAAACGGTCGAGCGGCGTTCCGTCGACGAACTCCATGACGATATAGGCCTGTTCGGGCTCGATCACCGCGTCGAAGATCTTGACGATGTTCGGATGGTCGAGGCGGCCGGCGATCGAACGCTCGGTCTGAAAAAGCTTGCGCAGACGGCGCGACATGGCCGCGTTGTCCTGGCCGAACCTGACCAGCTTGACCGCCACCTTCTGCCCCGAATCGGGATCGTGCGCGAGGTAGACGACGGCCGTCGCGCCCTTTCCCAGAGAACGGATCACCTCGTACTTGCCGATCTTTTCCACCATCGCCGAACCTTGCCCTTCCCTTCCTCGCCGAGCGGGAATCCTAGCAGCGGAAGCCGTTCGTTCGATGGAATTTGATCACATACCGGTGAATATCGGCGAAAAAGCGGAAAACACGGCTGCGGGGCTTGAAATACAGAAAACCGGCCCCAGATGCGCTAGGTTTTCCGGGAGACCCAATCATGCAAGAGCTAGACAAAGAAACGGCAGCCGCCTCCGAAACCACCGCAGCGAGCGACAATGCCCCGGCAGCGACGGTAGACGTCACGCCCAGCATCGAAGAAACCCTGCGCCAGGCCGAACTGAAGGCCGAGGAGCATCACGACGCCTGGCTGCGCGCCAAGGCCGAAACCGAGAACGTGCGCCGCCGCGCGCAGGACGACATCGCCAAGGCCGCCAAGTTCGCCATCGAAAAGTTCGCCGGCGAACTGCTCGCTGTCAAGGACAGCCTGGAAGCCGGGCTGGCCGTCGAGACCCAGAGCGTCGAGAGCCTCAGGTCGGGAACCGAACTGACCCTCAAGCAACTCGTCGCCGCCTTCGAAAGATCGGGCCTGAGCGAAGAGAACCCGCTCAGCCAGAAGTTCGACCCGCACCGCCACCAGGCGATCAGCACGGTCGAGTCGGAGCAGGAAGCGAACACGGTCGTCACCGTCCTGCAGAAGGGCTACCTGCTGGCCGACCGCGTGCTCCGGCCGGCGCTCGTCGTCGTCGCCAAGGCGAAATCTTGAAAACATCCGGAGCGGCCCCAGATAGGGCTCATCCCGCAGCAATCCGGTAAGCAACGAATCTCACGAAATTCTTAAAGGACATCGAACATGGGCAAGATCATCGGCATCGACCTCGGCACCACCAACTCCTGCGTCGCCATCATGGAAGGCGGCAAGCCGAAGGTCATCGAAAACTCCGAAGGCGCGCGCACCACCCCGTCGGTCGTCGGCTACACCGAGGACGGCGAAATTCTGTGCGGCGCGTCGGCCAAGCGCCAAGCCGTCACCAACCCGAAGAACACCCTGTTCGCCGTCAAGCGCCTGATCGGCCGCCGCTTCGAGGAAAAGGAAGTGCAGAAGGACATCTCGCTGATGCCCTACAAGATTCTGAAGGCCGACAACGGCGACGCCTGGGTCGAAGTGCGCAACGACAAGATCGCGCCGCCGCAGGTGTCCGCCGAAGTCCTGCGCAAGATGAAGAAGACCGCCGAGGACTACCTCGGCGAGGAAGTCACCGAAGCCGTCATCACCGTCCCGGCCTACTTCAACGACAGCCAGCGCCAGGCGACCAAGGACGCCGGCCGCATTGCCGGTCTCGAAGTCAAGCGCATCATCAACGAGCCGACCGCGGCCGCGCTCGCCTTCGGCATGGACAAGAAGCAGGGCGATAAGAAAATCGCCGTCTATGACCTCGGCGGCGGCACCTTCGACGTCTCGATCATCGAAATCGCCGAGATCGACGGCGAGCACCAGTTCGAAGTGCTGGCCACCAACGGCGACACCTTCCTCGGCGGCGAAGACTTCGACCAGCGCCTGATCGACTACATCATCGACGAATTCAAGAAGGAATCCGGCGTCAATCTGAAGAGCGACGTGCTGGCCCTGCAGCGCCTCAAGGAAGCCGCCGAAAAGGCCAAGATCGAACTGTCCTCGTCGCAGCAGACCGAAATCAACCTGCCCTACATCACGGCCGACGCCTCCGGCCCGAAGCACCTCGCGCTGAAGATCACGCGCGCCAAGTTCGAATCGCTGGTCGACGAACTCGTCGAGCGCACCATCGCCCCGTGCACCACCGCGCTCAAGGACGCCGGCGTCAAGGTGTCCGACATCGACGACGTGATCCTCGTCGGCGGCCAGTCGCGCATGCCGAAGGTGCAGGAAAAGGTGAAGGAATTCTTCGGCAAGGAGCCGCGCAAGGACGTGAACCCGGATGAAGCCGTCGCCGTCGGCGCCGCGATCCAGGGCGGCGTGCTGCAGGGCGAGGTGAAGGACGTGCTGCTGCTCGACGTCACCCCGCTGTCGCTCGGTATCGAGACGCTGGGCGGCGTGATGACCAAGCTGATCCAGAAGAACACGACGATCCCGACCAAGGCCAGCCAGACCTTCTCGACCGCCGACGACAACCAGTCCGCGGTGACCATCCACGTGCTCCAGGGCGAGCGCGAAATCGCCTCGGGCAACAAGAGCCTCGGCCAGTTCAACCTCTCCGACATCCCGCCTGCCCCGCGCGGCATGCCGCAGATCGAGGTCACTTTCGACATCGACGCCAACGGCATCCTGCACGTCTCGGCCAAGGACAAGGCGACCGGCAAGGAAAACAAGATCAAGATCCAGGCCTCGTCCGGCCTGTCCGAGGAAGAAGTCCAGCGCATGGTGCGCGACGCCGAGCTGCACGCCGAGGACGACAAGAAGGCGCACGAACTGGCCGACACGCGCAACCAGGCCGACGGCATGGTGCACATGGTGAAGAAGTCGCTCGTCGAATACGGCGACAAGCTCGAAGCCGCCGAGAAGGAAAGCATCGAGGCCGCGATCAAGGAAGTCGAGGACGTGCTGCGCGACGGCGACAAGGAAACGATCGCCGCCAAGACCGAAGCGCTCGGCCAGGCCGCGCAGAAGCTGGGCGAGAAGATGTATGCCCAGCAACAGGCCGAAGCCGGCGCCGCGCCGGAAGGTGCAGCCGGCGGTCAGCAAGCCGGAAAGAAGGATGAAGGCGACGTCGTCGACGCCGAATTCACCGAGGTCAAGGACAAGAAGTAAGCAATCCCGACCGGGGGCGGGGCGTATAATTGCGCCTCGCCTTTTTCGTTTCCAACGGCACAAAGATCCCATGGCTAAACGCGACTTTTACGAGATTCTCGGTGTCAACCGCGATGCCTCCGAAGACGAAATCAAGAAGGCCTACCGCAAGCTGGCCATGAAGCACCACCCGGACCGCAATCCGGACAATCCCAAAGCCGAAGAGCATTTCAAGGAAGCCAAGGAAGCCTACGAGATCCTGTCGGACGGCCAGAAGCGCGCCGCCTACGACCAGTACGGACATGCCGGCGTCGATCCGCAGGCGGGCATGGGCGGCGGTTTCGGCGGCGGCGCCGGCGGCTTCTCGGACGCCTTCGGCGGCATCTTCGACGAGATTTTCGGCGGCGGCGGTGCGCGCGGCGGGCGCTCCAACATCTATCGCGGCGCCGATCTGCGCTACAACCTCGAAATCACGCTCGAACAGGCGGCCTTCGGCACCGAAACCAAGATCCGCATTCCGACCATGGAAGTCTGCGAGCCCTGCCAGGGTTCGGGCGCCAAGGCCGGCACGCAGCCGAAAACCTGCCCGACCTGCCAGGGCAGCGGCCAGGTCCGCCTGCAGCAGGGCTTCTTCTCGATCCAGCAGACCTGCCCGAAGTGCCACGGTACCGGCCGCTTCATCGCCGACCCGTGCGGCAGCTGCCACGGCGCCGGCCGTGTCAAGCAGCACAAGACGCTGGCGGTGAAGATTCCGGCCGGCGTGGACGAGGGCGATCGCATCCGGCTGTCCGGCGAGGGCGAGCATGGCATCAACGGCGGCCCGTCCGGCGACCTCTACGTGCAGATCCACCTAAAGCAGCACGCCGTTTTCCAGCGCGAGCAGAACGACCTGCATTGCGAGATGCCGATCAGCTTCACGACGGCCGCGCTCGGCGGCGAGATCGAGATTCCGACGCTCGACGCCGTGGCGACCATCAAGATTCCGGCGGAAACGCAGTCGGGCAAGGTCTTCCGCCTGCGCGGCAAGGGCATCAAGGGCGTGCGCAGCCATGCGCACGGCGATCTGCTCTGCCACGTCGTCGTCGAAACGCCGGTGCACCTCACCGAGCGTCAGAAGGAGTTGCTGCGCGAACTCGAAGAATCGAGCCGCAGCGAACCCGGCCGCCACAATCCACGCGCCAAGTCGTGGATGGACAAGGTGCGCGACTTCTTCGCCAGCTAAGCGACATCCTCCCGCGTGGCTTGAAGCAATCCACGTGGGAGCCCCCCGCGCGCAGGGTTCTCCTTGCGCCGCCTTCACCCTTCCGCCCCTCTCCCCGGCCCCGATTGCATTCGGAGCCACCCGCATCTCACGATCCAGACTTTTCGACTTCGTCGCTTTTTTCCGACGACGATGACGCTTGGCTATGCCAAACGTAAGATTCATGTCAGCATCCCGGATCATTCTGGCCGGTTGGCAGCATCGATCATGTCAATTCCAACAAGCTGCGCAGCGATCCGGGGAGGGGAATGAAGATGAGGTACATGCAAAAACTGCTGTGGCTGGGTCTTTTCAGCTGCTTCGGCTGCGCCCTGGCCGGCGAAACCGGCGTCACCGACGGCGCCATCACGCTCGGCATGACGGCGCCCCTGTCGGGACCGAACGGAGCCTACGGCGCGGAGATGAAGGAGGTCATCGGCACCTACTTCCAGCAGGTCAATAACGCCGGCGGCATCAACGGCCGCAAACTCGACCTCGTCGCGCTCGACGACGGCTACGAAACGGAGCGCGCGGTCGCCAATACGCGCGCCCTGATCGGCGAGAAAAAGGTCTTCGCGCTGCTCGCCTCCTATGGTTCCAGTCCGACCACGGCCGCGATGAACGAAGCCTTCGGTCCGGCCGGCGTACCGCTGATCGGCACCATCTCCGGCGCCGATTCGCTGCGTCAGCCGGTCAGGGAAAACCCGAACAACCGCTACATGTTCAACGTCCGCGCCAGCTACGCCAACGAGACCGAAGCCATCATCGGCCAGCTCGCGTCGCTCGGCCTGACCAACATCGCGGTCTTCTACCAGAACGACGGTTTCGGCAAGTCGGGACTCGACGGCGTCACCCTCGCGCTCAAGAAGCACAAGCTCACCCCCTCCGCCGTCGGCACCGTGGAGCGCAACTCGACCGACGTCGCCAAGGCCGTGCAGACGATCGCCAAGGCCCACCCGCAGGCCGTCGTGATGGTCACCCTGTACAAACCGACGGCCGAGTTCGTGCGCCAGATGCGCAAGGCCAGCCAGAACCCGCAATTCATGACCCTGTCGCCGGTCGGCGCCGATCTTCTGGTCAAGGAACTCGGCGAGGAAGCGCGCGGCATCGGCATTTCACAGGTCATGCCCTATCCGTGGAACGACACCACGCCGCTCGTGCGCGACTATCAAAAGCTGATCGGCAAGCAGGGCAAGATTTCCTACTACGGCATCGAAGCCTACGCCATGGCGAAACTGACGGTCGATGCCTTGCGCAAGACCGGCAAGGACCTGACCCGCGAAAAACTGGTCGCCACCCTGGAAGGTCTCAGCAACCACGACATCGGCGGCTACCGTCTGGGCTACACGGCGAACGACCGCCTCGGCTCGCGCTACGTCGACCTGACGGTCATCGGCAACGGCGGGCGCGTTCTGCGCTGACGGCGCTTCGTCAACGAAAAACCCGCCGGATGTCCGGCGGGTTTTCGTTTCTGCCGCGAATACCGTTCAGGCCCGCCGCCAAGTCGTTCCCTGCGGACCGTCCTCAAGCACCACGCCCGCTTCGAGCAGCGCGGCGCGGATGCCGTCCGCCGCGGCGAAATCGCGCGACTTCTTGGCCGCCACCCGCTCGGCGATCCGCGCCTCGATGTCGGCCACCGACAATTCGCCCGCCTGCGCCGGCGCCGCCTGCAGGAACATCTGGGGGTCGCGCTGCAGGAGGCCGAGCAGGCCGGCCAGCGCGCGCAGCTGCGCAGCCAGGGCCGGCGACTTGCCGCGATTGACCTCGGCCGCGAGGTCGAACAGCGCGGCACAGGCTTCCGGCGTGTTGAAATCGTCGTCCATCGCCAACCGGAAACGGCGGGCGTGCGCCTCTTCCCAATCGACCGGCAGGACGTCGCCGGGCACCGCCTTGAGCGCGGTATAGAGACGGCTCAGGGCGTTGCGCGCGTCGTCGAGGTGTACGTCGGAATAGTTGAGCGGGCTGCGGTAGTGGGCGCGCAGGATGAAGAAGCGCAGCACTTCCGCGTCGTATTTCTTCAGCACTTCGCGGATCGTGAAGAAGTTGCCGAGCGACTTCGACATCTTCTCGTCGTCGACGCGCACGAAACCGTTGTGCATCCAGTAATTGACGAACTGGCACCGGTGCGCGCCCTCGGACTGGGCGATCTCGTTCTCGTGGTGCGGAAACTGCAGGTCCTGGCCGCCGCCGTGGATGTCGAAATGCTCGCCGAGCAGATCGGAGCTCATCGCCGAGCACTCGATGTGCCAGCCCGGCCGCCCGTTGCCCCAGGGCGACGTCCAGAACGGCTCGCCTTCCTTGGCATGCTTCCAGAGCACGAAATCGAGCGGGTCCTGCTTGGCCGTATCGACCTCGACGCGCTCGCCGGCGCGCAGATCGTCGAGCGACTTGCCCGAAAGCTTGCCGTAGCCCGGGAACTTGCGCACCGAGAAATTCACGTCGCCGTCCGCCGCCTGGTAGGCCAACCCGTTCGTCGCCAACTGGCCGATCAGTTCGAGCATCTGCGGCACATACTGCGTCGCGCGCGGTTCGTGGTCGGGCTTCTCGACGCCGAGCGCGGCCGCATCCTCGTCCATCAGGCGGATGAAGCGCTCGGTCAGTGCCCCGATGCTCTCGCCGTTCTCCAGCGCGCGCTTGATGATCTTGTCGTCGATGTCGGTGATGTTGCGGACGTAGGTGACGTCCAGCCCGCTCGCCCGCAGCCAGCGCTGCACCATGTCGAAAACGACGAGGACGCGGGCATGGCCGAGGTGGCAGTAGTCGTAGACGGTCATCCCGCACACGTACATGCGGACCCGCCCCGGCTCGATGGGAACGAAATCCTGCTTTTCCCGGGCCAGGGAGTTGTAGATTTTCAGCATTTTCGGCAGCTCGCGAGGGGCCCCGCGCCAGCGGCGGGGGATACGGAAAACTTTGGTTTCGACGCGCTTCTTGTTAGAATCGGCGGTTAATTACGCCGATCACGCAACCACTTTTTCAAAGTATACCATAACGATGCGCCCGATCTCCCCAACGCCTTCACTGGCGCGCCTTCCAGCCTGCTTGCCGGGGCGCGTTTCCGCCCGTGTCGCGACCAGGATATCCGCCCGGGCTTCCGCCTTTTTCCTCGCGCTGGCCCTGAGCGTCTCGGCGCCCTTCGCCATCGCCGACAATCTCCCCGAGATCCAGCGCCTGATCAAGCAGGGGCAGATGCCGCAGGCGCTCGAAAAGGCCGACGCCTACATCTCGACCCGTCCGAAGGACGCACAGGGGCGCTTCCTGAAAGGCCTGATCCTCACCGAGATGGGACGCCCGGCCGAGGCCATCGCCGTATTCACCAAGCTGACCGAGGATTTCCCCGAGCTGCCCGAACCGTACAACAACCTCGCCGTCCTCTACGCGCAGCAGAAGCAATACGAGAAGGCGCGCACCGCCCTCGAAATGGCGATCCGCACGCATCCGAGCTACGCCATCGCGCACGAAAACCTCGGCGACGTTTACGCCAAGCTGGCCAGCCAGGCCTACGACAAGGCCCTGCAGCTCGACTCGGCGAATGCCGTCACGCAATCGAAGCTGTCGCTGATCCATGAACTGATCAGCACCTCGACCCCGAAGGCGGGCAGCCGTCCGGCGGTCGCCCAGCGCCCGGCCGAGCCGGCCAGGCCGGCCGCCGCGCCCACCACGGTCGCTGCGCTCACGCCGCCGGCCAAGCCGATCGACAAGGCGCCGGAGCCGGCCAAGGTCGAGAAGCCCATCGAAAAAGCCGCCGACAAGGCGCCGGAAGCCAAACCGGCCCCCGCCGCGCCGGCCAAGCCGGCCGCCGCCGATGCCGACGAAGCCGACCTCGGCAAAGCCCTGCAAAGCTGGGCCAGCGCCTGGTCGCGCAAGGACGTGAAAGCCTATCTGGCCCACTACGCCGCCAACTTCCAGACGCCCAACGGCGTGTCGCGCAAGGCCTGGGAAGCCGAGCGCGCGCAGCGCATCGACAAACCCGGCAAGCTGCAGGTCAGCGTCGAGGACATCAAGGTCTCCATCGCCGACGACAAGGCGACGGTCAAGTTCCGCCAGCGCTACACCTCGGCTTCGCTCAAGTCCTCGACAAGCAAGACCATCGTCTTCGTGAAAACCGGCGGCAAATGGCTGATCCTGCAAGAGCGCGTCGGCTGATGCGCAGAGCCGCGCTCGCCATCGTCCTGATGGCCGCCTGCGCGGGCGGTTCCGCCATCCCCGGCGCGGGTGGCCGCCCGGCCACCTACTCCGACTCCGGCCCCGAACCCCAGTTCGCCCGGATCCTCGGCGAGATCGAGCAGAACCGTCTCGACAACGCCCTGCTGCAGACCGAAGCCCTGCTCCGCCAGTATCCGAACTTCCGCCTCGGTCACCTGATCAAGGGCGACCTGCTGCTCGCGCGCACCAAGCCGATCGCCACCTTCGGCAACGCCGCCAACGCTCCGCAGGAAAAGCTCGCCGACCTGCGCGCGGAGGCCATCGCGCGCCTCCAGGGCTACCGGGAAAAACCCGGCGCCAACTACGTGCCGCGCTACCTGCTGCAGATGCAGCCGGATCAGCAGCACGCGATCGTCGTCGACACGCAGAAGTCGCGCCTCTATCTGTACCGCAACGACAACGGCCGCCCACGCTTCGTCGCCGACTACTACATCACGCACGGCAAGCTGGGCGCCGAGAAGATGCGCGAAGGCGACAAAAAGACGCCGGTCGGCGTCTATCACGTCACCTCCAGCCTGCCGACCAAGAAGCTCGGCGATTTCTACGGCAGCGGCGCCTTCCCGATCAACTACCCGAACGAGTGGGACAAGCGCCAGGGCCGCAACGGCCACGGCATCTGGCTGCACGGCACGCCGTCCGACACCTTCTCGCGGCCGCCCAAGGCCTCCGACGGCTGCGTCGTGCTGGCCAACACCGACCTCGACGCAGTAGCCAAGAATCTGCAGGTCGGCCTGACGCCGGTGATCATCAGCAATTCGATCGAGTGGCTGTCGCTCGACGACTGGCAAAGCGAGCGCAGCGCGCTCAACAAGCAGATCGACGAGTGGCGTACCGACTGGGAAAGCCGCGACGTGAACCGCTTCCTGCGCCACTACTCGAAGAAATTCCAGGCCAACGGCCAGACCTTCGAGCAATTCGCCCAGCAGAAGCAGCAGGTCAACGCCAGCAAGGAATGGATCAAGATCAAGCTCGGCAACACCTCGATGTTCCGCAACCCGGGCAAGGACGAAGTCGTCGTGGTCACGTTCGACCAAGGCTACAGCAGCAACAACCTCAACAACCAGATGAAGAAACGCCAGTACTGGATTCGCGAAGACGGTAGCTGGAAGATCATTTACGAAGGAGCCGCCTGATGTTCAGCAAACTCTCAGCCCTGGCCGCCGGCCTGTTGCTTTCCGCCGCCGCCTTTGCCGCACCGACCGTCGAAATGCAGACGAGCATGGGCCGCATCGTGATTGAGCTCAACGAAGAGAAGGCGCCCAAGACGGTCCAGAACTTCCTGCAGTACGCCAAGGACGGCTTCTACAACCACACCATTTTCCACCGCGTGATCGACGGCTTCATGATCCAGGGCGGCGGCTTCACCAAGGACATGGAGCAGAAGCCGGCCAACGCGCAGATCGTGAACGAAGCGCGCAACGGCCTGAAGAACCTGCGCGGCACCATCGCCATGGCGCGCCGCGCCGAACCGCACTCGGCCACCGCGCAGTTCTTCATCAACCACAAGGACAACGCGATGCTCGACTACACCGGCGACCAGAACGGCCGGACGTGGGGCTACGCCGTGTTCGGCAAGGTCACCGAGGGCATGGACGTGGTGGACAAGATCGCCAAGGTGCCGACCGGCGACCGCTCCATGCACCAGAACGTGCCGCTCGAACCGGTGGTCATCCAGTCAGTCAAAATCATCTCCGACAAAAAGTAAGGAATCCCCATGATCAAGCTCCACACCAACTTCGGCGTCATCGCCCTCGAACTCGACGCCGAGAAAGCGCCGGAAACCGTCCAGAACTTCATTGCCTACGCCGAAGCCGGCCACTACGACAACACCGTTTTCCACCGCGTGATCAACGGTTTCATGATCCAGGGCGGCGGTTTCGAGCCGGGCATGAAGCAGAAGGAATGCCGTGCGCCGATCAAGAACGAAGCCGACAACGGCCTGAAGAACGACCAGTACACGATCGCCATGGCCCGCACCTCCGATCCGCACTCGGCCACCGCGCAGTTCTTCATCAACGTCGCCGACAACGCCTTCCTCAACTTCACCGCGCCGAACGGCAACGGCTGGGGCTACTGCGTCTTCGGCAAGGTCGTCGAAGGCAGCGACGTGGTCGACAAGATCAAGGGCGTGAAGACCGGCAGCAGCGGTTTCCATCAGGACGTGCCGAAGGAAGACGTGATCATCGAGCGCGCCGAAGTCTGCTGACCCCGCACCACTTTTCGTCCCCCTCACGCCGGGCCGCCCCTTGATCCTCTTCGTCTCGGATCTGCACCTCTCGGCGCAGGCGCCCGGCGTCACCCGCCTCTTCCTCGACTTTCTCGCCGGCCGCGCGCGCGCCGCCGCCGAACTCTACGTCCTCGGCGACCTGTTCGAGGCCTGGCCGGGCGACGACTGCATCGACGACCCGGACGACCGCTACAACGCCGGCATCGTCGCTGCCCTGCGCGAGTTGTCGGACGCCGGCGTCGCGCTCTCGGTGATGCGCGGCAACCGCGACTTCCTGCTCGGCGACGACTTCGCCACACGCAGCGGCGCCCGCCTGCTGCCCGATCCGTACGTGCTCTCGCTGCCCGCCTGGCAGTTCGTCCTCGCGCACGGCGACGCCTTGTGCACCGACGACCGCGAGTATCAGACCTTCCGCCTGCAGGTGCGCGACCCGGCCTGGCGCGCCGCCTTCCTCGCCAAACCGCTCGCCGAACGCAAGGCGATCGCCGCCGCGCTGCGCCAGCAAAGCGAAAACTCCAAGCGCGACAAGGCGCAGTACCAGATGGACCTCAACGCCGGCGCCACCGAGGACTTCCTGCGCGAACACGGCTACGCGACCTTCATCCACGGCCACACGCACCGCCCGGCGACGCACGACCATATCGTCGACGGCATCCACGTCGAACGCTGGGTTCTCGCCGACTGGCACGACGATCGCGGCGAATGCCTGTGCTGGAACGGCGAGACGCTGACCCGCGAAGCGTTGAAGGGTTGACCTGACCTCCTGCCTTCGGTAGATTGCAGCCCACGCATCCCACAAAGGGGAGTAGCTGGATCGCAACATCGTCAGTACGGGAACCGAAGTTCCCCGGTGTTGCGGGCAGGCAGGGCAGAAGCACGCGGCCCGACCTGCAAGCGAGACCTTTGCCGCCCCGGCAAAGGTCTTTTTCGTTTACGACCGGCGCCGGCAAAGGTGCGAGTTTTCCGACTCAACACGCATTTGCCAAGGAGCCACCATGAAACCCACTCTTGCCACCCGCCTGCGACTCGCGCTGCTGACCGGCGCCAGCCGTCTGACGCTGCGCCTGCTGCAGCATCTCGCCGCCCGCGCCCTGCGCACCGGGAAAACACCCGGCGCCGCCCCGCGCCCGGCGCCGGCAGCGAACGGCGGACGCATCATCGACGGCGAATTCCGCCGCGTCGACGCCCCGCACGCCCAACGCGGCTTTCGCTAAGGGACGATCATGATCGAAGGAATCGCCACCTGGTGGATGTGGGCCGGCTTTGCCGTTTTCGTCGTCGTCGCCATCGCGGTCGATCTGCTGGCGCTCGAAAAACAGGGCGCGCACGCCGTCACGACCCGCGAAGCGCTCGCCTGGTCGCTGCTCTGGGTATCTCTCGCCCTGCTCTTCGCCGGCGGCCTCTGGCTGTGGCTCGACCACAGCGCGGGGCGGGAACTTGCGAATCTCAAGGCGACCGAATTCCTGACCGGCTACCTGATCGAGAAATCGCTCTCGGTCGACAACATCTTCGTCTTCCTGATGCTGTTCACCGCCTTTGCGGTGCCCGCCGAGCAGCAGAAGAAGGCGCTGATCCTCGGCGTGATCGGCGCCGTCGTCCTGCGCGCCATCATGATCCTGATCGGCGCCTGGCTGATCGCGCAGTTCCACGCGATTCTCTACATCTTCGGCGCCTTCCTGCTGATTACCGGCATCAAGATGCTGGTCGTCGCCGAACACGAGCCCGATCTCGAAAAGAACCCGGTGCTGCGCTGGATGCGCGGCCACCTGGCGATCACCGGCGACTTCCGCGGCGACCGCCTGTGGCTCACCGAGAACGGGCGGCGCTGGTTCACGCCGCTGTTCGTCGTCGTGATGCTGGTCGGTGTCACCGACATCATCTTCGCGGTAGACTCCATCCCCGCGATCTTCGCCATCACCACCGACCCCTTCATCGTCATGACCTCGAACATCTTCGCCATCCTCGGCCTGCGCGCACTGTATTTCCTGCTCGCCGACATGGCCGGCCGCTTCCATCTGCTCAAATACGGCCTGGCGATCGTGCTCGTCTTCATCGGCACCAAGATGCTGATCGTCGAGTGGTACAAGATCCCGGTCTTCGTCTCGCTCTCCGCGGTGGGACTGATCCTCGCCGTTTCGATCGGCCTTTCGCTGCTGCGCCCGCAAGGAAAATCCGTCTGACATGAATCACCCCGCCGCTCTCGACATCCTGCACAAGGTTTTCGGCTACCCGGCCTTCCGCGGCCATCAGGCCGACGTCGTCGACCACGTCGCCGGGGGCGGCGACGCCCTCGTCCTGATGCCGACCGGCGGCGGCAAGTCGCTCTGCTACCAGATTCCAGCCCTGCTGCGCCCGGGCGTCGGCGTCGTCGTGTCGCCGCTCATCGCGCTCATGCAGGATCAGGTCGACGCCTTGCTGCAGGCCGGCGTGCGTGCCGCCTTCCTCAACTCATCGCTCGACTTCGAAGCGGTCGTCGACACCGAACGCCGCCTGATGCGCGGCGAACTCGACCTCGTCTACGTCGCTCCCGAACGCCTGCTCACCGAGCGCTTCATGGGCCTCCTCGACCAGCTCGTCGAGCGCGGCCAGCTGGCGCTCTTCGCGATCGACGAAGCGCACTGCGTCTCGCAGTGGGGGCACGACTTCCGTCCCGAGTACATCCAGCTCTCGCGTCTGCACGAGCGCTACCCGCACATCCCGCGCATCGCGCTGACGGCGACCGCCGACGAACTAACGCGCCAGGAAATCATCACCCGCCTCGGCCTCGAAACGGCCGAGGTCTTCGTTTCCAGCTTCGACCGCCCGAACATCCGCTACACCGTGGTCGAGCGCGACAATCCCCGCAAGCAGCTGCTCGCCTTCCTCGCCGACCATCGCGGCGAGGCCGGCATCGTCTATTGCCTGTCGCGGCGCAAGGTCGACGAAACGGCGGCCTGGCTGGAGCAGCAGGGGGTCAGCGCCCTGCCCTACCACGCCGGACTCGACGCGCAGACGCGCCAGCGCCACCAGCAGCGCTTCCTGCGCGAGGACGGCATCGTCATGGTCGCGACCATCGCCTTCGGCATGGGCATCGACAAGCCCGACGTGCGCTTCGTCGCCCACCTCGACCTGCCGAAGAGTCTCGAGGCCTATTACCAGGAAACCGGACGCGCCGGACGCGACGGCGAGGCCTCCGAGGGCTGGATGACCTACGGGCTGAACGACGTGGTGATCCACCGCCAGATGATCGAGGATTCCAACTCGCCCGACGAGCAGAAGCGCGTCGAGCGCCAGAAGCTCGACGCCATGCTCGCCTACTGCGAATCGGCGCAATGCCGGCGCGTCGTGCTGCTCAACTATTTCGGCGAGGAGGCGAAGCCCTGCGGCAACTGCGACGTCTGCATCGATCCGCCGCAGGTCTGGGACGGCACGGTCGCCGCGCAGAAAGCGCTGTCCGCCGCGCTGCGCACCGGCCAGCGCTTCGGTGCCGGACACCTGATCGACGTCCTGCGCGGCAAGGCGACCGACAAGGTCAAACAGTTCGGCCACGACAGCCTGCCGACCTTCGGCGTCGGCGCCGATTTAGACGACATGGGCTGGCGCTCGGTCTTCCGCCAGCTGCTCGCCGCCGGCCTGCTCGAAGCCGACGCCCACGCCTACGGCGCGCTCAAGCTGACCGACGCCGCGCGCCCGGTGCTCAAGGGCGAAACCGCCCTGACCCTGCGCCGGCAGACCGTGCGCAGCAAGAGCAAAGGCGTCCGCGTCTCGCGCACGCCGGGCACCGAGCAGAGCAGCCTCGCCGAAAGCGACGCGCCGCTCTTCGAAAAACTGCGCCTGTGGCGCACGCAGCAGGCGCGCGAGCAGAACGTCCCGGCCTACGTCATCCTGCACGACCGCACGCTGGCCGAAATCGCCACGCTGCGCCCCGACTCGCACAACGCCCTGCTCGCCGTCCCCGGCATCGGACAGAGCAAGGCCGAGCGCTACGGCGAAAGCCTGCTCGCGGTGGTGGCCGAAGGGGTCTGAACGCGGCGCCGGCTTCCGGCGCCGGCGTTGCGCTGACAGGCCGGACCCACCGGCCGATCGGCAGCCTCCTCGCCCTGCCGGAGAATGGCTTCCTTGCCTGCTCTCCGCGGAGCACATGCCGGAAAGCGTTTATCCATGCGGATCTTCGGATATTAAAAAACCGGAAACGCTCGCCCAAAACAATTCGGGCGCCCGACTGAGTCGAGGCGCCCGAAGCGTTTTAGCGGTGGCGGCTGCCGCTGCGGTGCGATCCGCCGCCCGGCTTGCCGCCGCCCGAGCGGTTGCCGCTCGGGGCACCGCCGGTGCGTGGCGCACCGCCGCCGGGACCGCGCCCGGCACCGCCGCCGCGCTGACCGCCGCGCGCGCCGGCCGAGCGCATCAGGATCGGTTCGGCGCGGATGCTCGGATCGGGTTCGTAGCCGGGATAGACGACTTCCTCGATCTCGCGCTTGATCAGGCGCTCGATGTCGCGCAGCAACTTGTGCTCGTCGATGCAGACCAGCGAGACGGCCAGCCCTTCGCTACCGGCACGGCCGGTGCGGCCGATGCGGTGCACGTAGTCCTCGGCGACGTTGGGCAATTCGAAGTTCACGACGTAGGGTAGTTCGTTGATGTCGATGCCGCGCGCCGCGATGTCGGTCGCCACCAGCACGTGCAGCTTGCCGTCCTTGAAACCGGAAAGGGCGCGCGTGCGCGCGTTCTGGCTCTTGTTGCCGTGGATCGCGTCGGCCTCGATGCCGGCCTTCAGCAGCTTTTCGGCAAGGCCGTTGGCGCCCCACTTGGTGCGCGTGAAGACGAGCACCTGATGCCAGTTGTTCTCCTTGATCAGATCGATCAGCAGATCCTTCTTGCGCTCGCGGTCGACCTTGTAGACGCGCTGGCTGACGAGTTCGGACGCCGTGTTGCGGCGCGCCACCTCAACGTATTCGGGCTGGCTCATGATGCCGGCCGCCAGGGTGCGGATCTCGTCCGAGAAGGTCGCCGAGAAGAGCAGGTTCTGGCGCTGCTTGGGCAGCAGCGTGAGGACGCGGCGGATGTCGTGGATGAAGCCCATGTCGAGCATGCGGTCGGCTTCGTCGAGCACCAGCACTTCGACGCCCGAGAGGTCGACGTTGCGCTGCTGCGCGTGGTCGAGCAGGCGGCCCGGCGTCGCGACGAGGATGTCGATGCCGCTTTTCAGCGCGCTGATCTGCGGGTTCATGCCGACGCCGCCGAACATCACCAGCGATTTGAGCGAGAGATGCTTGCCGTAGGTGCGCACGCTCTCTTCGACCTGTGCCGCGAGTTCGCGCGTCGGCGTCAGGATCAGCGTGCGGATCTTGCGCGGACCGGCCGGGCGGCCGCCGGCCAGGCGGTTGAGGATGGGCAGCGTGAAGCCGGCGGTCTTGCCGGTGCCGGTCTGCGCGCAACCCATCAGGTCCTTGCCGGCGAGAACGATCGGAATGGCCTGCGCCTGGATCGGCGTCGGCGTTTCATAGCCCTGTTCGGCGATGGCGCGCAGGATCTCGGGTGCAAGACCCAGTTCGGTGAATTTCATGCGGGAAAACTCCAGGTGCCGGCATCGCGCAGGCGCGCGAATCAGTCAGGGCAGGCACTCAGGTTGAATTGGTTGGGCCGGGCAGATTGCCGGACCCGATCGGACGTGCGCCAAGACTGATGAATGGCGCCACGAGGAGCGCGGATTCTAGCACGCGCGGCGCGGCGATCGTTCGCCTCCGCGCTTCTTTTCGCGCCGGGCGCATGGCGCCGGCCATACCCCTTTGATTGCTACGGATTTTGGGTGATGATGAAAGCACCCCAACGCTGGAGACAAAAATGAAACAGGTGATCTGGATCCTGTGGCCTGCCTTCGTGGCGGCCGGCATCGCCGAAATGGCCTTTTTCACGCTGATCGACCCACGCCAGCTCTACCTCTTCGGCGAACCGGTCGAGATGTCGGCGATCGGCGCCTACTCGATCGGCTTCCTGCTCTTCTGGCTGATCTGCAGCGGCTCGAGCATGATGACCTACCTGATGCTGCCGAAGCACATCAAGGATGCGCTGAGCCGGCTGGCGGGCGAACGCGACGATCTGGCGCGGCCGAAAAAGCATGCGAGCGAGTCCGCGAGCGGACACACGCCCGCCGCCCGCTAGTTCAGATCAGCGCCAGGCCGCGTTCGAGATCGTCCTGCAGGTCGGCGACGGATTCCAGGCCGACGGCGACGCGCAGCAGGCTTTCGCTGATGCCGGCAGCGGCGCGCTGTTCGGCGCTGATGCGGCCGTGCGTCGTCGACGCCGGATGGGTCAGCGTCGTCTTGGTGTCGCCGAGATTGGCCGTGATCGAAAGCAGGCGACAGCTGTCGACGACCTGCCAGGCCTCGCTCCGCGCGCCCTTCACCTCAAAGGCGACGATGGCGCCACCGCCCTTCTGCTGGCGCTGCGCCAGCGCGTACTGCGGATGCGAGGGCAAGCCAGGGTAATAGACGCGCGCCACCTTGGGATGCGCCTCCAGCCAGCGCGCCAGTTCGAGCGCGTTGTCCGACTGCGCCTGCATGCGGATCTTGAGCGTCTCCAGCCCCTTGAGCAGCACCCAGGCGTTGAAGGCCGAGAGCGTCGGGCCGGCGGTGCGCAGGAACTTCAGCACCTCCTCGGTCAGCTTCTTCGGGCCGGCGACGGCGCCGCCGAGGACGCGCCCCTGCCCGTCGAGATACTTGGTCGCCGAGTGCACGACGAGGTCGGCGCCCAGATCGAGCGGGCGCTGCAGGATCGGCGTGCAGAAGCAGTTGTCGACCGCGACCAGGATGCCGCGCGCGTGCGCGACCTCGACCAGCGCGGCGATGTCGGCGATCTCGGTCAGCGGATTGGACGGCGTTTCTAGGAAGAACAGCCTGGTTTCCGGCTGGATCGCCGCTTCCCAGGCCGCGACGTCGGTCTGCCCGACGAAGGTGGTGCGCACGCCGAAACGCGCCATGATGTTGCCGAGCAGCTGCTGCGTCGCGCCGAACAGGCCGGTCGAGGCGACGATATGGTCGCCGCTGCTGCACAGGCCCATGACCAGCGAAAGGATGGCGGACATGCCGGACGACGTGGCGACGCACGCCTCGGCGCCTTCCAGCGCGGCGAGGCGCGTCTGAAAGGTGGCGACGGTCGGGTTGGTGAAGCGCGAGTAGACGTTGCCCTCTTCCTCGCCGGCGAAGCGCGCGGCGGCCTGCGCCGCGCTGTCGAAGACGAAACTCGAGGTCAGGTAGAGCGCCTCGGCGTGTTCGTTGAACTGGCTGCGTTCCTGGCCGGCGCGGACGGCCAGCGTCTCGGGACGGTACTGCGGTTCCTTTTCGCTCATTGCGTCCTCTTTTCCCTACGCGTCGCTCAGTCGGCCGCCATCAGGTTGAGGTGCATCTGCTGCGAGGCGCCGCCGTCCTCGCTCGCCGCCTTGCCCTTGCCCTCGCGCGCCTGCTCGATGGCGTCCAGATACTCGGGCGTCACGTCGCCGGTCACGTAGGTGCCGTCGAAACAGGAGGTGTCGAAGCAGGACAGGTCGGGGCGCAGGTCGCGCACCGACGCCTTGAGCGCGTCGAGATCCTGGTAAACCAGCGCGTCGGCGCCGATTTCGCGGGCGATTTCATCGTCGCTGCGGCCGGTGGCGATCAGTTCGCCGCGCGTCGGCATGTCGATGCCGTACACGTTGGGAAAACGCACCGGGGGCGCGGCCGAGGCGAAGTAAACCTTGAGTGCGCCGGCGGCGCGCGCCATGTCGACGATCTCGCGGCTCGTCGTGCCGCGCACGATGGAGTCGTCCACCAGCAGCACGCGCTTGCCCTTGAACTCCTGGGCGACGGTGTTGAGCTTCTGGCGCACCGATTTCTTGCGCGCGCCCTGCCCCGGCATGATGAAGGTACGGCCGATGTAGCGGTTCTTGACGAAGCCCTCGCGGTACGGGATGCCGAGACGCTGCGCGAGCTGCATCGCCGACGGGCGGCTCGAATCGGGAATCGGGATGACGAGATCGATTTCGCTGACCGGGATCGTGCGGGCGACCTTGTCGGCCAGGTGCTCGCCCATGCGCAGGCGCGTCTCATAGACCGAGACGCCGTCGATCACCGAATCCGGGCGCGCCAGATAGACGTACTCGAAAATGCACGGCGCGTAGGCCGGGTTCGGCGCGCACTGGCGGTGATGCATTTGGTGCTGCAGGTCGACGAAGATCGCTTCGCCCGGCTCGACGTCGCGCAGCACCCGGAAGCCCAGCGTATCGAGCGCGACGGATTCGGAGGCAAGCAGGTATTCGGTACCCTGCGGCGTTTCGTTGGTGCCGATCACCAGCGGGCGAATGCCGAAGGGGTCGCGGAAGGCGAGCAGACCGTAGCCGGAAATCAGCACGACGACCGCGTAAGCGCCCTTGCAGCGGCGGTGCACGCCGGAGACGGCCTTGAAGATGGTTTCGACGTCGAGGTGGAAGCCCTTGGCGGCGGCCTGCAGTTCGTGCGCCAGCACGTTGAGCAGCACTTCCGAATCGGAGTTGGTGTTGATGTGCCGCAGGTCCTGGCGGAACATCTCCTCCTTGAGCTGCGCGGTGTTGGTCAGGTTGCCGTTGTGGCTGAGGACGATGCCGAACGGCGAGTTGACGTAGAAGGGCTGCGCCTCGGCGAAGTTGTAGGCCGAACCGGCGGTCGGGTAACGGCAGTGGGCGATGCCGATATTGCCCGGCAGCGCGCGCATGTTGCGCGTGCGGAAAACGTCGCGCACGAGGCCGGGGCCCTTGTGCATGTGGAAGGTGTCGCCTTCGGCCGTGGCGATGCCCGCCGCGTCCTGGCCGCGGTGCTGCAGCACCATCAGGCCGTCGTAAAGCAGCTGGTTGACCGGTGTGGTCGCGACGACCCCGAGAATCCCGCACATAGTATTTCCCTACTTGAAACGAATCCGTTTAGCTACATCCGGCGGCAGCCAGGGCTTGCTGGCCAGCACCGCTGTTTCGAGCGGCGGCGCAAAATACGCCTCGCTCCACCACTTTTCCTTCGGCACCGAGGTCATGCCGCCGACCGCGACGAGCAGAAAGACGATCAGCAAACCGCGCGCCGCGCCGAAAATCACGCCAAGCAGGCGGTCGGTCAGCGTCAGCCCGAGCGCCTTGAGCAGGCCGCGCACCGCGAGGCGCAGCAGCGACATCACGATCAGCACCGCGACGAAGAGCGCGACCCAGCCGGCGACGATGCGCACCGCGGGGTCGACGATGCCGGTGAACAAAGCCTCGGCGATCTCGCTGCCCCAGGCCCGCGCGGCGAAGAAAGCCAAAATCCAGGCGACCAGCGCGATGATCTCGCCGACCACGCCGCGCCACAATCCGATGGCCAGCGAAACGACGACGATGCCGAGAACGACGTAGTCGAAAACCGTCATTGCTTGGCGGCGACGACGCCGCTGACGCCGATCCGTTTCATCTTCTCCAGCGCCTTCTCGGCCGCCTCGCGGCTCGCGAAGGGCCCCGCGCGCACGCGCGTTTTCTTGCCCTGCGGCGAATCGAGCGACTCGGTGTAGGTCTTGATGCCGAGTTCCGCCGTCTTGCTCTGAATCTGTTTGACATTCACCGGATTGGCGAAGGCGCCGATCAGGATCACGTGCTGCCCGTTGCCGGCGGGCGCCGCCGCTTCCGGCGCCTTGCCGCCGAGAATCGCCGCCGCGCGCTGGGCCTCCGCGACCGGCGCCTTCGGGGCTGCCTTGTCGGCGGATTTTTCGGGCGCCTTTTCGGGGACTTTCTCGGCTGCCTTGGCGGGCACCTTGTCCGCGGCTTTCTCGGGCGGCTTTTCCGCCGGTCGGGCCGGTTTCGCTTCGGGCTTGTTTTCGACAAGTCTGGCCGGCGCAGGTTCGACCGGCCGCACCGACGGCGCAGCGGGAACAGCGTCCGCGCGCGGCGCCGGCTTCTCGGCGTCGACCGCCGGAAGCGCCGGCTTGGCGGCGAGCGCCTTGGGCGTGAACGGCGCCTGTTCCTGTCCCGGAATGCGGATCTGGACGTCCTGCACCTGCTGCTTGGGCTCCTCGTCCATCACCATCGGGAGGACGACGGCGGCGAGCCCAGCAAAGGCGAAGGCGCCCACCAGGCGGCGTCGGGCACGTTTTTTCAGCAGCAGTTGCGCGTCGGAAGAGTCGGCCATCAGATTCTGAAATGCGTGGGAGCGGAATTCAGCCGGGGATTCAGCGGCGGTTTTTCAGGGCGCGCATGACTGCCGCCACCGTGTAGAACGATCCAAAGGCGAGAATTCTATCATTTTCCCCTGCCTGCTTCGAGGCCGCGGCAAAGGCCGCCTCGGGCGAGGCGTGGCACTCGACGCTGCCGCCGAGGCTGCCTTCGGCGATCGCCGCGGCCAGCACTGCGGCGGCGGCGCCGCGCGGCACGTCGAGATCGGCGAGATGCCAGACGTCGACCCGGCCGGCGAGCGGCGCCAGCGCGCCGGCGATGTCCTTGTCGGCGAGCATGCCGACGACGGCGATCGTCTTCTCGTGGAAGCCCATGTCGCCGAGGTTGTCGACCAGGCCGGCCACCGCCTGCGGGTTGTGCGCGACGTCGAGGACGAGGGCCGGACGGCCGGGAATCAACTGGAAGCGGCCGGGCAGTTCGAGTTCGATCAGGCCGCGGCGCACCGCCTGCATCGAGACCGGCAGACGCGTGCGCAGCGCTTCGACGACGGCTAGGACGGCGGCGGCGTTGCGCAGCTGGCTGGCGCCGCGCAGGCCCGGGTTGGCCAGCCCGCCGCGGCGCAGATTGTTGCGCCCCCACCAGGTCCATTGCGTCTTGTCGCCGAAATAGCCGAAATCGCGACCGAGCAGCTGCAGATCGGCGCCGATCGCGGCAGCGTGCTCGACGAGGCTCTGCGGCGGCTGCGGATCGGCGCAGATGGCCGGTTTGGCGGCGCGGTAGATGCCGGCCTTTTCGAAACCGATCGCTTCGCGCGTCGGCCCCAGCCAGTCGGTATGATCGAGCGCGACGCCGGTGACGACGGCGCAATCGGGTTCGTAGGCATTGACCGCGTCGAGCCGACCGCCGAGTCCGACTTCGAGGATGACGACGTCGACCTGCGCGGCGGCAAACGCCTCCCAGGCGGCCAGCGTGCCGAACTCGAAGTAGGTCAGCGACGTCTTGCCGCGCGCCGCCTCGACGCGCACGAAGGCGGCGCACAGCGCGCTATCGTCGATCGGCGCACCGTCGATGCGCACGCGCTCGTTGTAGTCGAGCAGGTGCGGCGAGGTGTAACAGCCGACGCGATAGCCGGCGAAGCGGTAGATCGCCTCCAGGTAGGCGCAGGTCGAGCCCTTGCCGTTGGTGCCGCCGACGATGACGAGCGGGCAGTCCTGCGTCTGCCCGAGCGCGGCCTTGACCCGGCGCACGCGCTCGAGGCCGAGTTCGATGCCGCCCTGCCCTTTCGGATGCAGGCCTTCGAGGTGCGCCAGCCAGTCGCCCAGCGTCGCCGGCATGGCGCTGCGGTTCGCTTCGCTCACGCGGCGGCCGGCAGCTTCTGCAGCAGGGCCAGAAGCTGCGCGACCTTGTCCTTCATTTCACGGCGGTCGACGATCATGTCAACGGCGCCCTTTTCCAGCAGGAATTCGGCGCGCTGGAAGCCTTCCGGCAGCTTCTCGCGCACCGTCTGCTCGATCACGCGCGGGCCAGCGAAGCCGATCAGCGCCTTCGGCTCGGCGATCACGATGTCGCCGACGAAGGCGAAGGACGCCGAAACGCCGCCCATCGTCGGATCGGTGAGGATCGAGATGAAGGGCAGCTTGGCTTCGGAAAGCTTGGTCAGCGCCGCCGTCGTCTTGGCCATCTGCATCAGCGAGAACAGGCCTTCCTGCATGCGCGCACCGCCGGAGGCGGTGACGCAGATGAAGGGGATGCCCTGCTCGACCGCCGACTGCACCCCGCGCACGAAACGCTCGCCGAGCACCGAGCCCATCGAGCCGCCCATGAAATCGAACTCGAAGGCGGCGACGACGGCCGGCAGCGTATTGACGGCGCCCTGCATGACGACCAGCGAATCGGTCTCGCCGGTGCTCTCGGTCGCATCCTGCAGGCGCTCGGGGTAACGTCGGCTGTCCTTGAATTTCAGCGAATCGACGGCGAGCACTTCGGCACCGATCTCGAAGCGCCCTTCGGCGTCGAGCAGCAGGTCGATGCGTTCGCGCGCGCTCAGGCGGTTGTGGTGGCCGCACTTCGGGCAGACGTTGAGATTGTTCTCGAGATCGGTCGCGTAGAGCACCGCTTCGCAGGACGGGCACTTGCTCCACAGGCCCTCGGGCAGCGAGGACTTGCGCGCGACGCCGGGATCGTTGCGCTTGATTTTCGGGGGCAGGAGTTTGTTCAACCAGCTCATGGCATTCCTCAGGCTTGGGTCGCGGCATCGATGCCGCGACGAAGATCGGCAACCAGCGCGCGCACGTTGGCGCAGGCGGTTTCGGCCGTGGATTTTTCGAGTTCTTCGATGATGCGGCTGCCGACCACGACGGCATCGGCGACGGCGGCCACCGCACCGGCGGTCGCCGCATCGCGGATGCCGAAGCCGACGCCGACCGGCACGCCGGTGCGCCCGCGGATTTCCGGGATACGCTTGGCGACGGCGGCGACGTCGAGCGTCGCCGAACCGGTGACGCCCTTCAACGACACGTAGTAGACGTAACCGCTGGCCAGCGCGCCGACGTCGGAGATGCGCGCTTCGGTCGAGGTCGGCGCAAGGAGGAAGATCGGATCGAGAGCGTTCCTGCGCATCGCCTGCGCGAATTCGACGCTCTCTTCCGGCGGGTAATCGACGACCAGCACGCCGTCGACGCCGGCATCGAGCGCGGCGGCGGCGAAGGTCTCGACGCCCATCGCCTCGATCGGATTCGCATAGCCCATCAGGACGACCGGCGTCTCGCTGTTGTCGGCGCGGAAGTTGGCGACCATCGAGAGCACCTGGCGCAGGCTGACGCCCTTGGCCAGCGCGCGCTCGGAAGCGCGCTGGATGGTCGGGCCGTCGGCCATCGGATCAGAAAAGGGGACGCCGAGTTCGATGATGTCGGCGCCGGCGTCGACCAGCGTGTGCATCAGCGGCACGGTCAGCGCCGGATCGGGATCGCCGGCGGTGATGAAGGGAATCAGCGCCTTGCGGCCTTGCGCCTGCAGGCGCTCGAAAGTGGCTTGAATTTTCGACATGGTCAGAGTTGGATGCCCGATTTTTCGGCGACGGTGTGCATGTCCTTGTCACCGCGTCCCGAGAGGTTGACCAGCAGGATCTTGTCCTTCGCCAGGGTCGGCGCCAGCTTGGCCGCATAGGCCAGGGCATGGCTCGATTCGAGCGCCGGGATGATGCCTTCGAGGCGGCACAGGTTGTGGAAGGCGGCGAGCGCTTCGGCGTCGGTGATGCCGACGTACTCGGCGCGGCCGGAGTCCTTGAGCCAGGCGTGCTCGGGGCCGACGCCCGGATAGTCGAGGCCGGCCGAGATCGAATGCGTCTCGATGATCTGGCCGTTCTCGTCCTGCAGCAGGTAGGTGCGGTTGCCGTGCAGCACGCCGGGCCGGCCGGCGGTCAGCGAGGCGGCGTGGCGGCCGGTCTCCATGCCCTCGCCGGCGGCCTCGACGCCGATCAGGCGGACGCCGTCGACCGGGATGTAGGGATGGAAGATGCCCATCGCGTTCGAACCGCCGCCGACGCAGGCGATCACCGCGTCGGGCTGGCGTCCGCAATGCTCCTGCATCTGGACAATGGCTTCCTGGCCGATGACGGCCTGGAAGTCGCGCACCATCATCGGGTAGGGATGCGGGCCGGCGACCGTGCCGATGATGTAGAAGGTGTTCGAAACATTGGTCACCCAGTCGCGCATGGCTTCGTTGAGCGCGTCCTTGAGCGTTTTCGAGCCGCTCTCGACGGGCACCACGGTGGCGCCGAGCAGCTTCATGCGGTAGACGTTGGCGGCCTGCCGCTTGACGTCCTCGCTCCCCATGTAGACGACGCATTCCATGCCGTAGCGCGCGGCGACCGTCGCCGTGGCGACGCCGTGCTGGCCGGCGCCGGTCTCGGCAATGACGCGCGGCTTGCCCATGCGGCGCGCGAGCATGGCCTGGCCGATGCAGTTGTTCACCTTGTGCGCGCCGGTATGGTTGAGGTCCTCGCGCTTCAGGTAGATCTGCGCGCCGCCGAGCAGCTCGGACCAGCGCCTGGCGTGATAGATCGGGCTCGGCCGGCCGACGTAGTGCTTCAGCTCGTACTCGAATTCAGCCTGGAACTGCGGGTCGCGCTGGGCAATCGCATAGGCTTCGCGGAGCTCCTCGAGCGCGGGAATCAGCGTTTCGGAAACGAAGATACCGCCGTACTGGCCGAAGTGGCCGCGGGCGTCGGGCAAGTCGTAACTGGGTGCAACCATGAAATTCTCCTTGAGGCGCAGTGCATGCCTAGCGTGCAGCGTCGCGCGGTCGCGCGAATGAACGAAAACGAACGGACGTCTCCCGAACGGGAACGTCAGCCTCAGGTATGATTGGCCAGATGGCGGCGCCAGCAGGTGCGGGTCCGGCCGCCGGGAGTTTTACGCATACTTGTCCTGTATCACGTTTGCGCCGAACGCTTCGACGCACTTTCAACGCACTTTCAATCTTCGCGGCGCCCGTGAGCCAGCCACTACGCCGCGTCGGCGGCGCGCACCGCGGCGACGAAGGCGCGGATCTTGTCCGCATCCTTGACGCCCTTCGCCGCCTCGACGCCCGACGACACATCGACCGCATCCGGTCGCACGCGCCGCACCGCCGCTTCGACGTTCGTCGCGTCGAGCCCGCCGGACAGCACGAGCGGCGCGCCAAGCTCGGGCGGCACCAGCGACCAGTCGAAAACCCTGCCGCCGCCGCCGTAGCCCTCGACAAAGGCATCGAGCAGGATGCCCTGCGCCGACGGAAACGCAGCCGCGTATTGTAGCAAATCCTCCTGCCGCATCTCCGGCTTGACGCGCGCGGCCTTCAGGTAGGGGCGCCCGAACTGCCGGCAGTAGGCTTCATCCTCGTCGCCGTGGAATTGCAGCAGGTGGATCGGCACCGCAGCCAGCGTGGCGTGCACGACGGCCGGATCGGCGTTGACGAAGAGGCCGACGACGCTGACGAAGGGCGGCACGGCGCGCGCCAGTTCGGCGGCCATCGACGGATCGACGTAGCGCGGACTCGGCGGATAGAAGACGAGGCCGATCGCGTCGGCGCCGGCGTCGATGGCGACCTGCAGATCGGCGCGGCGGGTCAAGCCGCAAATCTTGATGCGCGTTCTTTTCATAGTCTTGCCCATGATCGATGGACTGCGGATTCAGAGGCCCGGCACGCCGGGCAGGAAGGTATCGTCGCCAGCCGGCAGCCCCCAGCACGCCTCGTATTCGACGCCGACCAGATACAAACCGGCGGCGGCAAAAGTCGGCGCGGCGCGGCGCCGGTCGCGTTCGTCGAGCAGTTCGGCGATCCACCCCGGCGCATGCTTGCCCTGCCCGACATAGACGAGGCTACCGACCATGTTGCGCACCATGTGGTGCAGGAAGGCGCTCGCCTCGAAATCGAAGACGACGAGATCGCCGACCCGGCGCACTTCGGCGCGCCGCAGGGTCTTGACCGGCGACTTGGCCTGGCACTCGGCGGCGCGGAAGGCCGAGAAATCGTGCTCGCCGACGAAATGGCCGGCCGCCCGCTGCATCGCCGCCGCGTCGAGCGCATGGTGATACCAGCCGGCGCGGCCGTGCCAGACGCCGGGGCGTTGCGGGCGATTGAGCAGCAGGTAGCGGTAGCGCCGTCCGAAGGCCGCGAAGCGCGCGTGAAAATCGTCCGCCACCGGCTGCGCCCAGCGCACGGCGACGGCCGGCGGCAGGAAGGTATTGACGCCGCGCACCCAGGCGGAAAGCGGGCGCTCGACCGGCGCGTCGAAATGCACGACCTGCCCGGTGGCATGCACGCCGGCATCGGTCCGTCCGGCGCAGACCACGTCGACCGGAACGCCGGCGATCTCGCGCAAGGCGGCCTGCAGGGCATCCTGTACGGTCCCGCCGCCGGGCTGCACCTGCCAGCCGTGAAAGGCGCTGCCGTCGTATTCGACCCCGAGCGCGATCCTCATGCCCCTCCTCCCGTCAGACAAACCCCGGCCAGGAACGCCCCGCCAAGCAGCAGACACGCGTAATCGATGCTCGTCAGCGCCCGGCTCTCCAGAATCAGCACCTCGCGCTCCGGCACCGGCGGCGCCTGCAGCAGGGACCGCCAGTCGCGCGGACGCGGCAGGGTCTCCACGTAGCGCAGTACCAGATGCAGACGCAAGGCGGCGCGCTCCGCGTCGCAGCCGATGCGCGCGAAAGGCCGCAGCAGGTGGTTGCAGGCGCTCAGCAGCGTCGCCAGCGGCAGATATTCGAGAAACGCGGCGACGACGACGAGCACCAGCAGCATGCGCCCCAGGTGCAGCAGCCCCTCGCCCACGCCTTCGACGGTCGGCGCCCCGGCAAAGGCAAACGCCGGCTCGCCCGCCGTTCCCCAGGCAAAGACGACGAACAGGGAAAGCAACAGCCAGCGCGTCCGGCGCATCAGCCGTCCTGCGCGCGCCAGCACGCGGCGGCTCAGCGCCGGCAGCGCGAGAAAGGCGGCAGCCAGCGGCCAGCCGCCAAGGCACTGGACCAGGACCAGCAGCGCGAGCCAGCCGAGTAGCTGGGTTACGGGATGCAGGCAGCCGACGACGGTCATGAAGAGAATCCAAGAAAAAGGCCGCAGCCCGGGTGGGCTGCGGCCTGTATTTTACGAGGCTTTGGGCTTATTCGCCGATCTTTGCGAGAATCGCCTGCGCCTTCTCCCGCTGCGTCGCGTCGCCCTCACCCAGCACTTCCTGGAGCAATTCGCGCGCGCCCTCGAGGTCGCCCATTTCTTCGTAGGCCTTGGCCAGATCGAGTTTGGTCGCGACCTCCTCGGAGGCGGCGATCTGGAAGTCCGGCGCGACTTCGGGCGTCATGCCGAACTGCGGATTGACGACGGTTTCGGCCTGCTCGACGGAAAAATCCGGATTGACGAGCGTATCGACCTGCTCGGCGGCAAAGCCCGTATTGACGACGGTATCGGCATGCTCGAGATCGGACTCGGCGGTCGCCGGCGCAAACGGATCGGCAGGCGGCGTCTCCGCCAGATCGAGACTGAGCGCGGAAATGTCGAAGGACGGCGCCTGCATCGGCTGGCCGAGAATGGTCGAATCGGTCAGCTTGACGTCGAAGTCCAGCGCGTCGTCCTCGAGCCCCGCGAACGCCGTGGCGTCGGCAAGCGGCTCGGGGGCGGGCGCGGCGGACGGCGCTTCGGCGATGAACGGCTCTGCCTCGCTCCCCAAATCGAAATCCAGCACTTCGCTTTCAGCAGGCGCCTCGGCAGCCGGCAGCGCGTCGATCGAGATTTCCGGCAGGCTGAAATCGAGGGCAGCGACTTCTTCGCCGAACGCCCCCTCGACCGACTCAACCGATTCAGGCGCCGACGGCCCGGCGGGAAGCTCGGGTGCGCCCAGGTCGAAATCGAGTACTTCGGAGCCCATATCCGCCTCCGGCGGAAGCGCGGACTCGGCCGCTTCGCTCGCGCCGACGGCGGAAGCGGGCGGCGTCGCCACTCCGGGTGCCGAATCAGACGTCAGCTCAGGCGCCAAATCGGTGGAGTCCGCAGAGTCCGCGAAGTCCGCAGAGTCAACTCCGAGGTCGAAATCGAGACTTTCCAGTTCGTTCGAGTGCGCCGTCTCGGCAGCGGGCTCACGCTCCGCGGCTTCGCGCAAGGACTCGCCGAGCGCTGCCCCTGCCACCGCGGTAGCGGCCAGAGGCGCCAACGAATCCGACAAGGAACTCTTCGCGCTCTGCGCCGGCACGACCAGCGTCGCATCCGGATCGAAAGACTCGGCGGACGCTGCTGCAGCCTGCCCGGAAATTCCGTAAAGCGGATTCTGCGGATCGAGCTTGAGGCCCATCGCCGCCGCCTTCTCCCAATCGCCGCCGGCGCCGCCGGTTTCGCTGTAGAGCTCGGTCGCCAGTTCTTCGAACTGCTTGAGGCTCTTGCGGTTGGCGTAGATTTCCAGGAGCTTCAGGTGGATCGCAAAACGCTTGGGATCCTTCTGCTTGGCTTCGAGCAGGATTTCCTCGGCTTGCGCGTCCCGCCCGTAAGCCATGTAAACGTCGGCCTCGGCGACCGGATCGACCTCGTCGGTGTCGATGCTGCCCGGCCCCGCCTGGCTGAAGTCGGTCTGCGCCGGTGTATGCGAGGTATCGACGCTCTGTCCGCCCGTGCTGCGGAAGACCGAATTGGCGGTCAGGCTGCTCTGTTGCGAGAGCGTGCTGGCCCCCACGATCGGCGCTTCGCCGGCAGGCGTGCGCCGCCGCTTATAGACGACATAACCGGCCAGCAGGGCCAGGATGCCGCCGACTCCGCCCAGCAACGAAGGGTTGCCGAGCAGTTCCTCGACGAAGGACGGCTCCGGTTCCGGCTCGGGCGGCGGGATGACGACCTTGGGTTTCGGCTTGGGCATTTCCGCCGGCGCGGGTGCCGGTTCGGGCGCAGCCTCAGGCTTGATCTCGTCCGCCTTGCTCGCCGCCGGCTCCTCCGCCTTTTCGGGAGCGGCAGGGGGCGCCAGCGCGGGTTCGGCCGATTTGGCAACTTCGGGCGCCGGCGGCGGCGGGACCAAGGCCGGCGCCGCAGCTACGGCCTCCGGCGCCTTGGGAGGCGCCTTGCCGGCGGCCTGCTTCTGCAGCTCGGCCAGCGACTGATTCTTCATATCGACGAGCTTCTGCAGCTCGGCGACGTTTTTCTCGAGGGACGCCAAACGTTCGTTGGCCTCGCGAAGCGCCTTTTCCCTGGCGACCGTATCCTCTTCGCTCGGCTTCGCCACGGCAGCGCCCTTGGCTCCGACGGCGCCGGACGTCGACACCCTGACCTGATCCTTCGGCGCTTCCGCCGGCGCGGCCTTGTCTTCGACCTTGGCCGTAATCCGGCCCGCCGCCTGCTGCTTGCCGGCATCGGCGCTCACCGGCGCCTGCGCCGCCACGCCCGCCAGCTTGCGGCGATAGGCGTTCCAGTCCGAAGACTGGGCGACGACGATTTTCTTCGCCTCGGCTTCGGAAACCGCTTCGACCGCGCCCTTCTCGGGCACGGTGAGTATCTTGCCCGCCTTCAGGCGGTTCATGTTGCCGCCGTCGAAGGCTTCCTGGTTGGCCCGGAACAGGCCGACCAGCATTTGTTCGAGCGAAACGCCCTCCGGCTTGGTTTCATTGGCGATCTTGCGCAGCGTCTCGCCGCGCTTGACCTCGTGTTCGCCAGCGCCCGCGGCACGAGTGGCCGGCTCGGCCGCCCGCGGCGGCGCACGCTCGGCCCTGGGCGCGGGACGCGGCTCGGCGCTCGCGGCCGGACGCGCCTCGACGGGACGCGTCAGCGCCGGCGCCACCGGAGCGGCGGCCTTCGCGGCGACTTCGGGCGGATCGAGCAGGAAAGTGTACTCGCGCACCAGCCGGCCCGCCGGCCAGTTGATCTCGAGCAGCATGTCCACGAAGGGATCGTTGATCGGCCGGTCGGACGTGAGCTTGATCACCGAAACGCCGTTCGGGCGCTTGTCGATCGCGAACTTGATGCCGAGCAGCGTCGTCGGCAGATCCAGCCCGGCCTGCCGGAAGGCGTCGGCCGAGGCGAGTTGGGCGCGCATTCCGGAGAGTTCTTCGCGCGTGGCGGACAATTCGATTTCGGCGCGCAGGGGCTGCCCGAGCGCGGAGAAAACACTGACTTTCCCAAGCCCGGCGGCATCGGCGGCAAGCGGCAACCCGGAGAGCGCCAGACAGGACGCAACCGCCAGTGTTGAGGTGCGCAGTCTTAGTTTTCTAAGTGCGAAATATGATTTTTTTACCACGACCCACCCCGAGCATCGAATTGTTCAATTCGGAATTATTAAAATAACATCATGAAGTTAGCCATGCAAGCTAAACTTGGTTGTGATGTTGGGGCAATAAACAAACAAAAACCGGGGACGCGCCCCGGTCTTTTTTTCTTGTCGATCAGTTACTTGTCGAGCAGGATGCGCAGCATGCGACGAAGCGGTTCGGCCGCGCCCCACAGCAGTTGGTCGCCGCAGGTAAAGGCCGCCAGATACTCCGGTCCCATGGCCATTTTATGCAAGCGACCGACCGGAACGGTCAGCGTGCCGGTGACCGCCGCCGGCGTCAGTTCGCGTTCGGAAAGCTCGCGCTCGTTCGGCACGACCTTGGCCCATGGATTGGCCTTGGCCAGCATGTCGCTGATCTCGTCGAGCGGCACGTCCTTCTTGAGTTTGATGGTCAGCGCCTGCGAGTGGCAGCGCATAGCGCCGATGCGCACGCACAGGCCGTCGATCGGGATCGAGCCGGGCGAGCGGAAGGCCGGCTTGCCGAGAATCTTGTTGCACTCGGCGCCGCCCTTCCACTCTTCCTTCGACTGGCCGCCGTCGACCGGAACGTCGATCCACGGAATCAGGCTGCCGGCCAGCGGCGTGTTGCGGAAGTTCTTCTTCGGGAAAGCGTCCGAGCGGATCGTCTCGGCGACCTTGCGGTCGATGTCGAGGATGGCCGAAGCCGGATCGGCGAGCAAATCGGCGACCGAGGCATGGATGGCGCCCATCTGCGCGATCAGTTCGCGCATGTTCTGCGCGCCGGCGCCCGAGGCGGCCTGGTAGGTCATCGACGAGGCCCACTCGATCAGGTCGTTCTGGAACAGGCCGCCGAGGCCCATCAGCATCAGCGACACCGTGCAGTTGCCGCCGACCCAGTTCTTGCCGCCCTTGACCAGTGCGTCCTTGATCACGTTGAGGTTGACCGGGTCGAGCACGATCACGGCGTCGTCGGCCATGCGCAGCGCCGAGGCGGCGTCGATCCAGTGACCGTTCCAGCCGGCGGCGCGCAGCTTGGGGAAGACTTCCTTGGTGTAATCGCCGCCCTGGCAGGTGATGACGATGTCGCACTGCTTCAGCGCGTCGATCGACATCGCGTCCTGCAGCGGCAGCGCGGCTTCCTTCCCGCCGAACACCGGCGCCTTGCCGCCGGCGGCGGAGGTCGAGAAATACACCGGATCGATATGGGCGAAGTCGCCCTCTTCCACCATGCGCTGCATGAGGACCGAACCCACCATGCCACGCCAGCCAACCAGACCTACTCGATTCATTTTCAACCCCTAAGCAAAAATTCTTACAGCGCCGCCAGAACCGCGTCGCCCATTTCCTTCGTTCCGACCTTCTTCGTTCCCGGCTCGTAGATATCGCCGGTGCGGAAGCCCTGCGCCAGCACCTTCTTGACCGCCGACTCGACGCGCTGCGCCGCTTCCTCCTGGTTGAAGGTGTAGCGCAGCATCATCGCCGCCGACAGGATGGTGGCCAGCGGATTGGCCACGCCCTTGCCGGCGATGTCCGGCGCCGAGCCGTGCGACGGCTCGTACAAGCCCTTGTTGTTCGCGTCGAGCGAAGCCGACGGCAGCATGCCGATCGAGCCGGTGAGCATCGACGCTTCGTCCGACAGGATGTCGCCGAACATGTTGCCGGTGACCATCACGTCGAACTGTTTCGGGTTGCGCACGAGTTGCATGGCGGCGTTGTCGACGAGCATGTGGGTCAGTTCGACGTCCGCGTACTCGGGCGCCAGTTCGTTGGCCACATCGCGCCATAGCTGCGTGGTTTCCAGCACGTTCATCTTGTCCACCGAGCACAGCTTCTTGCTGCGCTTGCGGGCGGCCTCGAAAGCGACGCGCAGGATGCGGCGGATTTCGCTTTCGGTGTAATGCATCGTGTTGAAACCGTAGCGCTGCTTCTGTCCATCGACGTCGCGCACCTCGATGCCGCGCGGCTGACCGAAGTAGATGTCGCCGGTCAGTTCGCGCACGATCAGGATGTCGAGACCGGCGACCACTTCCGGTTTGAGCGTGGAAGCGTTGGCCAGTTCCGGGTAGAGAATCGCCGGGCGCAGATTGGCGAACAGGCCGAGCTGCTTGCGGATGCCGAGCAGGCCGCGCTCCGGGCGCAGTTCGCGCGCCAGCGTGTCCCACTGCGGGCCGCCGACCGCGCCGAGGAGCACGGCGTCGGCCGCCTGCGCCAGGCGCTGCGTGGCTTCCGGATAGGGATTGCCGGCCGCGTCGACGGCGCAACCGCCGAGCAGCGCCTCTTCCATTTCGAACTTGAGGTCGAGCGCTTTCAGGACGCGCACGGCCTCGGCCATGATTTCGGGGCCGATGCCGTCGCCGGGCAACACGCAGATTTTCATCGTCATTCCAGTCATTCCTCGGTTCAGGCGAACAGCCAGGGTTGCTCGACGCGGCGCTTCTCTTCGAAGGCCTTGATCTTGTCGGCGTGGCGCAGGGTCAGGCCGATGTCGTCCCAGCCGTTGAGCAGGCATTCCTTGCGGAAGGCATCGACGACGAAGGGCAGCGCCTTGCCGTCCGGACGCACGACGACTTGCTGCGCGAGATCGACGGTCAGGCGGTAGCCGTGCGTCGCCTCGACCTGTGCGAACAGCGCGTCGAGTTCGGCGGCCGGCAGCACGATCGGCAGGATCCCGTTCTTGAAGCAGTTGTTGAAGAAGATGTCGGCGAAGCTCTCGGCGATCACGACGCGGAAGCCGTAGTCGAGCAAGGCCCACGGCGCGTGCTCGCGCGAACTGCCGCAGCCGAAGTTCTGGCGCGTCAGCAGAATCTGCGCGCCCTGGTAGCGCGCCGCGTTGAGCACGAAATTCGGGTTCTTCGGACGCTGCGAACAGTCCTGGCCGGGCTGGCCGACGTCCATGTAGCGCCATTCGTCGAACAGGTTCGGACCGAAGCCGGAACGCTTGATCGATTTCAGGAACTGCTTCGGGATGATCGCGTCGGTATCGACGTTGGCGCGGTCGAGCGGCGCCACCAGCCCTTCGAGACGAACGAACTTGTCCATTACTTGGTCGCCTTCTGGATGGCCTCGCCACCCTTTTCGATGTCCTTGCCGAGCCCCTGGACGGTGTTGCAGGCGGCGGCGGAAAAAGCCAGCACGGCGAGCGTCAGTACGGTCAGTTTTTTCACAAAGACTCCTGCGTCAGAGAATTTCACGAACATCGGCAAAGTGCCCGGCGATCGCCGCCGCTGCCGCCATTTCCGGGCTGAGCAGATGGGTGCGGCCGCCGGCGCCCTGGCGCCCTTCGAAATTGCGGTTGGACGTCGAAGCACAACGCTCGCCCGGCTCCAGGCGGTCGGCGTTCATCGCCAGGCACATCGAGCAACCCGGCTCGCGCCACTCGAAGCCGGCGGCCAGAAACACCTTGTCCAGACCTTCGCGCTCGGCCTGCTGCTTGACCAGGCCGGAGCCCGGAACGACCAGCGCCAGCTTGACGTTGCCCGCCACGCGCCGGCCCTTGACGACCGCCGCGGCGGCGCGCAGGTCCTCGATGCGCGAGTTGGTGCACGAACCGATGAAGATCTTGTCGACCTTGATGTCCTTGATCGGCGTATTCGGCGCCAGGCCCATGTACTGCAGCGCGCGCTCCATGCCCTCGCGCTTGACCGGATCGGTTTCCCTGGCCGGATCGGGCACCGTCGCGTCGACCGCGACGACCATCTCGGGCGAGGTGCCCCAAGTGACCTGCGGCTTGATATCCTCGGCGCGCACATCGACCACGGCGTCGAACTGCGCCCCCTCGTCGCTATGCAACGTGCGCCAGTAGGCGACGGCCGCATCCCAGGCCGCGCCGGTCGGGGCGAAAGGACGCCCTTTCACGTAATCGATCGTCGTGTCGTCGACGGCGATGAAGCCGAGACGTGCACCGGCTTCGATCGCCATGTTGCAGAGCGTCATGCGCCCTTCCATCGACAGGCCGCGAATTGCGCTGCCGGCGAATTCGATCGCGTAGCCGGTGCCGCCGGCCGTGCCGATGCGGCCGATGATCGCGAGCGCGATGTCCTTGGCGGTGACGCCTTTGCCGAGTCGGCCTTCGACGCGCAGCAGCATCGTTTTCGACTTCTTCTGCAGCAGGCATTGCGTGGCCAGCACATGCTCGACCTCGGAGGTTCCGATGCCGTGCGCCATGCAGCCGAAAGCACCGTGCGTCGAGGTATGCGAGTCGCCGCAGACGACGGTCATGCCGGGCAGCGTGGCGCCGTTCTCCGGACCGACGACGTGCACGATGCCCTGACGGGGGTCCTTGAACGGGAAGTAGGCGAGCGCGCCGACCGCGCGGATGTTGGCGTCCAGCGTTTCGACCTGCTGCCGCGAAACCGGGTCCTCGATGCCGCGCTCCCAGTGATCGGTCGGCGTGTTGTGATCGGCCGTGGCGACCACGGACGAGACGCGCCACGGCTTGCGCCCGGCCAGCTTGAGCCCCTCGAAAGCCTGCGGACTGGTGACTTCGTGCACCAGGTGGCGGTCGATATAGAGCAGCGCGGTGCCGTCGGCTTCCTCGTGCACCACGTGGTTCTGCCAAAGCTTGTCGTAGAGGGTCTGCAGCATGTTTTGCTATCCCGCGATATCGGCCGCTGGCGGCCATTGGAAACCTTCGATTATGTCACAGGGCCGGCGACGCTGTCAGCCCGTGAAAACGGCCGCTCACCCCCCCCCGCGGCGGCCCGCTCACGCCTTCATTCGCGGCGCGCTTTTCTGGCCGCCGCGTAGAGCGGTTCGACGCGGTCGGCGTAGATGCGCAGATCGCTGATCCGAGACTCGTGCGACGGGTGGGTCGACAGCCACTGCGGCGGCTGTCCGCCGGAAACGCGGCCCATCTTCTCCCACAGCGTGATCGCCGCGCGCGGATCGTAGCCGGCGCGCGCCGCCAGTTCGACACCGATGCGATCGGCCTCGGTTTCCATGCCGCGCGAATTCGGCCGCATGAAGGCCAGATCGCCGACCGTGCCGAGCGCTTTCTGACCGAGCCCCGGATCGATGCCGTAGTAAGACCCGATCAGCGCCCCGCCGATCGCCGCCGCCAGGCCGACACCCGCCGACTGCCCGGCCTTTTCGCGACCGTGTTCGCGCAGCGCGTGCGCGATCTCGTGCCCCATCACGGCAGCGAGTTCGTCGTCGCTCGCCTTCAGTTGTTCGATCAGGCCGGTATAGACGGCGATCTTGCCGCCCGGCATGCACCAGGCGTTGACGTCCTTCGAACTCAGCACATTGACTTCCCAGCGCCAGCCCGGCGCGTCGCTGCGGAAGGCGCCGGTGGCCGGAATCAGGCGCTGGGCGATGGCGCGCACGCGCGCCACCTGCTCGGCGTTGCGGTTGAGCAGGTTTTTACCCTGCGCCTCGCGCAGCGTTTCCTTGTAGGCCTTCTCGGCCTGGCTATTGACCTCGCCGGCCGAGAGCAGCATGGTCTGCTCGCGCTCGACGCCGACCGCGCCCCCCGACGTCGTGCGCGTCGGCGCACAGGCGGCGACGGCCAGCACGGCAAGCAGAACGGAAAGCCAGCGAAGGTAGATACGACGATGCATGTAGCAATCTCCTGAAAAATCGAACGCAGCAACCACGCTAACGCACGCCGCGCCTATGCGCTGACATCGTCCTCGCGCACCCAGCGCATGACCAGCAACAGGCCGAGCAGGGCGAAGCCCGCGCTCAGCGTATAGGTTAGCGCCGGACCGGGACCGTCCCACATCCAGCCCGAAATCAAGCCGCCGATCAGGCCGCCGGCGCCGAAGGACAGGCTCGAATAAAGCGCCTGCCCGCGCGCCTGGCAACGCCCCGGAAACCAACGATTCACCGCGACGATCGACGCCGCATGATAGGCGCCGAAGGTCAGGCCGTGCAGCAACTGGGCGAAGACGATGACGGCCAGCAGGCCGACGCCCCAGGCGGTCAGCAGGAAGCGCAGCACCGCCGCGGCAAAGCTCGCGAGCAGGATGGCGCGCAAGCCGAAGCGCTTCGTCAGTTTGGACATGTAAAAGAAGACAACGATCTCGGCCAGCACGCCGAGCGACCACAGGCCGCCGACCAGCGCCTTGCCGTAGCCGTGGTCGGACAGATAGATCGAGAAGAAGACGTAGAAGGCGCCGTGCGCCGCCGACATCGCGACGCACGCGGCGAACAGCGCGCGCACGCGCGGCTGGCGCAGGATGCTGGCGATCGGCGGATGCGTTTCGACGTGGGGATGCGCCGGCGCTTCCGGGACGAGCAGCGCATAGACGAGGATGCCGCACAGGATGGCGACGACCACCCACAGCACGCTGGCGATCGGCTGACTATCGAGCAGTGCGCCGGTGCCGAGCACGGCGACGATGAAGCCGACCGACCCCCACATGCGGATGCGGCTGTAGCGCCCGGGTTCCTGACGCAGATGGTCGAAGGTCACCGTTTCGACGAGCGGCAGCGCGGCGCTCCAGAAGAACGCCATGAGCGCCATGGCGACCAGGAAGGACTCGAAGCGCTGCGCGAAAAAGAAAGTCGTGAAACCGAGCAGGCTGACCACGCCGGCCAGGCGCACGATCGGCAGGCGGCGGCTCAGCCGGTCGGCCAGCGCACTCCACAGATAGGGACCGAACAGGCGCATCAGCTGCATCTGCGACATCAGGAGGCCGATGTCCCAGGCGGAGAACGAAAGCGACTGGAGGTAGAGCCCGAAGTAGGGCGAGAAGGCGCCGATGAAGGCGAAATGAAAAAAGTAGTAGCCGGACAGGCGCCAGTAGGGAAGACGGTGCATCCGGCGATTTTACCGGATGCAACCGCGCGCAGCCGTCGCGCGGCGCCGATTAATCGACTTTCGGCGGATTCAGGTTCAGGCCGCCGTCAGCATGCGGTACAACTCGTCCTTGAGCTTCAGGCGGTTCTTCTTCAGGTTTTCCAGCGCCAGATCGTCCATCGGCGTCAGCCCTTCCTCGGACTTGACGATGTCCTTGTCGAGCGCACCGTACTGCTCGAACAGGCGGGCAAAGTGCTGGTTTCCGGTCTTCAGGGCGTGAATCTTGTCGGCCAGTTCCGGAAATTCCGCATGCAGATCGTGCGAGAGCATGGAGGTTTGCATTTTTCTGACTCCCCGAGGTCGGTTGACTGCCGCCAGATTATCCAGCGGTCATCCAAATCATACACCCTCGGGCGTCGCTGGAATCCTCGGCGTGGCGCAGCGCACATCGCCGCACTGCGCTCGGTGGCGCAGCGCATGGTCGATCAGCACGAGCGCCAGCATGGCCTCGGCGATCGGCGTCGCGCGGATGCCGACGCAAGGGTCGTGCCGACCGTGTGTTTCGACCAGCGCCGGCTCGCCGGCCAGATTCACCGAACGGCGCGGCAGGCGGATGCTCGACGTGGGCTTGATCGCCATGTTCACGACGATGTCCTGGCCGGTCGAAATGCCGCCCAGCACGCCGCCGGCGTGGTTGGAAAGGAAGCCCTGCGGCGTCATCTCGTCGCCGTGCTCGCTGCCTTTCTGCGCGACGCTGGCGAAGCCGGCGCCGATCTCGACGCCCTTCACCGCGTTGATGCCCATCATCGCGTAGGCGATCTCGGCGTCGAGCCGGTCATACACCGGCTCGCCCCAGCCGGCCGGCACGCCGGACGCGGCGACGGTGATCCTGGCGCCGACCGAGTCGCCGGATTTGCGCAGCGCATCCATGTACTCCTCGAGCTGCGGAACGATCGCCCCGTTCGGCGCGAAGAAGGGATTTTCGGCGATCTGCGCCGCATCGACGAAGGGGATCTCGATCGGGCCGAGTTGGCTCATCCAGCCGCGGATCGTCACGCCGTAGCGTTCCTGCAGCCACTTACGGGCGATGGCGCCGGCAGCGACGCGCACCGCCGTCTCGCGCGCCGACGAGCGGCCGCCGCCGCGATAGTCGCGGAAGCCGTACTTCTGCGTGTAGGCGTAGTCGGCGTGGCCGGGGCGGAAACTCTCGGCGATGTTGCCGTAATCCTTGCTGCGCTGGTCCTGGTTGCGGATCAGGAGGCCGATCGGCGTGCCCGTCGTCCTGCCCTCGAAAACGCCGGAAAGGATTTCGACGCTGTCCGGCTCGCGGCGCTGGGTGACGTGACGCGACGTGCCGGGCTTGCGGCGGTCGAGTTCGGCCTGAATGTCGGCCTCCGAAATTTCCAGTCCCGGCGGGCAGCCGTCGACCACGCAGCCGATGGCCGGGCCGTGCGATTCGCCGAAGGAGGTGACGGTGAACAGGGTGCCGAAAGTGTTGCCGGACATGGATTTCTCGGGAGCGTTGGAATAGCCTTGGAGTCTACCATAGCGTCATCGACCGACCTCCCCGCGCGCCATGAACGACAAGCCCAAACCACCGCCCTCCCGCCCCGCGCAAGCGGGTTTTCCCGCCGGCAAGAACAGCGTACCGAATCCGCTGCAGCAGCCCGCCGCGCGTTGGCAGCGAACGGTGCGCTACGGCTGGGACCAGGGCCGCGCCGGCGGCGGCCGGCGCGGCGGCCGCTGAACGTCGCCCCGCCCTGTCCCGGCCTAGCGGAAGAACTCTTCGAGACGCTCGAAGACGCGGTGGTCGGCGCCGTGCCGGCGCACCGCAAGGACGTCCTCGAGCTTCTCGACCTGCTTGACCATCTGCTCGAGGCGCGCGTCCTCGTTGACGAGCAGCCAGATGCGGCTTTTCGTTCCGTCGCCGACCGGCATCACGAGAATGCCCTCGACGTTGTAGGCGCGGCGCGAGAACAGGCCGACGACGTGCGACATGACGCCGGCGTGGTTATTGACGTCGAGTTCGAGCACGGCGCGGGCGAGCGCCTGGTTTTCCGCTTGCGAAGTTGCATTCATGGTTCAGCCTCCGATCATGTCTTTGTTTGCCGCGCCGGGCGCGACCATGGGCAGCACCTGCTGCTGGCGGTCGATGCTGGCGTGGATCAGCACCGGCCCGCGCATCGACAGCGCCTCGGCGAGGGCGGCGCGCGGGTCGCTTTCCTTGTCGAGATCGACGGTCGCCAGGCCGAAACCCTCGGCGACCTTGATGAAATCGGGCTGCCCCTTGAATTTCGAGGCGTAGATGCGCTCGCCGTAGAACATCGTCTGCTGCTGGTAGACGAGGCCGAGCGTGGCGTTGTTCATGAGCACGATCTTGACGTTGGCGCCCTCCTCGGCGGCCGTCGCGAACTCCTGGATGTTCATCAGGATGCTGCCGTCGCCGGTGAAGCAGACGACCGTGCGCTCCGGCTCGGCGAGCGCGGCGCCGATCGCCGCCGGCAGGCCGAAGCCCATCGTGCCGAGGCCGCCCGAGGTCAGCCACTGGCGCGGCCGGCGCAGCGGATAGGCCTGCGCCACCCACATCTGGTGCTGGCCGACGTCGGTGGCAATCGCCGCCTCGTCGTCGAGGCAGTCGGCGACGGCACGGATCAGGCCGTAGTGCGTGCGCGCGTCGTCGATACCCGGCGTGCGCAGCGGATGCGCGGCCTTCAGGCCATTCACATGGGTCAGCCAGCGCTTGCGCAGATGCGACTCGACTTCCGGCGAGAGCATCTTGAGCACGGCCGCGACGTCGCCGGCGATGCCGACGTGCGCGGCCTTGATCTTGTCGAGTTCGGAAGGGTCGATGTCGATGTGGATGATCTTCGCCTGCGGGCAGAAGGCGGCGACCTTGCCGGTGGCGCGGTCGTCGAAGCGCGCGCCGACGGCGATCAGCAGGTCGCACTCGTCGAGCGCGAGGTTGGTGCAGCGCGCGCCGTGCATGCCGAGCATGCCGAGCGAGAGCGCGTGATCGACCGGCATCGCGCCAAGCGCCATCAGCGTCATCACGGTCGGCAGGCCGGCCTTCTCGGCGAGTGCGACGGCCAGCCCGGAGGCGCCCGAATGCACGACGCCGCCGCCCAGGTAGAGGATGGGGCGCTCGGCCTCGTTGATCATCGCCGCCGCACGCGCGATCAGCTCCGGCGCCGGCGCCGGGATCGGGTCAGCGACACCGATGGCCGGCCATTCGGCGACCTCGATCGCCTGATTCTGCACATCCTTCGGAATATCGACCAGAACCGGGCCCGGGCGGCCGGAAGCGGCGAGGCGGAAGGCGCGCGGGATCACTTCGAGCAGTTCCTCGGCCGAATTGACGAGAAAGTTGTGCTTGGTGATCGGGATCGTCAGGCCGTAGGTATCGACTTCCTGGAAGGCGTCGGTGCCGATCATCGCGCGCGCCACCTGGCCGGTGATCGCGACGAGCGGAATCGAGTCGAGCTTGGCGTCGGCGATCGCGGTCAGCAGGTTGGTCGCACCGGGGCCTGACGAAGCCATGCACACCGCCGGGATGCCGGTCGCGCGCGCCATGCCCTGGGCGATGAAGCCGGCGCCCTGCTCGTGACGCGCCAGCACGTGATGGATCAGCGTCGACTGCGACATGGCGTCGTAGATCGGCAGGATGGCGCCGCCCGGAATGCCGGACAGCGTGCGCACGCCCTGTCTTTCGAGCAGGCGCACGACGATCTGGGCACCGGTGAGTGTTTCGGTTGTTTGCTTTTCCACGAGGCTCTCCTTTCGGTTTCGGCACGTTTTCGACCGGCGGAGGCCCTGAAAAGAGAAACCCCCGCTCGGCTTGCACCGGCGGGGGTTTCAGAATCTGCTGTCGTCTGCTGTCCTGCGCTACGACTTGTCTTCCGGCCCTCGGCGGTGCGCGCGTACTACGCTCGCTACGCTGACTACACGTACTACCGATACATTGGCCGCAATGACGAAAGCCGCGGCTTGAGCAGCAGCGGTGGCGAAAATCGCGCGGTCGTCGTTACGTTCGAAATGCATGGTCGCGTGGGCGAAAATCAGGAAGTAGAGCGGCCATTAAAAACGAGCGCCGGTAAAAATGCAAGCGTTGTTTTCGGGCGCCGGTATACTCGCCGCTCCCCCTTTTCCGAAGCGCCGCCAGAACGATCATGGAACTCGTCAGCCTGCTCGCCGACCCGCAGATGTGGATCGCCTTTCTCACCCTGACCGCGCTCGAACTCGTGCTCGGCATCGACAACGTCATCTTCATCTCGATCCTCGTCGACCGCCTGCCGCCGGAATCGCGCGAGAAGGCACGCAAGCTCGGCCTCTTCCTCGCCATGTTCATGCGCGTCGGCCTGCTCCTCGTCCTGTCGTGGATCGTCGGCCTGACGGCGCCGCTCTTCGCGGTGCTCGGGCAGGACATCTCGGGGCGCGATCTGATCCTGATCTGCGGCGGCCTGTTCCTGATCTGGAAGAGCACGCACGAGATCCACCAATTGCTCGAAGGCGAGGAAGGCGAAGCGTCGAGCGCCGTGCAGGCGACCTTCTCGGCGATCATCCTGCAGATCATCGTGATCGACATCGTCTTCTCGCTCGACTCGATCATCACCGCCGTCGGCATGGTCGATCAGGTCGCCGTGATGATCGCCGCCGTCATCGCCTCGGTCGGCCTGATGATGCTCTTCGCCGCGAGCATCGGCCGCTTCGTTTCCGACCATCCGACGATCAAGATGCTCGCCCTCTCCTTCCTGATGGTGGTCGGCGTCGCACTGGTCGCCGAGGGCTTCGACCACGCGGTGCCGAAGGGCTACATCTACTTCGCGATGGCCTTCTCGGTGCTCGTCGAGGTGCTCAACATCCGCATGCGCAAGAAGCGCGTGGCGCCGGTGCAGCTGCGCGAGGCCTACAGCCGCAAGACGTCGGAATAACGCGCGCGGCGCGGCCTACGGCAACGTTCACTAAACGCCGCGCCCGCCGTAAACTGGCGCCCCTTTTCCGCAGCGCCGCCGGTCGTCCGCGGCCTTGCCCGATCGCGAGCGCATGACAACTCCCTCTCCCCACCCCGACGCGCCGCGCCTCGAAGCCGGCGCGCCCGGCTTCGCGCGTACCGTCGCACTGCTCTTCTTCGGCGGCTTCTCCTGCTTCGCCACGCTCTACGCCACGCAGCCGCTGCTGCCGCAGCTGGCCGCCGAATTCGGCGTGACGCCGGCGCTGGCCAGTACCGCGGTCTCGGCCGGCACGGCGGCGCTGGCGCTGATGCTGATCCCGAGCGCCGTGCTTTCCGACCGCATCGGGCGCAAGACGCTGATGAGCGCCTCGCTGGCGCTCGCCACGCTGTTCGCCCTGCTCTCGGCGCTGGCGCCCAACCACACGCTGCTCGTCGCCTGCCGCATGCTGGTCGGCCTCAGCCTCGCCGGCCTGCCGGCGGTGGCCATGACCTATCTGCGCGAGGAAATCGGCAGCCGCTCGCACAGCCTGGCGATGGGCATCTACATCGGCGGCAACGCGCTCGGCGGCATGGCCGGACGCGTATTCACCGCCGTCCTCGCCGGACACTTTTCCTGGCGCGTCGCGCTCGCCGCCGGTGCCGTGCAGACGGCGCTCGTCGCCTTCTGCTTCTGGCGCTTCCTGCCCGACCCGCGCCACAGCGTGCAGGCGCGCCATTCGCTGCGAACCACGCTGCGCGCCGCCGCCGGCCACCTCGCCGACCCCGCGCTGCGCCGCCTGTTCGCGGTCAGCTTCCTGATCATGGGCGCCTTCATCAGCCTCTACAACTACCTGAGCTTCCACCTGCTGAACCCGCTCTTCCGCCTCTCGGCCGGCGAGATCGGCATGGTCTTCGCGCTTTATCTGGTCGGCAGCGTCGCCTCGCCGGCGAGCGCCGCGCTGTCGGCGCGCCTCGGCCGCCACCGCCTGCTCTGGCTGATGATCGCGGTGATGCTGCTCGGGCTGGCGGCGACGCTGCCGATGAATCTGGCCGCCGTCGTCGGCGGTGTCGCGGTATTCACCTTCGGCTTCTTCAGCGCGCACGCGACCGCCGCCGCCTGGGTCGGCCGCCAGGCGACGCAGCACCACTCGCTCGCCTCGGCGCTCTACCTCTCGGCCTACTATCTCGGCGCCAGCCTGATCGGCACGCTCTCCGGCGTGCTCTGGCCGGCCTTCGCCTGGCACGGCGTCGCCGCGGTGATCGGCGCCGCCCTGCTCGCCGCGCTTATCGCGGCGCTCGGCCTGCCGCGCCGCGCCCCCTGAGCGCGCGCACCTCGAAACTCACCGCCTCGATCTCGCGCCCGTCGGCGCCGTGCAGCGCCAGGCGGTGGCTGCCCGGGCGCGGGCGCCACAGGACTTCGCGCGCGGCGCCGCCGAGCGGCGCGCCGTCGAGACGCCATTGCCAGCCGGCGCCCGGCGGCCCCGAAAGCTGCAGGGCGATGCGCTGGCGCGCCGGCGGAATGTCCGGGTCGAGCGCGACGACGGTGCCCTGCCCCGGATAGGCGATGCGCGCCAGCGCCTGCGCCTCGGCCAGTTGCACGACGCGCATGCCGGTGCCGGCGAGAAACCATTCTTCGCGCGGCGGCTCGCGCACCTTGTCGGCCGGCGCGAAACGCACGGCCAGCCGCTGCACGCCGGGCGGCGCCGGCGGCGGCTCGCTGCGCACGACGCCGCGCCGGCCTGCCCCGGCACTGTCGTCCCCGCGCTGCAGCCAGTCCATCACCTCGCGCCAGACCGGCGCCGCGCCGGAGACGCCGGAGACGTCCCGCATCGCTTCGCCGGCCGCGTTGCCGACCCACACGGCGACCGTGTAGCGGCGCGAGAAGCCGATGCACCAGTTGTCGCGCATGTCCTTGCTGGTGCCGGTCTTCACCGCGCTCCAGTAGGGCGTGGCGAGCCACGATTCGAGACCGAAAGTGCCGGCGCGCGCCGCGCGGTCGGCGAGGATGTCGGCGGCGACGAAGACCGGCGCCGCCGGCGCCGCACGCCGCGCCCGCCCGCTGAAAACGCCGGCGCAGCCGGCCGCGCTGCACGGTACCCGCGGTGCGGCGCCCGGTGCTTCGTCCGACACGCCGGTCGGTAATTTGCCCGCCGATCCGGCCGCCGCCCCCCCCGCACCGCCCACGACCGCACGCAGCGGCGACCACAACCCGCCGTTGGCCAGCGTGCGGTAGGCGTTGGCCAGCATGAGCAGGGAAACGTCGGCCGAGCCGAGCGCGAGGCTGTAGCCGTAATGCTCGCCGGGCTCGCGAAGGCTCAGGAAGCCGAAGGCGTGCAGGCGGTCGCGGAAGGCGTCCGGCCCGACGCGCACCAGCGTGCGCACCGCCGGTACGTTGAGCGAGCCGGCGAGCGCCATGCGCGCGCTGACCCAGCCGCGATACTGCGGCGCGTAGTTCTGCGGCACGTAGAGGCCGTCGCCGGTGGTCAGCGCGAGCGGCGAATCGTCGATCAGCGAGGCGGCGGTGAGGTCGCGTCGCTCGAAGGCCTGCGCGTAAAGAAAAGGCTTCAGCGTCGAGCCGGCCTGACGCAGCGCGCTCGCGCCGTCGACCTCGGGCGCATCCGACAGGGCGCCGCTCGATCCGACCCAGGCGAGCACTTCGCCGCTCGCGTTGTCGAGCACCAGCAGCGCGCCGTCCTCGGCGTTCTGCCGCGCGATTTCGCGCAGGTGGCGCTGCAGCGCGGCCGTCGAAAAGCGCTGCAGGTCGGCGTCCAGCGTGCTGCGCAGGCGCTCGCCGGGCTGTGCCAGCAGCTTGCGCGCGAGATGCGGCGCCAGGCCCGGCGACTGCTCGGCGCCGAGCCAACCGCCACCAGCCTCGGCGCGCAGGCCGCCGGACAGCGCCAGGCGGGCGAGTCCGTCCAGCCCGGCGCAGTCGGCCGCCGCATCCTGTTCCCGTTCCCGCTGCATGCGCGCCGTCGCCTGCAGCACCCCGCAGGCGCGCGCGGCCACGCTCTGCGGGCTGGCGCCCGGCGCGCGCAGGAGCGCCGCCGCGAGCGCCGCTTCACGCTCGTCGAGTCCGTCCGGCCACTTCCCGAACAGGCCGCGGCTCATCGCCGCGACACCGACCAGTTCGCCGCGGAAACCGGCGAGGTTGAGGTAGGCCTCGAGAATCTCGTCCTTTTTCCAGCGCCGCTCCAGCCACAGCGCGCCGGCCGCCTGCGAGAGCTTCTGCGCGACGTTGCGCCGGCCGCGGCGCGCCGCCTGCTCGTCGCCGTACTCGTCGAGCAGGCCGACGAGCTGCATCGACAGGGTGCTGGCGCCGCGCGTGCGCGTATTCCACAGATTGCGCCAGGCGCTCGCCGCCGCCGCGCCCCAGTCGACGCCCGCGTGCTCGTAGAAGCGCCGGTCCTCGGAGGCGAGCAGCGCACGCAGCAGCGCCGGCGAAACGTCCTCGATGCGCGTCCATGGCAGGCGCCGCACCCGCAGGTCGAGGCGCAGCGCGTGCACGGGGCGGCCGTCGCGCGCGAGCAGCCAGGCGTCGGATTCGCGCCAGCTGGAACGCACTTCGCTGAAGGCCGGCAGGGCGCCCGCCGCGCCGGCGCACAGCGCGAGACAGACGGCGAGCAGCGGACGGCGCAGGGAGCGGAAAGACATGCCGGCGATTATGGTGGGCCGCCCGGGCCGCCGGCAAGCCGCCGGATATGAGATGGCTCAAAGTCCGCCGGACGGCGGCGCAAGTACAATGCGCAGCGACTCGACAAAATCACGGGAGATGCCGCACATGAAGACACGCACGCCGCTGTTCGCCGCCCTGGCCCTGCTCGCCGGCCTGAGCGCCGCCTTCGCCCCCGCCGCGCAGGCGGAAACGCTCGCCTGTCCCGACCTCGCCACCGCCGTCCAGGTCGGCAACTGCCCGACCGAGGACGAACTGCTGTTCACCTACGACGGTTTTTGCAGCGACAACGCGCGCATCTACCGCAAGGATGCCAGCGTGTGCACCGACTTCCTGCTCTACCGCAAGATGAAGAACGTCGTGCTCTGGGAATCGGCCGACGGCGCCTTCCAGACCTATCTGTCCTGCGACCTGCCGACCGCCGCGATCACCGCAGCGAAGCCGCGCGGCATCGCCGTCGCGCGCGAGGGCAGCATGACCCGCCTCGTGTGCACCTACGGCGACGGCATCGCCTTCACGCACCGCACCAAGGCCACCTGCCGGACGCAGGGCGACGGCGACTGCGGCGCCGATCCGGCGGCCTGCAAAGCGAGCTGCGACTGACGCACGCGACGCGCCGGCGTCTGAACCTGCAAACCCGTCGGTAGCCGGAACCAATCGGCCGCCGGCCGGTCTTTCAGGCTCATCCGTTCGGGACGGCGCTTCCGCGACGGCCTTCCGGAAGTGGGGACGACCCCACCGCTCCATGACGCATCGGGGACGGCCCCACTTCGACGAAAGGAACAACCATGTCCTGGCTCATTCTCCTGCTGGCCGGAATCCTCGAAATCGTCTGGGCGATCGGACTCAAATACACGGAGGGCTTCACCCGCCTGTGGCCGAGCCTCGGCACCGGCGCCGCGATGCTTCTCAGCGTCGGCCTGCTCGGCCTGGCCATGAAGACGCTGCCGGTCGGCACCGCCTACGCCGTCTGGGTCGGCATCGGCGCCGTCGGCACCGTGATCCTCGGCATCGTGCTCTTCGACGAACCGGCCAGCGCCGGCCGCCTGCTCAGCATGGCGCTGATCGTCGCCGGCATCATCGGCCTCAAGCTGGCCTCGCCGGTCTGAGGCCCGGGGCGGGCGCGCGGCGCCCGCCCCGACATCACCGACCTCACTCGCCCACCTTGACACGGGCGTTCGGCGCCTCGCCGAAAACCTCCGGCGCGTACATCGCCTCGACCCGCGTCGCGGGCAGCGCGAATTCGCCGGCGTTGTTCAGGCGCAGCGTGTAGTCGATGTGGAAACGGCCGCGCGGCACGTGGGCGTAGTAGGCGCGGAAGCCGCCGAAGCTGCGCTCGACGTAGGCCGGCCGGAGGCGGAGCGGGTCGCGCCCGCTCCCGTCGCCTGCATCGCCCGCTCCGGCCGATCCGCCGACGCCACGGGGTCCGGCGATCCGCGCGTCGCGCCCGTCGCTTTCGCTTCCTTCGCCGAGGATGCGCGCGCCGGCCGGGATCGGGTCGCTGAGCGCCACCCACGAAACGTCCTGCCCGGCCTCGACGCTCAGGCGCACGCGCCAGACGTCGCCCCGCGACGCCTGTCCCGGCACCTTCTCCTGCAAGGGCGTAACCGTGCGCACGACGCGCAGGCCGTTCGCCTGCGGCGCCTTGACCGGCACGGCGGCGAGCACCTGCACGCTGGCCCACGGCTGGCCGCCGCCGGCGTGCGTCAGATGCAGGCGATCGCCGGCGGCGGGCTTGGCCGGCCAGGGCAACAGCAGACGCTCCGACGCGGGCGCAGGAGCGTCCTTCGCGTCTTTCGCGTCCTTCGCCCCCACCGCCGCCGGCCAGGCGACACTTTGAGCCGGCGCATTCCCCAGGGCGGCGCGCGTCGTGCCGCTCACCGCGCCGCGCTCGAAGCGCCGGCCGAAGCCGTCGAGCGCGATGCCCGCCCAGACGTTGGCCACCGTCGTCGCCCAGCGGCCGCGCTGCTGGCGCAGCATGGCGCCCTGCACGAGCGCCGGCAGGTCGTCGCGCCACGCCGGGTCGTCGAGCACCGCCTCGATCAGGCGAAAGGCGTTGGCGTCGCCGCCGGCCATCAGCCACCACCAGTAATCGGAGCGCTCGCTGGTGAACACCAGGCGTCCGCCCTGATACGACAGGCGGTTGCGCAGTTCGCGCTCGACCGCGGCGAGGCGCGCCTCGCGGCCGGGCAGCCCGTCCAGACGCTTGACGACGAGATACCAGTCGATCAGCGCCGACGTCGGCAGGCGCGGCGGCTCGATCTCTAGGCTGGAAACCGCCGAGAGCGGCTGCTGGCCGCGCCGGGTCAGCGCCTCCAGCGCGCCCAGCTTGCGCACCGCCAGGTCGGCCTGCGGCGACCAGTGCGCGGGCCGGATGCGCCCCTCGGCGAAGGCCGCGAGGCCGCGCTCCATGCGCTGCGCGAGTTCCGCCGGCAGCGCGAAGTCGGCGCCGGCCGCGGCGGAGGTGCTCAGCAGGTGCGCGGTGAGCGTCGGGCTGCCGGGATTGGCATCGGCGCCGTCGCCCGGAAAATAGCGGGCCAGCCCGTCGCCGTCGAGATAGGTCGGCAGGGCGGCGACCACCTCCCGCCAGCGCGCCACGTCGCGCAGACCGATGGCGACCGAGGCCTTCTGTTCGAGACAGACGAAGGGATACTCCTCGAAGAAGCGGCGCAGGCCGGGCGGCGGCGTCGACAGGCGGGCAGCGAGGCCGATCTCGATACCGCCGAGCGGGCCGTCCTTGCCGGCCAGCGCGCCGGCCGGCAAGGCGACCGGCAGGTCCAGCGCGCCGTCGATGCGCGCGAAGCTCGCCTGCTGCACGCCGACCGGCACCGCCGGTGCGATCCGCTGCGCGACGCGCAAGCGGTCGCGCCCGGCACCGCCCTGCTCGACCGCGTCGAATTCCCAATCCAACACTGCTTCGCCTTCCGGCGCCTCGACCGTCCACGCGACTTCGGCGGCGCCCTCGGCCGCCAGCTGCACCTGCTTCGCTTCGAGCGCGCGTCCGCCGGCGCGCGCGGCGACGCCGACCGTCATCGCCTTCGTCGTGCCGTTGCGCAGGGTGAGCTGCGCGCGGTAGCGGTCCTTCTCGCGCACCAGCGGCGGCAGGCCGGAGATCAGCTGCAGTTCCTGCCGGGTGCGCAGGCGCGCGCTGCCGGTGCCGAACAGGCCGGCGCCGACGTCGGCAACGGCGACCAGACGGAACTCGCTGAGCGAATCGTTGAGCGGCACGTCGAGGGTCGCGCTGCCGTTGGCGTCGAGCGCGACGCGCGGCTGCCAGAGCAGCAACGTGTCGAACAGCTCGCGCGCCGGCGCGCGCCCACCACCACCGCCGGGCGGCACGGCCTTCTTGCCGAAGTGGCGCTTGCCGATCACCTGCGACTGCGCGCTCGCCGTTTCGACCTGATAGGCGCGCCGCGGCAGCATCGCGTCGAGCAGCTGCCAGCTGTCGTTGGCGCGCAGTTCGAGCAGCGCCTGATCGACGGCGGCGAAGGCCAGCTCGCTGCCGGCCGGCGCCGGCCGGCCGTCGGGCTGCGTCACGCGCACCTTCACGCGCGCCGTTTCGCGCGGCCGGTAATCGCTCTTCTCCGGCGTCACCTCGACCTTCAGGCGGAAAGCATCGACGCCGACGTCGAAGCCGGTCAGCCCGAGCTTCCACGCCGGCTTGGCGAGATCGACCATGGCCGTCGCCTGCGGCGGATTCCACCACTCGCGGAACCACGCGGCCGGCTCGCGCCAGCCCCAGCGGAAGAAGGAATACCACTTGAGCGGCTCGACGCGGCCGCGCACGACGAGCACCGAAACGAAGACGTTCGGCCCCCAGTCGCCCTGCACCGGCAGTTCAATCACCGGGTTGAAGCGCGAGAGCGGAACGACGCGGCTGTCGACGATGCCGCCGGCCTCGACCGCGACCAGCGCCGTCGCGTCGCGGAAGGGCGTGCGCACCTGCAGGCGCGCCGTCTCGCCCGGCGCGTAGCTGCGCTTTTCGGGAATCACGTCGATGCGGTCCTGGTTGCCTGCGGCGAACCAGGCGTCGTCGCCGCCCGCAACCCAGTAGCTGGTGCCGGCGTAGACGGCGTTACCGTCGCGGTCCTTGGTCTCGGCGAGCAGGTAGATGCTGCCCGCCTCGCTGCTGCGCGCGGTGCACGCCAGCTTGCCGCGCGCGTCGCTGCGCCCGCCGCACACTTCGCCGAGGTCGGTGAATTCGGTGTGCTGCTCGAAGGCGTAGAAGCCGCCGACGATGCGCTTGCGGTGCGCGTAGTCGACGCGGCGCTTGGCCGTCACGCGCACCGGCACGTCGGCCAACGGCTTGCCCTGCGTGTCGAGCACGACGACCTCGACGGCGCCGCCCTCCTTCACCGAGACCCAATCCTTGACGCGGATGCCGGCCACGACGGCGGCCGGCCACAGTTCGACGCTGCCGCGCAGCGTCTGGATCTCGCCGTTCGGATCGGCAAAATTCATTTCGGCGTAGAGCTCGCTCGGCCTCTTGACCTTCTGCGTCAGCGGCACCGTCAGCCGGCCGGCGCCGGCCTGGTCGAGCGTCACGCGCAGGCGGTCGGCGACCAGCTGCTCGCGCTCGCGCCCGTCGTCGACGGCGAAGGCCGCGCGGCTCACTTCGTCGAAGTCGACGAGGAAACGGAAGCCTTCGTAGCCCTTGTACTCCGGCCAGCGCGGGCGCAGCGTGGCCGACACCTCGACCGGGACACCCTTGGCCGCGCCGCCATTGAGAAAGGAGAGGCCGAGCGCGAGCGGCACCGCCTTCGGCGCCACCTGGCGCGGCGGCACGCCCTGCACGCTGCCGCTGAAGACCGGCAGGCGGAAATCGGAAACGCGGAACTCGCCGCTGTCGACGCCGCCTTGCGGGCCGCCGCGCAGTTCGACCCGGTAGCTGCCGCGCTTGGCGCCCTCGGGAATCTTCCAGGCGCTGGTCGCCGCGCCGCGCGCATCCCAGGCCAGCGGCTGGCGAAACTCGTCGTTGCTGCCCTCGTGGCGGATCACCAGCTCGCCCGGCAGCTGCCGGGCGTCGGGATAGGCGAAGCTGCGGCTGCCGCGCTCGCGCGCGAGATGCTTCATCGACACCGTCTGTCCGGCGCGCAGCAGCGTGCGGTCGAAGATCGTGTGGATCTTGCGCGCCTCGTATTCGCCCCAGGTCTCGACGCCGAAGCGCCAGGGCTCGACGCCTTCGTTCCAGTCCGAGCGGACGAAGCTGTAGTCCTCGCCGAGGCGCGCGCTGGCGAACAGGAAGCTGCCTTCGTAGGCATCGTTGGCGTCGCCATTGGCGCCGGGAGCGCCGGCGCAGGGACGTTCGGTCAGCGCCGCGTCGGCCAGCGCGCGCCCCTGCGCGTCGCTGCGCCCCTGCCAGAGCAGCGTCCCGTCGCACGCCGAGATGCGCACCTCGGCGCCGCTCACCGGCTGGCCGCCGTCGAGCGTCGTCACCCAGACCAGCGCGTTGTCGCGCCCGCGCTTCAGGTGCACGGCGAGGTTGGTGACCAGCGCCGACGTGCGCACGTACATCGGCTTCGGCGTCGCCAGCAGCGCCGCGCCGAGCAGGCGGCTCTCGATCTCGACGATGTGGTAGCCGGGCTTCTGCAGCGGAATCCCGACCACCTCGAAGTCGGCGCTGCCGCCGGGCTTCGGCAGTTCACGCCCGCTGACGCCGGCCTTGCCCTTGAGGAAGGACAGCTCGCGCGCGTAGTACGGGTCCTCGAACTCTTGCGCGGCGGCCCCCTGCCCGCTCCGCACCTTGCGCGTCTGCCGCTCGAAGCGGGCCAGCGCGCGCATCGCCGCGATCACCTCGGCGTCGTCGCTCAGGTGCTGGCTGCTGAAACGCTGCGCGCCGGCCGCCGGCAGTTGCAGAGAGGCGACCGGCAGCGCCGCCTCGACATTGCGCAGGGTCACCGGCAGCACGCCGCCTTCCTTCAATTCGAGAATGCCGAAGGCACCGGGAAACTTGGCGAGCGGCGGCAGCGTGCCGGTGCGCACGCGCAGCGGGAAGTTTGCGGCGTTGGCGAGCGGGCGCCCGGCCTCGTCTCGAATGCCCTCCTTCGCGCCGCCGGGCAGTTCGATGCGCAGCTCGGCGTTCTGCGGGAAGGGACGGCGGAAGACGACCTCGCGCACCGTGTTCTCGCGTGCCGCCTCGCCGTTGCCGGCGTGCGGCGCGCGCACGCCCTCCGGCGTCACGAGGCGAACGCCGGCCGCCAGCTTGCTGTCAATCGGCGCGGAAAACTCGACGCGCAGGTCGGAGAGCGGCGAGCACGGCGCGGCGGCCTTCTCGCGTTCGCAGCTGAAACTCACGCGGAAAGGCTCGCGCACGACGTAGGAAAAGCTTTCGCTGCGGCTCGCCGTCGCGCCGTTCTCGGCGGCGACGCCGCGCCCCCATACGAGGCGCATCTTGGCCCCGGCCGGCAGGCGTTCGCTGCAGGCGACGGCCAGCGTACCGGGCTGCGCGGTGCGGTGCAGGGCGCCGAGGATGTCGCCGCGTTCGCGCTCCGACAGGATGCGCAGCGGGATGCGCTGGCCGACGCCGTCGGCCTCGCACCAGACGTTGCGCTCGACCGACGCGCGCTGCAGCGCGCCGCTCGTTTCGATCAGGAAAGCCTGCTCCTCGTCGATCGCGCCGCCCGGCCGCGGCACGATCGAGCGCGGCCAGGGGCCGGGCGCGAAAAAGGCGTAGGACGGCTCGCCGAGCACGGCCTCGCCGTTCGCCGCGCGCAGCTTGGGCGCGAGCCGGAAGTCGCAGCGCTCGCCGGGCTGCAGCGGACGTTCGAGGACGTAGGACCAACTGCGCGCGTCGCTCCAGCGCCCCTTGCCCTTCACCGCCCCGCAATCGGCCGCGAACGGCGCCGGCGCATCGGGCCGCCCGAGCGCCACCATGTCGGCGGAAAAAACCGCCGTCGCACGCACCGGCTGCTCGACCTGCCCCTGCGGGCTGAACTGGCGCACGCCGGCCGCGCCGGCCGGTGCGCACAGCAAAAACGCGACGGCCAGCGCACCGCTCAAGCGCAGCGCGGATGAGATATGAATGAGCGGCATGCGGCTACCTCGAAGGAAAGGAGACGTAGGAAAGGGAAGATCCCGGACGCGTGAATTATCCCATGCTCGATGAATGGAAACATTCCAGGCCGCGCGCAAGAAACGAAGGCCCGGCGCGCTCGCCTCGGAGCGATCGGGAAGGGGGTCGCCCGGCGCGAGTGCGCGACGGCGCTGCGACATGCCGGCCCGGGAGCAGCCCCGGAAAGCCGGGCAACGCGGCATCGGGGAACATCCGGAGAATGTCCGGCGCGCTCCGCGCTTCACCCGGAGCGCGCGGCGCGGAAAGAAGAAGGCAAGCGAGAAAGCGGCGAAAAACTACGCACAATATCTGTGGATAAACCTGTGCGGAGCTTGTGCGGGGAAGGGGAAAAACCTTCCCCGCCAAAGCGTTGCGGCAGCCGCCCGGAAAACGGGCGGCCTCGTTGCGGCGGGCTCAGGCGCCAGCGGTCGCGCTGTCGCGCAGGGCGCGACGCAGGATTTTGCCGACGTTGGTCTTCGGCAACTCGTCGCGGAACTCGACGTAGTGCGGCACCTTGTAGCCGGTCAGGCTGTCGCGGCAGTGCGCGATGATCGCCTCGGCCGTCAGCTTGGGATCCTTGCGCACGACGAAGATCTTCACCGCCTCGCCGGACTTCTCGTTCGGCACGCCGATCGCCGCGACCTCGAGCACGCCCGGATGGAGCGCGACGACGTCCTCGACCTCGTTCGGATAGACGTTGAAGCCGGACACCAGGATCATGTCCTTCTTGCGGTCGACGATGCGCAGGAAGCCCTTCTCGTCCATCACCGCGACGTCGCCGGTGCGCAGGAAGCCGTCCGCCATGAAGACCTTGGCAGTTTCTTCCGGGCGATTGTAGTAGCCCTTCATGACCTGCGGGCCGCGCACGCACAGTTCGCCCGGCTGCCCGAGCGGCTGGTCGACGCCCTCGTCGTCGCGGATCGCGACTTCGGTCGAACCGACCGGCAGGCCGATCGCGCCGTTGTACTCGGGAATGTTCAGCGGATTGATGGTGACCGCCGGCGAGGTTTCGGTCAGGCCGTAGGCTTCGATCAGCGGCTTGCCGGTGACTTTCTTCCACTTCTCGGCGACCGCCTTCTGCACCGCCATGCCGCCGCCCAACGTGACCTTCAGCTTGCTGAAATCGAGCGCGGCGAAGGCGTCGTTGTTGAGCAGCGCGTTGAACAGCGTATTGACGCCGATCAGCACGGTGAAGGGGTATTTGCCGAGTTCGGCGACGAAGCCGGGAATGTCGCGCGGATTGGTGATCAGCACGTTGGTCGCGCCGATCTTGAGGAAGGTGAAGCAGTTCGCCGTGAGCGCGAAGATGTGATAGAGCGGCAGCGCGGTGATGACGACTTCCGAGCCTTCCTGCACGGCCGGCTTGATCCACGCGTGCGCCTGCGCCAGGTTGGCGAGGATGTTGCGATGCGTGAGCATGGCGCCCTTGGAGACGCCGGTGGTCCCGCCCGTGTATTGCAGGAAGGCGAGGTCCTCCTGGAGGACCGGCACCGGAACGAAGGCGGCCGCAGCGCCCTTGCTCAGCGCGCTGTTGAAATTGACGGCGCGCGGCAGGTTCCACGACGGGACCATTTTCTTCACGTACTTGACGACGAAGTTGACGATGGCGCCCTTGGGGAAGCCGAGCAGGTCGCCCATGCGCGCCATGACGACGTGCTTGACCGGCGTGCGGGCGATCGTTTCCTCCAGCGTATGCGCGAAATTCTCGAGGATGACGATGGCCTCGGCGCCGGAGTCCTTCAGTTGATGCTCGAGTTCGCGCGGGGTGTACAGCGGATTGCAGTTGACCACGACGTAGCCGGCGCGCAGGGCGCCGAGCATGCACACCGGGTACTGCAGGACGTTCGGCATCATGATCGCGATGCGCGTTCCCCGCGCCAGCTTGAGCACCGACTGCAGGTAGGCGGCGAAGTCGCGCGACAGCTTGTCGAGTTCGCCGTAGGTCAGTTGGCCGCCCATGTTGATGTAGGCGACGCGGTCGCGATACTGCGCGACGCTCTTCTCGAACAACTCGCCGAGCGACTGGAACTCGCTCAGATCGATTTCCGCGGGAACTCCCTCCTGGTAGCTGCGCAGCCAGATCTTGTCCATTGCTTCTCCTCCTGAGTTACTGGGCTTATATAGGTTGTCTTGTCGTGAGCCAGCGATCGGGTTTTCGTTATCGCGCGCGCATCTGTGGCGCGTCGTCGTGTGCGGGCGCCTGCCGCCCGCGGGGGGTCATTCCGGCCCTTTTTCTCCTTCGGGCCAGTTGCGAATGTAGTTCTTGAGCATGCGGTTCTCGAAGCTCTGCTCTTCGAGCACGGCCTTCGCCACGTCGAGGAAGGAAATGACGCCCATCAGCGTCGTACCGTCCATCACCGGAAGATAGCGGGAATGTTTTTCGATCATCAGGCGGCGCAGATCGTCGACTTCCATGTCGGGCGCGACCGTCACCGGATCGGAAACCATCACGTCGCCGACCAGGACCGACTCCGGCCCGCCCTTGTGCGCATTGACCGCTTGCAGCACCTCGCGGAAGGTGAGCATGCCGGCCATCTTGCCGCCGCTCATGACGACCAGAGAACCGACGTCGTTCTCGGCCATCGCCGCTACCGCCGCGCTCAGCTGCTGCTGCGGCGACGCGGTGAATAGCGCCGACCCCTTGACGCGCAAAATTTCCCGCACTTGCATGGTGATCCCCTTGTTTTTGTATGCCCGGCTTGCCCGGGTCGTCTCTGACCGCCAGATGTTATTCGATCCGGCCGGTTTGCGAAAGTGGCGAAAGCAGGGAAAAAGCGGCGAAAAATCGCGCTGGAACGCGCGAAAAATCGCCGATTCAGCAGACTTCGAGCAGGTTCGCGTCGGCGAAGACGAGCGCGCCGCGCACCGTGCGTCCGGGGAAGACCGCCGCCACCGTCCGGCAGTAGTCCTCGACCTGCGCGCGATAGGCGTCGAGGCGCGCGGTGTCGCGCGTCGAACTCTTGTAGTCGAGCACCCACAGTGCACCGTCGCCGCTGTCGCCATTGCCGCTGCCGGCGACTTCATCGACTCCGCTGAACTCGACCAAGCGATCAAGGCGGCGCAGCCCGCCGTCGGCGCCGGACAACTCGACTTCGTTCCAGGCGCGCCGGAACTGCGTCGGATCGAAGAAGCGGCGCAACTCCGGCGCCGCGAGCAGGCGCTCGGCGACCGGCAGGACGCGCCGGTAATCGGCGTCGGCAAAACCAAGCGCGCGCCACCAGCCGTCGGTCGCCGCACGCCCGGTGCGCCGTTCGAGCAAGGCATGCAGGAGGATGCCGAAACGCTCGGCCGCATCCGGCGCCGCGCGCCGCTCGCCGATGCGCGGCAACGGCAGGGCCGGCGCGTCCGGCGACGGAACGACAGGGGCTTGCGGATCGGCCGCAGCGGCCGGCGCGGCGGCGACGGCGAATTCATCGCCGTGCGCGAGCGGCGCGTCGAGCCGCGCGAGCGCCGCTTCGAGCCGGCGGTAGGGCGTGCGCTCATTGTCGCGCGTGCCGGCGATGCCGCTCGCCATGAAAATCTGCCGGGCGCGCGTGATCGCCACGTAGAGCAGGTTCAGCTCCTCGCGCTCGGCCGCCGCCGCCTCGGCGTCGAACAGCGGCTGACGGGCGCGGCCGCGCTCGGCCAAACGCCCGAAAAAGGAGAAGTGCTGCGGCGCCGCCTCGGCCGGCGGCCAGTCGACGATCACGTCCCAGGCCTCCTCGCCGCGCGGCGCGGCATGCGCGTCGAGCAGCCAGACGAGCGGCGCCTCCAGCCCCTTGGCGCCGTGGATGGTGAGGATGCGCACGCGGCCGCTGTCAGCCGTATGCGCATCGCCCTCGATGGCACCTTCGTCGGGTGCATCGCCGGCGTCGGCGTCGCGCAGGTCGCGCAGTTCGTCGATGAAGCGCGGCAGGCTCGGATAGCGCCCGCCGCCCTGATCGAGCGCGAGCAGCAGCAGCGCGCGCAGGTTGGCCTCGACGCCGGCATACGTGGCGGGCGGCACGGCCAGCCGGTAGCGCGCGAGCACCTCGCCCTCGGCATAGATGCGGTCGAGCAGGTCGTGCGCCGGCAGGCGGTCGGCGGCCCCCCGCCAGCCAGTCAGCAGGCGCGCGGCGCGTGCGAGGTGCGGCGAGGCCTCGCCGGCTGCGGCCAGCGCCTCCAGCCTGGGCCACCAGCCTGTCTCGCGGCGCGCCGCAAGCGCCAGCAAATCTTCGTCGGTACACGCGAAAACCGGCGAGCGCAGGGCGTGCGCAAGCTGCAGGTCGGCCGCCGGCAGGATCAGGAATTCGAGCAGCGCGACGACGTCGCACGCTTCGAGCGTGCCGAGCAGGCCGCCGCGCGAGGCGGCGTCGAAGGGGATGCCGGCGGCGCTCAGCGCGCGCTCGTACTCGGCGAGCCGCGTGCGGCTGCGCGCGAGCAGCATGACGTCGCCGTAGCGCAGCGCGCGCGTGCCGCCCGCCTTGTCGTCGATCTGCCAGATGCCGACCATGGCGCGCAGGCGCTCGGCCAGGCGCTCGGCCTCGCGCCGACGGCGCGAGTCGACCGGTTCGCTGTCGGCCTCGCGCAGCGGATCGCGCAGGCCGGCGCGCGGCGCGTCCGCCACGGCGCTTTCGGCGCTCGCCGCATCACCCGCCTGCCCTTCCCCCTCTTCCGCGCCGCATAGCGGCAGCAGCTCGACACGGCCGGGCAGCGCGCCGGCCAGCGACTCCTGCTCGCGGAAGGGGCGGAAGGTCGCCTCTTCGAGGAACAGCGAGTTGACCACGTCGATGATAGCCTGCGCGTTGCGCCGCGTGGCGTCCTGCTCGCAGCGCGCGGCGCCGAACTCGCGCGCCAGGAAATCGGCGGCGGCGGCGAACAGGCGCGGCTCGGCGCGCCGGAAGCGATAGATCGACTGCTTCGGGTCGCCGACCAGGAAGACGCACGGACGAGCGCCGTCCGAATAGGCGCCGAGCCAGGCGAGCAGGATCTGCCATTGCAGCGGGTTGGTGTCCTGGAACTCGTCGAGCAGGACGTGCCGGTAGCGCGTGTCGAGGCGGGCCTGCACGAACGCCGCCGTCGCCTCGTCGCGCAGCAGCTGCAGGACGCGCCATTCGGCGTCGACGAAGTCGATCTGCCGGCGCGCCGCCTTGTACGCGTCGACGTGCGCGAGGAAAGCACGCAGGACGACGCCGATGCGCCGGTTGAAGGCGTAGGCGCGCTCCTCGCACTGGCGTGCCAGACAGTCGAGAAGACGGGCGCCGAGGCGGGCGTGCAGGTCGAGAAAGCGCGCCGCGCCGTCGGCGCCGAAGCGCTTGTCGAGCGTCTTCGACGGCTTGCGCGCGCGCAGGGTGCCGCTCGCCGTGAGCAGGGCCGAACAGAGGCCGGCGAGACGCTGCGCCAGCGCATCCGCAGACGTATCGGCCGGCGCATCGGCGAGCGCCGCGGCCAGTTTCTGCGCGAGACCGCGGTCGGTGTCGAGCTCGCTCATTTCGAGCAGGCCGAGGTAGGCGTGGAAATCCCCGGCCCAGCCGGCGACGAAGAAATCGTCCAACGCCGTCGCGACCTCGCCGACGCCGAGCCGCCCGCGCAGCTCGTCAAGCACGCGCGGCAACACATCGTCGGCCCCGCCGCCGTCCGCATCGCCGGCGCAGGCCAGCCACTCGGCGCGCCGCTCGAAACCGCGCCGCACCAGTCGCCGCGTCGCGTCGAGCCCGGCCTCGGCGAGCAGCCAGACGAAGTCCTGCGCCAGCGCGGCGCGCTCGTCGGCCGCCTGCGCCGCGGCGTCCTCTTGCTCATCTTCGCCCGCATCGGCCGCCGGCACGGCCCCGTCCTTCAGCGCCGCCGCGAAGGACTGCCACCATTCGTCGAACTGCCGCGACCCCGCGTCGGCGAGCGTCGCGCCGGCCAGGTTGGACGACAGCGGCGCCGCGTCGACGAGCTGCAGGAACCAGCCGTGGAAGGTATTCACGGCGAGTCCCGGCTGCGCGCCGACCACCCGCTCGTAGAGCGCGCGGGCGCGGCGCAGCGTGTCGCCGTCGGCGGCGATGCCGCGCTCGGCGAGGAACTGTCCGACTTCGGCGTCGTCGCGCGTGGCGAGCAGGCGCAGCCAGTCGACGACGCGTTCCTCGATCTCGCGCGCCGCCTTGCGCGTGAAGGTGATCGCCAGGATTTCGCCGGGCGCCGCGCCGGCCAGCAGCAGGCGCACGATGCGCGAGGCGAGCAGCCAGGTCTTGCCGCTCCCGGCGCAGGCCTCGACGACGACGCTGCGCGCCGGATCGAGGGCCACTGCGACGAGGCCGTTTCCGCGCTCAGCCAACATGGTCCCTCCGACACAGGCCGCGCATCTCGCACCACGCGCAGGCGCTCTCGGTGCCGTGCGCGGGCAGCGGAACGCCGTCGCGCATGGCGTCGAAGGCGGCGCGCAGACGCTCGCCCTGCGCGACGGCCGCGTGCATCAGGCCGCCGTTCGCATCGTGTTCGTCAGCGGTCTCACGCGCCCCGTCCTCGCCGGCTGCGACCGTCTCGACGCGCTCGTCGTCGAGCGCGACGTAGGCCGCCTGCGCGCAGTCGCCATGCAGCAGCGCGTACGCAGGCAGTTGCACGTCGTCGGCCAGGCGGTCGCGCACCTTCTTCGCAGTCTGCGTCTTATAGTCGAGCAGCGACACGCCGGCGGCGCCTGCGTCGATGCGGTCGATGCGCCCGTACAGCTCGACGCTGTCGCCCGCTGCCAACGGCAGGGCGCGGCTGACCTTGGTTTCGGCCTGCCGCCAGAACCAGCCTTCGGCCTCGCGCCGGCGCTGCCAGTCGAGATAGGCGGCAAGCCGCTGCTCCCAGCGCAGGCGCCAGCCGACGGCGAGAAAATTCTCCGCGACGGCCGGCGCAAAGACTTCCTCGACGCAGGCGCGCAGCGCGTCCAGCGCCGCCGCTTCGGCGAGCGCCGAAACGCGCGGATGGCGCGCGTGGAAGCGTTCGAGCACGCGGTGCACGAGGGCGCCGTAGTCGCTCTTGTCCATCTCTTCGCTGACCTCGTCGAGTTCGCCTAGGCCAAGCACATGGCGCGCGAAGAAACGATAGGGGCAGGCCACCAGGCTGGCGTAGCCGCTCACCGAGACACGTTGCGGCAGCAGGGCCGGCGGCGCAGACGGCGCGGAGCGCTGCGCCGGCCCCGGCGCGGTCGCCACGTCGGGCGCCGGCTCGGGGCGTGCCGGCAGCGGCGCGCGGTGCAGGTCGTCGCCCCACGCCAGCAGGTGCAGCGTCGCCAGCAGATCGAGTTCGGGCGACAGCAGATTGGCTTCGCCGTCGCGCTCGGCCTGCCAGGTGATACCGACGCGCGGCACGCTGGCGAACAGCAGTTCGAGGTCGCGGCGCAGCGCGCGCTCGGCTTCGAGGCGCGTCGGTAGCCCCAGCTCGCGCCGCACCGACTGGTTGAAGAAGGCGCCGCCGGCGGCCGGCGCCAGCTGCCGGGCGTCGCCGCCGAGCAGCAGGGCAGCCTCGAAGCGGCGCAGACAGACGGCGTTGAGCGGCGTCAGCACGATGCTGCTCGACACGCTGGCATCGCGGAAGCTGGCGCCCTCGAGTTCGCGGCCGAGCCAGTCGCGCCACGCCGCGAAGGAAAACAGCGCGTCGCTGCCGTCGAGTTCCTGGCGGCGCGCGGCGAGCAGTTCGAGCAGCGCCTGCCCGGCGACGTCGGCGAGCAAGGCCGGGCGCGCGCCGAGCGCTTCGAGCGCCTTGTCGAGGCGATCGAGCCAGCGCGCAAGCGGCGCCGGGCGGGCGCGCAGCAGGCGGCACGCCGCCTCGACGCGATCGAGCAGGGCGAGCGCATCGCTCTGCGCCAACACGGCGGTACGGACCGCGCCATTGCCGTCGCCCGCCTTCGCGCCGGCGCTCGCACGGCGCATTTCGCGCTCCTCGTATTCCAGGACGCAGCGCCGGATGCGCGGCAGGCCGGAACGGACCGAAGCAGCGCGCGTCGCCGCTTCGAGACGCCAGACCGCCGCCTTCCGCCGCGACTCATCGACATCGGCGAACAAGAAGGGCGATTTACACAGGTCGAGCAGATCGCGATGGTAGGCGCCGCCGGTCGCCGTTTCGAGCAGCGCATCGAGCGCTGCGGCAGCGCGCGAGGTGGACAGCAGCCAGCCGGTCTCGTCGACGGCGAGGATGCCCTCGCGCTCGAGCAGCGCGCGCACGCGGCGCGCCGTCAGCCGGTCCTCGGTGATCAGCACGATGCGGCGCAGCCCCTGCGCCAGCCAGTCGGCGACGCGCGCCACGGCGGCCAGCGCCTCGGATTCGCGCCCGCTCGCCGGCAGCAGTTCGATGCGGCCGGCCAACGGACTCTGCGGCAAGGCTGCACGCAGCGCCGCAGCGCGCTCGTAGAGCGGGGGCGCCTCGCATTCAGGCCAGGCGGCGGCCAGCGCTGCCATCAGGGGCGTCGCACCGGCGGCGCACGGCGCCGGATGGAAAACGGCGAGCGGCTGGCGTTCGCCGTAGCGGACGAGAAAATCGCGCTCGGCCGGATCGAGCGCTTCGTCCGGCGCCGCGTCGAGCAGCACGAACAAGGGCCGCCCGGCCTCGGCCGCCAGACGCCCGAGGCGCAGGCGATAGACGCCGGCCGCGTCGGGGCGCCCGACCGCGGCCAGCGCGCGCCACAATTCATGGACGACGCGCGCCTCGAAGGCGAGCGGCTGCGACGCGCGCAGGGCGTAGGCGCGCTCCAGCTGCGCGGCGAGTGCGGCTTCGTCGTCGGGCAGGTGCGCCGCCGCCGCGGTCAGTTCATCGAAGAGCGCGGCCATTTCCGAGGCGATGCCCCACAGGGCGCCCTCATCGAACCACGCGCGCGCGCGCAGCGCCTCGTGCAACAGCACGAGGCGCTCGCTGTCGGCCAGCGGCTCGGGGACATCGGGCAGCGCTTCGTTGCCCGCCCAGTGCTTCAGGGTGTCGAACTGCGGCAGCAGGAGCGGCCGCCCGGCAGCGCGCACCAGCGCCTGCCGCAGTTCGACGCCGATCGGCAGCGCCGGCACGAGGACGAGCAGCGTCGAGAGGTCGGTGCCGAGCCCCCAGGCGGCAGCACGTTCGAGCAGCGCGACGGCGACACGGTCGAGGAAGCCCTCGTCGGTCGCGAGCGGCGTCGACAGCGTTGCTTCCGGCCAGGGCTCGCCGGCCGGGGGAAAAAGACTCATGAGGACGCGGAGAAGATGCGGTGGAAGCGTAGCGCGCGCTCAGCGCTGCAGGTCCTTCAGCTTGTCCGGCTTGTGGTTCCAGTCGTCGGCGTCGGGCAGCGGGTCCTTGCGCTCGGCGATGACCGGCCAGGTCTTGGACAGTTCGGCGTTGAGCGCGATGAAGTTGCGCTGCGCGTCGGGAACGTCGTCCTCGGCGAAAATCGCTTCGGCCGGGCACTCGGGGACGCACAGCGTGCAGTCGATACATTCGTCCGGGTCGATCACCAGAAAATTGGGGCCCTCGCGAAAACAATCGACGGGGCAGACATCAACGCAATCGGTGAATTTGCACTTGATGCAGTTTTCGGTAACGACGTAGGCCATTTTTTGCGCCTCGGAAAGTTGGGGCAGAAAACTATAGCGCATTTGCCGCGCATTTACCGTTTGCGGGGTCTGGCTTGCTTCCCTTGCCGGTTTTTTTTCGCTAGGATAGCCCGGCTGAAGAATTAAAACCCCTTCCCGTTTCAAATCCCATTCCAGATTCCGCAAGAGGCTTTTTGATGAGCGAACACATCCATTACGTAACCGACGACAGCTTTGGCACCGAAGTGCTGCAATCGCAGCAGCCGGTCCTGGTCGACTACTGGGCCGAATGGTGCGGTCCGTGCAAGATGATCGCCCCGATCCTCGACGAGATCGCCAACGAATATGCCGGAAAACTGAAGGTCGCCAAGCTGAACATCGACGACAACCAGAAGACGCCGGCCAACTACGGCATCCGCGGCATCCCGACGCTGATGCTCTTCAAGAACGGCAACATCGAGGCCACCAAGGTCGGCGCGCTCTCCAAATCGCAGCTCACCGCCTTCATTGACAGCAATCTCTAAAGCCGTTAGGCTCCGCCTGAAAGTTCGCCTCGCACCGCGCCGGATAAGAACCACCAACAGGCCCCCGCAGGACTTTCAGGCGTAATCACCTCCCGCAGCACCGATCCGGCAAGACCCCCGCATACCCCAAGCACCCTACGCGTCTTCTCGCGACCCGCGCCCGGCGCATCCTGTTCTTCCCCCTCTCTCCTCTGCGCAAATGCATCTATCCGAACTCAAAGCCCTTCATGTAAGCCAGCTTCTCGAAATGGCCGTCACCAACAACATCGACGGCGCCAATCGCCTGCGCAAACATGAGCTGATTTTCGCCCTGCTCAAGAATCAGGCCAAGAAAGGCGAGAGCATTTTCGGCGACGGGACGTTGGAGGTCCTGCCCGACGGTTTCGGTTTCCTGCGCTCGCCGGACACCTCGTACCTGGCCAGCACCGACGACATCTACGTCAGCCCGAGCCAGATCCGCCGCTTCAACCTGCATACCGGCGATACGATCGAGGGCGAGATCCGCACGCCGAAGGACGGGGAACGCTACTTCGCGCTGGTCAAGGTCGACAAGATCAACTACGAACTGCCGGAAGCGTCGAAGAACAAGATTCTCTTCGAGAACCTGACGCCGCTGCATCCGGCCGAACACCTCAAGCTCGAACGCGACATCCGCGGCGAAGAAAACATCACGAGCCGCATCGTCGACATCATCGCGCCGATCGGCAAGGGCCAGCGCGGCCTGCTCGTCGCCAGCCCGAAGAGCGGCAAGACGGTGATGATGCAGCACATCGCGCACGCCATCACCAGCAACCACCCCGACGTCTCGCTGATCGTCCTGCTGATCGACGAACGCCCCGAGGAAGTGACCGAAATGACGCGCTCGGTGCGCGGCGAAGTGGTCGCCTCGACCTTCGACGAACCGGCCACGCGCCACGTGCAGGTCGCCGAGATGGTCATCGAAAAGGCCAAGCGCCTCGTCGAGCACAAGAAGGATGTCGTCATCCTGCTCGACTCGATCACCCGTCTGGCGCGCGCCTACAACACCGTGCAGCCGGCCTCCGGCAAGGTGTTGACCGGCGGCGTCGACGCCAACGCCCTGCAGAAGCCGAAACGCTTCTTCGGTGCCGCGCGCAACATCGAGGAGGGGGGCTCGCTGACGATCATCGCCACTGCGCTGATCGACACCGGCAGCCGCATGGACGACGTGATCTACGAGGAGTTCAAGGGCACCGGCAACATGGAGATCCACCTGGATCGCCGCATGGCAGAGAAGCGCGTCTACCCGGCGATCAACGTCAACCGCTCGGGCACCCGCCGCGAGGAACTGCTGCTCAAGCCCGACGTCCTGCAGAAGATGTGGGTGCTGCGCAAGCTGCTCTACAACATGGACGACCTCGACGCGATGGAATTCCTGCTCGACAAGATCAAATCCACGAAGAGCAACGGCGAGTTCTTCGACGCAATGCGCAGATAAACGCCGGCGCATTGCAATATCCCGAAAAACCGAGGATAATGCCGCGTTCCATGGGGCCGGTCACAACCGCCGGCCGAGTCGAGACTTACAGGAAGACACACGATGAAACCCGAAGGCCATCCCGAATACAACGAAATCCAGGTGACCTGCTCCTGCGGCAACACCTTCGCGACCAAGTCGACGATGAAGAAAGCGCTGCACGTTGAAGTGTGCTCGGCCTGCCATCCGTTCTACACCGGCAAGCAGAAGATCGTCGACACCGCCGGCCGCGTCGAGAAGTTCAACCAGAAGTACGGCGCGATGCGCAAGTCGGCCTAAGCACGGGCCGCAACAAGCGAGTCACCCTAGTAGACTCGACAGAAAAGGCAGCCCGACGGCTGCCTTTTTCATTTTCCGCAGCGTTCCCGCGTTCTCGCACCATCGGCAACAACAACAGTCAGGCGCCAGCGATGCCCGTACGACCCGACGACAGTCACTCCCGAGGAATCGCCCTGCCGCCGCACGGCTGGGGACTCGTTCTTCTTCTCGTTCTCTACATCCTGCCCGGACTGATCGGCCACGATCCCTGGAAGGTCGACGACGCGGTGACGATCGGCGTCGTGCATTCCATGCTGCGCGACGGCCACTGGCTGATGCCGCACCTCGCCGGCCAGCCCTACCCCGATGCCCCGTTCTACTACTGGATCGCGGCGGCCTCGGGCCAGCTCTTTTCCTGGCTGCTGCCGCTGCACGACGCCGCGCGGCTGGCGAGCGGCGCCCTGACGCTGCTCGCGCTCGGCTTCATCCTGCTCGCCACGCGCGAACTGCACGGCCGCGAGAATGCCGCCGCTGGCCCTCTGATCCTGGCCGGCAGCATCGGCTTCCTGTTCCACGCGCACGAGGCACAGCCCATGCTGGCCGCCCTCACCGCGCACACCGCCGCCTACTGGGGGCTGACGCTGCTCGCCCGCCGGCCGCGCGCCGGCGGGCTGATCTTCGGCGGCGCAGCCGGCTTCGCCTTCCTCGCCAACGGCTTGATCACGACGCTGGCCCTGCTGCCGATCGCCCTCTTCGCCGGAATCCATGCGAGCAACCGGAAACAGGCGCTCGGCGCGCTGCTCGCCGGCCTGTTGCCGGCGCTCGCGCTGCCTGCGCTGTGGCTGCTTCCCGTGCTCGACGTCGCGCCCGAGTACTTCGCTGCGTTCTGGCAGGGCGAACTGCGGGCGCCGGCCAGCGAGGTATCGATCTGGCACAACGTCTGGCAATACCTCGAACTGCTGCCGTGGTACGCGTGGCCGGCGCTGCCGCTCGCCGCATGGACGCTGTGGCGCCGACGCCGCGCCCTGGGCAGCGCTCCGGTCGCCCTCCCCCTTGCCGCCTTCGCCATCATGCTGCTGATCCTCGGCCTCTGTTTCAGCGCGCGCAGCGCGCCGACGCTGCTGCTGCTGCCGCCGCTGGTCCTGCTCGCGGCGCCCGGTCCCGCCATCCTGCGCCGCGGCGCGGCCAACGCCTTCGACTGGTTCGGGATGATCACCTTCAGCCTGTTCGCCGTGCTCGCCTGGGTCGGCTGGAGCGCGATGGTCTTCGACTGGCCGGCGCGCCTCGCGCGTCAGGTCGTCCGCCTGGAGCCGGGCTTCGTCGGACACTTCAGCCTGCCGGCCTTCGCCGTCGCCCTGCTGGCGACGCTGGCCTGGTGCTGGCTGATCGCCAGCAGCCCGCGTTCGCCGATGCGCGGCGTCACCCACTGGATGGCCGGCGTCACCCTCTTCTGGCTGCTCATCGCCATGCTCTGGATGCCGTGGATCGATTACGGCAAGACCTATCGCCCGCTTTCCGGCGAACTCGCCCGGGCGATGCCGGCCAAGCACGGGTGCATCGCCAGCGACCTGCCGCGCGCGACGCTCGCCTCGCTCGACTACTTCAATGGAATCCGCACGCTGCCCATCGCGAGCTCCGCCGGCAAGCGCTGCGACTGGCGGCTAACTCCCGGCACCGGCGTCGAGGACGGCGCGCCGCGCGGCGCCAAGTGGCGCAAGGTGTGGGAAGGCGGCCGACCGAGCGACCGCCGGGGGAAACTCTATCTCTACCGGCGGGAAGCGGCGGCGCCCGAAACAAGCGCCGGGAAAGACGACGGAGAATCCGGCGAGCACGCCGCCGGATAGGCAAAAAAAGCCGCTGCGCAGGCAAGCGGAAAAGCACCGGACGGGACGCCACACCGCCCGGGGAGCCGGCGGCGCAAACGCGCCACCTCCCGGCCCACCCTCAGCTGGCGACGCCGCCCATCTGCGACTGCAGGTAGTTCTTCAATCCGATCATGTCGATCAACCCGATCTGCTGCTCCAGCCAGTGGGCATGGTCCTCCTCGGTGTCGTCGAGCATCTTTTCGAGCATCTCGCGCGTCACGTAGTCGCCGAGCGCTTCGCAGCGCGCGATCACCTGCTTCAGTTCGGCCACCACCTGGTACTCGACGGCGAGATCGTTCTTCAGCATCTCGGGCACGTCCTTGCCGATATTGAGCGGCGAGGACGGGACGCCGATCGGCGTGCCGTCGAGAAAGAGGATGCGCTTGATCAGCCAGTCGGCGTGCTCGGTTTCATCCTGCATTTCGTGGAAGACGCGCGCGAACAGCTTCTGATAGCCCCAATTCTCGTACATCCGGGCATGGATGAAGTACTGGTCGCGCGCCATCAACTCGCCGGCCAGCAGGCCGTTCAGCATCCCGATGATTTCCTTGTTGCCCTTCATGGCTATCCCCTCAAAGCTTGATGAAATGTTCGCGGTAGTACTTGAGTTCCGCGATCGACTCGCGGATGTCGGCCAGCGCCGTGTGGTCGGCCTTCTTCACGAAGCCCTTGACCACCTCCGGCTTCCAGCGCCGGCACAGTTCCTTGAGCGTACTCACGTCGAGGTTGCGGTAGTGGAACCAGGCCTCGAGCTGCGGCATGTAGCGCACCATGAAACGGCGGTCCTGACCGATCGAATTGCCGCACATCGGCGTCGCGCGCTGCGGCACGTATTCCTGCATGAAAGCCAGCGCCGCCGCTTCTACCGCCGCCTCGTCCAGCGTAGACGCGCGCACCTTCTCGATCAAGCCGGAGCGGCCGTGCGTCGCCTTGTTCCAGTCGTCCATCGCATCGAGCTGGGCGTCGCTCTGATGCACGACCCAGACCGGCGATTCGGCGATCGTCGCGAGATCGCTGTCGGTGACGACCATCGCCAGTTCGATGATGCGCTCGTTCTCGGGTTCCAGGCCGGTCATTTCCATGTCCAGCCAAACAAGGTGGTTTGCGTCCTGTGCCATATAATCCGTCTGAACTCAGTAAAACGACATTCTGTCACAGCTCGATGACCATTTACCCCAGCCAATCGCTCGCCGCCGCCTTCTCGACCGCCTTTCTTGCCGCCCTCGCCGTGATGGTCGTCCTTCGCCTGTGGCTGGCGCGGCGGCAGATTGCGCACGTCGGCGCCAAGCGCGCGGCCGTGCCCGCACAGTTTTCCGGCCGGATCGAACTCGCCGCGCACCAGAAGGCCGCCGACTACACCGTCGCGCGCACGCGCTTCGGCATGCTCGCGCTCGGCCTCGAAGTGCTGGTCCTGCTCGCTTTCACCCTCGGCGGCGGCCTGCAGGCCCTGCACGAATTCTGGAACGCCCGCCTCGACGGCCTGCCCTACGGCATCGCGCTGATCTTCAGCGTGATGGCGATTTCCGGCGTCATCGATCTGCCGTTCGCGCTCTACCGCCAGTTCGTCATCGAAGAGAAGTTCGGCTTCAACCGCATGACGCTCGGCCTGTTCTTCGCCGACCTCGCCAAGCAGACCGCCCTCGGCGCGCTGATCGGCGCTCCGGTGCTGCTCGCCGTGCTCTGGCTGATGGCGCGGATGGGCAGCCTGTGGTGGCTCTACGTGTGGTTGTTCTGGTGCGCCTTCAACCTGCTGATCCTGTTCATCTATCCGACCTGGATCGCGCCGCTCTTCAACAAGTTCGCGCCGCTCGACGACGCCCCGCTCAAGGCCCGTATCGAAGCCCTGCTGGCGCGCTGCGGCTTCGCCAGTTCGGGGCTCTTCGTGATGGACGGATCAAAGCGTTCGAGCCACGGCAACGCCTACTTCACCGGCTTCGGGAAGAACAAGCGCATCGTCTTCTTCGACACCCTGCTCGGCCGCCTGCAGCCGACCGAGATCGAAGCCGTGCTCGCCCATGAACTCGGCCATTTCAGCCACCGCCACGTCCTCAAGCGCATCGCGCTGATGTTCGCCCTATCGCTCGCCTTTCTCGCCGCGCTCGGCCAGCTGATCGACGCCGAGTGGTTCTTCAACGGACTCGGCGTGCACGCCCAGAACACGGCGCTGGCACTGATCCTTTTTTTCCTCGTCGTGCCGGTGTTCACCTTCCTGCTCACGCCGCTGATGAGCCTGCTGTCGCGCCGTCACGAATTCGAGGCCGACCGCTATGCCGCCGCGCACGCCTCGGCGAACGATCTCGTCCAGGCTTTGGTCAAACTGTACGAGGACAACGCCTCGACGCTGACGCCCGATCCTCTGCACTCGCTGTTCTACGACTCGCACCCGCCCGCCGCCTTGCGTATCGCCCGGCTACAGGGCAATTGATCGAACGACTCGACGATTTGGATACCGTCATGGAAACGCTGGCTCATGAGCATTGCCGGGCGCTGCGCGGCGCCGAGCACCGGCTCGCGCCGGAGGCGGCGCAGGCGCTGCTCGACGAATTGCCGGGCTGGTCGCTCGTTGATGATCGCCTGTGCCGCGAGTTCCGCTTCGCCGACTACAAGGCGACCATGCTCTTCGTGAACACCGCGGCCTGTCTCGCCGAACGCGAAAACCACCATCCGGACCTCGAAGTCGGCTACAGCCGCGTCAAGGTCAGCTACAGCACGCACGACGTCGGCGGCCTCTCGCGCAACGACTTCATCTGCGCGGCAAAACTCGAGGCTCTGACAAACTTTTGAAACTCCAAGGCACCATCGTCGCCGCCCACGGGCGGCAATATCTCGTCGAATTTGCGGACGGCGAACGCCTGCTCTGCTTTCCGCGCGGCAAGAAAAGCGACCTCGCCTGCGGCGACCGCGTCGTCGTGCTGCGCAGCGGCGACGGCCAGGGCGTCATCGACGGCATCGAAGAGCGCCAGACCCTGCTCTACCGCTCCAACGAGTACAAGCAGAAGCTGATCGCCGCCAACGTCACGCAGATCGTCGTCGTCGTCGCCACCGAGCCGTCCTTTTCCGACGAACTCGTCACGCGCTGCCTCGCCGCTGCCGAAAGCCAGGACATGCAGGCGCTGATCGTGCTCAACAAGTGCGATCTCGCCGAGCGCGTGGCGCCCGCCCTCGGCGCCCTCGCTCCCTACGCCAGGCTCGGCTACCCGGTCCTGCAGCTCTGCGCGCACGCCGGCGCGGAGGCGCTGCGCCCGCACCTGCACGGACACACCAGCGTGCTCGTCGGCCAATCGGGGATGGGCAAATCGACGCTGACCAACGCGCTGGTGCCCGACGCCAACGCGGCGACGCGCGAGATTTCGGCCGCGCTCGACTCGGGCAAGCACACCACCACGCACGCCACGCTCTACCGGCTCGACGAACGGTCGGCGCTGATCGACTCGCCGGGCCTGCAGGAGTTCGGCCTGCGCCACCTCTCGCAGCAAGGCATCGAACATGCCTTCCGCGAACTGCGCCCGCTGCTCGGCCAGTGCCGCTTCCGCAACTGCCGGCACGACCGCGAGCCCGACTGCGCCGTGCGCGCGGCCCTCCAGCGCGGCGAATTCGACGCGCGCCGCCACGCCACCTTCCGCGCCCTGTGCGCCGAAGCCGGCTGAACCTTCAAAACTCCGGAAGAACAGACATGAGCGACATCGTCATCCGCCGCAAGCACGGCAAGACTCCGGCCGCCGCGCGCAGCGCCGCCGAGCGCATGGCCGGCGAACTCAAGCAGGAGTTCAACCTCGACTACGACTGGCAGGGCGACACCCTGCGCTTCACACGGCCGGGCGTTTCGGGCGAACTCGCGCTCGACGGCGACGAGGTCGCCCTGCGCATCCGGCTCGGCTTCCTGCTCACCGCCGTCAAGCCGGCGATCGAGCGCGAAGTGCACAAGTTCTTCGACGAGAACTTCGCCGCCTGAGCCTACCGGCAGGCGGCGCTCAGCCCGCCTGCAGCGTCTCGAACAGCGCGATGTACTGATTCATCGCCTCGTCGGCGCTCGTCCCCTTGAGGGCGGTCCAGGCGTCGAACTTGACGCGGCCGACCATGTCGGTAAAACCCGGGCGCGGCCCTTCCGCGTCGCCCGCGCTGGCCTGCTTGTACAGCGCGTAGAGCTTGAGCAGGGTGGCGTTGTCCGGGCGTTCGGACAGCGTCTTGGATGCGGCCACGGCGGCTTCGAAACGGCTCTTGAGATCGCTCATCTTTTGTTCTCCTCCGGTTGATTTGGATGTTATCGGGCTTGCTATTATATGGGCTCGTCATCCCCCGGAGCCATCCGCGATGTGTGCCCTGAAAGCGCGCGAAAGAATCTCCAGCGTCGACACCGCCTGGCTGCGCATGGACCGGCCAAGCAATCTGATGCAGATCGTCGGCGTCATGATCTTCGACGGCCGCATGGATTACGAACGCCTGAAACGGACCGTCGCGCACCGCATGCTGCGCTACCGCCGCTTCCGCCAGATCGCGGCGCAGAATGCCGACGGCGCCTGGTGGATCGACGACGCCGATTTCGACATCGACGTACACCTGCGCCATTCGCTGCTGCCCGCCCCCGGCGACAAGAACGAACTGCAGAAATTCGTCGCCGAACTGGCCAGCGAACCGCTCAACCCGGCGCATCCGCGCTGGGAATTCCACCTCGTCGAAACGATGGACGGCGACTCGGCGCTGGTCGCCCGCATCCACCACGCAATCGCCGACGGCATCGCGCTGATCGGCGTCATGGACTCGCTCACCGACACGCATGCCGACGCGCCCGAGGACGGCGGCCTGCTGCCGTGGACGGCGAGCGTCGGCAAGGCTGAGGACGAGGTCGATACGCACGCGAACGACCTCTTCTGGCGCTGGATTTACGCGCCGATGACCGACGCCACGCAGGCCTCGATCCGCCTCGGCGGCAAACTGTGGGGCAAGTATCTCGACCTGCTGACGCACCCGACGCGGGTCTTCGACTACACGCGCATCGCCGGCGCCGTCGCCAGCGAAATCGCCAAGCTGGCGCTGATGCCCAACGATACGAAAACCCGCTTCAAGGGCATTCCGGGCATCGGCAAGCGCGTCGCCTGGTCGGAGCCGATCTCGCTACCCGAGGTCAAGGCGGTCGGCAAGGTGCTCGGCTGCTCGGTGAACGACATGCTGCTCGCCTCGGTCGCCGGCGCGCTGCGCGCCTATCTGGAGGAGAAAGGCGAGCACGTCGGCGACGCCGAGATCCGCGCGCTGGTCCCGGTGAACCTGCGCGCGCCTAGCGACTTCGAGGACCTCGGCAACCGCTTCGGCCTCGTCGCCCTCGAACTGCCGGTCGGCATCGACAACCCGCTGACCCGCCTCTACGTCACGCGCGCGCGCATGGAGGCGCTGAAGGACTCCTACCAGGCGATGCTCACCTTCAGCATCCTCGGCGCCGTCGGCATGGCACCCAAATTCGTACAGGAGCAGGTGCTCGACCTGCTCGCCGGCAAGGCCACGGCGGTCATGACCAACGTTCCCGGCCCGCAGCAGACGCGCTACCTCGCCGGCACGCGCCTCAAGCAGCAGATGTTCTGGGTGCCGCAGTCGGGAAACATCGGCATGGGCGTCTCCATCCTGTCCTACGACAACAAGGTGCAGTTCGGCCTGATCACCGACAAGGGCCTGGTCGACGACCCGCAGCGCATCGTCGAACGCTTCACCGGCGAATTCGAGAAGCTGCTCTGGCTGGTTCTCATGGAGCCCTGGGAAATCCTCGACGATCCCGAGGCGGTGGAAGCGGCGCTGGCCGACGCCCGCGCGCAGCGTCCGGCACGCGCGTGAAACGCCTGCTCATCGTCTATCACACGCAGAGCGGCAGGACGCAGCGGCTGGCCGAAGCGGCGCTGGCCGGCGCGCGCGAAATCGACGACGTGAGCAGCGTCCTGCGGCGCGCCTTCGACACCACGCTCGACGACCTACTCGGCGCCGATGCGCTGCTGCTCGGCACGCCGGAGAACTTCGGCACGATGTCGGGCGCGCTCAAGGACCTTTTCGACCGTACCTACGAGCCGGCCGCCGGACGAATGGAAGGGCGCCCGTACGCCGTTTTCGTCTCCGCCGGCAACGACGGACGCGGCGCACAGGCGCAGATCGAGCGCATCGCCACCGGCTACGGCTGGAAAGCCGTGGCCCCCGCGCACATCGCGCGCGGCGAAGTCCAGGCAGGCGATCTCGACGCCTGCCGCGAACTCGGCGCCACGCTGGCCGCCGGCCTCTCGATCGGGGCTTTTTGACCCAAGCTCTGTTGACCTGCATTTCATGGGCGCGACGGTCCCTGAACGGGATGCACGCAAGGCGCGGCGACGCCGCCTAGCCGCCTAGCCGCCTGACTGACTGACTGACTGGCACCAGGCTAGCCGACGCAAGGCGGCGATGCGCCCGCTCAGCAACCGTCCCGGAAGATTGTGGCGGGTGGCCGTGCCTGCGTCGTTGCGCCCCTTGCCCGCCCCCCGTTCGGGCGGCGGCGCGCGCCTAGCAGTTGCCATCCCTTCGCCACAACGCTCCCACGAAATGCAGGTCAGCACACCCGAACTCTGATCCGCATCATGTCGCCCGCGCGCCGGACGGCCTAGAATCGCCTCTCGTCCCACCGCCTCTCGGAAAACCGGAATGCTCTCGAACCGCCGCAACTTCCTCGCCGCCGGCGCCGCGCTCGGCGGCGCCCTGCTCGCCCCGGCCATCGCGCGCGGCGGCGAACTTCTGCCCGCCACGAAAAACCGCCGCGTCGTCATCGTCGGCGGCGGCTGGGGCGGCCTCTCCGCCGCCCGCCGCCTGCGCGAGATCGCCCCGCAGTTCGCGCCCGATCTCGAAGTCGTCGTGATCGAGAAGAACGCCGCCTTCTGGTCGCATCCGCAAAGCAACAGGTGGCTGGTCGGCCTCGACGACGGGAAGTCGCTGACGCACGACCTGCGTGCCGCAGCCGACGCCTTCGGCTACACGCTGATCCGCGCCGAGGTCACGGCCATCGAACGCGACGCGCGGCGCGTCGTCACCGCGCAGGGCAGCCTCGCCTACGACTGGCTGATCCTCGCCGCCGGCCTGCGCTACGACTACGCACCGTGGTTCGGCGACGACCGGCGCGCCGCCGAGCACGCGCGCCTGAACTACCCCGCCGCCTTCATCGGTGCCGAGGAAACGCTGACGCTCAGGAAAAAGCTGCAGTCCTTCGCCGGCGGCGACCTCGTGATGACCGTGCCGCCGATGCCCTACCGCTGCCCGCCGGCGCCCTACGAGCGCGCATGCATGATCGGCTGGTGGCTGAAGACGCGGAAGATCAAGGGCAAGCTGATCGTGCTCGACCCCAACCCGATCGCGCTCGGCTTCGACCGCGTCTTCCGCCAGCACTACGCCGACCAGATCGTCTACGTGCCGCAGGCGACGGTGAAGGCGGTCGATCCCTTCGCCAAACGGGTGAGTACGGAATTCGACACCTTCGACTTCGACGACGCGATCCTGATGGCGCCACAGCAGGCCGGCGACCTCGCCTGGCAGGCCGGACTGATCGGGCGCACGGCGGACGGACGGCCGAACGGCTGGGCCGCGCAGGACCCGGTGCGCCTGCACGCGCAGGCCGACGAGCGCATCTATCTGGTCGGCGATCTGATCGACAAGGCCTCGCTGCTCTTCGGCTACTACCCGAAGAGCGGGCACCTCGCCAACCGCCTCGGCCACATCGCGGCGCGAGAAATCGCCGCCCGCGCGGCCGGCAAGGAAGCGGAAACGCAGCTGCCCGACAGCGTCTGCTACGTGTACGCCAACGTCGAACCGATGGAAATGATCCGCATCGACGCCGCCTACCGGCTGCGCGGCGACGGCGTGATCACGCAGACGCTGAAGCAGAATTTCGACCCCAACCCGCGCGGCGAGGACGCGCTGTGGGCCGAAGCGATGTACGCGGAATTTCTCGCCTTCAAGCGCTGAACGGCAAACCGCCCGGGGCGGCAGGCACGCGCCGCGGCTGGCGCCGCGCCGCCGCACGTGCGAAGGCTCAGTGGCGGGCGAAGACGCTGCTCTGCCCCTTCGGATCGACCAGCATCGTGTTGAACATTTCGCGCCGCACCTCGCGCTGGCCGGTCGTCGAATCGAGGATGGTGCATGCCGTGTCGCACACCGGGTTCTGGTTCTCGCGCCCCGGCGCGCCGGCCGGCAGGCCCGGCACGGCGATGCCGCGCGCCTTCGGCTTCTCGATCAGCAGCTGCTTGACGTCCTCGGCCGGCACATGGCCCTCGACGAAATAGCCGGCGACCGTCGCCGTGTGCACCGACTCGACGTCGACCGGCACCTTGAGCCGCTTCTTGAGCGCCTCCATGTCGGCGGTTTCGCGCAGCGTGACCTTGAAGCCGGCCTCGCGCAGATGCTCGGCCCAGTCGATGCAGGCCAGACACACCGGGGGATGGAACAGCTCGACGGGCGGCAACGCCCCTTTTGCGGGCTTTCCCGCTTTTTCCGCCGGGCTGCCGGCGGCCTGCGCCGCGGGCGCCAGGAGCAGCGCGATCAACCCGGTGGCGGACAGGAAGTTTTTCAACAGCGAATGCATCGAACACCTCGAAGACGGAAACACGGACTCAGCCCGGAGTTTAGCCGGCGTCGCCCAGGTTGCGGGGGAGTATGCGCAAGCATGCTGCCCGGGGCGGCGGCTGTCCTTAATCTCGGACAAAGTTTCGGAAGATCGGGCCGCCGCCGGCCGCCTATCTGGCGCCGGAACGACGCAACAGCGAAGAGGCCGGGAAGGCGCGCTAGCTTTTTTTCGCCGATTTCTTCTGCGCTTCCATTTCGCGCGCGGCACGGATCACGTCGGCTTCGAGCACGCCGGTGTCGGTGCCGAAGCAGCGGACGATCTCGATTTCCTCGATATGCGGCAAATCGCCTTCGGCCCATCCGCCGGGGGGCGTGCCTGCGCGTTGCAGGGCGCGGATTTCCGCCTCGCCGAGCCCGACCTGCATGCCCGGCGGGATCTCGACGCCGAGTTCGACGAGCAGGCGAACGATCTCCGTGCGCCCGCCGCGCAGCGCCATCGAGAGGGGCGAAACCGGCTCCCGGTTGTCCGGCAGGTTCACCTTGGCGCCGCGTTTGACGAGCTCCCTGACGATGTCGGCGTAACCCATGAAGCAGGCGACACCGAGCGGCAGCCCGGGAACGCCGAGGCCGTCGTCCAGTTCGACCGGCGCGCCGGCGTCCAGCGCGGCGACGACGACGGACAGCTGTCCGCTACGCACCGCCTTGACGAGATCGATCGGGGAACTCACGGAAGCACTCCGGAAGGGTTACGGAACGATTTAGACGCAATCTGAGTGAATTCAGTATCCAAGCGCGCCCCTGTCCGGTCAAGCCCCGCCGCGCGAGGCATGTCGGCAGGAGGCGGCGGCGGAAGCGGCCGCTCAGGGCGGAAGCGGCCGCTCAGTCGTCCGCCTCGGCCTTCGCCAGTTCGACGTCGAGGCGCTCCATGGCATCGGCCGGCGCGCACGTGGCGGCTTCCCGGTACAGGCGCTCGGCGTCCTTCATTTTTGCGCGTCCGAACATCATGACCAGCGCGTTGGCGTATTCGACGCGGGCGATCGCCGACTCCGGATTCAGCTTCAGCGCCGTCTCGAAGTGCTCGACGCCGCTCTCCTTTTTCGCGCCGTAGGTCAGCCCGCCGACCAGCGCGCCGACCTTGTCGATCACCTCGGCATGGTAGGTGCCGAGCGCGATGTGCGCGTCGGCGTGTGCCGGATCGAGCTCCAGCGCGCGCGTCAGGCTGTGCTTGATCTTGCCGCCCAATCCCTGCGCCAGCGCCTTGGCCACCGAAATACCCTGGCTGTAGCGGCCAAGCGCATAGGCGTGCAGATACCACGCGTTGGCGCAGTCCGGCGCCTTTTTCTGCTGCTCCTCGCAGCGCTGGGCGACCTCGAGCAGGAGGGCGAGCTTACGCTCGTCGTCGCTTTCCAGGTAATTGGCGTAGATCGCGGCGGCCTTGTTCGCCACCGCATAGCCGGCGAGACCGCAGGCCAGCCCCTGCTCGACGGCCTTGCCGAACTCGCCGGCGTGATAGCTGCGCCAGGCGTCGAGCACGGCGGCATCGTCCGGCAGCGGTGCGCAATCGCCGCGGTGCAGGCGCATCCAGTTCTTCTTGAGGGCGGCGGCGGTGTAGACGTACGCCTTGTCGGGATACGGAAACTTCTTCCAGGCCATTTTCTCCTCCGGTTTGCTGTGCTGTCGTTATGGATGAAGCTACTGCTTGAGATATTCGCCCGAGAGCCGTTCGAGCAGCAGGCGCGACTCGCCGAGCAGGAAGGGAGCGACGAGCGCCATGACCTGATGGACGCCGCGCCCGATGCGCTCGCCCTCGAAGCCGCCGCGCGGGTCGCGCGCGTATTCGAAGGACAGCCAATAGGTGGCGATCACCGCCATGTTGGTGGACAGCGCCTGCAGTTCGCCGGCCGTCGCGCGCATCGCGCCGGCGGCGACCAGTCCTTCGCAGAGCAGCGTCGCGGTCCGCACCTTGTGCGCGAGGATTTGCTTGAAGTGGATTTCCAGCGTGCGGTTGCGCGTCAGCAGATCGTTCAGGTCGCGGTAGAGGAAGCGGTACTTCCAGATGTGCTCGAACAAGAGGTGCAGGAAGAGCCAGACGTCTTCCACCTCGGCCGCGCGGCGGGTCGGCGCGGCCAGCGTCGCCTCGATCTCGCGCTCGAAGTCGGCGAAGATCGCCTCGACGATCTCGTCCTTGTTGTGGAAGTGGTAGTAGAGGTTGCCGGGGCTGATCCCGAGCTCGTCGGCGATCACCGTGGTGGTCACGTTCGGCTCGCCGAAATCGTTGAACAGGCGCAGGCTCGTTTCGAGGATCAGTTCGCGCGTCCGCCGCTTCGGTTTTCGTTCCATGCGCATCCCCGCCGCCCGGCCGTTCTGATTGTCCTGGTCGCGAGCATAGCACCGCCCTCCGCCGCAGGGAATGCCGCCGGTCTATGCATCGCGGCTTTGCAGCCAGCGTTCCAGATCGAGCAGCGAGGCGTCGAGCGCGCCGGTCGCCCCGGCCAGGTCGGGGCGCCGCTTGTGCGGCAGCAGCGAGCGGCGGTGGTCCTTGAGCCCGGCGACGTCGAGGCGGATACCGTGCCGCGCCAGGATGGGCGCCAGTTCGTGGCGGCGCCGGTACAGTTCGCTGCGCGTGCGCTGGTAGGCGTGCTCGCACAGCCGGCGCCGGCTGCGGTAGCTGAAGACGTTGGTGAAGAACATCTCGGTGTCGTCGCTCGTCGGTTCGAAAAGAACGACGTCGGCGTCGCCGTACTCGTGCCGGTAGCGGTCCATGCCGACCCGCATGCGCGAATGGATGATCGCGCGGAAGGTCTGCGAGAGAACCACCGGCAGGCCGCCGTCGACGAGGTGCGCCGGCGCGTGCGCAAGATGTTCGCGTTGCGGATGGCGGGCAGCGAGGCCGGCGTCGAAGGGCACCAGCGGGTTGATGCAGAGCACCAGCTCCGCCCCCTCGCGCAGGGCCACCGAAGCGTGCAGGGTCTTGATCAGCGCGCCATCCACGTAATAGCGCCCGTCGATCCGCACCGGCGGAAAGAGGCCGGGCAGCGCGGCGCTCGCCTGCACGGCGGTCGAAATCGGCACCTTGTCGTAGCCTGCGCTGCCGAAGGCGACCGACTCGCCCGAATCGAGATCGGTGGTGACGAGGAAGAGACGGTGGCGCAGTTTGCGGAAGTCGTTGGTCCGCCCGGGCATCGAAAACAGCTTGCGCAGCAGCTTGTCGACCCCGGAATTGTCGAGCATACCGGCCGGCAGCGCGTGGCCGAGCCGCTGGAAGGCCTCGAACATCCCGAGATGCCAGGGATCGGAAACGTAGTGCAGGAAGGACGACCAGAGCAGCGGCGGCACCGAGAGCAGGCGCTTGCAGTACTCGCCGAAGGCCGGGCGCAGCAGCATGTCGGGATCGAACATCTCGTCGGCGTCGTTCTGGACCAGCATGCGCGCCAGCTTGGCCGGACTCATGCCGTTCGCCAGCAAGGCGGCGATGAAGCCCCCCGAACTGACGCCGACGTAGCAATCGAATTCGTTGAAGTCGGCGCCCTCGAAGGCCTCGGCCAGCGCCGCCATGGCGCCGACCTCGTAGATTCCGCCGACCGGCCCGCCGCCGGCCAGCGCAAGACCGATCCGTGGACGCTTCTGTCTGGCGACCATTGAACTCTCCCCCTGGATGAACGACGGCGCCGGGCGCGGCAGCATTCCCGCGTCCGGCGCCATCGATTCTCAAACTGCGACGCCCGAATGTCCGTCGCCGGTTCCCGGCGGCGGCGCCACCGGGGCGCCGCCGGACGCCGCCCCCGCCTTGAAGCGATGCCCGTTCAGGCGTTGCTGGTGGCGATGTTCTTCAGCACCTCGGCCGGCGTCACGGCCGGGACGACCTTGGCCGCATTCTTCTTCACGGCGGGCTTGGCGGCCGGCTTGGCGGCGCTTTTCACCGCAGGCCGGGCGGCGGCTTTCGCAGCCGGTTTGGCGGCCGCCTTGACCGCCGGTCTGGCAACCGGCTTGGCAACCGGCTTGGCAACCGGCTTGGCGACCGGCTTCGCCGCGGCTTTCGCGGCGGGCTGCGCGGCCGCTTTCGCCGGCGCCTTCCGCGCCGCCGGCTTGGCCTGCGCGTCGGTCAACTCCTGCACCACGGCGGTCAGTTCGACCACCCGCTTCGACAGACGGTCGATGTCCTTCTTGCTCGGCACGCCGAGACTGCCCAGCGCGCGGGCGACGCGATCCTCGAACACCTGCTCCAGGCGATCCCACGTTCCGGCGGCCTTGCCCGCGACCTCGGCGATCTTCTCGTCGGTCAGCTTGCGGGTACGCGACTGGATCGTTTCGCCTTCCTTGACCAGCGCCTCGAACACCTTGTTGCCCTCGACCTGCGCCTTGGCGAAGGCGCCGAGTCCGGCCAGCCAAATCTGATGTGCCGATTCCTTGACGGTCATCGCGAGTTGGTTCTCGCTCAAGCCACCGGCCAGCGCTTTGAGTTTCTTGCCCATCGTTTTCTCCTTGAGTCGGGTAGTGATCGGGCTCGCGCTTTTCGCTTGCCCTTCGATGCCAGTGTAGTGAAAATGACTAGAGGATGCACACTAAAAGCCTAGGTGTTTCCCTCTAATCAATGACATAAGACAAAGGAGACGGGCATGAACTATTTCATCACCGGGGCCACCGGTTTCATCGGCAAACGGCTGGTCGCAAAGCTCCTGGAACGCCCGGGCAGCGTGATCTATTTTCTGACGCGCAGTATCGAGCTGCCGCGCCTGGAGCCGCTCTACGAATACTGGGGCGCCGATGACAGCCGCGTCGTCCCGGTCGTCGGCGACCTGACCGAGCCCCGTCTCGGCGTGGCGAAAGCCGAGGCGCGCAAGCTGAAGTACAAGATCACGCACTTCTTCCACCTGGCCGCCATCTACGACCTGAAAGCGAGCGCCGAGGACCAGCAGCGCGCCAACGTCGACGGCACGCGCAACACCGTGCAATTCGCCGAGGAGATCGGCGCCAAGCATTTCCATCTGGTCAGTTCGATCGCCTCGGCCGGCCTGTTCGAGGGACTCTTCCGCGAGGACATGTTCGAGGAGGCGGAAAACCTCGACAACCCCTACTTTCGCACCAAGCACGATTCCGAAGGCATCGTGCGCAAGGAGTGCAAAATTCCGTGGCGCATCTACCGTCCGGCCATCGTCGTCGGCGATTCGCGCAGCGGCGAGATGGACAAGATCGACGGCCCCTACTACTTCTTCAAGCTGATCCAGAAGACGCGCAAGTTCCTGCCTTCGTGGATGCCGGCGATCGGCCTCGAAGGCGGGCGCATCAACGTGGTGCCGGTGGACTTCGTGGCCGCCGCAATGGACCACATCGCGCATCTGCCGAAGGAGGACGGCAAGTGCTTCCACCTCACCGACCCGACGCCGATGCGCGTCGGCGACCTGCTCAACACCTTCTCGCGCGCCGCGCACGCGCCGCAGATGACGATGCGCGTCAATGCCGCGCTGTTCGGCTTCGTCCCGCGCTCGGTGCGCAAGGCGATGTTCGCGCTGACGCCGGTGCGCCGCATCCGGCACGCGATCATGAAGGACCTCGGCCTGCCCGACGACATCCTCGAATTCATCAACTACCCGACGCGCTTCGACTGCCGCGAGACGCAGCGCGCGCTCAAGGGCAGCGGCATCGCCGTGCCGCCGCTCGACGCCTACGCCTGGCGCCTGTGGGACTACTGGGAGCGCCACCTCGACCCCGATCTCTTCATCGACCGCACGCTGCGCGGCAAGGTCGAAGGCAAGGTCGTGCTCGTCACCGGCGGCTCGTCGGGAATCGGCAAGGCGACGATCCGCAAGATCGCCGAAGCCGGCGCGATCGCCGTCACCATCGCGCGCGACGCCGAGCAGCTGGAGGAAACGCGCAAGGAGTTCGAGGCCGCCGGCCTGACGCTGCACACCTACGTCGTCGACATCGCCGACGCGGCCCAGTGCGAGGCCTTCGTCGCCCGCGTCAACGCCGAGCATGGCGGCGTCGACATCCTGGTCAACAACGCCGGGCGCTCGATCCGGCGCGGCATCGAAAGCTCCTTCGACCGCTTCCACGACTTCGAGCGCACCATGGAGGTGAACTACTTCGGCGCCCTGCGTCTGACCATGGGCCTGCTGCCGGGAATGATCGCCAGACGCCGCGGACACGTCATCAACATCTCGTCGATCGGCGTGCTGACCAACGCGCCGCGCTTCTCCGCCTACGTCGCGTCGAAGGCGGCGATGGACGCGTGGACGCGCTGCGCCGCATCGGAATTCGCCGACCGCCACGTCGAATTCACGACGATCAACATGCCGCTCGTGAAAACGCCGATGATCGCGCCGACCAAAATTTACGATCAGGTGCCGACGCTCACTCCGGAAGAGGCCGCCGACCTCGTCGTCGACGCCATCGTGCACAAACCGGTACGCATCGCCACGCGTCTCGGCATCTGCGGCTCGGTGCTGCACGCCCTGATGCCCAAGGTCGCGCAGATCGTCATGAACACCAGCTTCCGCATGTTCCCCGACTCGAGCGCCGCCGCGCACAAGCAGGAAGGCGGCCTGCCCGCGCTGCCGAGCGCCGATCAGGTCGCCTTCACGCAGATCATGCGCGGGATACATTTCTAGACGGGGAATCCGCCAGTCAGCCGCCGGACGGCGGCGGAAAGACGCACCGCGGCTCCGGCAAGGTCACGCGGCCGTGAGCGAAAAGGCCGCACCGATCAGGATCGGTGCGGCCTTTCTTCATTCTCCATCCGTATGGCTTGCGAGGCTCCCGCGCAAGGGCGCTTCATCCAATGGCCTTGCGGATACATCGCTTTTATTTCACGGCCGAGCTGCGCCGTCAGCGATCCATCCGCCGCAAGCCCTCCGCCGCCTTCGCTTTCGGCTCGATCACCGCCGCCGGAGATGGCGCCTGAGGCGGCCGGGGCGCCAGGGGCGCTTCGGGCGGCCTGGGCGCCGGACGGCGCTGCAGGAGGGTGGCGTGGCGCAGGTAGAACTGCACCGGCGCGGCCTGCTTCAGGACCTGCCCGTTGCGGTCCACGATGGCCGCGGCCAACTGGTGGCGCTGGTTGGGTGGCGGCAGTTCGTCGCCCCAGAACTCGGGCGGGATCGTGAACTCGGTCGCGGTGAAGCGCTGGGCGACCGGCCGGCCGTCGACGCTGACCGCGAAGGCATGCCCGTCGCCGATCCGCAGTGCGGGGGCGACGCTGAGGCGGACCTCGAACTGCGCGGTATTGGCGACGACGCTGCCGTCCTCCTCCGGCGCGACGATGGCGAAACTGCGGTAGACGGCGGTCGCGGCTGCGGGTGAGGCGGCGGCCCCCGGCTGCACGGCGGGAGCCGTCGATGCGGCGGGCGGGGAAGGCGGCGGCGCGGGCGGCGCCTCCATGACGTTTATCGGCGGCAGGACCAGCACCTTGGCGCCGGGCGACGGCCGATTGGAAAACACCGGGCCGTTCGGTCCCTTCGATTCATAGATCGTCTGCGCCGGCACGACGCCCGGCAGCAGGCAGGCGCTCAGGACGCACGCGGCTAGCGATCGCCTCATGGAAACCTCCACAAACTTCAGTCGGCGCTGGCCGTCGCCGGTTCTTCCAGCGCCGCGCACAGGGCGGCGGCGACCCGCGGCGAGAAGAGCATGGCCAGATGCCCGATGCCGTCGACCCGGCGCATGCGCGCGCCGGGCAGCTCGAGATTCGTCTGCGGCATCACGTAGTTGTCGCGCGGGCTGACGATGGCGATAGTTTCAACCGCCGGCGCCTCCTGCGCAAGCGCCTGCAGCCAGGCGCTGCCGGCCTCCATCTGGCGGCCGTTGCAGCCGATGCCGAGCAGCGCCAGGCGGCTGCCGCCGTACGGCGTGCCGAGCGTCACGACGCGCGCTATACGCGCGGCGCCGTAGCGGCGCATGAAGGCGCGCGCGACGAGGCCGCCCATGCTGTGCCCGACGAGGATCAGACGCGCGGCGCCGGTCTGCGCGAGCACTTCGTCGATGCGCCGCGAGAGCGGCTCCGCATAGTTGTCGATGCTGGTGTAGACGGGCTCCAGATTGATCGTCGCCACCGTCCAGCCGGCCGCCTCGAGGCGCCGGCGCAGCCACCACCAGGCGCCGCGCGAGCAGCCGTAGCCGTGGATGAGCAGCAGCGGCGGACGCGCCCCGCTCGGACGCAGGCGGTCCTCGCCCATCCAGAGACGCTCGAAGGGCAGGATGAGGATGAAGCAGGCGAGGAAGGCGAGGTATTCGCCGAGCATCATCGCCGCAGCGCGCGCCGGGCCGAGGCGCGGCGCCGGCGACTGCCAGGCGCGGGCGTAGATCCAGGTGATCAGGTTGATGTTGGCGCGTGCAAGAAGCACGCCGCCGACGGCGAACAGCGCGGCGGGCGACGGCGGAAGCTTGAACCCGTCGAGGGCGATCCAGGCGTAGAACGATAGTTCGCAGAGGAGAAACAGGCGGAGGGCGATAGCTAGCATGGCGCCACTATAGCCGAAGTGGGAAGCTCGGAAAAATCGCCTGGCATTCGTCCGAGGCGCGCCGGGTAACGATCTCCCGGGTATCCGCCGGGGCGATGCAGTTTGCGCACAGATTCCGGCGGGCAGCGCAACGAAGCGCGTGCCGTTCGGGGCGATCAGGGAATCAGCGGCTGCGGTTTTCCGCTCAACTCGGCGGCCAGTAGACTGGCGTTGCGCGCCGTCAGGCCGTAGATCGAAAGCTGCGGATTGGCGCCCAGGCTGGTCGGGAAGACCGAGCCGTCGTGCACCGAAAGGTTGCTCAGCCAGAAGTGCCGTCCGCGATGGTCGACGACGCCGCGCGCCGGCACGTCGGCCATACCGCAGCCGCCCATCGCGTGCGCGCTGACGACGCGGCAGAGCAGCGGCTTGAGCGGCAGTCCGGCGATCGCCTTCTTCGCCTCGCTCCAGCTCGTGTAGCCCGGCGTCGCCTCGTGCACCGGCGTCACCCAGCGTGCGCCGGCGGCGAACTGGATTTCGGCCATCGCCAGCAGGGCGCGCCGCGCGCCTTCCCAGAACACGTCGTCGAGCGGGTAGTCGAGGCGCGGCAGGCCGTCGCCGCCGAGGCGCACCTGCCCGCCCCGGCTCTCGGGATGGAAGCCGTCGCGCAGCAGCGCGATCAGCACCTGCGCGTTGGCGAACTCGCGCATCAGGCGCGCGTGGCCTTCGCCGAACCCCTGCAGCGTCGTCGAGAAGAGCACAGGGTGCAGCGGCGGCGTTTCGAGCTTGAAGCCGAGCGGCCCGTCGACCGGATCGCGGTGCAGGAAATGATCGGAATACACCGACTGCGGCGCGCCGGCGTAGCCGTCGACGCGCTCGGGCATCAGCGCCGAGGAGACGACGGTCGGATGCAGGAAGGTGCGCTTGCCGAGCAGCCGGTGCGGGTCGGGAACGCCGCTGCGCATGAGCAGCGCCGGGCTGCCGATGGCGCCGCCGGCGATCACGAAATGGCGGGCGCGCAATTGCACGCGGCGGCCCGACGGCACGATGCCGTCGGCGCCGAGCGCCGCGCAGTCGAGCGCGACGACGCGCTCGCCGGAAAAGCGCAGGCGGTCGGCGCGCAGGCGCGAATACAGCGTCGCGCCGCGCCGCAGCGCGGCCGGAATCGTCGTGAGCAGCATCGACTGCTTGGCGTTGGTCGGGCAGCCCATGCCGCAGTAGCCGAGGTTCCAGCAGCCCTTGACGTTGCGCCGGATCGACCCGCACTCGATGCCGAGCGCCTGCGCGCCGCGCAGCAGCGCGTCGTTGTTGGCGTTCGGCGGCGTGTCCCAGGCCCGCACCGAGAGCTTGTGCTCCATCGCGGCGAACCACGGGGCGAGCGATTCGACCGACAGCGGGCGCAGGCCGAAGGTCGAATCGCGCTGCCAGTAGGCCAGCGCCTCGGGCGGCGTGCGGAAGCTGCTCGTCCAGTTCACCGTCGTCGAGCCGCCGACGCTGCGCCCCTGCAGGATGGTGATCGCCTTGTCCGTCGTCTTGCGCGCCGCCGACTCCTGGTACAGCTCGGGATAAGCCTCGGCCTCGCGCATCTTGAAATCGCCCGACGAGCGCAGCGGCCCTTCCTCGACGAGCACCACGCGCAGCCCGGCGTCCGACAGGATGTCGGCCGTCACGCCGCCGCCGGCGCCGGTGCCGACGATCACCACGTCGGCCTCCAGCGTCTGGTCGCGCTCGAGCCGCGCGGCGTCGATGTGCTTCCAGCCGGCGGCCAGCCCCTCGCGGATCGGATCGCGCATCAGAACACCTCCGGCGGACCGGGATAGCCGATCGCCGCCCAGCTTTCGGGGTGCGCGTACCACGCCCCGAAGGTCAGGTCGTGCAAGGCCAGATAGCCGCTCTGCAAGAGGCCGAGGCGGCTGTTGCGCCAGCTTTCGAGAAAGTCGGCGATCTCGCCCGGTGCGGCCTCGGACCACGGCGCGGCGACGCCGGCCAGCAGGTGGCGCGCGGGCGCCAGCACGAGCAGGCCGAACAGTTCGCCGACCTCCTTCTGCGTCGCCGCCGAGAGGCCGGCGACCGCCGTCGCGATGCCGTCGACCGTGCGCGCGATCGCCTGCCGGCGCGGCGCGCCGGACGGCGGCAGGGCGCCGGCGAGCAGCACGCCGGCGATCGCCGCGAGCATTTCGCGTTCGTCGGACTTCAGCGCGCGCGCGCCGGCCGCGTTGAGCCAGCCGGCGCAGGCCAGGAGGGCGCCGCCGGCAAGGCCGGTGCGGAGAAAGGTGCGGCGGGTCAGCGGCATATCGGGGTCGGCGCGATGGAAATCAGTGCAGCAAAATACGGATCAGGCGCTCGAACAGCTTGCCGTAGGGCGGCTTGAAGAGGCCGATGCCGGACAGGCGCGACTGGCGGAACACCGCCTTTTGCGCCGAGAAGGTGCGGAAGCCCGCGTCGCCGTGGTAGCAGCCCATGCCGCTCGGGCCGACGCCGCCGAACGGCAGTTCGTCCTGCGCGATGTGCAGGATGGTGTCGTTGATCGTCACGCCGCCGGCCACCGTTTCGTCGAGCACGCGCTCGATGCGCGCGCCGTCGCGGTCGAAGTAGTAGAGCGCCAGTGGGCGCGGGCGGGCATTGACGTAGGCGAGCGCCGCGTCGAGGTCCTGATAGGGGACGAGCGGCAGCAGCGGACCGAAGATTTCGTCGTGCATGACGCGCGCCGCCTCGGGCACGCCGAGCAGCGCGAGCGGCGGCAGACGGCGCTTGAGCGCGTCGGCCGGCACGCCGGGGGCGAGTTCGGCGACTTCGGCGCCGAGTCCCCGCGCCTCGTCGACATAGCCCTGCAGGCGCGCGAAATGGCGTTCATTGACGATGCTGCTGTAGTCCGGCGTGGCGCGCAGGTCGGGGTAGCAGGCGGCAACGACGCGGCGCGCGGCGTCGATGAACTCGCGCTCGCGCCCGGCCGGCAGCAGCACGTAGTCGGGAGCGATGCAGGTCTGCCCCGCGTTCAGGCACTTGCCGACGACGATGCGCTCGACGGCGTGCGCGAAGTCGGCGCCCGGACCGACGATGGCCGGCGACTTGCCGCCGAGTTCGAGCGTCACCGGCGTCAGGTTGTCCGCCGCCGCGCGCATCACGTGGTGGCCGACCGCCGTCGAGCCGGTGAACAGCAGGTGGTCGAAGGGCAGTTGCGAAAAGGCGTGCGCCACGTCGGCGTCGCCGAGGACGACCGAGACTTCGTCGTCGGCGAAGTGGCGGGCGACCAGCTCGGAGAACAGGCGGCCGGTCGCCGGCGTGAATTCGGACATCTTGAGCAGCACGCGGTTGCCCGCCGCGAGCGCCGCGACGAGCGGGCCGGCGGCGAGATAGACCGGGTAGTTCCAGGGCACGATGATGCCCACCGCGCCGAGCGGCTGGTAGCGCACCTCGGCGCGCCCGGGCTGGAACCACAGCGCGACGCCGCGCCGGCTCGGGCGCATCCAGCGCCGCAGGTGGCGGCGCGCGTGGCGGATCGCTTCGAGGCTGGGGAAGAGTTCGAGCAGGCGCGTTTCGGCAACCGAACGATGGCCGAAATCGGCGCGCACCGCGTCGGCGATGGCCTCGGCGTTGTCGCGCAGGAGGCGGTCGAGCGCCACAAGGCGCCGCTCGCGCACGGCGTGCGCGGGATTCGGCTCGCGCCGCGCCGCGGCGTGCAGATAGGCAAAGCGCGTCTGCAGCGAAACGGGATCGTTCATGCGTTCTCCTCACGGTCCGGGAATCGTGTCCCGAAAGTATTTTTATGTCTTGAGCAAGTGTAAGACGCGCGCGCCGGCCCCGCTAGGCAGAATCCTCTAAACGCCGTTTGAGCGCTCAGGGCATAATCCGGGGCCATGGACGAGACATCCGGACACGAAGAAGAAAAAATCGCGCTGGCCGCGGCGCTGCGCCATCACCTGCAGGACGCGCAGATCCTGCGCGAGCGGGCCAACGCCGAAGGGGACGGAGCCGGCGCGCGCGACCGCCTGCGCCTGCGCGACTGGCAGGCCGCCCGCCTCGCCCGCTGCTACACCGAACTGCTGGCCAGCGAGCGCTACGGCCGCGCCGCGCAGTTCTTCCTGTCCGACCTCTACGGCCCCAAGGACTTCAGCAGCCGCGACGAGGAGGTCGGACGCATCCTGCCAACGCTGGTCCGCATGCTGCCCGCCTCCGCCCTGCGCACGCTGGCGCTGGCGCTCGAACTCGACGCGCTGACCGAGGCGCTCGACGCGGCGATGGTCGGCGAACTGCGCGCCGCCGGACGCATCGCGACGATCGACGAGGACGCCTACGCCGCGGCCTACCGCCGCGTCGGCCGGCGCGCCGAACGCGAGCGCCAGATCGCGCTCATCCGCGGCACCGGCGAGGCGCTCGAAAAACTCGCCGGCAAGGCGGTGCTCAGCGGCGTGCTGCGCCTGATGCGGCGCCCTGCCCACCTGGCAGGACTCGGCGAACTGCAGGAATTTCTCGAAAACGGTTTTGCCGCCTTCCGCCACATGGGCGACGCGACCGACTTCCTCGGCTGCATCGAAACGCGGGAACGGCAGCTGCTCGCCCGCCTGTTCGACGGCTCGGCCACCCCCTTCTCGCTCTGAACGGAACCCGGCGATGACTCTCAAATGGCGCACCGCGCGCGGCATCCAGCTCGAAATCCGGCGCGTCCGCCCGGACGACACGAAGATGCTGCACTGGGGCTTTTCCCAGCTTTCCCGCGAAACCCTCTACAAGCGATTCTTCGCCAGCGTGCAGCAGATTCCGGAGGAACTGCTGCGCAAGGTGAGCCACCCCGACCCGGCGCGCGACCACGTCCTCCTCGCCGTGCGCAACGACGGTTTCCAGGAAGCGCCGGTCGGCCTCGCGCGCTTTCACGTGTCGCCCGCCGGCAAGCGCTGCGAGTTCGCCCTGATCGTCGGCGACCGCTGGCAGCATCAGGGCATCGGCCGCCGCCTGCTCGACGCGCTGGTCGTCGAGGCCCGCCGGCGCGGCCTGCAGCGCATCGAAGGGCTGGTCCTTGCCGAAAACCAGGAAATGATCCGGCTGGCCGAAACGCAGGGCTTCGCGATCCTGGACAGCGACGAGGGGCCGACGATCAGGCTGATGCGCCTCGAACTGGGCGCCCTCGGCTGGCCGCGCAGGATGCGCTACAAGGGGATGGAGCTCTTCGGCCGCCTGCCGGCTTAACGGCGCAGCGGCCCGTCGGCCTCAGCGCACGCCACCGGGCGAGCCGGCGGCTTCGGCCTCGGGAACCGAGCCGGAAACCTAGAAATCGCAGCCCGCCGGGCAGACGTAGCGCGACAGCGCGGGCACGTCGGGGATGAAGAACCCGCGTCCCTGCGGCACGAGCAGGCCCGCCTCCTGCAGTTCGCGGAAGGAGCGCGAGAGGTGCGAGTCGCTGATCCCGAGACGCGACGCGAGCTTGTTGCGCGGGATCGCCAGATGCAGGCTGTAGGAGCCGTCCGGCGTTTTCGGCGCCTGGTCGAAATGGCAGACGATGTAGCACACCAGACGCGCCGTCGCCTTCTTGGTGCAGAAGGTCAGCATGTCCTTGTAGAGGAAGTTGATGCGCGCCGCGACGAGCGCCATCAGGCGCCGCGAGAAGGCCGGGTAGCGGGCGATCCACTCGGACACGACGGCGTTCGGCAGGTGCAGCACCGCCGCCTGCGTCAGGCTGCGCGCCGAGTATTGCAGCGGGCGGTCGCTGAACAGCGTTTCCTCGGCCAGCGTGCCGCCGGTCTTGGCGAAATCGAGGATCTTCTCCTTGCCGTCGGCGTCGAGCATGAACATCTCGATGGTGCCGTGCGCGATGATGTACAGCCCGGGCTCGATCACGCCGGCCTCGATGAGGACCTCGTCGGGAAGCAGATTGAACTGGTAATCGACGTGCTCGGCGATGGTTTCGAGCACCACCTGTTGCGGGATGTCCTGCAGGATCAACGACGATTTGAGCAGGGCGACTTCGGTTTCGCTGAAAGGCATGGGCAACTACGTCCGGGGAAGCTTATTCAGGCATTGTCCCATGGAGTGACCGTCACCGCGACTTCCAGCGCGTGCTCGCCGCCGCCGAGGATGACGCCGCGCAGGGGCGAAACGTCGCCGAAATCGCGCCCCCAGGCCAGCGTGACGTGCTGCGTGTCGGGCAGCACGTCGTTGGTCGGATCGAAGTCGACCCAGCGCCCGCCTCCGCCGGCCTCCGGGCAGTACACGGCGACCCAGGCGTGCGAGGCGTCGGCGCCGATCAGGCGCGGCTGGCCGGGCGGCGGCTGGGTCAGCAGGTAGCCGCTGACGTAGCGCGCGGCGAGGCCGAGCGAACGCAGGCAGGACAGCATCAGATGCGCGAAATCCTGGCAGACGCCGCGCTTGTCCGCCAGCACTTGCAGCACCGGCGTCGCCACCGTCGTCGCCCCGGCGTCGAATTCGAATTCGCGGTGAATCCGCTGCATCAGGGCCTGCGCGCCGGCGAGCAGGGGACGCCCAGGCGGGAAGCAGGGCGCCGCCCACGCCGCGAATTCGTGCTTGGCGCGCACGTAGGGCGACTCGAACAGGTAGCGCGCGCCCTCCAGGCGGACCGGCCGTGCGCCGTAGGCCAGCGCGGCGCGCACTGCCTCCCAGGGCGGCGAAGGCGTGCCCGCGAGGGCGGCGCGCGAACGCACCTCGATCACGCTCTCGGCGCGCACGGCGAGGCGGCGGTGCGGCGTTTCGATGGCGAACTGCATGACCGGATTGCCGAAGGCGTCGCTGCGCGCCTGCTGCAGCGCCGGCACCGGCGCGATCTCGAGGCGGTGCGAGCGGCAGGTCTGCCAGGCGCAGTCGCGCGGCGCCAGATGCAGGAGCTGGCGCGACTGCACGACCGGCGTCGCGTAGTCGTAGATCGTTTCGTGGATGACGTGGTAGCGGGCGTTCATGGTCGGCGTTCAGGCGAGCAGCGTCTGCTGGCCGGCATCCTCGACGTGCGTGAAGTAGCACATCGCCAGCCGGTCGGAGAGCGCGCCCGCCGCCGCGGCGATCTCGCCGAGCAGCGCGGCCAGTTCGAAACAGGGGCCGCAGTCCCGGCAGACGCCGAAATCGAGGCCTTCGAAACGCGCGAGGTCGAAGGCCTGCAGGCGTGCGAGCAGCGCCGCCAGCGCTTCGTTGCGCGGCAGTTCGGTCGGCTCGCGGTGTTCGCCGGAGCGCGCGCCCTCGGCGAAGCTCCCGCCCTCGCCCGACAGGCTGCCGAGATAGCGCAGCAGGATCAGCATCTGGAAGGTCACGGCGTGCGGGTTGCCGTCGTCGAAGACGATCAGGTCGAGCGCCGGCAGCAGTTCGGGCTGCGCCATGTAGCGCGCGCGGTAGGTGACAATGCTGTCGGTCAGTTCGAGCAGCCATTCGACGCCGCCCGCCGCGCGCGTCGACGCGAGACGCAGGAACTGTCCGACGGCGTCGGCGAGAAAACACAGGCGCTCGATGCGGCGGCCGATCATCAGGAAACGCCAGCCGTCGTCGCGCGTCATGTTGTCGAGCGCGAAACCGGCCAGCGATGACGAGGCAAGCAGCTCCCGGTCGAGAAAAGCCAGCGCGTCGGCGACCTCTGTCGTCGGCGCCGCCTCGGCGTAACGCTCCAGGCGCAGCTGCAGGCGTTTGAGCGCGTGCCAGTTGTCGAGCGAAAAATGCTCGCGCACCTGCGCGCCGGACCACAGTAGGCGCCGGATGTCGCCGCCCAGCCCGACGCTCGGATGGCCCGCCTCCGCCGCACCATAAACGGCGGCGAGCAGCAGCGCCTCGATACGCGCACGCGGCACCGGCGGCACGGGCGACGAAGCGGCGGCCGGAGACGCGGCGCCGGCCGCCGTGGCAGGCCGCGCGCCCGCCGGCGAATTCGTCGGGTTGCGCTCCGGCGCAGGCGCCGGCCCGCCCTCTTCCGCCGTGCCTTCCGCCGTGCCTTCCGCCGTGCCCTCCGCCGTGCCCTCCGCCGTGCCCTCCGCCGTGCCCTCCGCTGCGCCCTCCGCCTTCTTTTCCGGCACCCGGCGAAGCGCACGGCACAGTTCGAAGACGGAGCGCAGCGCCGGCTCGGCATCGGCGTCGACGAGGCGCGCAAGGCCGGCGCGCAGCAGGCGCGCCGTGCCGTCGCAGCGCTCGGCGTAGCGTCCGAACCAGTAGAGGTTCTCGACCACGCGCGAGGACAGCTTGCGCCCGCTGCGCACGAGGTCGGCCTTGCCGATCGAGTGCTTGAGCAGACTGAAGGTGTCCACCGCCGCGTCGCTACGGACCCAGGTGTCCTTGCTCGAACCGCCGCGCTGCATCGAGATGATGCGCGCGTCGGCTTCGGCCGAAACGCGGGTCAGGCCGCCCGGCATCACCGCGTAGCCGTCCGGCGTCGCCGCGACATAGACGCGCAGGCCGACGCCGCGCGGCACCAAGGCGGGTTCCCGCGCCGCGCTCCAGGCCGGCGCCTGCGAGTAGGCGACCAGTTCCTGCGCGACGTAGGCCTGCGGCCGCGCGCGCAGGCGGGCGACGAGCACCGCGCGCGCCGCGCCGTCGAGCGCGTTGCCGAACACCGGCTCGAAGCGCTGCGAGGGAAAGGCGCCCTTGATCACCAGCCGCTCGAGGTTGGCCAGCGTGAAGTCGAGCGCCGCCGGCTCGCCGCACCACCACGTCGCCACCGACGGCAGTCGCAACTCCTCGCCGAGCAGCTGGCGGCAGGCGCCGGGCAGGAAGCCGGGCAAGGCCGCCGATTCGAGCAGGCCGCTGCCGAGCGCGTTGGCGACCAGCACCTGTCCGGCGCGCACCGCCTGCAGCAGGCCGGGAACGCCGAGCGCCGAGTCGGCGCGCAGTTCGAGCGGATCGCAGTAGTCGTCGTCGAGCCGGCGCAGGATGGCGTGCACGCGGCGCAGGCCGGTCAGCGTCTTCAGGTAGACGCGGTCGCCGCGCACCGTCAGGTCCGACCCCTCGACCAGCGGAAAGCCGAGGTAGCGCGCGAGATAGGCGTGCTCGAAGTAGGTTTCGTTGTAGCGCCCCGGCGTCAGCAGCACGACGAGCGGCGCCTCCTTGCCCGCCGCCTCGTCCTGCGGCGCCCAGCGCGCGAGGCTGTCCTGCAGCGCGGCGAAGAAGGAGGCGAGGTGTTGCACGCGTAGGTCGCGGAACTGCTCGGCGAAGACGCGCGAAACGATCAGCCGGTTCTCCAGCGCGTAGCCTGCGCCGGAGGGCGCCTGCGTGCGGTCGGCGATCACCCACCAGCGGCCGTCCGGCGAACGCGCGAGGTCGGCGGCGTAGAGGTGCAGCCAGATGTCGCCCGGCGGACGGATGCCGCGACACGGCCAGAGGTAGCCGTTGTGGCCGTAGACCAGCGCCGGCGGCAGCGTGCCGTCGCGCAGCAGCGTCTGCGCGCCGTAGAGGTCGCCGAGCAGGGCGTTGAGCAGGCGGGCGCGCTGCGCGATCGCGGCCGACAGTTCGCGCCACTCATCGGGCGCCAGGATCAGCGGCAGCGGGTCGAGCGCCCACGGCCGGTCGGCGCCTTTGGGGTCGGCGTAGACGTTGTAGGTGACGCCGTTTTCGAGGATGCGCCGGCGTACGTAGTCGAGGCGGTGGCGCATCTGCTCGGGCGTCGCCGCGTCGAGGTGGGCGCAGAAGCTCCGCCAGGCCGGACGCAACTCGCCGTCCGCCGCGAGCATTTCGTCGAAGCGGCCGCTGTTTCCGGGATAGGTCGTGAGCAGGGAGCGCGGCATGGTTCAAGCGGCATTAAGCGCCGGCACCGCAGCGCGCGCAACGAAAATCGCCGCCCGCCCCTCGCGCACGCCGGCGCGCCGGGCGTCATGCCGCGCCGCGCCCGTCCGGGCGCCCGGCTTGCCGCCGGCATCGACGGAGTTCCGCGGACGCACGGACACTCAGGGCCGCCGCAGGTCCAGCGTGAACGGGAAGCTGCCGTTTTTCACGGCGGGCTGCGCGTGCAGCCGCCCCGGCGAGTGGCCGCTGGCGAAGAAGCGCGCCAGGCGGCGCCCCTCGGCCTCGTAGGCATTCACCGGGTAGCGCTCGAAGTTGCGTCCGCCGGGGTGCGCGACGTGGTACTGGCAGCCGCCGAGCGAGCGCTGCGTCCAGGTATCGACCAGATCGAAGACGAGCGGCGCATGCACGCCGATCGTCGGATGCAGCGCCGACGACGGCTGCCAGGCGCGGTAGCGCACGCCGGCGACGAATTCACCGACGGCGCCGGTCGGCTGCAGCGGCACGGCGTGTCCGTTGCAGGTCAGCACGTAGCGCTCGCCGGCCATGCCGCTCGCCTTGACCTGCAGGCGTTCGAGCGAGGAGTCGACGTAGCGCACGGTGCCGCCCCCGCCGTTCTCCTCGCCCATCACGTGCCACGGTTCGAGCGCGTGGCGCAGTTCGACCGCGATGCCCTGCGCGGCGAAGCCGCCGTGGCGCGGGAAACGGAACTCGAAGTGCGGCGCGAACCACGCCGGATCGAAGGCGTAGCCGGCGGCGCGCAACTCGCTCAGCACGTCGTTGAAATCCTGCTGCACGAAATGCGGCAGCATGAAGCGGTCGTGCAGTTCGGAGCCCCAGCGCACGAGGCGCTCCGGCGCGTACGGCTCGCGCCAGAAACGCACCAGCAGGGCGCGCAGCAGAAGCTGCTGGACGAGCGACATGCGCGCGTGCGGCGGCATCTCGAAGCCGCGCATTTCGAGCAGGCCGAGGCGTCCCGTCGGGCCGTCGGGCGAATACAGCTTGTCGATGCAGAATTCGGCGCGGTGCGTGTTGCCCGAAGCGTCGATCAGCAGATTGCGCAGCACGCGGTCGACCAGCCAGGGCGCGACCGGCGTGCCGGGCCGCGGCAGCTGGCGAAAGGCCAGTTCGAGTTCGTAGACCGCGTCGTGGCGCGCCTCGTCCACGCGCGGCGCCTGGCTGGTCGGGCCGATGAAGAGGCCGGAGAAGAGATAGGACAGCGACGGATGGTTGAGCCAGTAGCCGATCAGGCTGCGCAGCAGGTCGGGCCGGCGCAGGAAGGGCGAGTCGAGCGGCGCCGCCGCGCCGAGGACGAAGTGGTTGCCGCCGCCGGTACCGGTGTGGCGCCCGTCGAGCATGAACTTCTCGCTGCTCAGGCGCGCCTCGCGGGCCGTGTCGTAGAGATGCACGGTGCGCTCGACGAGCTCGCTCCAGCTCGCGCTGGGCTGGATGTTCACCTCGACGACGCCGGGGTCGGGCGTGATGCGGAAGTGCGTCAGGCGCGGATCGGACGGCGGCTCGTAGCCCTCGACGATCAGGCGGATGCCGAGCGCCTCGGCGCTCGCTTCGACCGCGGCGACGAGTTCGAGATAGTCGTCGAGACTGTCGCTCGGCGGCATGAAGACGTAGAGCACGCCGTCGCGTGCCTGCGCCGACATGGCGGTGCGCACGACCCAGGCGGCCGACTCCCCGGCCTGCGGCGCCCGTTCGGCGGAGTCTTCGCCGGGGGCGGCGGCGCTCGGCCCGGCCGCGTCGGCCGCGCTCTCCGCAGCCGCCGTACCCAGCGCCCGGCCGGCGACCGGCGCGCTGCGCTGGGGCAGGATCGCGGCGTGCGCCGGCAGCGGCGGGAAGGCCGCGCCCGGATCGGGCGGATTGACGTAGGGATAGTCGCGCCTGGCCACCCACGGCTGCGAATCGAGCGGCAGGCGGTAACCGAGCGGCGAGTCGCCGGGAATCAGGTAGCAGCGTTCGCCGCGCAGGAACCATGGCCCGCTCTGCCAGCGCCGGCTGGCCGGGTGGCGCGCTAGCGGCAGGACGTGGCCGACCACCGCCGCCAGCCCCTGTCCGAACACCAGCGCCAGCCGGGCGCGTTCGCGCGGATCGTCGAGACGGGCATCGTGCGGATCGACGTTGCTCGGCAGGCGGCGCTCGCGCCACAGGTAGTAGAGGGCGTCCTCGAAGGCCGGGAAGACGTGCCGTCCGTCGACCCCGAGGCGCTCGGCGAGGTGGCGCAGGAAGCGCCCGGCGAGCGCCTCGCCGGCGCCATCGTCCACGGCCTCGTCGGCGAACAGCGCCGGATTTTTCCACACCGGCTCGCCGTCGCGCCGCCAGAAGCAGTTGAGCGACCAGCGCGGCAGCGGCTCGCCCGGATACCACTTGCCCTGCCCGAAGTGCGCGAGGCCCTGCGGCGCATACCTCTCGCGCAGGCGCCGGAAGAGGTCGGCGGCGCGCCGGCGCTTGCCCGGCCCCAGCGCCTCGGTGTTCCATTCGGCGCCGTCCGGGTCGTCGAGCGCGACGAAGGTCGGCTCGCCGCCCATGGTCAGGCGCACGTCGCCGAGCGCGAGATCGGTGTCGATGCGCTCGCCGAGGCTGTCGATGGCCGCCCACTGCGCTTCGCTGTAGGGTTTGGTGACGCGCGGCGCCTCGTCCACGCGCGCCACCGTCATGCGGTGCTCGAAGCGGCACTCGCATTCGTCGGTCAGGCCGCTGATCGGTGCGGCCGACGCGGGCTCGGGCGAACAGGCGAGCGGAATGTGCCCTTCGCCGGCGAACAGGCCCGAGGTCGGATCGAGGCCGACCCAGCCGGCGCCCGGCAGAAAGACTTCGCACCAGGCGTGCAGGTCGGTGAAGTCGCGCTCCGGGCCGGAGGGGCCGGCGAGCGCCTTGACGTCGGGCACGAGCTGGATCAGATAGCCGGAAACGAAGCGCGCGGCGAGCCCGAGGTGGCGCAGGACCTGCACCAGCAGCCAGGCCGAGTCGCGGCACGACCCGCTCTGCTTGCGCAGCGTCTCTTCCGGCGTCTGCACGCCGGGCTCCAGGCGGATCACGTAGCCGACGGCGCGCTGCACGCGCTGGTTGAGCGCGACGAGGAAGTCGACGCTGGGCGTCGGCCGGCGCACGATGCCGGCGACGAAGGCGCGGAATTGCGGCCAGCCCTGCGCGGCCTGCGGCAGGTGCAGATAGGGCTGCAGTTCGTGGCGCTGCCAGCCTTCGTATTCGTAGGGGAAGGTCTCGGCGTAGGGTTCGAGGAAGAAATCGAAGGGATTGATCACCGCCATCTCGGCCCGCAGATCGACCTCGACGCGCAGTTCGCGCGTCTTTTCCGGGAAGACGAGGCGCGCCAGATAGTTGGCCTGCGGGTCCTGCTGCCAGTTGATGAAATGCGCGGCCGGCGCGACCTTCAGCGAATAGGCGAGGATCGGCGTGCGCGCGTGCGGCGCCGGGCGCAGGCGGACGACCTGCGGCGCGAGCGCGACCGGGCGGTCGTAGCGGTAATGGGTGACGTGGTTGAGAGCGACTTGGATGGCCACAGCAGACTCCAGCGCAAGGGATATGACATCTCCTTAGCAAGAGGCGAACCATGCCGCCGGAAGCCGGTTTGCGCGGCCGGCGGCAGCGCGCGGCACCGGATCGGTGCATGCGCGCGCGGCGGCGCACCATAGGAACGCCCGGAGGCGTCGCCCCCTAGCGTTGACGCAGCGGGTCGAGCAGCGCGGACAAGCCGTTGTGGTCGAGCTCGTGCATCAGCGCCAGCAGGCGGCCGATCTCGCCCGGCGGAAAGCCCTCGCGCGCGAACCAGTTCAGATAGTTGCCGGGCAGGTCCGCGATCAGCCGCCCCTTGTACTTGCCGTAGGGCATGGTGCGGGTGACGAGTAGCTGCAGGGATTCGGGCTGCATGGGCGGTCGCGGATGGGGAAAGACGGAATATGCGGGATGGGCGCCGGAGACGGGATGCGGAGGAAACCGACGGGACGCGACGCATTTTGCCAGAGGCGGGCGCCGCATTCACCCCGTTCGTCCATTCATGCACGCGGCTCCGCCCCTGCGCCCCGGCTCTCGCGCTCGGCGCCCCCGTTCTCCGGTGCATTTCTCCGGTACAGTTCCAGCGCGCCGCCGTGCACGCACCGGCGACGCAGCGTCATTCGTCTTTCTGGAGCCGCCGCATGATACGCAAGACACTGTTCCTCATCCTCGCCTGCACGGCCGGGCTGGCCGCCGCCGCGGCACCGGACAAGCCCGCGGAAACCGCGCCGGCGAAGACCTCGGGCAAAGCCTCGGTCGAAATCGTCGGCGCCGAGTTCGGCACCTTCGACGACGGCACGCCGGGCGAACTGGTGTTCACGCCCACCGACACGATTCCCCACCGCACCGGGCAGCGCTACGGCTGGGTGATCGAAGTGCGCACCGGCAAGCGCTCGCTGGCGGTGAGCGAGGAATACCTGCTGCCGGGCGCGCAACAACCCGCGGCCGCCGCCGATCCTGTGAGCGAAAGCCTGAGCCTGCCCTTGCAGCGGCGCAGCCAGGTCAGCCAGCGCCAGCTGGTGCCGATGGACGGCAAGATCTACGGCGAGTGGGCGATCGGTCCGAACGAACCGGCCGGGCACCGGCACCTGCAGGTGCTCATCGAAGGTCAGCCGGCGGCGAGCTTCGAGTACGACGTCAAGTAAGGCCCGGCCGGCACCCGCGGGAAAAAATCCGGACGGGAAAACGCGGCGCGCACCGACGCCCGCGCACCACCGCACCACCGCATCACCGCATCACCGCGGCCCGCTCGCCCGCGCGACGCTGGACGCATGCGCGGGATCGGCTGCGTCAGCCGCCCTGGTGCGCCGCCACCGCATCCATGACGCGCGCCGAGTAGACCAGCGCGGCGCCCGCGTTGAGCGCGACGGCGACGCCCAGCGCCTCGCCGATCTCCTCGCGCGTCGCGCCGTGCTTGAGCGCCGCCGCAACGTGCGTGGTGATGCAACCGTCGCAGCGCGTGGTCACCGAAACAGCGAGGCCGATCAGTTCGCGCGTCTTGGCGTCCAGGTGGCCGGTCTTCTCCCCGGCGCCGGAAAGCATCTGGTAGCCCTTGACGGTGTCGGGCGTGAGATGGGCGATTTCGCGGACGCGGCCGCCCAGTTCCTTGAGATAGTTGACCCAGTCGAGCATGGCAGGACTCCTCGCGTGTGCGGCGCGGGCCGGTTGCCCGCGCCATGCCTTCCAGCATAGACCTGCCCGGCACTCTTCCGCCTACCCGGAATGCAGCAATCGCGCCGCGTGCGCTTGACCCTGCCCCGGCGCCTCAGCCATAATCGGCGCCCCGCAGGAGAGAGGGGCAGCCGCTGCCCTCGCCGAAGGCGCAAACTCCCATAATCGCTCAGGCAAAGGAACTGCGGGATCACGTTAGCCGACTGGAGAGCGGCCGCCGCGCGCGGTCCACCGAAGGGGCAGACCTGCCAGCCAGGTTCGAACTCTCAGGTAAAGAGGACAGGGGGAGAGGCGTTACGACGGCCCGCGCGGCCGCCGCCCCGATTGGAGTCCTGTTCCATGCTCTCCCCTGCCCGCCCGGCGCTGCGCCGGACCGTCTTCCCCCGTTCGCCCGCCGAGCGGAGGGCCGCATGCTGATCACCATCTACCTGATCGCCATCACCGCCGAAGCGATGTCCGGCGCACTGGCCGCCGGCCGCCGCAACATGGACGCCTTCGGCGTCGCGGTCATCGCCTTCGTCACCGCGCTCGGCGGCGGCACCATCCGCGACATGATCCTCGGGCACTTCCCGATCTCCTGGACGCAGCACCCCGAGTATGTCTATCTGGTGATCGGCGCCGGGCTGGTGACGACGCTGCTGGCGCGCTTCATGCACCATCTGAAGACCGTTTTCCTGGTCCTCGACGCGATGGGGCTGGTGGCTTTCTCGCTGATCGGCTGCGAGGTCGCGCTGAAGATGCACTACGCGACGCCGATCGTGATCATGGCCGGGATGACCACCGGCATCTTCGGCGGCATCCTGCGCGACGTGCTGTGCAACCGGGTGCCGCTGGTCTTTCGCCAGGAGCTCTACGCCAGCGTGTCGCTGATCGTCTGCGGTCTCTACCTGAGCCTGCAGCGTTACGGCATGGCGCACGACGCGGCGACGCTGATCGCCTTTTCCGGCGGCCTCGGCATCCGCCTGCTGGCGATCTGGCGCGGCTGGAAGCTGCCGACCTTTTCCTATCAGAAACGCTGGGATTAGACGTCCGCACGGGACGGCGCAGGCGCTCCGGGCGGACGGCCCGGCGCTGCGAGCGGACGCGGCGGGAGCGCGCGCCCGGGAATGCCAGCGGCGGAGAAAGGCCACCGCTCCCCGCCCGGCGGCGTTACGCCTCGGGCTTGCCGGCGTCGACCGGGGCCGCGTCTGCCGCGTCCGCCGCGTCGGCGTCTTCCGCGGACGCATCGTCGGCGCCGCCGGTCTCGCCGGCAGCCTTGGCCGCCAGCTTCTGGCGGCGCTTTTCCTCCTGCTTGTTTTTCTTCGCCAGATCTCGCTGGCGCTTTTCGAACTGATAGTTTGGTTTGGCCAAGAGGGCTTCCTTTGATCGCGGCAAGAGCCGGATGAGACGGGTGAAGAGACGGGCGACGGGCGCGAGCGGGCCGCCGGAACGGGGATTATGCCATCACCGCCCGCTCGACGCTCGCCCGCACGCGGCGCACCGATGGCTCAGCGGGCGCCGAGCTGGACCCGCTCCTCGAGGCACGCGTAGTCGCCGACCTGGAATTCGCGGCAGATGAACGGCCGGCGCGCGTAGATCGTGCAGCGCAAAGTGTCGCGGTCGAGCGCCGCGCACCAGCCGTCGCCGAGGCGGCGCATCACCCAGCCGTCCCAGCGGTCCTGCGCGGTCAGCGCCGGCGGCACGTCGTCGCCGCCCATCAGCATGACTTCCAGACGGCAGCAGCAGGCTTCGCAGGAGGCGCAGGACAGTTCCTCCACCGGCGGGGTGTCGAGACTGATAGTGAGGGGAATAGGGGCGGCAGAGACGGAATCGGGGCCGGCGGCGTCGGTCCGCGCGCCATTCCCACTGCGGCATTCTTTGTTCATGCCGCGATTGTCGCACGCGCCCGTCGCGGACGCCGGCTACGGAAGACTTCCCGCCGTGGTCATTCAAGCGGAACTACTCCGTCCGTCGCGTTCTGCGTGGCCCCGCCCGCTGGCGCCGGCCGGCGGCGGCTATTCCGGCAGCGGAATGAATTCCTCCCGGTCGTCCGGCGGCAGCGGAATGCGCCCGGCCTTCCAGTCGGCCTTGGCCTGCTCGATGCGCGCCTTGCTCGACGACACGAAATTCCACCAGATATGGCGCTCGCCGACCGCCTCGCCGCCGAGCAGCATCACGGTGGCGCCGCCGGCGGCCCGCAGCAGCGCTTCGGCGCCCGGTGCGAAAACCGGCATCTGCCCGGGGACGTAGGATTCTCCATCGACTTCGATGCGCCCGGCGACGACGTAGGCGGCGCGCTCCGCATAGCCGTGCGGCAGCGGCAGCACGCCGCCCGGCTGCAGTTCGGCATGCAGGTAGAAGAGCGGCGAGTGGGTGCGCACCGGGCTGCGCATCCCGCAGGCCTCGCCGGCGATCAGGCGCAGCCAGACGCCGTCGGCCTGCGCGACCGGCAGCGCGTCGCGCGCGTAGTGGTCGAAGGCGGGCGCGCATTCCTCGGCTTCGGTCGGCAGCGCCACCCAGGCCTGCAGCAGCTCCAGTCCGTGCGGGGCGAAGGAGTCGGGATGGGTGAAGCGCTCGGAATGCGAGATGCCCCGCCCGGCCGTCATCCAGTTGACGTCGCCGGGGCGGATCACCTGCATGCAGCCGAGGCTGTCGCGGTGCGTGATCTGACCCGACAGCAGGTAGCTGACGGTGGAAATGCCGATGTGCGGATGTGGGCGCACGTCGGCGGCGCGGATGTTCTCGGGGGCGATGCTGAGCGGGCCGGCGTGGTCGAGAAAGATGAAGGGGCCGACCATGCGTCGCTTGGCGAAGGGCAGGACGCGGCGGACGACGAGTCCGTTGCCGAGGTCGCCGTGGCGGGCGGTGATGAGCGATTCGATCATGGGCGTTCTCCAGAGCGCGGCCCCGCGCGGCGCGAATTGAGCGAGTGGCGGCGGATGGCGACGGCGGCCGCCGCCGGGGCTAATGCACTGACAGCGGCAGACGCGCCGCGTTCGCCCCGGCGATTGTCGCAGGAGGCGGCAGTGCGCGCGCACCGGCGTACGAGTACGCGTCGGCGCGCAAGCGCTCACGCCCGCGCCGCAGGAACTTCCGACGCCGCCAGTTCCGCCAGCTCGGCGTCAGTGAACACCCGCGAGCGCGTGTGGAAGGCCTTGCCCTCCGGCCCTTCGAGCGAGAAGGTGCCGCCGTGGCCGTCGATCACGTCGATGATGAGCTGCGTGTGCTTCCAGTATTCGTACTGCGCCTTGCCGATGTAGAACGGACAACCGCCGATTTCGCCGAGGAAGACGTCGCCGGCGCCGATCGTGATCTCGCCCGGCAGGTAGCAGTTGGCGGCACTGTTGTCGCAGCAGCCGCCGGACTGATGGAACATCAGGGCGCCGTGCTTCTGCTTGAGGAACTCGATCAGTGCGAGCGCGGCGTCGGTGGCGATGACCTTGTCGACCATGGATGTCTCCGTAAAAACGGGGCGCCGGAGGAAAACCCCGGCGCCCCGGCGCAATGCGCGCCCGGGGCGCGCGGAGGGAGGAGCGCTTATTAGAAGAAACCGAGCTTCTGCTCGCTGTAGCTGACCAGCAGGTTCTTCGTCTGCTGGTAGTGATCGAGCATCATCTTGTGCGTCTCGCGGCCGATGCCGGACTCCTTGTAGCCGCCGAAGGTCGCGTGCGCTGGGTAGGCGTGGTAGCAGTTGGTCCACACGCGGCCGGCCTTGATCGCGCGCCCCATGCGGTAGGCGACGTTGCCGTCGCGGCTCCAGACGCCGGCGCCGAGGCCGTACAGCGTGTCGTTGGCGATTTCGAGCGCCTGCGCCTCGTCCTTGAAGGTGGTGACGGCGAGCACCGGCCCGAAGATTTCCTCCTGGAAGATGCGCATCTTGTTGTGCCCCTTGAACAGCGTCGGCTGCACGTAATAGCCCTCGGCCAGATCGCCGGGCAGGCGCGCGCGCTCGCCGCCGATCAGCAGCTGGGCGCCCTCCTGCTTGCCGAGATCGAGGTAGGACATGATCTTGGTCATCTGCTCCTGCGAGGCCTGCGCGCCCATCATCGTTTCGGTGTCGAGCGGGCTGCCCTGCTTGATGGCGCGCACGCGGTCGAGCACGCGCTCCATGAAGTGGTCGTAGATCGATTCGTGGATCAGCGCGCGCGAGGGGCAGGTGCACACTTCGCCCTGGTTGAAGGCGAACAGGACGAGACCTTCGATGGCCTTGTCGAAGAAGCTGTCGTCGGCCTGCGCGACGTCCTTGAAGAAGATGTTCGGCGACTTGCCGCCGAGTTCGAGCGTGGCCGGGATCAGGTTGTTGGCGGCAGCCTGCGCGATGACGCGGCCAGTGGTGGTCGAGCCGGTGAAGGCGATCTTGGCGATGCGCTTGCTGGTAGCGAGCGGCATGCCGGCTTCGCGGCCGTAGCCGTTCACGATGTTGAGCACGCCGGGCGGCAGCAGGTCGGCGATCAGCTCGGCCATGACCAGGATGCTGATCGGCGTCGATTCGGCCGGCTTGAGCACGACGCAGTTGCCGGCGCCGATCGCCGGCGCGAGCTTCCAGGCGGCCATCAGGATCGGGAAGTTCCACGGGATGATCTGGCCGACGACGCCGAGCGGCTCGTGGAAATGGTAGGCGACGGTGTTCTCGTCGATCTCGCTGATGCCGCCCTCCTGTGCGCGCAGGCAGCCGGCGAAGTAGCGGAAATGGTCGATGGTGAGCGGGATGTCGGCGTTCAACGTCTCGCGGATCGGCTTGCCGTTGTCGACGGTCTCGACGTAGGCCAGCAGTTCGAGGTTCTGTTCGAGGCGGTCGGCGATCTTCAGCAGCAGGTTGGCGCGGTCGGCCGGCGAGGTACGCCCCCACTTGTCGGCGGCGGCATGCGCGGCGTCGAGCGCCAGTTCGATGTCCTCGGCGCCGGAGCGCGCGGCCTTGGTATAGGGCTTGCCGTTGATCGGGGTGACGACGTCGAAGTACTGGCCCTTGACCGGCGCGACCCACTTGCCGCCGATGAAGTTGTCGTAATGCGTCTTGTAGGTGATCTTGGCGCCAGCGGCACCGGGAGCGGCGTAGAGCATCATGTCTCCTCATTATTTACGATGGGTGAATGCGTTTCCCTTGCAGGCCGACTCTCCTATCAAGCATCGTGCCAGCCCGGCGCAGGCTTCCATCGCCCTGTTTATAAAGGAATTCGAGAAAACGGCGGAACGCTCCGCGGCGGCGTGCGACGTCGCGCTCCGCGACACCTGTTCCAAAAAGTGACAGGCGGACGCGGATACCGCCATCAGGTATTGCGCCTCGGAAGCATCCTTCTATACTCGACGGAAAAGCGGGCAATGACCTGCACGAGGAGACAAGACGATGCGCACGACACCGCCAGCGCCGAGCCTGCGCAAGGCCCGCCTGCATTTCATGGAACACGGCGACGTCCCGCCCGGCGCCGTCGACGAACGTCTGGCGCGTTCCTGGCGGCGCAGCCTGGCCGCCGGCCTGCTGCCGACCGGCCGCCTGGGCGACGGCGCCCATCTCTCGGACAGCACGCTGCGTCATTCGCTGGCGCGCAACCACGAGCTGCTCGCGCATTCGCGCCCGGTCATGGAATACCTCTTCGAACAGGTACGGCAGAGCCACAGCATGGTCATCCTCGCCGACCGGCGCGGCACGCTGATGCACACGCTGGGCGACACCGACTTTCTCGGCAAGGCCGAGCGCGTCGCGCTGACCTCGGGCGCCTCGTGGAGCGAGCGCGATCGCGGCACCAACGCGATCGGCACCGCGCTGGCCGAGGCGAGCGGCATCGAAATCAACGGCAGCGAACACTTCCTCGAACGCAACGGCTTTCTGACCTGCGCCGCGGCGCCGATCATGTCGGCCGGCGGCGAGCTGATGGGCATTCTCGACATCTCCGGCGACCAGCGCGCGCGCCACCCGCACACGCTCGGGCTGGTGAGCACGGCGGCGCGCATGATCGAGAACCGCCTCGTCGCCGCCGCCTGCCGGCGCCATATCCGGCTGCACCTGCATACCTTGCCGGAGGGCATCGGCACCGTCGCCGAGGGCATCGTCGCGCTCTCGGAGGACGGCTGGATCGTCGGCGCCAACCGCCACGGCCTAGATTTGCTGCGGCTGGCGCCGGCCGATCTGGGCGCGACGCCGCTGGCGCGCGTGCTCGACATCCGCTTCGACGACCTGCTCGCCGCGCACCGACGCTGCCCCGAGCAGCCGCTGCCGCTACGCCGGCACGACGGTTCGCCGCTGTGGGCCCGCGTGCATACGCCGCGCCCCTCGCTCAGCCCGGCGCCGCAGCCGGCGCCGGCGACGCCGGACGACGCGCTGGCCGCGCTCGACACCGGCGACGCACGCTGGCAGGCCGCCGCCGACAAGGCGCGGCGCGTCGCCGGCAAGCCGATCGCCATCGTCCTGCACGGCGAATCGGGCGTCGGCAAGGAGCTGTTCGCGCGCGCCGCGCACGAATCGGGGCCGCGCCGCGCCGGCCCCTTCGTCGCGATCAACTGCGCCGCGCTACCGGAAAACCTGATCGAGGCCGAACTCTTCGGCTACGCGCCCGGCGCCTTCACCGGCGCGCGCCGCGAAGGCAGCCCCGGCCGCCTGCGCGAGGCCGACGGCGGCACGCTCTTCCTCGACGAGATCGGCGACATGCCGCTCGCCATGCAGACGCGCCTGCTGCGCGTGCTGCAGGAGCGGCAGGTGACGCCGCTCGGCGGCGGCCAGCCGGTGGACGTCGATTTCGCGCTGATCTGCGCGACGCACCGCAATCTGCGCGAGGACGCCGAGTGCGGCAGCTTCCGCAGCGACCTCTACTACCGCATCAACGGACTGACGCTGAACCTGCCGGCGCTGCGCGAACGCAGCGATTTCCAGGCGCTGACCCGGCGCCTGCTCGCCGACCTGGCGCCCGGCCGCGCGCTCTTCATCGCCCCCGAACTGCTCGCCCGGCTGGCGGCCTACCGCTGGCCCGGCAACCTGCGTCAGTACGCCAGCGCGTTGCGCACGGCGACGGCGATGCTCGACGACGACGAGACGCGCATCGACTGGCGACACCTACCGGACGATCTGGAAGAAGAACTGGCGACCGCCGGCGCACGGGCCGCTCCGGCGGCATCGACCGCCGCGTCCGCGCCGACGCAGAACCTGCAGGAACTGTCGCGCGCGGCAATCCGCCAGACGCTCGAAAGCTGCCGCGGCAACATTTCGGAAACGGCGCGCCGGCTCGGCATCAGCCGCCAGACGCTGTACCGCAAGCTGAATGGCTGAATGACTGAAAGCGCCGCACCCCGCTCAGAATTTCGTCCAGTCCGGATCGGGCAGTTCGGAGAAGGACTGGCGCAGGCGCTCGCCCCACTGTCGGCGGATCTCGTTGAAGTAGGCGTCGTTGTGGCCGATGCTGACGTGCTCGCGCACACGGAAGGTATCGCTGGCATAGGTCAGCAGGTCGAGCGGCAGGCCGACCGAAAGATTCGAGCGGATCGTCGAGTCCATCGAGATCAGCGCGCACTTGGCGCCCTCCTCGAGCGAGCTGCGGCGCGTCACCACGCGATCGACGATCGGCTTGCCGTACTTCGATTCGCCGATCTGGAAATAGGGCGTCTCGTCGGTCGCCTCGATGAAGTTGCCGGCGGCGTAGATGTTGAACAGGCGCGGCGCTTCGCCCGCGATCTGCCCGCCGACGACGATCGCGGCGTTGAAGTCGATGCCGAATTCGCCCAGCGCGGCGGCGTCGCGCTGGTGCACCTCGCGCACGACGGTGCCGATATGGCGCGCCACCTCGAACAGGTTGGGCAGCGTGTGGAGGTTTTCCTCATCGGGACTCTGCAGGCGCTCGCGCAGGAGGTTCACGACCGACTGGCTGATCGACAGGTTGCCGGCCGTCATCAGCACCAGCACACGCTCGCCGGGCCGCTCGAAAACCGTCATCTTGCGGAAAGTGTTGATGTGGTCGACGCCGGCGTTGGTGCGCGAGTCGGAGAGGAAAACGAGGCCGGCATCGAGCCGCATGGCAACGCAGTAGGTCATTGTCGTAAAAAGCGTCCGGAAAAGGTTCGCGAGAAGCGTCGATCATACGCGCCCGAAGCCGGCGGCTCCAAGCGCTGCACCGCACCATGGCGGGTTTTCCGGTGCTAGACTGGAACATCGGAAAACCCGAAAAGAATAAAGAAAAGCAGGCCCCAACATGCCGCATCCGATCCGTCGACTCTGTCTGTCGCTGCTGCTCGTCCTGAGCGCGCACGTCGCGCACGCGGCCGGGGACGTCCTGCGCGTGGCCGTGCTGAGCGCGTCGCCGCCGGTGTCGTACATCGACGGGAACGGCAAGCTGGCCGGCTTCAACATCGATATTGCGCACGCCCTCTGCGAGGCGATGGAGGTGCGCTGCGAGCTGCGCGTCAGCACGCTCGACAAGGTGGTCGACGCGGTCGCCGCCGGCGAGTACGACATCGCGGTGGTGAGCCTGCTGGCGACGCCGGAGCGGCGCCGGAAGGTGCTCTTCTCGAAACCCTACTACCGCTCGACGAGCGTCTGGTTCGCGCCGGCGAAGACTGCGCCGGAAACGCCGGGCGTCCGCGTCGCCGCGGTGCGCGGCTCGGCGCAGGCCGCCTACGCGCAGGCGCGCGGCTGGACGGTGGTGCCGATGCACAGCCACGACGAGATGAGCCAGGCGCTCGCGAGCGCCGCCGCCGATGCGGCGCTGGTGCCGATGCTGACGGCGCTCGCGCTGCGCCAGCACCCGGCGGTCGCCGGGCTCGGTCTGACGACGACGGTGCTCGCCGACGCGGCGCTGAGCGGCGACGTGTGCATCAGCATCGCCCCACAGCATCCGGCATTGCGCACGCGCGTCGACGCGGCGATCGACCGCATCAAGCGCGACGGCCGCTACGACCGCATCAACACGCAGCACCTGCCGTTCAAGCTGCAATGAGCCGCGCCGTCTTCCGCGCCCGCCCCCTCTCTTTTCGCTGAGCGCGCCGGCATGCCCCTTCCGCAACGCCTCAATCGAGCGCACTGGCCTGCCGGCACTTTCTTCGCCCTGCTCGCCGGGCTGTTCGGCGCCCTTTTCGCAGGCATCGTCGCCTGGCTGGCGGCCGACCAGTACGGCGTGCTGCAGACCACGGAAAGCCTGCGCCTGAAGACGATTCCGCAGACGCTCGAATACCAGCGCCTGGCGCGCAATCTGGAAGTGCTGCGCCGGGAAGGCGAGCGCGTCCTGCACGGCGACGATGCCGCCGCCCGCCAGCAGGCGCTGTTCGTCGTTTCGCTGGTCGCCAGCCACCCGCGCCTGCTGGAAGACGAGCGCGCCCGGGCGCTCGCCGGCGAGACCGAGGAATTTCTTTCCGGCATGGCGCGCGGCACGCACTTCGACGCCGCCGAGCAGGCGCACTGGGAACGCCTGTCGACGCGCCTGACGCTGCTCGCCGACGACATCTCGGTCGACGGCGTCAACCTCGCCAACGCCGATCTCGAACAGATGAGCGCGGCGATCCAGAGCGGCCGCTACAAGCTGGCGGTCGCCCTGCTGCTGGCCGGCGTTTTCCTCACGGTGCTGCTCTGGCTGATCCGCCGCCACTTCATCCGGCCGCTGCAGCACATCGACCGCGCGCTCTCGCAGCTGCAGCCGATGGGGCCGCCGCCCGCGCTGCCCGCCTCGTCGATGGAGGAGTTCCAGGCGATCGAGGGCGCCATCGGCCAACTGCACGAGGCGATGCGCGACAGCGAGCTGACGCGCGAGGACCTCGAACGCCTGGCCACCACCGACGCGCTGACCGGACTGCACAACCGGCGGCATTTCATGCACATGGCCCACGGCGAAGTCGAACGGGCTCACCGCTACGGCCGGCCCGTCGCTGTCGGCCTCGCCGACCTCGATCTCTTCAAGCGGGTCAACGACACGCACGGCCACGCCGCCGGCGACGCCGTGCTGCAGGTCTTCGCGGCCATCCTGCGCGAAACGCTGCGGCAGACGGACTGGGTCTGCCGCTACGGCGGCGAGGAATTCGCCTTCGCCTTCCCGGAAACGACGCCGACGGAGGCGCAGGCGCTGGTCGAGCGGCTGCGCCGGCGCCTCGCCGAACTGGACATCGCCATCGGCGAAGGAAAGCGTGTCCGCATCACGCTCAGCATCGGGCTGGCCGACGCCAGCGCCTGCCCGCTCGAAGCCGCGCTGCGCCAGGCCGACGAGGCGCTCTACCGCGCCAAGACGCAGGGCCGCAACATGACCGTGCTGGCCGGGAGCGATGCCGGGGACGAAGCCGAGATCGACGCCGAGGCGGAACCGGTCGCGCCCCGCTCCTGAACGCGCGTCGAACGCCAAGGCTCAGCCGGCCGGCACCAGGAAATCGCGGCCGATGCCTTCGCCGAGATCGTAGATGCGGTCCATGAAGTCGGTCAGATACTCGTGCAGGCCACCCGCCAGCACGTCGTCGATGCGCGCGTAGTGCAGCTGTGCGTGCAGCATGCCGGCACGCCGTCCGGTTTCCGCCGACTGCCCGTTAGCGACCTCGTCCAGGATGTGCACGATGCGGTCGGCGCAGGCATGCAGCGAACGCGGCAGGTCCATGCGCAGCATCAGCAGTTCGGCGACGCGCGCCGGCGTGATCGCGTCGCGATAGACCTTGCGGTACACCTCGAAGGCCGACAGCGAGCGCAGCAGCGCGCCCCACTGGTAGAAGTCGGTCGCCCCTTCCTCGCCCGCTTCTGCGCCGTTTCCGTTGCCGTGCAGCACGTGGTACTTCACGTCGAGGATGCGCGCCGTGTTGTCGGCGCGCTCGAGCATGCCGCCGAGGCGGATGAAGTTCAGCGCCTCGTCCTGCAGCATGGTGCCGAAGGTGACGCCGCGCGTCAGCGCCGAGCGCAGCTTGACCCAGTCGAAGAATTCGCCGATGCCGGCCGAGAGGATCTGCTCGAACTTCTGCTCGCGCAGTTCGATCCAGGTGGCGTTGCAGCTTTCCCAGGTTTCCGCGGTCAGGGTGCCGCGCACGGCGTGCGCGTTCTCGCGCGCGGCGCGCAGGCAGCTATGGATCGACGAGGGGTTGGCCGGATCGGCGACCATGAAGCGCAGCACGTTTTCCGCGTTCACCTCGTCGTAGGCGGCCCCGAACGGGGCCTCCAGGCTGTTCAGCGCAAGGATGGCGCCCCAGTTCTGGTTCTCGGTGGCGACCGACTGCGGCACCAGCGACATCTGGTGCGTCACGTCGAGCAGGCGGGCCAGGTTCTCGGCGCGCTCGGTGTAGCGCGCCATCCAGTAGAGGTGATCGGCGGTGCGGCTCAGCATTTTCGTTCTCCCGGCCGCGCCGGCGGCGCGGCCACAGTGTTTCAGGCCCGCTTTGCTCCGGCGCTTCGCGCCGGCTCAGTTTTCGAGCACCCAGGTGTCCTTGGTGCCGCCGCCCTGCGACGAATTCACCACCAGCGAGCCTTCGCGCAGGGCGACGCGCGTGAGGCCGCCGGGCACCATTTCGATGCTCTTGCCGGAGAGCACGAAGGGGCGCAGGTCGAGGTGGCGCGGGGCGACGCCGCCGAACTGTGCGCCGTCGACGAAGGTCGGGCAGCTGGAGAGCGCCAGCGTCGGCTGCGCGATGTACTTCTCGGGCGCGGCGACGATGCGCGCGCGGAAATCCTCGATCTCCCGCTTCGTCGCGGCCGGGCCGACGAGCATGCCGTAGCCGCCGGCGCCGTGCACTTCCTTGACGACGAGTTCGGGCAGATGGTCGAGCGCGTAGCGCAGATCGTCCGGCTTGCGCAACATCCAGGTCGGCACGTTGTTGAGCAGCGGCTCCTCGCCGAGGTAGAAGCGCACCATCTCGGGAACGTAGGGGTAGATCGACTTGTCGTCGGCGACGCCGGTGCCGATCGCGTTGGCCAGCGTGACGCTGCCGGCGCGGTAGGCGGCGAGCAGGCCGGGGACGCCGAGCATCGAATCCGCACGGAAGGCGAGCGGATCGAGAAAGTCGTCGTCGAGCCGGCGGTAGATCACGTCCACGCGCTGCGGCCCCTGCGTCGTGCGCATGTACACGATCTCGTCCTTGACGAAGAGGTCGCGCCCTTCGACGAGTTCGACGCCCATCTGCTGCGCCAGGAAGGTGTGCTCGAAATAGGCGCTGTTGTAGGCGCCGGGCGTGAGGACGACGACGGTCGGGTCGACGACGCCCTGCGGCGCGACGGTGCGCAGGTTGTCGAGCAGCAGGTCGGGGTAGTGCTGGACCGGCGCGACCTTGTGCCGCGAGAAGAGCTCGGGAAAGAGGCGCATCATCATCTTGCGGTCCTCGATCATGTAGGAGACCCCGGACGGCACGCGCAGATTGTCCTCGAGCACGTAGAACTCCCCGGCTCCGGCGCGCACCAGATCGACGCCGGCGATGTGCGCGTAGATCCCGGCGGGCACATCGACGCCCATCATCTCGGGCCGGAACTGGGCGTTGTTCAGCACCTGCTCGCGCGGGATGCGGCCGGCGCGGAGAATTTCCTGATCGTGATAGATGTCGTGCAGGAAAGCGTTGAGCGTACGCACGCGCTGGCGCAGGCCGGCCTGCAGCGCCTGCCATTCGGGCGCCGGGATGATGCGCGGAATGATGTCGAAGGGAATCAGGCGTTCCTTGCCGGCCTCTTCGCCATAGACGGCGAAGGTGATGCCGACGCGGTGGAAGGCGATGTCGCCCTCGGCCCGCTTGCGCGCGATGCGCTCGGGCGGCGTCGCGGCCAGCCAGTCGGCGTAGTCCCGGTAGTACGGCCGCAAACCGCCGGCCGCATCGTACATTTCGTTGTAGAAGTTCGCGCTCATGATTTTCGCCGCTGCTGTGGGTCTGTCACAGCAACAGCGAAAAGCATGCCAAACGGGAAAAGGCCCGGGGAGCGCGGATTCCGGGGAATCGCCCGCGCCCGGCGCACCAGCGCGGGGCGGGCCGCGCACCAATCGGGGCGACGCCCCGTCCCGGGACTAGCGCCCAGTGGCGCGGAGCGCCTGCTCCAGATCGTCGCGCAGCTCGGAGGCGTCCGCCTCGGTGACGCCCAGATAGGCCAGCGCCCTGGCGTACATGACCGGCCCCACGTCGGTATCGGCCTCCTCGAGGATTTCCGCGGTGAGGAATTCGGCGACATGGGTGACGGCGATCAGCGGCAGCGCCTCGCGCGGCAGGGCGGACTCCGGCAGGCCGAAGACGTCCGGATCGTGGTGGAAGCGGATGGCCTGCGAAATGACGGCCGGCAGCCCCCAGTTGCGCGCCAGCAGCGCGCCGACCACGTCGTGGCTGCAGCTGAAATTCTCCTGCTCGATGGCGCACAGATTGCCGCCCTCGCTCTGCGCCTTTTCGAGCAGCGCGGCGTAGGGCTTGAAGCGGCGCATCATGACCGGCACCGCGGCGTCGTGGAACAGCGCGAAGGTGTAGGCGCTGTCGCTCGAAATGCCGTACTGGCGGCGGGCGACGAGGCCGGCCGCGACGGCCAGCACGGCGGCGCGGTCCCAGAACTTCTCGAGCAGCGCGTCGGGCAGGCCGCTCATGCTGGCGCGCAGGCTGGATGCGACCACGATGTTCTGAATGTTGCCGGTGCCCAGGCGGGCCACCGCGTGCGGCACGCTGCTGACGGCGGCGCCGCGGTTGAACAGGGCCGAGTTGGCAAGCTTCAGCGTCATCGCCGACATGCCGACGTCGGACGCGATGATGTGCGCCAGGCGGTTGATGTCCGGCTCGTCCTTCTGCACTTCGGCCATCACCTGCATGACGACGTCGGGACAGGCGGGGATCTCGATACTGGCGAGCACGCGCTCGAATTCGTCGGGCGCGGGACTGGACGCTGCGGGCACTGCCGAAAGATTAGCCATGCGTTTCCTTTGTCCTGGCGGCCGCCGGCGCCCGTAGGTCGGGCGGAACGGCTCGCCGTTCATGCTTGTTCTACTGACTCGTGCAAGGCTCCCGGTCGAAAAAAAACCCGACGGACAGCAGTCGGGTTTTTTGCCAACGGCCGGAATTACATGCGTTCGAAGACCACGGCGATGCCCTGGCCGCCGCCGATGCACATGGTGACCAGCGCGTACTTGCCGCCGGTGCGCTGCAGTTCGTAGATCGCCTTGGTGGCGATGAAGGCGCCCGAGCAGCCGACCGGATGGCCGAGGGCGATGGCGCCGCCGTTCGGGTTGGTCTTCACCGGATCGAGGCCGAGGCCCTTGGAAACGGCGATGGCCTGCGCGGCGAAGGCTTCGTTCGATTCAATGACGTCCATCTGGTCGAGCGACAAGCCGGCCTTTTTGAGCGCCAGCTTGGAGGCCGGGATCGGACCTTCGCCCATGACGTCGTTCGGGACGCCGGCGACGGCGTAGGACACCAGACGGGCGATCGGCTTCTGGCCGGCCTTGGCGGCGGCGTCGGCGGCGGCGAGCACGAAGAAGGCGGCGCCGTCGTTGATGCCCGAGGCGTTGCCGGCGGTGACCGTGCCGTCCTTCTTGAAGGCCGGCTTCATCTTGGCCAGCGACTCCATGGTCGTGCTGGCCTTGCCGTGCTCGTCAGTATCGAACACGACTTCGCCCTTGCGCGTCTGCTGCACGATCGGAACGATCTGCGACTTGAAGCGGCCTTCGGCGATGGCGACCGCGGCGCGGCGCTGCGATTCGAGCGCGCAGGCGTCCTGCTCTTCGCGCGAGATGTTCCACTTGGTCGCCAGGTTCTCGGCGGTGATGCCCATATGGCCGACGCCGAAGGGGTCGGTGAGCACGGCGACCATCATGTCGATCGCCTTGCTGTCGCCCATGCGCGCACCGGAACGCAGCGCCGGCAGCATGTAGCCGCCGCGCGACATCACTTCGACGCCGCCGCCGATGCCGTAGTCGCAATCGCCGAGCATGATCTGCTGCGAGGTGGTGACGATGCCCTGCAGGCCCGACGAGCACAGGCGGTTGACCTGCATGGCGACGGAATCCATCGACAGGCCGGCCTGGATCGAGGCGACGCGCGGAACGTAGGCGTAGCGCGAATCGGTCGGGATGCAGTTGCCGACGGTGACGTAGTTGATCTGCTGCGGATCGACGCCGGAACGGGTCACGGCTTCCTTCATCACGGTACCGGCCAGTTCGGCGGGTTCCATGTTGGCGAGGGAGCCACCGAATGCACCGATGGCGGAACGGACAGCGCTAAGAACGACAACTTCTCTGCTCATGGGAAACTCCTTGTAATTGATCGATCAACCGCCCACCAGACTGGCAAGCCCCAACAAAAGCAAAAGCAACAACCAGAGCACCAGCGCGCGCCAGACGAGGCCGACGGCGCTCTGCATGAAATCCACGTCGGCGTCGTCGCCGGTGCCGAGTTCGGCCCGGTCGGCGATCTCGCCGGCTTCGACGAGCGGCATGCCGAGACGCACGCCGAGCGCGCCGGCGCCGCTCGCGAGGACGATGCCAAGGCCGGCGCCGTAGCCCGTATCGGGCCATTTGGCGGCCTGCGTGCGCCAGCAGTAGATGGCGTCCTCGAAATTGCCGACGATGGCGAAACCGGCCGCCGTCATGCGCGCGGGCAGCCAGTCGATGATAGCGAAAGACTGTTGCGCAAATGTGCCGAAACTTCCGAATTCGATCGGGTCGGCCTCGCCGCGCCGGCCCCAGTGCTCGGCGAGGAAGGCCGCTGCGCGGTAGAGCACGGCGCCGCACGGCCCGGGCAGCAGGACGAACCAGACCAGCACGCCGAAGACGTGGCGGTGCGACGCGGCCAGCGCCTCCTCGATCGACAGGCGGGCGATCTCGGACGACGACAGATCGTCGGCCGGACGCCCGCGCCATTCGGCGAGCAGCTTGCGCGCATGCGGCACGTCGCCCATGCGCAGCGCGAGCTGGATGTCGGTGTAGTAGTGGCTGAACTGGCGGAAGCCCATCGTCAGATAGAGGACGAAAACGTTCCACGCCCAGGCGAGCAGCGGGTTGAGGGCATAGAGCGCAAAGAAGGCGACGCCGGCGAGAGCGGTCAGGCCGAGCACCGCGAAACCCCAGGCCAGCGTGCCGTGGCGATGTTCGCCGGTGTTGAAGTGCCGTTCGAGGAAATCCGCCAGCCGGGTCAACGGCCCGTGTACGAATTGTTGGTAAGGTAGAGGCCGCACCTGCTCAAGCAGCAGCGCGACGATGAGGGAAAACAGGCTCATCGCGAAAGGGAATCCGTACGGCGCTCGAGACTGCGCGCCTGTTTGTCATGGGAAAGGGCCAAGATACCACAAGCCGGCGCCATCGCGGTATTCCGCACCGCCGATGCCGCGGCTGCCGGCGCGGCGATCAGCGCCGCGCTCCGAGCGCCTGGTAGAGCGACATGATCATGCCCGCCGTGGCGCCCCAGATGAAATAGTCGCCGTAGGGCATGGCGTAGTAGTGGCGCAACTGGCCGCGGTAATGCAGCGCGTGCCGCTTGTGGTTGGCCGGATCGAGGAGAAACGCGAGCGGCACTTCGAAGACTTCGGCGACCTCGAACGGATCGGGACGCAGGTCGAAGGGCGGCGTCACCATGGCGACCACCGGCGTCACGCGGAAGCCGGTGCCGGTGCGGTATTCCGGCAGATAGCCGGCGATCTCGACGCGCCCCGCGGGCAATCCGATCTCCTCCTCGGCCTCGCGCAGCGCGGTATGCGCCGGCGACGGATCCTCCGGTTCGGCCCGCCCGCCCGGAAAGCTGATCTGCCCTGGATGGTCCTTGAGGTGGGCGGTGCGCTGGGTGAGCAGAACGGTCGGCGCGGCCGGGCGCAGGACGATCGGAAAGAGGACCGAGGCGGGCGTCAGCGTCTCCTCGCCGACGCCATCCTCGAGCACGAAGACGCCGGCCGCAGGCGTCGGTAGAAGGGCCGCGCGCAGGCGCCCGAGGTCGGTCGCCGGCGGCGTCTCGAGCGGCCTACTTGCCGGCACCGTCTTCCTCGATTTCGGCGCGCACCGCGTCGAGCGCATCCTGCAGGGTCTCTTCGGACAACGCGTTGATGGTCGTGGCGACCAGATCGGCCGACTCGACGGCGCCGACCGGCAGGCGCTTGCTGTCCAGCGTGGCGATCAGGGCGGCCGTCGCGCCGACGACCTGCAGCAGGGTCTGGCGTTCGCCCATCAGCATTTCGAGTTCTCGGCGCAACAGGGTGATTTCTTCGTCGCGGTGGGGCATGGGGGATCTCCTAGTAGCGTTTTTTCAGCGTCATGGTCTCGCCATCGCGCTGCATTTCCATACGGTTCAAAAAACTCATGCCGAGCAGCGCGATCGGCAGATCGCTCTGATGCACGAGGGCGTCGACGTTGTTGAGCACGATCCCGCCGACCTTCACGGTATCGAGCTTGACGCGATGGACCACGGCCTGCCCGTTCGCCGTCTGGGCCACGCCCTGCAGCCCCTTGCTCGCGTCGATGCCGAGCCGGCGGGCGTCGGCCGCGCCGAGCGAGACCATCGACGCACCGGTGTCGACGAGAAAACGCACCGCCCCCCCGTTGATCGTTCCGGACGTCAGGAAATGCCCCTGTCCGTCGGCCGTCAGCACCGCCGTCGCCGGCCCGCTGCCCGGCGCCTGCGCGGCGACGTTCTGACCGACGCGCAACTGGCGCCGCCGGCCGTCGATCTCGAAGGTCGCGGTATCGCCATCGACCGCGATGACCCGGACCCCTTCGGCGGTCGTCGCGCCGACCGCCACGGTCCGCGGCGGCCCGCCGTCGATCGTCAGCAGCACCTTGCCCGGAAACAGCCCGGCCAGGCCGACGTCGGCTGCCGCCAGCGGCAGGGAGCATAGGCACAGCAGCGCGCCGAGCGTAAGATTGCGGCTTTCACCGAAGCCCGCCTGCATCATGAAGCCTGTCGCCATCTTCCGCCACGCCGCCGTTGAGGGAGCGGGCTATTTTGCCACATTCCTCGCGGCGCACTCGATTCCATCGACGCTGTTCGCCATCGATCGCGGCGACCCGCTGCCGCCCGACGCCGAAGCCTACGCCGGCCTCTGCTTCATGGGCGGCCCGATGAGCGTGAACGACCCTTTGCCGTGGATCGCCGCGGAATGCGCGCTGATCCGCGACGCCGCCGCGCGCGGGGTTCCCGTGATCGGCCACTGCCTCGGCGGCCAGTTGATGAGCAAGGCCCTCGGCGGCCGCGTCGAGGCCAATCCGGTCAAGGAGATCGGCTGGGGAACGGCGCGCGCCGCCGAACATCCGCTCGCCCGGCACTGGCTGGGCGACATGGCCGCCAGGCCCCGCACCGAAACCGGAGAAGGGGCCGGAGAAGGAGCCGGAGAAGCTGCGACGGTCTTCCAGTGGCATGGCGAAACCTTCAGCATCCCGCCCGGCGCGACGCGTATCCTGGGCAGCGACTTCTGCGCCAACCAGATGTTCGTCCTCGGCCCGCATCTCGGCATGCAATGTCACGTCGAGATGACGCCCGAGATGATCGCCGCGTGGTGCGCCAGCTGGCCGGAAGAGGTCGCCGGCCTCGCCGCCCTGCCCGCCTCGGTGCAGACGCCGGAGCGCATGCAGGCGGAAGCCGCGGCCCGCCTGCCGGCCACGCGACGGCTGGCGGACCGGCTTTACTCGGTGTGGATCGGCGGCCTGCGCGGCTGACCGGCGCGGGCGGAAAGACGACGCGGAAGGACAAAGAAAAACGGCGTCCGCGGACGCCGTTTCACCTCGGAGAGAAATCCGCTCAGTCGCGGAAGTTGCCGTACTTGATCGGGAAGTCGGTAATCGACTTCTTGATCAGCGCGATGGCCTCCTGCAGGATGTCCCGCTTGGCGCCGGTGACGCGCACGGCGTCGCCCTGGATGGCGGCCTGCACCTTGAGCTTGGAATCCTTGAGCAGCTTGACGATCTTCTTGGCCAGTTCGCTCTCGATGCCGATCTTGATCTTCAGCTCCTGCTTGACCTTGTCGCCCGAGACTTTCTGCACGGTCTGGCTGTCGAGGCGCTTGGTGCAGTCCGGCTCCTTCTTCTCCATTTCGGGAAAGAGGATGTCCTTGATCTGGTTCAGCTGGAAGTCGGAGTCGGCGTGCAGCGTGATGACCTTGTCCTTCTCGTTCAGCTCGACCTTGGCGCTGGTGCCCTTGAAATCGTGGCGTCCGATGATCTTCTTGCCGGCCGCGTCGATGGCGTTCTTCAACGCCACCATGTCCACTTCGGAGGAAAAGTCGAAAGACGGCATCCGCGCCTCCGCTCAGCCGAAGTGGCAGACGTAGTGATAGGGCTCGTCGCAGGCGATCTCGAACGACGAGTTGCCCGGGACGTTGAACGACTGGCCGGCGCCGTAGGCCGTCCATCCGGTCTCGCCCTTCAGGCGGACGCGGCAGGCGCCGGCGACGCCTTCCATGATTTCCGGCACGCCGGTGTTGAAGACGAGCGTGGCCGGCAGGATCACGCCGACCGACTTCTTGGTGCCGTCGGCGAACTGGACGGTATGGCTGACGCACTTGCCGTCGAAGTAGACGTTGGCCTGCTTGACGACGCTGACGTTATCGAATTGTGACGGTTGCGACATTTCAGATTCCCCACATTTTTTGAATGACGGCCTTGGCGACGAAGCCGATCATGCCGAAGGCGAGCACGAAGAAGAGCACGAAGGTGCCCGCCTTGCCCGCCTTCGACTTCCAGGCGATCTCGCCGATGATGAACAGCATGAAGAGCATGAAGGCTCCGACCCCGAAGGTCATGCCGAAATCGGAGATTTGCTCTTCGGTCAGTCCGAACATCGATGTCGGTCCTCAGCTGCCCTTCTTGGCGGCCAGGTTGGCAGCGATGCGCATGCGCAGCGCGTTGAGCTTGATGAAGCCGCCCGCGTCCTTCTGGTCGTAGGCGCCGGCGTCGTCCTCGAAGGTGGCGATGGTCGAATCGAACAGCGAGTCGGTCTTCGAATCGCGCCCGGTGACGATCACGTTGCCCTTGTAGAGCTTGACGCGCACCCAGCCGTTGACCGTCTTCTGCGTGTCGTCGATCAGCGTCTGCAGCGCGCGCCGCTCGGGGCTCCACCAGTAGCCGTTGTAGACCAGGCTGGCGTAGCGCGGCATCAGATCGTCCTTGAGGTGGGCGACTTCGCGGTCGAGCGTGATCGATTCGATGGCGCGGTGCGCCTTGAGCAGGATGGTGCCGCCGGGGGTTTCGTAGCAGCCGCGCGACTTCATGCCGACGTAGCGGTTTTCGACGAGGTCGAGGCGGCCGATGCCGTGCTTGCCGCCGATCTGGTTGAGCGTGGCGAGCAGTTCGTGCGCCGGCATCCGCTGGCCGTTGATCGCGACGAGGTCGCCCTGCGCGAATTCGAGATCGAGGTATTCGGCGGCGTCCGGCGCCGCTTCCGGCGAGACGGTCCAGCGCCACATCGACTCTTCGGCCTCGGCCGCCGGGTTTTCGAGGTGACGACCCTCGTAGGAGATGTGCAGCAGATTGGCGTCCATCGAGTACGGCGAGCCGCCGGCCTTGTGCTTCATTTCGACCGGGATGCCGTGCTGCTCGGCGTAGGCCAGCAGCTTCTCGCGCGACAGCAGGTCCCATTCGCGCCACGGGGCGATGACCTTGATGCCCGGTTTCAGCGCGTAGGCGCCGAGCTCGAAGCGGACCTGGTCGTTGCCCTTGCCGGTGGCGCCGTGCGAGATGGCGTCGGCGCCGGTCAGGTTGGTGATCTCGACCAGACGCTTGGCGATCAGCGGGCGAGCGATCGAGGTGCCGAGCAGGTATTCGCCTTCATAAACGGTGTTGGCGCGGAACATCGGAAAGACGAAGTCGCGCACGAACTCTTCGCGCAGGTCGTCGATGAAGATATTTTCCGGCTTGATGCCGAACTTCAGCGCCTTGGCGCGCGCCGGTTCGAGCTCCTCGCCCTGGCCGAGGTCGGCGGTGAAGGTCACCACTTCGCACTGGTAGGTGTCCTGCAGCCATTTCAGGATGACGGAGGTGTCGAGGCCGCCCGAGTAGGCGAGGACTGCTTTCTTGATGTCGCTCATCGTAGTTCCCAGCAAAAATTAAACGTTGATGCGGCCGAGGAGCAGATACTCCATCAGCGCCTTTTGTACGTGCAGACGGTTCTCCGCCTCGTCCCAGACGACGCTCTGCGGACCGTCGATCACCTCGGCGGACACTTCCTCGCCGCGGTGCGCCGGCAGACAGTGCATGAACACGGCCTCGGGACGCGCGACGCGCATCATGTCGGCGTCGACCTGCCAGTCGGCGAAGTCGCGCATGCGCTCCTCGTTCTCGGCCTCGAAGCCCATCGACGTCCACACGTCGGTGGTCACCAGATCGGCGCCCCTGGCGGCTTCCATCGGGTCGGCGAACTGCTCGAAGTGGCCGGTGCCGTAAAGGCCGGCGCGCTCGGCTTCGACTTCATAGCCGGGCGGCGTCGACACATGCACGTTGAAGTCGAGCACTTCGGCGGCCTGCAGCCACGTGTTGCAGACGTTGTTCGAGTCGCCGATCCAGGCCACCGTCTTGCCCTGGATCGGGCCGCGCTGTTCGATGAAGGTGTAGATGTCGGCCATGATCTGGCACGGGTGGTATTCGTTGGTCAGGCCGTTGATCAGCGGCACGCGCGAGTTGGCGGCGAAGCGCTCGATGATGTCCTGCTCGAAGGTGCGGATCATCACGATGTCGCTCATGCGCGAGATGACCTGCGCCGCGTCCTCGACCGGCTCGCCGCGCCCGAGCTGCGAATCGCGCGTATTGAGGTAGATCGCCGAGCCGCCGAGCTGCTGCATGCCGGCCTCGAAGGAAAGGCGCGTGCGCGTGCTGGCCTTCTCGAAAATCATCACCAGCGTGCGGTCGGCGAGCGGCCAGTAGCGCTGGTAGGCCTTGAACTGCTCCTTGATCCAGCGCGTGCGCTCGAACAGGTAGTCGAACTCCTCGCGGGTGAAGTCCTTGAACTGCAGGAAGTGTTTGACCGTACTCATAGGCTTCCTCTCAAGCCGCGAGGAAATCGCGGATCAGCTTGGACAGACGCGAGACCAGTTCGCGCCCCTCGTCGACGCCGAAGGTCAGCGGCGGCAGCAGGCGCACGACCTTTTCGGCCGTCACGTTAATCAGCAGACCCGCGTCGAGGGCGCGCGTCACCAGTTCGCCGCAGGGACGGTCGAGTTCGACGCCGAGCATCAGGCCCTGGCCGCGGATGTCGACGACGCCGGCTACGCCGGCCAGCGCCTCGGCCAGGCCGTTGCGGATCAACTGGCCGACCGCGACGGCGTTGGCGCGCAGATTGTCCTTCTCGATCACGTCGAGGGTGGTCAGCGCGGCGGTCGTCGCGAGCTGATTGCCGCCGAAGGTCGAGCCGTGGTTGCCCGGCTTGAAGAGGCCGGCGGCCTTGCCCGCCGTCAGGCAGGCGCCGATCGGCACGCCGCTGCCGAGGCCCTTGGCCAGGGTCGCCACGTCGGGCACGATGCCGGCGTGCTGGAAGCCGAACCACGTCCCGGTCCGCCCCATGCCGCACTGCACTTCGTCGCACAGCAGCAGCCAGTTCCTGTCGTCGCACAGGGCGCGCAGGCCGCGCTGGAATTCGAGGTCGGCGATGTTGATGCCGCCCTCGCCCTGCACGATTTCGAGCATGACCGCGACGACGTTGTGATTGTGCTCGGCGATCGCACGGATCGCTTCGAGATCGTTGTACGGCACCCGCACGAAACCCGAGACGAGCGGCTCGAAGCCGGCCTGCGCCTTGCGGTTGCCGGTGGCTGAGAGGGTCGCCAGGGTCCGCCCGTGGAAAGCCTTCTCCATGACGATGATGACCGGGCTGTCGATGCCGTTCTGGTGGCCGAAGAAGCGCGCCAGCTTGATTGCCGCTTCGTTGGCTTCGCAACCGGAGTTGCAGAAGAAAACCTCCTCCATGCCGGCAAGCGCGGTCAGCCGGTCGGCCAACTGCTCCTGCTGCGGAATGCGGTAGATGTTCGACGTGTGCAAAACGCGCGCCGCTTGCGCGGCGATCGCGGCGACCAGCGCCGGGTGGTTGTGCCCGAGCGTCGAAACGGCAATCCCGGACAAGGCGTCGAGGTAGCACTTGCCTTCGGTATCGGTGATCCAGCTCCCGTCGCCATGGCTGAAGGCGACCGGAAGCCGGGCGTAGGTATTCATCAGGTGAGACATATACGACCCCTGGTGGAGGCTCTGAAACTGAAACGGCGGCTTGCGCCGCCGGAGTATTCACGCGTCTTACGCTTTTGCAGGCCCGGCCGCGCAGCTTGAAATGCTTGTGCCGCCTGCCTTGCAAGGGATGAAATGTTAAGGGAAAAACGCGCCCTTGTATATATGGCCGGCACGCCCGAAGGCCGCCCGCGAAGCGCCGCACCCCAAAAAACGAAGCCCGGGTCAGGTGCGAAAAACCGGAAGCATCTTTTGCAAGCCCGGCGTAAGACTCGGCGCGCATGATGGCGCGTAGACGCCCGCCGGCAGTCGCAGCGACGGGCCAAGACGGCGCCTTTCTGTTAGAATCCGTGCGCCCTCCGGACCACAAGAACACAGGGGACGAAATGACAACAATTCGTGGCGCACAACGCCGAGACATCGCCGAAACATGAGTATCTCGCCGAATACCACCTTCATCATCATCGGGCTGACCACCGCGGGGAAGAAATTCCGCCCCAGCGACTGGGCCGAACGCCTCTGCGGCGTCCTTTCAGCCTTCGGCGCGGAAAAGAAAATGAAATACTCGCCCTACGTCGGCCCCGGCGACTACAACGGCGAAAAAGCCGTCTTCGTCGACGGCAGGCTCTACGAAGTCGAACCGATGGCCTACCGCTTCGTACTCAACTTCGCGCAGGACAACGACCTGCAACTGATCGAAGGCGTCTGCCCGATCGACGGCAAGGACAAAAAAAGCTGATCCGGAGCAGAATCCGGACAATAAAAAACGGCGCCCGCGGGCGCCGTTCTTGTTTCCAGCAGAACGATCAGGCAGCGAGCGCCTTGATCTGGGCCGACAGGCGGCTCTTGTGGCGCGAGGCCTTGTTCTTGTGGATGATTTTCTTGTCGGCGATGCGGTCGAGCACCGAGACGGATTCCTGGAACACGCTCTGAGCAGCAGCCTTGTCGCCAGCGACAATCGCCTTTTGCACACGCTTGATGGCCGTACGCAGAGTGGAGCGCAGACTGGCGTTGTGGGCGCGTTGTTTGACGGCTTGGCGTGCACGCTTGCGTGCTTGTGCGCTGTTGGCCATGAATGTTATCCCTAAAAAAGCTGATGGGTTTATCGAAAACGCGCAATTATACGGAGTCGAACTGGACAACGCAAGCGAGACCTGCGTCGGGTTTTGTCCGCCGCCGCGAAGCGGCTAAGATGGCGGATTCCGGCGCGAACCGCTGCCGCGGCGCCCGCCGCACGCGTCGAAACCTACAAAAATCCAGATGAACCTGCTCAAAGCCCTCGCCACCGTCAGCGGCATGACGCTGCTCTCGCGCATACTCGGTTTCGTGCGCGATTTCGTCATCGCCCGCACCTTCGGCGCCGGCGTGATGACCGACGCTTTCTTCGTCGCCTTCAAGCTGCCCAACCTGCTGCGCCGCCTGTTCGCCGAAGGCGCCTTCTCGCAGGCCTTCGTCCCCATTCTCGGCGAATACAAGAACCGGCGCGGAGAGACCGAGACCCGGCGCCTGGTCGATCACGTCGCCACCCTGCTCTTCCTGATCCTGCTCGCAGTGACGCTGCTCGGGATGGCCGCCGCGCCCTTCCTCGTTTACATCTCGGCACCGGGCTTCGCCGCCGACGCGGGCAAGTTCGCGCTGACCGTCGAACTGACGCGCATCACCTTCCCCTACATCCTGTTCATGTCGCTGGTCGCACTCTCCGGCGGCGTTCTCAACACCTGGAGCCGCTTCGCCGTGCCGGCCTTCACGCCGGTCCTGCTCAACCTCGCCTTCATCGGCATGGCGCTCTTCGCGGCACCGTGGTTCGATCCGCCGGTCCTCGTGCTGGGCTGGGCGGTCGTCCTCGGCGGCGCGCTGCAACTCGCCTTCCAGCTGCCCAGCCTGCGCCGCATCGGCATGCTGCCGCGTTTCTCCTTCAACTGGAAGGACGAAGGCGTGCGCCGCATCCTCAGGCTGATGGCGCCGGCCGTCCTCGGCGTCTCGGTATCGCAGGTCAGCCTCCTGATCAACACCATCTTCGCCTCCTTTCTCGGCACCGGCAGCGTTTCATGGCTGTATTACGCGGACCGTCTGATGGAGTTCCCGGCCGGCATGCTCGGCGCCGCGCTCGGCACCATCCTGCTCCCCTCGCTGGCCAAGTATCACGCCAGCGGCAGGACCGAAGACTATTCGAAGCTGCTCGACTGGGGCCTGCGCCTGACCCTGCTGCTCGCCGCGCCGGCCGCGCTGGCGCTGGCGCTGATCGCCGTGCCGCTGATCGCCACCCTGTTCCATCACGGCGCCTTCTCGGCCGACGACGTGTTCAAGACGCGCGACGCGCTGGTCGCCTACAGCCTGGGACTGCTCGGCCTGATCCTCGTCAAGGTGCTGGCCCCCGGCTTCTATGCGCGGCAGAACGTGCGCACCCCGGTCAAGATCGCGCTCGTCACGCTTTTCGTCACGCAACTGCTCAACCTCGCGCTGATCGGCTGGCTCAAGCACGCCGGCCTCGCCCTGGCGATCGGCCTGGCCGCCTGCCTGAACGCCTTCCTGCTCTATCGCGGCTTGCGCCGGCACGGCATCTACACACCGCAAGCCGGCTGGGCGGCCTTCTACGCCAGACTGGCGATCGCCATGCTGGCGATGGGGGTCACGCTCTGGTTCGCCACCGGCGACGCGAACGCCTGGCTGCGCTGGACGCTCACTCAGCGCCTGCTGCAGCTGTCCGGCGTCGTCGTACTTGGCGCCGGCGCCTATTTCGCTACACTGTGGCTTGCCGGCTTCCGGCTGCGCGACTTCCGGCGGCGCGCCGCAGAATGATCGACAAGGAGGAGCTAGAATGAAACTGATCAGCAACAGCTTCAGCGAGGGGCAGAAAATCCCCGGCGAATTCGCCTTCTGCACGCCCGACCCGGCGCGCCACGTCTGCCTCGGGAACAACCACAACCCGCACCTGGCCTGGAGCGAGGTGCCGGCCGACACGAAATCCCTGGCCGTCATCTGCCACGACCCCGACGTACCGAGCCGCGGCGACGACGTGAATCAGGAAGGACGCGGCGTCCCGGCCAGCCTGCCGCGCGTGGATTTTTTCCACTGGGTGCTCGTCGACCTGCCGGCCGGATTGCGCGAGATAGAGAACGGCGAATTCTCGAAAGACGTCACGCCGCGCGGCAAGGCGGGACCGGCGGCGCCGCACGGCGCGCGCCAGGGCATCAACGACTACACGTCGTGGTTCGCCGGCGACCACGACATGAACGGCGACTACTACGGCTACGACGGCCCGTGCCCGCCGTGGAACGACGAGTTGCGCCACCGCTACGTATTTACCGTCTATGCGCTCGACGTGGAGCGGCTGCCGGTCGACGGCAAACTGACCGGCCAGCAGGTGCGCGACGCGATGCGGGGCCACATCCTCGCCGAGGCCAGCCTGACCGGCGTCTATACGCTGAACCCGGCGGTCGCGCTCTGACCCCCTGACAAACTCGCCGACGAATGCGCCGGCCAGAAAAAAACGGGGCAGCCGCGGCTGCCCCGTTCGTTTTCCAGAGTTCCGGAAACCGGATCAAACCATCAGCGGCACGATCAGCAGCGCGACGAGGTTGATGATCTTGATCAGCGGGTTCACCGCCGGGCCGGCCGTATCCTTGTAGGGATCGCCGACCGTGTCGCCGGTCACCGCCGCCTTGTGCGCCTCGGAGCCCTTGCCGCCGAAGTGGCCGTCCTCGATGTACTTCTTGGCGTTGTCCCAGGCGCCGCCGCCGGTCGTCATCGAGATCGCCACGAAGAGGCCGGTGACGATCGTCCCGACGAGCAGGCCGCCGAGCGCCTGCGGACCGAGCAGCAGGCCGACGACGATCGGCACGGCGACCGGCAGCATCGACGGAATCATCATTTCCTTGATCGCCGCCACGGTCAGCATGTCGACCGCCTTGGAGTAGTCGGGCTTGGCCGTGCCGTCCATGATGCCGGGAATTTCCTTGAACTGGCGCCGCACCTCGACGACCACCGCGCCGGCCGAACGCCCGACCGCTTCCATGGCCATGGCGCCAAACAGATAGGGAATCAGGCCGCCGATGATGAGGCCGATGATCACCATGTGGTTCGAGAGGTCGAAGGTCACGCCTTTCAGGCCGGCCGCTTCGAGGCCGTGCGTATAGTCGGCGAAGAGAACCAGCGCGGCCAGACCGGCGGAGCCGATAGCGTAGCCCTTGGTCACCGCCTTGGTCGTGTTGCCGACGGCATCGAGCGGATCGGTCACGTTGCGCACTTCCGGCGGCAACTCGGACATCTCGGCAATGCCGCCGGCGTTATCGGTGATCGGACCGTAGGCGTCGAGCGCGACGACGATGCCGGCCATCGAGAGCATCGAAGTGGCCGCGATAGCGATGCCGAACAGACCGCCCATCGCGTATGCCGCCCAGATCGAGGCGCACACAGAGAGGACCGGCAGCGCGGTGGATTTCATCGAGACGCCGAGGCCGGCGATGATGTTCGTCCCGTGCCCGGTCGTCGACGCTTCCGCGACGTGCTTGACCGGCGCGTAGTCGGTGCCGGTGTAGTACTCGGTGATCCAGACCAGCGCAGCGGTCAGCACGAGGCCGACGATCGAGCAGCCGAACATGCTCGCCGTGGTGATCTTGGCGGCGGCGTCGCCGGCGCCGATCAGCCAGGAGGTAACCGGATAGTAGGCGACGAGCGCGAGAACGCCGGCGACGATCAGGCCCTTGTAGAGGGCGCCCATGATCTTGCCGCCGTCCGAGGTCTTGACGAAGATGCAGCCGACGATCGAGGCGATGATCGACACGCCGCCGAGCGCCAGCGGATAGAGGATCAGGTTTTCGCCGAGGCCGGGAAAGCTCTTGATGGTCAGCGCCGCGAGCACCATGGTGGCGACCACTGTCACCGCATAGGTCTCGAAGAGGTCGGCAGCCATGCCGGCGCAGTCGCCGACGTTGTCGCCGACGTTGTCGGCGATCACCGCCGGGTTACGCGGATCGTCCTCCGGGATGCCGGCCTCGACCTTGCCGACGAGGTCGGCGCCGACGTCGGCGCCCTTGGTGAAGATGCCGCCGCCGAGACGGGCGAAGATCGAGATCAGCGAGGAGCCGAAGGCGAGGCCGACGAGCGGCTCGACGACGTGGTGCAGGTCGGCGGTTCCGCCCATGCGCAGCACCGCGTAGTAGCCGGCGACGCCGAGCAGGCCGAGGCCGACGACCAGCATGCCGGTGATCGCGCCGCCCTTGAAGGCGACGTCGAGCGCCGCCGCGATGCCCGAACGCGCCGCTTCGGCGGTGCGCACGTTGGCGCGCACGGAGACGTTCATGCCGATGAAGCCGGCCGCACCGGAAAGCACGGCGCCGATCACGAAACCGATGGCGGTCGCCTTGCCGAGGAAGATGGCGATCGGGATCGCCAGCACGACGCCGACGATGGCGATCGTCTTGTACTGTCGCGCCAGATAGGCCGAGGCCCCTTCCTGAATCGCCTTGGCGATTTCCTGCATACGCGCGTTACCGGCGGGCAGGCTGAGAATCTGGGTACTCGATATCCAGCCATAGACGACCGCCAGCAACGCGCACCCAAGTGCGAGCATCAACGCAGAAGACATGAACTCCCTCCCAAAAAGTTTGCTCAAGCCCTTTGGAAGATTCCGCCGGGCCGGTTTGCCCTACATTTGAAACAAACCTGTCTACGCCGCCGGCACGGGCGGACGCGTCGCTGCCGAGTCCCTTACACCGCAAACTCCCCGAGCTTCTTCGGCACCGAAATATTCTTCAAGCGCACGTAATCCGGCAAGCCGTTGCGGTAGGGCGGATAGTCCTCGCCCTCGATCAACGGCGTAAGGTACGCGCGGCATTTGTCCGTGATGTGAAAACCGTCGTCGCTGATGAAGTCGCGCGGCATCTTGCGCTCGACGTTGGCGACCTCCTTCAGGTCGGCGACGCCGACTTCCCAGCGATAGAGCGCGTCGGCGAGGCGCACGACGCCCGGCATCACCGCGTTGCGCCCGGCGAGCGCCAGTTCGACGGCGGCCCGGCCGAGCGCATAGGCCTGATCGAGGTCCGTCTTCGACGCGATGTGGCGCGCCGAACGCTGGAGGTAATCGGCGAGCGCCCAGTGGTATTTGTAGCCCAGACGATCCTTGATCAGCTGCGCGACGATCTGGCCGACGCCGCCCAGCTGCGCGTGGCCGAAGGCGTCCTGCGTTCCCATGTCGGACAGGAAGTTGCCCTGCGCGTCGTGCAGGCCTTCGGAAACGGCGATCGTGCAGTAGTCGTAGCGCTGCACGCATTCGTGCACGCGCGCCAGGAAGCGCGCCTCGTCGAAGGGGACCTCGGGCAGCAGCAGGATGTGCGGCGGCTCGCCCTCGGCCTCGCTGGCCAGTCCGCAGGCGGCGGTGATCCAGCCGGCGTGGCGACCCATGACTTCCATGACGAAGATCTTGGTCGACGTCCTGGCCATCGAGGCGACGTCGTAGCCGGCCTCGCGGATCGAGGTCGCGACGTACTTGGCGACCGAGCCGAAGCCGGGGCAGGAGTCGGTATGCGGCAGATCGTTGTCGACGGTCTTCGGGATGCCGACGCAGACGAGCGGATAGCCGAGTTTTTCGGAAAGCTGGGACACCTTCCACGCGGTGTCCATCGAGTCGTTGCCGCCGTTGTAGAAGAAGTAGCCGATGTCGTGCGCGCGGAACACCTCGATCAGGCGCTCGTACTGCGCGCGGTGTTGATCGAAGCCCTTCAGCTTGTAGCGGCAGGAGCCGAAGGCGCCCCCCGGCGTATGGCGCAGGCGGGCGACGTCGGCGGCGGATTCGAGCGAGGTGTCGATCAGGTCTTCGGCCAGGGCGCCGATAATGCCGTTGCGGCCGGCGAAGATCTTGCCGATGCGGTCCGGGTGCCGGCGCGCCGTTTCGATGACGCCGCAGGCGGAGGTATTGATCACCGCCGTCACGCCGCCCGACTGGGCGTAGAAGGCGTTCGTCGGGAGCTTGGCGGCGGTCATCTCGGCCTTATTTCAGGGCAGCGAACGCAGCCTGTTTGATGTCATCGACGCTGCCGACGCCGGCGATCTTGCGGCACTTCGGCGCCTTGGCGTCGCCGGTGGCGGCCCAACTGCCGTAGTAATCGACGAGCGGTTTGGTCTGCGAGTGATAGACCTCGAGGCGCTTCTTGACGGTTTCTTCCTTGTCGTCGTCGCGCTGGATCAGTTCCTCGCCGGTCGCATCGTCCTTGCCGGCGACCTTCGGCGGGTTGAACTTGACGTGATAGGTGCGACCCGAGGCGGGATGCACGCGGCGACCGCTCATGCGCTCGATGATTTCCGAGTCGGCGACGTCGATTTCGAGCACGAAGTCGATCGCCACGCCGGCCGCCTTCATCGCTTCGGCCTGCGGAATGGTGCGCGGAAAACCGTCGAACAGGTAGCCGGCCTTGCAGTCGTCCTGCAGCAGGCGATCCTTGACGAGACCGATGATGATCTCGTCGGAAACCAGACCGCCGGCGTCCATCACTTTTTTCGCTTCGATCCCGAGAGGGGTGCCCGCCTTGACTGCGGCACGCAGCATGTCGCCGGTGGAGATTTGCGGAATGCCAAATTTTTCACGGATGAATTGCGCTTGCGTGCCCTTACCGGCGCCCGGAGCGCCCAGCAGAATCAGTCTCATGTATTGCCCTCGGAGGAGTCGATTGAATCGAATGAAGCAGTTGTTCCTGCATTTTTTATGCTGTTCGCCGTTCGCGCTTGTCGAGCTTGCATGCCGTGCGATTGGGCTTTCGTTACAGGCGGAAAATTACATTCAATTGGCCGCCCGGTCAAACGCTTTCACGCCCCGGCGAAGTGTCGGCGCATGCGCTCCGCATCGTCCGGCGTATCGACGCCGGGCAGCGGCAGATGGTCGGAAATCGCCACGCTGATGCGGTAGCCGTGCCACAGCGCGCGCAGCTGTTCGAGCGCCTCGAAGCTTTCGAGCGGCGACGGCGCGAGCCTGGCGTAGGCGCTCAGAAAGCGCGCGCGATAAGCGTACAGGCCGACGTGGCGATACGCGGGGAAATCGGCCGGCAGCGTCTCGCCGCCGCCTTCGCGGGAGAAGTGATCGCGCGCGTAGGGAATCGGCGCGCGCGAGAAATAGAGCGCGTCGCCGGCCGCCGTGCACACCACTTTGACGACGTTCGGATTGAAGAAATCGGCGGCTTCGCCAAGCGGATGCGCGACGGTGGCGATGTCGGCGCCGCTCGCGGCGAGCTGGCGCGCGGTCTGCGCGATCAGCGCCGGCTCGATCAGCGGCTCGTCGCCCTGCACATTGACGACGATGGCGTCGGCGGACCAGCCGCGCTGCGCGACGACCTCGGCCAGGCGGTCGGTGCCGGTCGGGTGGTCGGCGCGCGTGAGTAAAACCTGCAATCCGTGCTCCTCGGCCGCCGCCTTCACGTCGGCGTGATCGGTGGCGACCCACACCTCTTCGGCGCCGGACAGCGCGGCGCGCTCGGCCACGCGCACGACCATCGGCTTGCCGCCGAGATCGAGCAGCGGCTTGGCCGGCAGGCGCGTCGACGCGTAGCGCGCCGGAACGACGACCTTGAACGGGACGCTCATCGGCGGCGCCCCCGCGTCAGGCCGGACTGACCGGATCCGCCGGCAACTGGCGCGCTTCGTCGGCGAGCATCACCGGAATGTCGTCGCGCACCGGGAAAGCCAGCTTGCAGGGCTTGCACACGAGTTCGGACTCGGCCTTGCGGTATTCGAGATTGGCCTTGCAGATCGGGCAGACCAGGATGTCAAGCAAGCGTGCGTCCATTGAACTTCTCCAGAATGATGTCGAGCAGACCCGGGGCCTCAGCGCCCCCGAGGTCTCCGGCGCAGGGCAGGATTTCCGCCGCGACCGGCAGGAACCAGGACTCGCCCGTGTAGATTGCGGCGCATTTTACCGCATCTTTCTCGGTCATCAGCAGCACGCCGTCGCGCGCAAAAGCCAGATCGGCGCCAGTGTAGGCGTGATGGTCGGGAAACGGACGCGCCTCGAAAATCAGCCCGAGCGCTTCGAGCTGGCGGAAGAAGCGCGAAGGATCGCCGATTCCGGCCAGCGCATAGAGCCGCTTGCCGCGCAGGTCGGCGGCAGCGCAGCTGCGCTGCGGATCGGCCAGCGCCGCAAAGCGCTCGCCGGCCAGGCGCATCGAAAATTGCGGCAGCGTGCCGGCCGCCTGCGCCACGCGCGCTTCCGGCGCGCCGTTCCAGATCAGCGCGCTGGCCTCGGCCAGGCGGCCGAGCGGCTCGCGCAGCGGGCCGGCCGGCAGCAGGCGGGCGTTGCCGGCGCCGCGTCCGTCGAACACGACCAGTTCGACGGTGCGCTGCAGACGGTAATGCTGCAGGCCGTCGTCGGAAACGATCACATCGCACTCCGGATGCGCCGCGAGCAGCGCCCGGCCGGCGGCGACGCGGTCGCGCCCGACGAAGACCGGAACGCCGCTGCGCCGGGCGAGCAGCAAAGGCTCGTCGCCCACCTCGGCCGCCGCCGAATCCGGCAGCACCGGGCGTACGCCCGCCTCTTTCGTGTGTTTCGTAGCTTCCGCGCCATAGCCACGGCTGACGATGCCCGGCCGCCGGCCCTGCTCGCGCAGACGGGCGACCAGCCAGAGGACGAGCGGCGTCTTGCCGGCGCCGCCGACGGTGAGGTTGCCGACGACGACGACCGGCACCGGCAGGCGGACGGATGCCAGCAGGCCGCGCCGGTAGAGGGCGCGGCGCAGCGCTGTCAGCAGACGGAAGAGCCAGGACAGCGGCAGCAGAGGAACGAGCCGCGCGGCCAACCGCCGACGATACCACCAGACGGGGAGGCGCTGCGCGAGGCCGGGACGGGCGGATTCGCCGGAATCGGCCATCGGCGGACGGTCAGCGCTGCGACTGGGTGGCGAAGGAGATGTGCGGATAGCCGGCTGCCTGCGCGGCCTGCATGATGTCGACGACGCTCTGGTGCGTCGCCTTGGCGTCGGCGCTGATCACGATGACCGGCTCCTTGTTGCTGCCGGCGGCGCGGCGCAGGGCCTCGCTGATCGCCTGGACGTCCGTGCTGGCGAGCGGCGCCTTGTTCACCAGCACCTGGCCGGTGGCGGTGACGGCGACGCTGACCTCGTTCGGCTGCTCGGCCTGCTTGCTGGCGTCGGCCGTCGGCAGGTTGATCTCCAGCCCGGAAAACTTGGCGTAGGTGGTGGTCAGCATCAGGAAGATGATGATCACCAGCAGCACGTCGATGAGCGGGATCAGGTTGATCTCGGGCTCGTCGCGGCGACCGCCGCTGTGGAAATTCATCGCCCGCCCCTTACGCCTTGCGCTCGCCGTGCAGCAGTTCGACGAGACGTACCGCCTGCTGCTCCATGTCGATCACGAAGCCATCGACGAGCGCGCGGAAGTGGCGCCAGAAAATCATGCCCGGAATGGCGATGAGCAGACCGAAGCCGGTGTTGTAGAGGGCGATCGAGATGCCGTGCGCAAGTTGCATCGGGTTGGCGCCGGACGGCGACTGCGAGCCGAAGATCTCGATCATGCCGACGACGGTGCCGAACAGGCCCATCAGCGGGCTGATCGAGGCGATCGTGCCGAGCGTCGTCAGGTAGCGGCCGAGGTCGTGCGAGACGGCACGGCCGGTTTCCTCGATCGACTCCTTCATGATGTCGCGCGAACTGCCGACGTTGCGCAGGCCGGCGGCGAGGATGCGGCCGAGCGGCGACTGCGCTTCGAGTCCGGCGATCATCGCCTCGCTGCTGCCGTTCTGGCGGTATTCGGCGACCACGCGCTGGAGCAGGCCGGCGGGCAACACCTTGGAACGACGCAGGGCGACCAGGCGTTCGATGATCAGGGCCACGGCGATGATCGATGCCAGCAGCAAGGGCCAAATCGGCCAACCGGCGGCCTGGATGATGGAAAACACGCTTTCTCCCTCAAGTTTTTTTCAGGCGGGAACTTTAGCCTGCGCGGGACAGCGCAGCAAGCCCTAGCGACCTCATCATAGAAAACGTTTATCCACAAAAACTGTGGATAACTTTGTGGATTTCTCCGCTTCGCAACGCCTAAGTAGTCCCGCCCAAAGGATTTTTTACACTTTGCCAAAAAATCCGGCACCGACGATTTGCGTATATTAATCATCGCATTAGCTTATATACGCAATTTTCGCAAGGGTTTCGGAAGACGCTGCCCCGCCGGCGCCCGCGGGGTGTGCATGATTTGCGGCGCATGTAGAATTGCCGCATGTCCTCCCCCCTGTTTCCCGACGCGAGCCCCGCCTCGCCCGTCTCCGCACCGCCGGTTCTGCCCGTTTCCCTGCTCAACCGGATGGCGCGCGAAAAGCTCGAAGCCGCCTTTCCCCTGTGCTGGGTGTCCGGCGAAATTTCCAACCTGACCTACGCCGCCTCCGGCCACGTCTACTTTTCGCTGAAGGACGCCGCCGCGCAGGTGCGCTGCGTGATGTTCCGCAGCCGCGCGCAACTGCTCGGCTGGCGGCTGGAGAACGGCCAGCACATCGAGGCGCGCGTGCTCGTCACGCTCTACGAGGCGCGCGGCGACTTCCAGCTCAACGTCGAGGCGGCGCGCCGGGCCGGCGTCGGCAACCTGTACGAGCAGTTCCTGCGCCTCAAGGAAAAGCTCGAACGCGAAGGGCTGTTCGACGCGGCGGCCAAGCGCCCGCTGCCCGCCTTCGTGCGCCGCATCGGCATCGTCACCTCGCCGCAGGCCGCCGCCCTGCGCGACGTGCTCACCACGCTGCGCCGCCGCGCGCCCCATGTCGGCATCGTGCTCTACCCGACGCCGGTGCAGGGCGACGGCGCCGGCGCGCAGATCGCCGCCGCCATCCGGTGCGCCGGAGAACGCCGCGAGCGCGACGGGCTCGACCTGCTGATCGTCTGCCGCGGCGGCGGCAGCATCGAGGATCTCTGGGCCTTCAACGACGAGGCCGTGGCCCACGCCATCCACGCCAGCCCGCTGCCGGTGATCAGCGGCGTCGGCCATGAAACCGACTTCACGATCGCCGACTTCGCCGCCGACCATCGCGCACCGACGCCGACCGCCGCCGCCGAGCTGGCGGCCCCCGAGCGCGCCGCCCTGCTCGCCCGCCTGGCCGACCTGCGGCAGGCGCTGCGCCGGCAGACCGGACGCGGCCTCGAACAGCGCGCGCAGCAACTCGACTGGCTGGCGCGCCGCCTGCAGCACCCGGCCGAACGCCTCGCCCGCCAGCGCGACAACCTGCGCAACCTGCAGCGCCGCCTCGACAACGGGCTGACGCAATCCTGCGCGCGCGGCCGCGAGCAACTTGCCGGACTGTCCCGCCGCCTCCTTCTCTCCCGCCCGGACACAGCTCGCCACGCGCGCCGCCTCGAGGCGCTCGCTCCGCAACTGCGCGGCGCCTGGCAACGTAGCGCGCAGCGCCGGGGCGCCGACCTCGAACGCCTGGCGGCCAGCCTCGCGCATCTCAACCCGGAAAGCGTGCTGGCGCGCGGCTTCAGCATCGTCGTCGACGCCGACGGGAAAATCGTGCGCGATGCCGATGCGCTGGAACCTTCCGCGCGGATCGCTGTCCATCTGCACCGTGGCCGTCTCGATGCGACGGTCACCGCAACCCATCGGGACAGCGGAGTTCCGCCGGCCTCGGCAAGCCCATCGGCATCCTCGTCGATTGCCAGCGGCGACACCCCCGACTAGAATTCGCCGACCACCCTGGAAGCGAACCCGATTCCAACCCGCCCCCGACACTCACGGAGAAAACAATATGGAACACTGCCTCCCGCAACTGCCCTACGCCCTCGACGCCCTCGCTCCGCACATGAGCAAGGAAACCTTCGAATACCACTACGCCAAGCACCACCAGGCCTACGTCACCAACCTGAACAACCTGATCAAGGGCACCGAATACGAAGCCCTCGACCTCGAAGCCATCGTCAAGAAGGCACCGGCCGGCGGCGTGTACAACAACGCGGCGCAGGTGTGGAACCACACCTTTTTCTGGAACTGCATGAAGCCGAACGGCGGCGGCGCCCCGTCCGGCGCGCTGGCTGCGGCGATCGACAAGAAGTGGGGTTCGCTCGACGAGTTCAAGAAAGCCTTCCAGGCCTCCGCCGTCGGCAATTTCGGCTCGGGCTGGACCTGGCTGGTGAAGAAGGCCGACGGTTCGGTCGACATCGTCAACATGGGCGCCGCCGGCACCCCGCTGACCACCGGCGACAAGGCCCTACTCTGCGTCGACGTGTGGGAACACGCCTACTACATCGACTACCGCAACCTGCGTCCGAAGTTCGTCGAGACCTTCCTGAACAATCTGGTCAACTGGAGCTTCGCCGAGCAGAACTTCGCCGGCTGATCTCCGGCCGACGGCGCCAAGCCTTCCGCAAAAGCCCCCGCCGCTCCGGCCGGGGCTTTTTTCATTCGGCTGCCGGCGGCGCGCCAGACGCCGGCGGCGGTTCGTACATGTAATCCCGCGTCAGCGGCAACGGCTCCCGATCGGAGGCGGAGGCCTTCACCGCAAGCACCTGATGCAGGGCGATCCAGTTGTGCCGGAAGCCGTAGGTACAGCCGGCGAGATAGGCGCGCCAGATGCGGTAGCGCTTCTCGCCGACCAGTTCCCTGAGGCGTTCGCCGTTCTGCTCGAAGCGCCGGCTCCAGTGCTGGGTGGTCAGCGCGTAATGGCGGCGCAGGTTTTCCACGTCGGCCGCCTCCAGGCCGGCCGCGCTGAGTTCCTTGAGCACCAGTCCGATGTGCGGCAGTTCGCCGTGCGGAAAGACGTAGCGTTCGATGAACTCGCCGCCGCCGAGCGGACTCTCGGCCGACTCGGGATCGCTCGACGTGATGCCGTGGTTCATGCAGATGCCGTCGTCGGTCAGCAGTTCGTTGATCTTGGCGAAGTAGCCGCGCAGGTTCTTCAGGCCGACGTGCTCGAACATGCCGACGCTGACCACGCGCTCGAACGGCCCGCTTACGTCACGATAGTCCTGCAGGCGGATTTCGACGCGATCCGCGAGCCCGGCCTCGGCCACCCGCCGGCTCGCCAGCTCGAACTGCTTTTGCGACAGCGTGATGCCGACCGCCCGCACGCCGTGGTTGCGTGCCGCGCGCAGCACCAGCGCCCCCCAGCCGCAGCCGATGTCGAGCAGGCGCTGCCCCGGCTGCAGGCGGAGCTTGCCGAGGATGTAGTCGAGCTTCTGCAGCTGCGCCTGCTCCAGCGTATCGTCGGGGGTATGGAAATAGGCGCAGGAATACACCATCTCGCTGTCCAGCCAGAGACGGTAGAAATCGTTCGAGACGTCGTAGTGGTAGGCGATCGCCTCGGCGTCGATCTTCCGCGAATGGCGCACCATGCGCGGCCGGTGCCGTCCGATGCGGCCGGCGTGCGCGGCAATCTGCGCGACCGCGCCGATCACGTCGTCGATGGCACCCACGACATCGATCTCGCCCTCGACGTAGGCCTGCCCGAGCGTTGCCATCGAGGGCCGCAACAGGCGGCGCAAGGCCTGCACCGAGCGGATTTCGAGCGTGACGAGCGGGTCGCCGCCCAGACTCACCTCGCGCCCGTTCCACAGGCGCAGCCGGACCGGGAGCTTGTAGTGAATCAAGCGATCCGCGAAGTCGCCGAAGCGCTTTTGCCAGAACATTGACGCCTCCCCATCGCGCTTGCCAACGCCAAATCGTCGCGCGACTCCGCCCGCACTTCCGTGCGCTAGCGAACACAGCCTTCCGTCGCGGCGTCAGGCCCGCAGGCGTTCGTTGAGCGCGTCCACCAGTTCGGCCCAGTCGGCGTCGCCGAGGATTTCCTCGCGCAGGAAAGCACGTTGCGACGGCGTCCAGAACGGCGCCTGGGTCAGCGGCACCGCCTCCGGCAGCGGCGCGTGCGTGGCGAGGAAGCGATCGATCGACGCCTCGTCCGACGGCAGGCCCAGTTGGGCGAAGAGATCGCTGAACGTGTGTTGTGAAGACTGCATGGCGTGAACTCCTCCGAGGGTCGGGCGCGGCGCCGGGCACGCGCGACGGCCGGGCGCTGAAACTGCGGGTATCGCCGCAATTCAATCCACTGGACAGCCGCGCCGGCGAGAAAGTTCGCCGCCCGCCGGCAAGGAGGCGTCAGCCCTGAGCCGTCGGCGGGTGCGCCGACGAGGCGCGCAGTGCGTTGCGCAACTCGTCGCGTAGTTCGCTCAACTCGCCGCGCAGGACCTCGACCTCGCGCTCAAGGCCGGCCACGCGGGCCTCCAGCTCGCCCCGCCCGGCGGCGGGAGCGGCCACGGCCGCAGCCGCCATCGCCACCACGGGCTCGCCGCACAGCAGGTGCGCCCAGCGCTGCTCTCGCGCGCCCGGCTGGCGCGGCAGGAGCACGGCCAGCGGCTGCCCGCTGCGCGCCGCCAGCTCGTCGAGGTAGCCCTCGACCGAGGACGCGTCGACGAAATGCTGCAGGCGATCGCAGTTGGCGCGCAGTTCGCTCACCGTCTGCGGGCCGCGCAGGGCGAGCACCGCCAGCAACGCGACGGCGGCGCCCGGCAGCTGATAGACCTTGCCGAAGTTGTGCGCGTAGCGCAGCACGCGCCCGGACGCGCCAAAGGTTTCGATGACCAGGGTGCGGCCGCGCAGTTCGTCGAGCGCGGCGAGCACCTCGGATTCGGCGAGGTTCAGCACCGGATCGCGCGACGTCTTCTGGTTGCAGCCGATGGTCAGGCTGTTCAGCGTCAGCGGATAGGCGTCCGGCGTCGTTTTCTCCTTCTCGATCAGCACGCCGAGGATGCGGGCTTCGATGGCGGTGAGGGGCTGCGGGCGCTCGGACATGACGTTCTTTCGGGAAAAGGCGGATCGGACGGGAAGGCGGAATTGCCGGGGGTCGATTTTAGCGCCGGCCAAGAAAAAACCCGCACGCGGCGGGTTTTTTTCCTGAAGCGGAACAGCGCCGGACAGCGCTCAATGATCGCCGTAGGTGCGGCGGTTGCCGCCGCCCGCCGGCTTGCCGGCCTGGCCGTGCGGAGCGCGCGCATAGCCTTCGCGGCGCGGCGCGCCCGGCTTGCCGTAGCCGCGGCTCTCGCCGGGACGGCCGTTGCCCTTCCAGCCGGGCTTGCCGCCCGGCTTGTGCGCCGCCGGCGCGCGCTTGGTCGGCTCGTGGCCGGCGACGACGTCGACCGGGATCGCCTGCCGCGTGAAGCGCTCGATCTTGCGCACGTTGAAGTGCTCGGCGTGGTTGACCAGCGACACGGCGAGGCCGTTGCGGCCGGCGCGGCCGGTGCGGCCGATGCGGTGCACGTAGTCCTCGGCGAACTTCGGCAGGTCGTAGTTGATGACGTGCGTGATGGTCGGCACGTCGATGCCGCGCGCGGCGACGTCGGTGGCGACGAGGATGCGCACCTGGCCGCGGCGCAGCGCGTTGAGCGTGCGGTTGCGCGCGCCCTGGTTCATGTCGCCGTGCAGCGCTGCGGCGTTGAAGCCGGCGATGTTCAGACGGTCGGTGATGGTGTCGGCGTCGCGCTTGGTGGCGGTGAAGACGATGGCCTGGTCGATCGAGACGTCGCGCAGCAGGTGGTCGAGCAGGCGGTTCTTGTGCGACAGGTCGTCGACGAAGTGCAGGCGCTGCTCGATGTTCTCGTGCTTGGCCGTCGCGGTGTTGATCTGGATCAGCAGCGCGTCGCGCGTCATGCGGCGGGCCATCTCGCCGACCATGCCGTCGAGCGTGGCCGAGAAGAGCATGGTCTGGCGCGTGGCCGGCGTCGCATTGACGATCTTTTCGATGTCGTCGATGAAGCCCATGTCGAGCATGCGGTCGGCTTCGTCGAGGACGAGCACCTGCAGCATCGAGAAGTCGATCTTGCCCGATTCCATGTGGTCGATCAGGCGGCCCGGCGTCGCGACGAGGATCTCGGGATTGCGCGAGAGCAGTTCCATCTGCTTCGGATAGGGCATGCCGCCGAGGATGGAAACGGCCTTCAGGCGGCGCACGAAGGCGCCGTACTTGGTCGTCGCGTCGGTGACCTGCATGGCCAGTTCGCGGGTCGGCGTGAGAACCAGCATCTTCGGCTGCGCCGGCGTGAAGCGCGGACGCTCGCCACGGCCGCCGCGGGCGCGGTCGGACTGGCGTTCCTGGTTCGGCGTCTTCTGACCGGGAACGAAGGCCGGACGCTCCTGCGAGGCGAAGCGGTGGAGGGCCGGCAGCATGAAGGCGGCGGTCTTGCCCGAGCCGGTCTGCGAGGAAACCATCAGGTCGCGCCCTTCGAGGGCGGCGGGAATGGCTTGCGCCTGGACGGCGGTCGGCTCGGTGTAGCCGGCTTGGGTCAGGGCGTTGAGGACGGCTTCGTGGAGGCCGAGTTCTGCAAAAGTCATATTTCTCTTTCGAATGGATCAGCGCCGCGCTGTCGAACGAAGTCGACGCACGGGCGCAAAAAATGCAACGCCAACCAACGAAATAGCTGAGAGTGACTCTAGAGATTTCGGCACAAAAGCTTTGTGCCAGGACGGTGTCCAATGAATCGACACCAGAAGGCAGGAGGGCTTCAGGGTTGCGGCCAGGTTCGCGATGCGCGGGGTGGTGCTTGTTGCGTTGTACTCGTGCGCTGCATGCTGCATTGCACAAGGGGGCGCATTGTAGCGCCCGCTCCGGTGCTTGTCGACTCTTTCTTCGCCGGCTCCGGGGCGGCGGCGAGCGGACGCCCGCCCCGTCGCCAGTTCATTGCCAGCCGTAGCGGCGGCGATAGACGCCCTTCATCGCCTGCGTCAATCCCATGTAGGCGAGCACGATCAGCGGCAGGAAAACGAAGTACGGCGGCGGCAGCGCCTGCAACTTGAAGGCATGCGCCAGCGGCCCCATCGGCAGGAAGACGCCGACCGCCATGATGACGCCCGTCGTCGCCATCAGCGCCGGCGCGGCGCGGCTCTGCACGAAGGGAATCCGCGGCGTGCGGATCAGGTGCACGATCAGCGTCTGCGTGAGCAGGCCGACGACGAACCAGCCGGACTGGAACAGCGTCTGCCCGGCCACCGTGTTGGCGCCGAACACGAACCACATCATGGCGAAGGTCGTCAGGTCGAAAAGCGAACTGAGCGGCCCGAAGAAGACCATGAAGCGCCCGATGTCGCCCGCCTCCCAGCGCTGCGGCTTCTTCAGCAGTTCCTCGTCGACGTTGTCGAAGGGAATCGCGATCTGCGAGATGTCGTACAGCAGGTTCTGCACCAGCAGCTGCATCGGCAACATCGGCAGAAACGGCAGGAAGGCGCTGGCGACCAGAACCGAGAAGACGTTGCCGAAGTTGGAGCTGGCCGTCATCTTGATGTACTTGAGCATGTTGGCGAAGGTGCGGCGCCCCTCGAGCACGCCCTCCTCGAGCACCATCAGGCTCTTTTCGAGCAGGATGATGTCGGCCGCCTCCTTGGCGATATCCACCGCCGTGTCGACCGAAATGCCGATATCGGCGGCGCGCAGCGCCGGCGCGTCGTTGATGCCGTCGCCCATGAAGCCGACGACGTGGCCGTTGCTCTTCAGCAGCCTCACGATGCGCTCCTTGTGCGCCGGCGTCAGGCGGGCGAAGACGGTGGCCTGTTCGGCGACGGCGGCCAGCTCGGCGTCGCCCATGCGCTCAATGTCGCCGCCCAGCACCACGCCGTCCGCCGGCAATCCCACCTCGCGGCAGATCTTGGCCGTCACCCGCTCGTTGTCGCCGGTCAGCACCTTGACGCGCACGCCATGCGCAGCGAGCGCCTTGAGCGCCGGCGCCGTGGACTCCTTCGGCGGGTCGAGGAAGGCGACGTAGCCGATCAGCGTCAGCTCGCATTCGTCGGCGACGCCGTAGGTTTCCCGCGTCGGCGGCCGCTCCCTGGCGGCGACGGCGACGACGCGCAGCCCTTCCTCGTTGAGGTCGGCCGTCACCGCGCGGATGCGCGCGAGCAGCGCCGGCGTCAGCGGCTCGACCGCGGCGCCGTGGCGGACCTGCGTGCATACGGCGAGAACCTCCTCGACCGCGCCCTTGCAGATCAGCTCGTGGTGGTCTTCGCGCTCGCTGACCACCACCGACATGCGGCGGCGCGTGAAGTCGAAGGGAATCTCGTCGACCTTGCGGTAGTCGCCGCCGACGTTGAGTTCGCGATGCACGTCGACATGTTCGAGCACGGCCACATCGAGCAGGTTCTTGAGGCCGGTCTGGTAGTAGCTGTTGAGATAGGCCATCGCCAGCACCTCGTCCGACGCCTCGCCCCAGACGTCGATGTGCCGCGCGAGAAAGATCCGGTCCTGCGTCAGCGTCCCCGTCTTGTCGGTGCACAGCACGTCCATCGCGCCGAAGTTCTGGATCGCGTCGAGGCGCTTGACGATGACCTTCTTGCGCGACAGGAGCACCGCGCCCTTGGCCAGCGTCGAGGTGACGATCATCGGCAGCATTTCGGGCGTCAGGCCGACGGCGACCGAGAGCGCGAAGAGCAGCGCCTCCATCCAGTCGCCCTTGGTAAAGCCGTTGATCAGTAGCACGAGCGGCGCCATCACGAACATAAAGCGGATGAGCAGCCAGCTCACCTTGTTCACCCCGGCCTGGAACGAGGTCGGCGCCCGGTCGGTGGCGGTCACCCGGCTGGCCAGCGCGCCGAAATAACTGCGGTTGCCGGTGGCGAGCACCACCGCCGTAGCCGAGCCGGAGACCACGTTGGTGCCCATGAACAGGATGTTGTCGAGTTCGAGCGCATTGCCGGCATCGGCCGTGCGCTGCGCGGCGAACTTCTCGACCGGCATCGATTCGCCGGTCATCGCCGCCTGCGAGACGAACAGATCCTTGGCCGCCAGCACACGCGCATCGGCCGGGATCATGTCGCCGGCCGACAGGACGACAACGTCGCCGGGCACCAGCAGACGGATCGGCACTTCGACGCGGCGCGCGCCCTTGACGCGGATATGCGCGCCGTAATAGCGCTCGAAGAGCGGCGCCGCGTCCTCCGACAGGTCGCGCCGGACGACGGTCGCGGTGTTGCTCACCAGCGCCTTGAGCGCATCAGCGGCCTTGTTCGATTTCGCCTCCTGCCAGAAGCGCAGCAGCGTCGACAGCACGACCATCGTCGAAATCACGAGCGTCGCCTTCGGATCCTCGGTCAGGTGCGAAATGACGGCGAGCAGCGTCAGCAGCAGATTGAAGGGGTTGCGGTAGCAGTGCCACAGGTGCAGCCACCAGGGCAGCGGCTTCTCGTGCTCGACTTCGTTGAGGCCGATGCGCGCGCGGACGGCTTCGGCCTGCGCCTCGCTCAAACCGTCGGCGTGGCTCTCCAACTGCGCAAGGAGGACGGCGGGCTCGCTCCGGGCGGCGGCGGTCAAGGTCTGCGCCAGACTCGGCGGCAGTTCGCGGCTGACGCCGGTTTGCGTCAACGTGTCGAGCAGGGCCAGCCGGCGGAAATGGCGGGCGAGGTGGCGGTTGCGCAGAAAGCCCGCAAAAAACTCTTTCAACAGGGTCAGTTTCATTCTTGCTCTCCGGCGCCGCCCGCGCGGCCCGCCCCGTTGCAGGGGAGGCCTACGCAGGCCGCGATGATTCAGGGTCGTCAGGCATGGGTCTTTTTCGTTTGTTTGAGAAGCCGGCCGCTCGCGGCAAAAGAACTACGGCAGAAAAGGGAGAGACAACCAGCGCAGCCCGATGGAAAACCAGCGCTCCCGATCGTCGCCGCCGAACCGGTCGCCGACCGTGGCGTCGACCTGCAGCCGGTCGGGAACGATCCAGTGGCGCAGGCCCATCTGGTAGGACGGCCGCCCTTGATTCTGCCCGAAGGTCTCCGCGATCAGCCAGCTGCGACCGCCCAGCTGCGTCTCCGAGCCGACGCCCCAGGTCAGGCGATGGGCGCCGACTTTCTGTTCGCGCAGCCAGCCCAGATTGCCGTGCAGGACGAAGCGGTCGTCGCGAAACGAGACGCTGGCCGGAACGTAGGCGTACCAGTCGCGGCCGCCGGCATCGGACTGCGGATGATGCAGGACGCCGGCCACCAGGCCGACGCCCCAGTCGTTCGGCGCGAGCGGCCGGAACAGCGTTTTGCCCTGCAGCGCCAGATCGGTGGTGCGCCCGCCCACGGTATCGCGCACCTGCACGGCGCCGGCGGCGAGCTCGAGATTCCCGGTGAAATTGCAGGCCGGCAGCGCCCACGATTCGGAGCCGTCGCGGCCCTTCTTCGTCCAGCTTTCGATCTGACAGGATTTTTCATCGACGATACGGGCGTCGTCGGTAATCATCGGGCGCGCCGCCTCGGCGGCCGGCGCCGCCAGCGTGAAGGGCAGGACGAGCCCCCGCGCGAGCGCGCGGCGAAGCGGCGAAAACGGCGGAAAAGCCGCGCCATGGCGGCAAGGGGACTGAAAACAAGCGATGAAGCGCACGGCGATCCTCCTCGGCGAACGAGGCGAAGCCCTGCGGCAGGCGCGCCCGCCTCCGTGCGCGCAGCCAGCGCCGCGCGAACGGATTCGGACGCCTGTCGATGACAGACGAGTCCGTGACCCCGCGAACGCACGGCCCGCCAGGGCATGCGATCACAGGTTTCCAGCATTGAGAGCAGCTATGGGGTGGCGCCCGCCAAGGGACGCCATTGAGGTGCCGCTTCCCGCTTTCGGCGAGAGCGCGGCAGGAAGACCTGCGCGTTATCTCGCCGAGATTTCGCCGGCCATGACGACCGGCCGCCTACTGTCACTCGAACAAGTACCCACCAGGGTCTCCGCAGTTGATAACAAGGCGGCGATTGTCGTGCGGGAAAAGGCAAAAGTAAAGTGACGATTCGATGACGGTGCGACGGCGACGGCAGCGCCGCTATCCCGCACTCGCCGCCGTCGATCCTGCCGTGCTACAGACCGCGCAGGGCCGGCGAGAAGACCTCGGTCACCAGCACCGCCTGCGTCCGGAAGCCGAACAGCGAGCGGCGCGCCCACAGGGAGCGCGGGGCGCCGCCCAGCGTGGCCGTGGCGCGTGCGAACAGCGGATGGCGGGCGTCGAGCCGGCGCGCGCGCATCTCGCCGCGCGCGAAGCCCGGGTGCGCGAAGAGCAGCGAGCCGAGCGAACGGCCGCCGATGCGCCCCAACCAGCGGACCAGCGGGCCGCGCGGCTGGCAGGCGAGCACGGTATGCGCATAAACCACCGGTACGCCGTCGAGCACCAGCGCCACTTCGCGCGTCCAGGCCAGTGCGCCGGGCGCGATGCCGAGGAGCGCCGCCTCGTCCGGCGTCGGCCGGGCCAGCCCCTGACGCAGCAGGCGCAGGGAAAACTGCCCGCGCGCCTGGATGCGCGCGGTGAGCGAGCCGCGGTCGCGCAGCCAGGGAAAGTACGGCGCGCTCTCCGGCAGGCGCGGCAGCGCGCTCCGCCAGGCGGACGGTCGGTGCAGACTCATGCGGAAAGCGGGGAAAACGACGATGTGCCCGACGACGGGCGCGATGGCAAGAATGCGGAAATCACGACGATTCGGTCAGGCGCTTCAGCGCGGCGCCGGAGCCTTCTCGACGCCGCCGATGCGCGTCCCTGGCTTGAGGCCGCGGGCGGCGAACCAGCCGCGGTTCATTTCCAGCGCGAAGCGGGCCGGCGCGGCGGCGCAGTGGTTGTCCTCGGTCTGCGGCTGCATGTCCTCGATGTTCAGGATGCGCCCGCCCTCGTCGAGAAAGGCCACCGACAGCGGCAGCAGGGTGTTGCGCATCCACATGCAGTGGCGCGCCGCCTGCGGGAAAACGAAGAGCATGCCTTGCTGCGGCGCCATGCTGCGTCGCTGCATCAGCCCTTGCATGCGGTCGGCCTGGTCGGCGGCGACCTCGGCTTCGATGCGGTGGAAGCCGGCGTTCAGCTCCATGCGCGGCATCTGCGCGCGGGCCGGCGCGGCAAAGACGAGGGCGGCGGCGAAACAAACGGCGCCGGGCAGCGGGAAAGCTGGCCGGGCGATCGGTCGGGACATGCGGACTCCAGCGGGCGGAAGAAAACGGAACGGGCGAAACGCGGGCGACTGTAGCACAGCCGCCTACTTGCGGACGACGCGCGCCTTCGCGTTCTTCGGCACCGGCTTGCCCTTGGCCGTCGCGCGGGCGTGGCCGACCACTTTCGGCTTGGCCGGCGGCGGCGCCTTGGCGGCGGGCTTCGGCCGCGGCGTTTCGGCGGCGCCTTGCGTCACCGGCGCGTCCTCGTGCTCGGCGGCTTTCGGAACGGCCAGCGCGGCCGGCGCGCCGAACGCGATGGATGCGAAAGCGGCGGTGCAAAGCGCCGCGCGCAGGTGCTGAATTCTCATTTTTTTGCCTCTTTTCGTCGGCCGGAACCGGGGGTTCCGGCGGGATGATGGCCTGCCGGGAGCGCGCCGGCGGGCTGCAGGTCGGCATAGCCGCCGTCGATCTGGCGCCACGCTCCGGGCGCCAGCCCGTCCAGCGTCGCCGCTCCTACAGCATAGCGAATCAGGCGCAGCGTGGGAAAGCCGACGTGCGCCGTCATGCGCCGCACCTGGCGGTTCTTGCCCTCGCCGATGACGATCTCCAGCCAGCTCGTCGGAACCGCCGCCCGGTATCGCACCGGCGGGTCGCGCGGCCAGAGGCCGGCCGGTTCGTCGATGCGGCGCACACGCGCCGGCTGCGTCGTGAAGTCGGCGTAGCGCACGCCGCGCCGCAATTGTTCGAGCGCCGCTTCGTCCGGCTCGCCCTCGACCTGCACCCAGTAGGTTTTCGGCAGTTTGTGCTTCGGCTCGGCGATGCGCGCCTGCAGCTTGCCGTCGTCGGTGAGCAGCAGCAGGCCCTCGCTGTCGGCGTCGAGCCGCCCGGCGACATAGACGCCGGGCACCGGCAGCAGGCCGGCCAGCCCCTGCCAGCGCCCTTCCGGGGTGAACTGGCTGAGGTAGCCGTAGGGCTTGTTGAGGAGAACGATGCGCGCCATGGGCCGCGGCCGGAACGAAAAGGGCGGATCGTATCACCGACCCGCCCCTTGCGCGCCGCCCCGCAAGGGGTCAGTGGCTGGTGCCTTCCGAACGCGTGATCTTGTTCCACACGTTGTACTTGCCGACCGGCTTCTTCGCCGGGATGCGCTTCACTTCCTGCAGCGTCTGCGCGTCGATCACGACCAGCGCGCCGTCCTGCTCCCACAGGCTGGCCAGCGCGTAGCGGCCGTCGCGCGTGAATTCGACGTGGGCCAGCGTCTGTCCCGGCGGCGCCGCGATTTCCTTGACCACTTCGAGCGTCTGCTTGTCGATGATCTGCAGCTTGTTCTTGTGCTCGGGGCTCATCATCGAGTCGGTGAAGGCGTAGCGGCTGTTCTCGTGGCTGCGCATGAAGAAGCCGGGGCCGCGCGTCTTGATCTGCTTGACGTTCTCGAAGGTCTTCAGGTCGATGACGGTGATCAGCCCTTCGTTCAGATTGGGCGAGGCCATCACCGTGCGCTCCTTGCCGGACGGGTCGGTCCACTGCCAGGTGATGCCCGAGCCGAGGTGCGGCATGCCCGGCAGGTCGAGGTCGGCGACCTTCTTGCGGCCGTCGAGCAGGATCACCTGGCCCTTGGTCGCCGAGCGCGACGAGCCGAGGATTTCGTCGTAGGTCTGCGTGAAGAAGAAGTCGTCGAGGTAGTCCGCGAGCAGCGTGCGGCGCGGGTAGAAGTAGCCCGGCTTGAAGTCGCCCTCCTTGTACTGGAAGTCGTGCACCAGCCCTTCGGCGACCGGCTCGGCGTTCGGGTCGTAGCTGATCTCCCAGGCTTCCGGCACGTCCTTGAGCGCGGCGACGAAGCTCTTGCGCGGCGCCGCGTCATACACGGCGGAGACGCGCGAGGTCTTGTCGCCCTTGGCGTTGACCACCGGGATGATCTTCGCCAGCGAGAGGTCTTTCGCGTCGAGCACGACCAGCGTGTGCGGCAGGTAGTTGGCGACCATCACCCACTTGCCGTCGCCCGAAACCGCCGCGTTGCGCGTGTTGAGGCCGGCGCGGACCTCGGCGACGACGGTCAGGTTGTAGATGTCGTACTTGGTGATCCAGCCGTCGCGCGAGGCGAAGTAGACGAAGCGTCCGTCCGGCGAGAACTTCGGCCCGCCGTGCAGCGCGTAGCGGCTGGGGAAGCGGTGCAGGCGCTCGAGCTTGTCGCCGTCGAGCACCGAGACGTGGTGGTCGCCGGTTTCGACGACGATGAAGAGGTTGAGCGGATCGGCGCCCTTGAGGCCGGCGCCGGGCTTGCCCGGAAGCTGCAGCGCCTGCGCATCGACGACGTGCGAGGCCTTGATCTCGGCGGCGGCCCAGACCGGCGCCGGGCTGACCTTGGTGTAGATCCAGTCGGCCAGCTGCTGCATTTCCTCGGGTTTCAGCTTGTCGCCGAAGCCCGGCATCTGCGTCGCGACGCGCCCGTCGCGGATGACCTTGAGCGCCTCCGGTTTACGCAGGCGTTCGAGGTTTTCCGGCAGCAGCGCCGGGCCGACGCCGCCGAAGCGGTTCTCGCCGTGACAGGCGACGCAGTGTTCCTTGTACAAGGCGCCGACCTCGGCGGCTTCGGCGAAGGACGCCATGCCGGCGAGAAAAACGGCGAGGTAGGAGGCGGAAAGCCACAGGCGCCAGTTCATCAGGCACTCCTTGTTTTGCTGTAGGGGGTGAGGGTCAGGCGCTCGCCGCCGGGGGCGATGCCGATTTCGTCGTCGCCGAGATAGCAGCCGGGATCTTCGGCCCACGGGTTGCCGGTCAGCTGCAGCGCGCGCACGCGCGTGTTGCCGTTGCAGATGTCGAAGTGCGCGCAGGCGCCGCAGCGCCCCGCCACCGTGCGCGGATGCTGCTTGAGGCCGGCGAGCAGCGGGTCGGAAAGGTCGCTCCAGATTTCGGAAAACTTGCGCGTGCGCACGTTGCCCAGCGTGTGGTGCCACCACATGGTGTCCGGGTGTACGTTGCCGAGGTTGTCGATGTTGGCGACGTTGACGCCCGACGAATTGCCGCCCCACTGCGCCAGCTTGGCGCGCACGTGCGCCGCCTTCTCCGGGAAATTCTTGAGCACCCAGTAGTAGAAATACACGCCGTCGGCGTCGTTGTTGCCGGTCGTGAACTCCTTCTCCAGCCCGCGCTGCTTGTATTCCCAGCAGGTGTCGAAGAGCAGGTCCATCGCCTGCCGCGTCAGCTGGTGGCGGGCGTCGTCCTTGCGGTTCTTGTTGCCGCGCCCGGCGTAGTTGAGGTGCGAAAAATAGAAGCGGTCGATGCCTTCGTCCTCGACCAGCTTGAGCAGGCCGGGCAGGTCGTGCGCGTTGTCCTGCGTCATCGTGAAGCGCACGCCGATCTTCAGGCCGAGGTCGCGGCAGCGGCGGATGCCGGCCAGCGAGGCTTCGAAGGCGCCGTCCATGCGGCGAAACTTGTCGTGCGTCGCGCCGATGCCGTCGAGCGAGACGCCGACGTAGTTGAAGTCGCACTCGGCGATCTGGTCGATATTGGAATCGTCGATCAGCGTGCCGTTCGACGAGAGGCCGACGTAGAAGCCCTTGGCCTTGGCGTGCCTGGCGATGTCGAAGATGTCCGGGCGCAGCAGCGGCTCGCCGCCGGACAGGATCAGCACCGGCACGCGGAAGCCCTTGAGGTCGTCCATCACCGTGAAGATTTCGTCGGTGGACAGCTCGCCGGGGAAGTCCTTGTCGGCCGAGATCGAGTAGCAGTGCTTGCAGGTCAGGTTGCAGCGCCGGATCAGGTTCCAGATGACGACCGGGCCGGGCGGATTTCTCTTCGGGCCGAGCGGCGTCGGCTCGGCGATTTCCTGCATGTACTGGGAGATGCGAAACATGGATAAAGCCCGTAACAAAGTTCGGCGTATTAAAGGACAGGCACCGTGCCGCAGCCTTGACGTGGATCAAGCCGACGGATAATCGAAAACGGCGCCCCGAGCGGCGCCGCGCGGGCGGACGGCGGGACGGGTATACTCCGTGGATGCGGCGCAGCGGACCGGCCGCGCTCCCGGCCGGCGCCCCGCCCTGTCAACCAAAGCCGCTCGCGAAACGTTTCTCGGGCACCCGGCGCGCCGCACCGGAAAGCGAGCGCCGGCCTTCCGCGCAACGGCACCGCCGCCCCGAACAGAACCGGCACGCAGACAACAATGAAAACCACCTCCGCCCCCCTCCCGAACGCTCAGAACGACTCGCCCGCCGCGCGCGCGGACCTGCCGGCCCTCGCCGGCCGCTTCCCCTCTTCGCTGCCCGACGGACGGCGCGCGGAAATCGAAACGCAGCTCGCGGCCGACGAAAACGTCCTGGCCCACCTCGAAATCGACCTCGACGCCGGACTGCGCTTCGCCGACGGCCTCGTGCTGGTGAGCAATCGCCGCCTGCTGGCGCGCGCCGCCGGGCAAGACGCCTGGCAGGAATGGCCCTATCGCGCCGGCCTGACGCTGCAGCGCAACGACCACGCCGGCGTCGGCACGCTCGAACTGTGCGACGCCGACGGCCGCCTGGCCCAGTGGCGCTACACGCTGGGCGGCGACATCGCCGCCGGGCGCCTGGTCGACCAGTTCGCGCGGCAGCTCGCCGGCGCGCTGACCGGCAAGGAAGCCGCCGCCTCCGAGCAGGCGCTCTGCCCGGTCTGCGAAACGCCGCTGATGGCCGGCCAGGACGAATGCCCGAAATGCAGCCGCGAGGTCGACGCGCCGCCCTCGACGTGGACGCTGCTGCGCCTGTGGCGCTTCGCCCACCCTTATCGCTGGCGCCTGCTCGCCGGCTTCCTGCTGACGCTGTGCGCCACGGCGGCGACCCTGGTGCCGCCCTACCTGACCATGCCGCTGATGGACAACGTCCTGATTCCCTATCAGAACGGCAAGCCGATCGACCGCGGCCTCGTCACGCTCTATCTCTCCGGACTGCTCGGCGCCGCGCTGCTGGCCTGGGTGCTCGGCTGGGCGCGCACCTACATCCTGGCCCTCGTCTCCGAACGGATCGGCGCCGACCTGCGCACGACGACCTACGAGCATCTGCTCAAGCTGTCGCAGGAATACTTCGGCGGCAAGCGCACCGGCGACCTGATGGCGCGCATCGGCTCGGAAACCGACCGCATCAACATCTTCCTCTCGCTGCACCTGCTCGACTTCGCCACCGACGTGCTGATGATCTGCATGACGACGGCCATCCTCGTCTCGATCAATCCGTGGCTGGCGCTCGTCACCCTGCTGCCGCTGCCGATCATCGCCTGGCTGATCCACGTCGTGCGCGACAAGCTGCGCACCGGTTTCGAAAAGGTCGACCGCATCTGGGCCGAAGTCACCAACGTGCTCGCCGACACCATTCCCGGCATCCGCGTGGTCAAGGCCTTCGCCCAGGAGAAGCGCGAGGCGGCGCGCTTCCGCGCGGCCAACCTGCACAACCTCGAAGTGAACGACAAGGTGAACAAGGTCTGGTCGCTGTTCACGCCGACCGTCACCCTGCTCACCGAGATCGGCCTGCTGATCGTCTGGGCCTTCGGCATCTGGCAGGTCTCGCGCGACCAGATCACGGTCGGCGTGCTCACCGCCTTCCTCGCCTACATCAGCCGCTTCTACCTGCGCCTCGACTCGATGAGCCGCATCGTCTCGGTGACGCAGAAGGCGGCGGCCGGCGCCAAGCGCATCTTCGACATCCTCGACCACGTCTCCAGCGTTCCCGAGCCGGCCAACCCGGTGCATCTGCCCAGGGTCGAGGGGCGCATCGAACTGCGCAACGTCGGCTTCCGCTACGGCACGCGCAGCGTCACGCGCGACATCAGCATCGACATCGCCCCGGGCGAAATGGTCGGTCTCGTCGGCCACTCGGGCTCGGGCAAGAGCACGATGGTGAACCTGATCTGCCGCTTCTACGACGTGACCGAGGGCGCCATCCTGCTCGACGGCGTCGACATCCGCTCGCTGCCGGTCGCCGAATACCGCAAGCACATCGGCCTCGTGCTACAGGAACCCTTCCTCTTCTTCGGCACCATCGCCGAGAACATCGCCTACGGCAAACCCGACGCGACGCGCGCGGAAATCATCGCCGCGGCGCGCGCCGCGCACGCCCACGAATTCATCCTGCGCCTGCCGCACGGCTACGACTCGCTGGTCGGCGAGCGCGGCCAGGCGCTGTCGGGCGGCGAGCGGCAGCGCATCTCGATCGCCCGCGCCCTACTGATCGACCCGAAGATCCTGATCCTCGACGAAGCCACCTCGTCGGTCGATACGACGACCGAGAAGGAAATCCAGAAGGCGCTCGACAACCTCGTGCGCGGACGCACCACGATCGCCATCGCGCACCGCCTGTCCACGCTGCGCGAAGCCAACCGGCTGGTCGTGCTCGACCGCGGCAGCGTCGTCGAAGTCGGCAACCACGAGCAGCTGATGGAACGCGAAGGCCACTACTACACGCTGTATCAGGCGCAGGCGCGCAACGTCGATACCGAAGACCAGCTTGCCCGCCACGACGCGGCGGCGCAGGGAGAACGCAAATGACCTCCGACTACCGCCTCGAGCGCAACGCCTTCGGCCGCCTCGTCTTCACCGGCGCGCACGGCGACGTCCATGAAGGCGTCGTGCCGGTGCGCGCCTTCCCGATCGGCGCCCCCGACGAGGGCATCGCGCTGGTCAATCCGCACGGCCACGAACTGGCCTGGATCGAGCGCCTGAACGACCTGCCGGACGCCCTGCGCACGCTGGTCGAAAGCGAGCTGGCGAGCCGCGAGTTCATGCCCGAAATCCGGCGCGTGCTGAGCGTCTCGAGCTTCGCCACGCCGAGCACCTGGCGCGTCGAAACCGACCGCGGCAGCGCCGCCCTCGTCCTCAAGGGAGAGGAGGACATCCGCCGCCTGGCCCCGCCGGCGCTGCTCATCACCGACAGCAACGGCATCCATTTCCTGATCCGCGACCGTTTCGCGCTCGACGCGGCTAGCCGCAAGCTGCTCGACCGTTTCCTGTGAGACGGCCGCCCGCGGCCGCCCGCGGGCGCACGACGGACGGCGGCGGAAAAATGCCGCCAACAAATATTTCAAGCGACGGTCATCCGAACGCCGCGAACGGCGTTAATCTTGACGAATCTCAGGATCGACGCCGGCCACCGCCGGCGATCCCCCACTCAGCGCCTGCACTGAACACCTGACGAGCACATGAAGAAAGACATCAAGTTTCTCGAAATCCGTCACCTGAACGGACCGAACATCTGGACCTACCGTCCGGTTCTCGAAGCCATCGTCGACATCGGCGAACTCGAAGACTTCCCCTCCAACAAGATTCCCGGCTTCGCCGACCGCCTCGCCGCCTGGCTGCCCTCGCTGATCGAGCACCGCTGCAGCTACGAAGAGCGCGGCGGCTTCCTGCGCCGCCTGCAGGAAGGCACCTGGCCCGGCCACATCCTCGAACACGTCACCCTCGAACTGCAGAACCTCGCCGGCATGCCCGGCGGCTTCGGCAAGGCGCGCGAAACCCCGCTGCGCGGCGTGTACAAGGTGGTCGTCCGCGCCTGGCACGAAGACGTCACGCGCGCCGCGCTGCACGCCGCGCGCGAGCTGATCCTGGCCGCGATGGACGACCGGCCCTACGACGTGGCCGCCGCCGTCGACCGCCTCTCCGACATGGTCGATTCGCTGTGCCTCGGCCCCTCGACGGCCTGCATCGTCGACGCCGCCGACGACCGCAACATCCCGGCCATCCGCCTGCTGAACAAGGGCAACCTCGTGCAGCTCGGCTACGGCGCCAAGAGCCGCCGCATCTGGACGGCCGAGACCGACCGCACGAGCGCCATCGCCGAAACCATCTCGCGCGACAAGGACCTGACCAAGTCGCTGCTCGCCTCCTGCGGCGTGCCGGTCCCCGAGGGGCGCATGGTCGACAGCGCCGAGGACGCCTGGGACGCCGCGCAGGACATCGGCCTGCCGGTCGTCGTCAAGCCCTACGACGGCAACCACGGGCGCGGCGTGTTCATCGAACTGACCAGGAAGGAAGAAGTCGAGTCCGCCTACAAAATCGCGCTCGACGAAGGCAGCGGCGTTCTCGTCGAACGCTGCATCTCGGGTGCCGAACACCGCCTGCTGGTGGTCGGCGGCCGCCTGGTCGCCGCCAACCGCGGCGACATGGTGTGGGTCACCGGCGACGGAAAACAGACGATCAACGAACTGATCGCCAGCCAGATCAATTCCGACCCGCGCCGCGGCACCACCGAAGAGCACCCGCTCAACATGATCCGCATCGACTCCGCCGCGCGCATGGAGATCACCCGCCAGGGCTACACCGCCGACTCGGTGCCGCCGGCCGGCCAGGAAGTGCTGATCCAGCGCAACGGCAACCACGCCTTCGACGTGACCGACGAAGTCCACCCCACGGTCGCCGCCGCCGCCTCGCTCGCCGCGCGCATCGTCGGCCTCGACATCGCCGGCATCGACCTCGTCTGCGACGACATCTCGCGCCCGCTCGACGAGCAGGGCGGCGCCATCGTCGAAGTGAACGCCGGCCCCAGCCTGCTGATGCACATCAAGCCGGCGGTCGGCAAGCCGCGTCCGGTCGGACAGGCGATCGCCGAGCACCTGTTCCCGAACGGCAGCGACGGCCGCATCCCGCTGGTCGGCATCACCGGCAGCTACGGCAAGACGACGGTGGCCCACCTCGTGGCCCACCTGCTCACGCTGTCCGGCAAGCGCACCGGGCTGGCCTGCAGCGACGGCCTCTACCTCGACCAGCGCCAGGTCGAGAAGGGCGACCGCGCCACCTGGGGCTCCGCCCACCGGGCACTGAAGAACCGCCAGGTCGACGCCGCCGTGTTCGAGAACGGCAGCGACGTCATCCTCGGCGACGGCCTCGCCTACGACCGCTGCCAGGTCGGCGTGGTGACCAACGTCGATCCGCAGAAGCACCTCGGCCGTTTCTACGTCGAAGACCCGGACAAGGTCTTCTCGATCCTGCGCACGCAGATCGACGTCGTCCTGCCGCAGGGCGCCGCCGTGCTCAACGCCGCCGACCCGCTGTGCATCGAGATGGCCCCGCTGTGCGACGGCGAAGTGATCTACTTCGCCAGCCACGACAACGACACCGTCGCCGCGCACCGCGCCGGCGGCGGCCGCGCCGTGTTCGCCTACAACGGCAGCATCGTGCTCGCCACCGGCGCCGAACAGCGCCCGCTGCTGCCGCTGACCGCGTCGCCGCTGGCCGCCGGCGACGCCGCGGGCAAGTTCGACGCGCACCAGACCGACAACGTGCTGGCCGCCGTCGCCGCCGCCTGGGCGCTCGGCCTGTCCGACGACCTGATGCGCGCCGGCATCGCCACCTACAACCCCGGACAGCCAGGCTGACATATTGCGGCGGCGGGCCCGCGCGGCCCGCTCCCCATCGAGAGACAGAGGAAAACCGTTCATGGAAGTTTCACGCATCCGGGCCCTGCGCGGCCCCAACCTGTGGAGCCGGCATACCGCCATCGAGGCCATCGTCACCTGCACGCCGGCCGAATGCGAGATCGGCGGCATCGCCGGCTTCGAAGCGCGCCTGCGCGAGCGCTTCCCCGAAATCGCCCTGCTCCAGCCGGCCGGCCACGACGAAGCCGTCTCCATGGCGCACGCGCTGGAATTCGCCACGCTCGGCCTGCAGGCGCAGGCCGGCTGCCCGGTGACCTTCAGCCGCTCGGCGCAGACGCTCGAGGCCGGCGTCTTCCAGGTCGTCGTCGAATACAGCGAAGAAGAGGTCGGCCGCCTCGCGCTCGAACTCGCCGAACAGCTGTGCCAGGCCGCCGCCGCCGACACCCCCTTCGATCTGGCCGACGCCCTGCATCGCCTGCGCGAGCTCGACGAGGACGTGCGCCTCGGCCCCTCGACCGGCTCCATCGTGTGGGCCGCCGTGGCGCGCAACGTTCCCTACCGCCGCCTGACGCAGGGCAGCATGGTGCAGTTCGGCTGGGGCAGCAAGCAGCGCCGCATCCAGGCCGCCGAAACCGACCTGACCAGCGCCGTCGCCGAAGCCATCGCGCAGGACAAGGAACTGACCAAGACGCTGCTGCACGCCGCCGGCGTTGCCGTGCCCTTCGGCCGCCCGGTCTCGGACGCCGCGGACGCCTGGGCCGCCGCCACCGAGATCGGCGGCGCCGTCGTCGTCAAGCCGCAGGACGGCAACCAGGGCAAGGGCATTTCGGTCAATCTCACGACGCGCGAGCAGGTCGAGGCGGCCTACGCCGCCGCCGCCGAGGTCAGCGACGACGTGCTCGTCGAACGCTTCCTGCCTGGCCACGACTACCGCGTGCTGGTCGTCGGCAACAAGCTGGTCGCCGCCGCCCGGCGCGACCCGCCGCAGGTGATCGGAGACGGCGTGCATACCGTGCGCGAACTCGTCGACATCGTGAATAGCGATCCGCGCCGCGGCACCGGCCACGCCACCTCGCTGACCAAGATCCGCTTCGACGACATCGCCCTCGCCCGCCTCGCGCTGCAGAACCTCGGCGCCGACTCGGTGCCGGCGCGCGGCCAGCGCGTCGTCCTGCGCAACAACGCCAACCTGTCCACCGGCGGCACGGCGACCGACGTCACCGACGACGTGCATCCCGAATTCGCCGCGCAGGCGATCGCCGCCGCGCTCACCGTCGGCCTCGACATCGCCGGCGTCGACATCGTCTGCGACAGCATCCTGCGCCCGCTCGCCGAGCAGGGCGGCGGCATCGTCGAAGTGAACGCCGCGCCGGGCCTGCGCATGCACCTGCAGCCCTCGTTCGGCAAGGGACGCGCGGTCGGCGAAGCAATCGTCGACAACATGTTCGCGCCCGGCGAAGACGGCCGCATCCCGGTCGTCGCGGTCGCCGGCACCAATGGCAAGACGACCACCGTGCGCCTGATCGCCAGCATCTTCGGCGAGAACGGCCAGCGCGTCGGGATGACCAGCACCGACGGCGTCTACATCGAAGGCCGGCGCATCGACACCGGCGACTGCAGCGGCCCGAAGAGCGCGCGCAACGTCCTGCTGCACCCCGACGTCGACGCCGCCGTCTTCGAAACGGCGCGCGGCGGCGTGCTGCGCGAGGGCCTCGGCTTCGACCGCTGCAACGTCGCCGTCGTCACCAACATCGGCAAGGGCGACCACCTCGGCCTCTCCTACATCAGCACCGTCGAGGACCTCGCGGTGGTCAAGCGCGTCATCGTGCAGAACGTGACGCCGAAGACCGGCACCGCCGTGCTCAACGCCGCCGACCCGATGGTTGTCGCCATGGCGCACGCCTGCCCCGGGCAGATCATCTTCTTCGCCCGCGACCCGAACCTGCCGACCATGGCCATGCACCGCGCGCAGGGCAAGCGCGTCGTCTACCTCGACGGCGACGCCATCGTCGCCTGCGAAGGCAGCTTCGAGGAGCGCATCGCGCTCGTCGACATCCCGGTCACCGGGCGCGGCACGATCGGCTTCCAGATCGAGAACGCGATGGCCGCGACCGGCGCCGGCTGGGCGCTCGGCCTGCCCTGGGCGACGATCCGCGCCGGCCTCGCCGGCTTCGTGAACGACGCGCAGAGCGCGCCCGGCCGCTTCAACCTGTTCGACTATCGCGGCGCCACCCTGATCGCCGACTACGGCCATAACCCGGACGCCATCCTGGCACTGGTCAACGCCATCGACGGCATGCCGGCGAAAAAGCGCGCGGTCGTCATCAGCGGCGCCGGCGACCGGCGCGACCAGGACATCCGCGAGCAGACCGAAATCCTCGGCGACGCCTTCGACGAGGTCGTGCTCTACCAGGACCAGTGCCAGCGCGGCCGCGCCGACGGCGAAGTGATCGCCCTGCTGCGCGACGGCCTGAAGAACGCCAAGCGCACGCGGCACGTGCAAGAGATCAACGGCGAGTTCCTGGCCATCGACACCGCCCTGCAAGGCCTGCAGGCCGGCGACCTGTGCCTGATCCTGATCGATCAGGTCGAAGAGGCGCTGGCGCACATCGCCCGGCGCGCCGCCGGCGACTGAACGGCCTTCGCGCCAAACGAAAGCCCCGGCCGTGCGCCGGGGCTTTTTTATTGCGCATCTGCCGCGGCAGGAAGCGCCCGGCAACACCGGCCCGCGCATCGGCACGGCCGGCGTCGTTGGCACCGGCGCATCCATGCTTTTGCAGAACCCCCAAGCCCCCGGCACTTCCGCCCGTGAACTGAATTTCGGCGGAAACCTGCCGTTATCGATATGACAGGTGCGGAGCCCCGCTGCATTTCGGCAGCGTCCGCAAAAACGCAACGGAAGAACCGCGGGGATTCCTATTGAAAGACGTATCGCGTAACGCAGAAATTTCCGACTTCTCGCTGACGCCCTGCACCGGCACCTTCCGCCACCCGGGCATCGAAGCCGAGTTCCAGCGGCATCGCCTGGCACGAACGCAGCGCCAGCTCCGCATCACCTTGTGTTTCGGGGCGTTCTTCGAGCTCGCCTTCTGGCTGACCGACCTCGCCGCGCTCGGCTACAACGCCACCACGCAGCTTCTGCTGCTGGCGCGCCTGCTGGTCGCGCTGAGCGTCGCCGTCGGCCTCTATCTGGTCGCCCACAATCCGCTTTCGACCGCGCTGCCCCGGTATGCGGCGACGGCGGCGGAAATCGTCGCCTTCTCCACCTTCATGCTCGTCATCGCGCACCGGCCCGCCGAAATCCACTGGCACGGCATGTCGATGAGCATCATGTTGCTCGTGGTCTACCTCTTCATCCCGAACGCCGTCCTGAACGCCACCGCGGTCGCGCTGGCGGCGACTCTCGCGTTCGTCCTGCTGGCTCTGGAAATCGGCACTATGAACGCCTCCGACATGGTGACCCTGATCCTGTCGCTGATTTTCACGAACGCTTTCGGCAGTCTGGCCGCGTATCGCCACGAACGCCTTTCCCGCCAGGAATTCCAGGCGCAGGCGGTCGTTCGCGGGGCATTGGCGACGCAGCGCCAGTTCGTTTCGATGCTGTCGCACGAATTCCGCGCCCCCCTGGCCATCATCGACACCACCGCGCAACGCCTCGGCAGCAAGCTGGAACTGCAGCAGCCGGAATGGGCGGCGCGGCTGGCGAAGATTCGCCGCGCCACGACGCGTCTGCTTTCCCTGCTCGACAACTGTCTGACCGAGGACCGGCTCGTCGCCTCCGATCTCGTCCTGCACGCCGCGCCCGTCGACCTGCGCGAATCGCTTCTGCAAAGCTACGGCGACAAGGGCGCGCAATCTTCCCCGCGCATCCGCCTGATCCTGCCCGAAACGCCGCTCTGGGCCCATTGCGACCGGCACCTGCTCGACATCGCGCTCTCCAACCTGGTCGGCAACGCGCTCAAGTATTCGCCGGAGGACTCCACGGTGACCGTCCGCTTGCAGGCCGACGCGCTCCCCGGCAAGATCGCGGTCCGGGTCGAAGACCGGGGGCCGGGCGTGGCGCCCGCCGACCGCGAGCGGATCTTCGACAAGTTCTTCCGCAGCGCGGCGGACCAGCGCGTTCCCGGCGCCGGACTCGGCCTGCACCTGGCCCGCGATCTCGCCCGGCGCCACGGCGGCGACGTCACGCTGGAGCCGGAAGACGCCCGCCCCGGCGCCGTCTTCACGCTGAGCCTGCCGCTGACGGCCCCCGCAAGCGCCTGACGCGCCTCCGGGCGCATACCTTGCGCAGGTCGCGGGAAATACCCGCCGAAGCGGCCGTCGCCGCCCCGGGCGTTTCCTGCGGGCCGGCGCCCGCCGCGTTCATGCCAAACGATTGACATCGCGCGGCTCCGCCCTACAATCCGGAAGCCCCCGCGGCCGCTCCGGCAAGCGCCGGAAGCCCGAAAACGCCCGCATCTCCACCGACAAGCGCCACCCAACCGGAACGACCATGGAACTGAATCGCAGCACGCTCAAGGAAGCCGTCGAGCACGGTCTGGTCAGCGACGAGCAGGCCGAACGCCTGTGGGAATTCCTCCAGATGCGCGGGATGAACACGCCGGCCTTCCGCTTCACGCACATCCTCTACTACCTCGGCGGGCTGATCGCCATCGGCGCGATGAGCCTGTTCATGACCCTGGGCTGGGAGCGCTTCGGCGGCTGGGGGCTGTTCTCCATCGCCCTCGTCTACGCGGCGGCCGGACTGTGGCTCACCGAGTTCCTTCTCAAGCGCCTGCGCCAGCCGATTCCCGCCGGCATCACGGCGGTCTTCGTCGTCGCGCTGACGCCGCTGGCGGTCTATGGACTGCAGCTTGCCCTGGGCTGGTGGGCCGATGGCCGGGTCTATCGCGACTACCATGCCTACATCGACTGGCGCTGGATGTTCATGGAACTGGCTACGCTCGCCGCCGGCGCCGCGATGCTCTGGCGCTATCCCCTGCCCTTCCTCGTCATGCCGCTTGCCGCGACGCTCTGGTACATGAGCATGGACCTGACGCCCTTCCTCTTCGGCGCGGCGGACGCGACCTGGGAACTCAGGCGCCTCGTTTCCCTGTGGTTCGGCCTGCTCATCGCGCTGCTCGCCTTCTGGGTCGACGTCCGCAGCAGGCACGACAAGGACTATGCGTTCTGGCTCTATCTTTTCGGCGTCGTCGCGTTCTGGGGCGGCCTGTCCACGATGAACTCGGACAGCGAACTGAGCAAGTTCCTCTACCTCTGCATCAACCTCCTGATGATCGTCGTCGGCGCAACGCTCGCGCGGCGCGTCTTCGCCGTCTTCGGCGGGCTGGGCGCGGCGGGCTACGTCGGCCACCTCGCGCACGGCGTCTTCAAGGACAGCCTGATCTTCCCCTTCGTCCTCACCGCCATCGGCCTCGGCGTCATCTACGCCGGCATCGTCTGGCAACGCCACGAGAAAGCCATCACCGCGCGCCTGCGGAACCTGCTGCCGCCGCCGCTGCGGGAACTCGTGGCGCGCCGGCACTGATCGGCGCATCCGCTTCCGCGGCGGATCGCGCCGCGCGTTCCGCCGCGCCCGCGATCCGCCGGCCGGGACATCTTTCAACGACCGACGCCATACCCCTTCGGGGAATATGTTATACAAGTGGCTATTTCCTACTGTAGGACCATTTCAGAAATGCGCACGCAAGAGAACCCCGTTGTATTCGGTACCGAAGACCTGCTGACGAGCCTGTGCAATTCCGTGAGCAAGGTCCTCACGCTCGCGACCCAGAGCCAGATCCACTACTCCGGCATGGTGCAGCGGATCACCAAGACCTGCCTGAAGCCGGACATCGGCTGCTTCGTCCTGTTCGACGGCGGCTTCTCCGGCCTCGTGGTCATCAACTTCTCGTCGCAGGCGGCGATGGAACTGTACGAGAGCTACATGCTGAACATGGGCATGGCCAAGGACGGGCTGGCCGCCTCGCACACCTCGGACGAGGTCAGCAACGTCATGGGCGAGCTGATGAACCAGATCGTCGGCGACTTCACCGGCAAGGTGGCGCGCGAACTGCAGACCCACATCACGCAGAACCAGCCGAAGATGCTGGTCCTCAACAAGCAGGTGATGCTCAGCGTCGATACCCACCTCGACCAGCCCGAAGCCCGCCGCGTAACCTTCTACACCGGCCGCAACAACATCTTCTACCTCGAACTGGCGATCGACCGCACCGAGTTCATCAAGCTCTACGACTTCGAACCGAACGAAGCGCCCGACCCCGACGAACTGATCGCCCAGGCCGGCGGTGCGAAACCGGCGCCCGCGCCGCAGGCGCCAAAGGCGAGCGACCACGACGATCTGCTCGCCTCGCTCGGCATGTGAGGCGCGGCATCCGTCCGGCCACGCGCCGAGCCGCTGGCGGCTGATCGCTGGCGGCAAGCGGCAAGCGGCAAGCGGCAAGCGGCAAAGCATTTTCCCTCCGGGCTGGAGAATCCGCCGCTTCGCTGCTAGAATTCCCGCCCATGCGCCGCTGGCTTGCCACCCTCCTTCTCGTTCTGCTGCCGTTCCAGTTCTCCTGGGCGGCGGTGGGCGGCTATTGCCAGCACGAGACGGGCGCGGCGGCCAAGCACTTCGGGCACCACAACCACCAGCACGAAACCCATCCCGGCGACGCCGGCGAGCACGAGACGCCCAAGGGGAACGTCCTCGGCGCCGTCGACAGCGACTGCTCGGCCTGCCACGCCGCCAGCGTCGCCGCGCTCCCGGACTTCGCCGCGCTGCCGGCCCTCGCCGCGAGCTCCTTCGCAATTCCCTGGTTCCCCGCCAGCCCCGCCGCGCCGCCCGACGCCCAGCCCGAACGCCCCAACTGGATCGACCTCGCCTGATCGGCGGGGCGATCCGCGTTTGCTGCACTTTCCGCTGCGTTTTCTGCACTCCCGGAATTTCTCGCGCATCCCTTCCGTAACCGTGGCGGCCTGAGCCGCCCGGCTACCGACGCAACGCTGCCGGCCTCCGGCCGTGCGTCACCCCGCCGATTCCCCGTGTCCCCTTCGATCACTGGAGAATCGGATGTCCCGCATCCCGCATGAACCGCAACACCCGAACACCCCGCGCACGCCCCGCGCGGCGTGGCGCGCCTTGCGTTGCGCCCTGCTTTGCCCGCTCCTGGCCTGGGCGCCCGCCGCCCTGGCGCAGCCGCCGGCCGCCGCCGGCGCGCCGGCCAGCCTGAAACAGGCCTTCAACGCCGCCTGGGCGCGCCAGCCCGAAGCCCGCTCGCTCGCCCTGCGGCGCGACGCCGCCGCCGCCCGCCGCCAGATCGCCGAGCAGTGGATCGCCGGCGCGCCGTCGCTCGAACTGTCCGACAAATCCGACCGGCTCGCCAAGAACCAGGGCAGCCGCGAGGTCGTCGCCGGCCTCAGCGTGCGCCTGTGGCTGCCCGACGAGCGCGCGCGCAGCGCGGCGCTGGCCGACGCCGAAGGCGCCGCCGTCGACAGCCGCGCCTCGGCCGCGCAGCTGCGCACCGCCGCCGCCGTGCGCGACGCCTGGTGGGACTGGCAGCGCGCGCGCAGCGAACGGACGCTGGCGCAGGCCCGCCTGGACAACGCCCAGCGCCTCGCCGCCGACGTCGCCAAACGCGTCGCGGCCGGCGACCTCGCGCGCGCCGACCAGCATCAGGCCGCCGGCGCCGCAGCCGGCGCCGAGGCCGCGCTGGCCGAAAGCGCCAGCGCCCTGGCCGCCGCCGCGCAGCGCTTGCGCGGCCTGACCGGAATGCTGCCGGACGCCGCCGCGGCCGAGCGCATCGCGCCAGCCATGCTGCCGACGCCGCCCGCCGAGCGCCCGGCGCCCGACGCCGGCCACCCGGCGCTGCGCGAACTCTCCGACCGAGCCGAGCTGGCGCGCCGCGCCGCCGATCTGGCGAACGCCCAGACGCGCGACAACCCCGAGCTGCTGCTCGCCACCACGCGCGACCGCGGCAACTTCGCCGACGCGGCGCAGCAGACCTTCACCTTCGGCGTGCGCATTCCCTTCGGCTCCGAAAGCCGCTACCGCGCGCGGGTCGGCCAGGCCCGCGCCGAGGCGCTCGAAAGCGAGGAACTGCTGCGCCTAGAACAGGACAGGCTGGCCGCCGAGCTGGACGCCGCGCGCGCGCGCGTCGCCGCGACGCAAACGCAGCTGCAGGCCGCCGATAAACGCGCCGAGCTGGCCCGCGAGGCGCGCGGCTTCTTCGAAAAATCCTTCCGCCTGGGCGAAACCGACCTGCCGACCCGGCTGCGCATCGAACTCGAAGCCTTCGAGGCCGAGCGCCAGGCGACCCGCGTCCGGATCGATCTGGCCGCCGCCGTTTCCGCCCTGCGTCAGGCCCTCGGCCTGCTCCCCGAACAGCAATGAGGAACCCACACATGAGCACCCGCCTCCCCCTGCGCGCCCTCGGCTGCGCCTTCTGGCTCGCCGCCTGCGCGGCGCCGGCCCTCGCCGGCGACGACCATGGCCACGACAGCGCGCCGGCCGCCACCGGCACCGTTCTGCCGCGCTTCGCCATCGCTTCCGACGCCTTCGAGCTGGTCGGCGTCGTCGACGACCGGCGCATCGACCTCTACCTCGACCATTTCGCCGACGGCAGCCCGGTCGGCGACGCGCGCCTCGAACTCGAAGTGGACGGCCGCAGCGTTCCCGTCAGCGCCCACGGCGCCGGCCAATTCGAAGGCCGGCTGGAGACGGCGCTCGCGCCGGGCGTCCTCTCCGTCGCGGCGACCGTCGTCGCCGGCGCGACGAGCGACCTGCTCGCCGGCGAGCTAGACATTCACGACGACGCCCACGCCGACGCCGCCGCGCCGGGCGCCCACGGTCCGCTGCGCTACGCCGCCTGGCTGGCCGCCGGCGGCGGCGGGCTGCTCCTGTTCGCCGCCCTGCGCCGCCGGCGCCAGGCGCACGCCCGGATCGGCGGAGGTGCAGCATGAAGCCGCACCTGCCGACCCGCCTTCTCCCCCGCCTTTGCGCCCTCGCGCGCGGCCTCCTGCTGGGCGCCGCCGTCGCCGCGCTCGCCGCCCCGCTGGCGCACGCCGGTCCCGGCCACGATCACGGCGACGCGCCGCCCGCCGCCACCGGCAACGGCCCGAAACGCCAGCCCGACGGCAGCGTCTTCCTGCCCAAGCCGGCGCAGCGCCAGATCGACGTGCGCACGCAGCCGGTGAGCGCCGGCGAGCTGCCGCGCACGCTCGAACTGGCCGGCAAGGTACGCATGGACCCCAACGCCGGCGGCCGCGTTCAGGCCATGGTCGCCGGGCGCGTCGCGCCGGGACCGCGCGGCCTGCCGCTGCCGGGGCAGGCCGTACGCAAGGGCGAGGTGCTCGCCTACGTGACGCCGGAAGTCGGCGGCCACAGCCGCTCGCTCGCCGAAAGCCGCCTGCGCCGCATGCGCGAGCTGGCCGACACGGTGCCGCGCAAGGCGATCGAGGAAGCCGAGGCCGCCGTTGCCAACGAACAGCTGCGCGCTCCGGTGAGCGGCGTCGTCGCCTCGGCGAACGTGGTCTCCGGGCAGGTCGTCGAGGCCCGCGACGTTCTCTTCGAAATCGTCAATCCCGAGCGCCTGCTGATCGAGGCGCTGGCCTTCGATCTCGGCGTCGCCGACGACATCGCGGCGGCCTTCGTCGCCGTCGGCGGGCAGAAGCAGCCGCTGCGCCTGCTCGGCGTCGCCCGCAGCCTGCGCGAACAGGCCCTGCCGCTGACCTTCGGCGGCGAAGGCGCGGCGCTCTCCCGACTGGCCGTCGGGCAGGCCGTCCAGGTCTTCGTGCACACGCGCAGCACGGTGCGCGGCATGGCCGTTCCCGCCGCCGCGCTGATGAAGGACCCGGCGAACCGGACCATCGTCTGGGTGAAGACCGCGCCGGAACGCTTCGAGCCGCGCCCGGTGACGGTCGAGCCGCTCGACGGCGTCAGCGTCGCGGTGACGTCGGGCCTGCAGCCCGGCGACCGGGTCGCCGTGCGCGCCGCCGGCCTGATCAACCAGATCCGCTGAGGGAGACGACGATGCGACGCGCAACGAACTCCCTCTCCCCGACCGGGCGGGAGGACTGACCATGTTCAAGTGGCTACTCGACAACAGCCTGGGCAACCGCCTGCTGGTCATCATCGCCAGCCTCGTGCTGATGGCCTACGGAGCGTACACGCTCTCGCGCACGCCGGTGGACGTCTTCCCCGACCTCAACAAGCCGACCGTGACGGTGATGACCGAAGCGGGCGGCATGGCCGCCGAGGAAGTGGAGCAGCTGATCACCTTCCCGCTCGAAACCGCGATGGCCGGCCTGCCCGGCGTCGAGGCCGTGCGCTCGGTATCGAGCGCCGGCCTGTCCTTCGTCTACGTGACCTTCGACTGGGATTCGGAAATCTTCCGCGCCCGGCAGATGGTCGCCGAACGCCTCTCCGCCGCCGGCGAGAGCCTGCCGGGCAACGTCGTGCCGCGGATCGGCCCGATCAGCTCGGTGATGGGCGAGATCATGCAGGTCGCCATTCCGATCGGCGCGGCGCCGGCACCGCAGGCGAATGGCGGCGAAAGCGCGGGCCGGGGAGGTCCCCCTCCGGCCCCTGTTCTCTCAGCGATGCAGGTGCGCGAATACGCCGACTGGGTGCTGCGCCCGCGCCTGATGGCGATCGCCGGCGTCGCGCAGGTGATCCCGATCGGCGGCGAGGTGCGGCAGTTCCAGGTGCAGCCGGACACCGCCCGCATGGCCGAGCTGGGCATCACCCAGGCGCAGCTGGAGGACGCGCTGAAAGGCTATTCGGCCAACACCTCCGGCGGCTTTCTCGAACTCAACGGGCGCGAATACCTGATCCGCCACCTCGGGCGCAGTTCGCGTCTGGAGGACCTGAGCAACCTCGCGCTGACCGCGCGCAACGGCCAGCCCATCCTGCTGCGCCAGATCGCCGGAGTCAGCTTCGCGCCGGCGATCAAGCGCGGCGATGCGGGCTTCGCCGGTGCGCCGGCGGTGATCCTCGGCATCCAGAAGCAACCGACCGCCGACACCATCGCGCTCACCCGCGCCATCGAGACGGCGCTCGACGAACTCGGCAAATCGCTGCCGGAAGGCATGGCGGCGCCGCGCGTCACCTTCCGCCAGGCGAGCTTCATCGAGGCCTCGATCGACACGCTGCAGGGCAAGCTGATCGGCGCCTCGGTCTTCGTCGCCGTCATCCTCTTCTTCTTCCTCGGCACGCTGCGCCCGACGCTGATCGCGCTGACCGCCATTCCGGTATCGATCATGTGCGCGGCGCTGGTCTTCAAGTACTTCGGGCTGTCGATCAACACGATGACGCTGGGCGGCCTGGCCATCGCCATCGGCGGGCTGGTGGACGACGCCGTGGTCGGCGTCGAGAACGTGCTGCGGCGCCTGAAGGAGGAGCGCGTGCGGCATCCCGAGCACCGCCTGCATCCGCTCGAACTGGTCGCGCGGGCGACGATGGAGGTGCGCTCGGCGATCCTCTACGCGACGATCATCATCGTCCTCGTCTTCCTGCCGCTGTTCGCCCTGCCAGGCATGGAAGGCCGCCTGTTCGTGCCGCTCGGCATCGCCTTCATCGTCTCCACGCTAGCCTCGCTGGTCGTCTCGGTGACGGTGACGCCGGTGCTCGCCTTCTACCTGCTGCCGCGCATGAAGTCGCTGGAGCACGGCGACACGCGCCTGCTCGCCTGGCTCAAGCGCGCCTACCGGAACGCCCTGCAGGCCGTGCTGGAACGGCCGCGGGCGGCGGTCGCGGCGGGCTGCGTCGCGGTGCTGCTGGCCGCCGTCGCCGTTCCCTTCTTCCCCAAGACCTTCCTGCCGCCGTTCAACGAGGGAACGCTGCTGGTCGGCCTGCGCCTCAACCCCGGCGTCACGCTCGCCGAATCGTCGGCGCTGGCGCAGCAGGCCGAGCGGCTGGTCGCCGGCGTCCCGGAAGTGGCGCACGTCGGCCGCCGCAGCGGGCGCGCCGAACTCGACGAGCATGCCGAGGGCGTGCACGTCAGCGAACTCGACGTGGGCCTGCGCCCGGCCGCCGAGCAGAGCCGCCCGATGGCCGAGATCGTCGCCGACATCCGCGGCCGGCTGGCCAACCTGCCGGCCGCCGTCGCCGTCGGGCAGCCGATCTCGCACCGCATCGACCACATGCTCTCGGGCGTCCGCTCGCAGATCGCCGTCAAACTCTTCGGCGACGACCTCGACACCCTGCGCGGCGAGGCCGACGCCCTGCGCGCGCGGCTCGCCGGCATCCCCGGCATCGCCGACCTGGAGATCGAGAAGCAGGTGCTGACGCCGCAGATCAAGGTGCGCGTCGACTACGCGGCGGCAGCGCAGTACGGCGTGCCGACGCCGCAGATCATGGCGGCGCTGCAGAGCCTCGTCGAGGGCGAGAAGGTGGCGCAGATCGTCGAGGGCAACCGGCGTTTCTCCCTCGTCGTGCGCCTGCCGGAATCGGCGCGCTCGCTCGAAGGCCTCGGACGCATCCTGCTCGAAACGCCGAGCGGGCGCATTCCGCTCTCGCGCATCGCCAGCATCGAGGACAGCGACGGCCCCAACCAGATCAGCCGCGACGACGGCAAGCGGCGCATCGTGATCTCGGCCAACGCGCAGGGCCGCGCGCTCTCCGAAATCGTCGAGGACATCCGCCGCGTGCTCGCCGAAACGCGGCTCCCCGCCGGCTACTTCCTGACGCTCGGCGGGCAGTTCCAGGCGCAGGAGGAAGCCTCGCGCCTCGTCGGCCTGCTCTCGGTCGTCTCGCTGACGCTGATGTTCGCCGTGCTCTACAACCGCTACCGCTCGATCCGCCTGTCGGCGCTGATCATGGCCAACATCCCACTCGCCCTGATCGGCGCCGTGCTCGGCCTGTGGCTGTCCGGGCAACCGCTGTCGGTGGCGGCGCTGATCGGCTTCATCACGCTGGCCGGCATCTCGGTGCGCAACGGCATCCTCAAGGTCAGCCACTACATCAACCTGATGCGCATGGAAGGCGAGCGCTTCGACCGGGCGATGATCCTGCGCGGCTCGCTCGAACGGCTCTCGCCGGTCCTGATGACGGCGCTCGTCACCGCCTTCGCGCTGGCGCCGCTGCTCTTCGAAGCCGAACGGCCGGGCACCGAGATCCTGCATCCGGTGGCCGTGGTCATCTTCTCCGGCCTGATCAGCTCGACGCTGCTCGACACCTTCCTGACCCCGGCCATGTTCTGGCTGTTCGGCCGCGCCGACGCCGAACGCCTGATGGCCGACCGCGACGCCGGCGCGCTGTAGCCCGGCACCGGCAATCTCGATCACCGCCTCACGAACCCATGAACCCAGCCAAGGAGAAACCATGAAAGCCCTCCCCCTGCTCGCCGCCCTGCTCCTCACCGCCGCCCCGCCGCTCTACGCGGCCGACGCCCACGACCACGCCCATGCGCACGCCCCGCTGCACGGCGGCGTCGTCAGCGAGGTCAAGGACATCGACTACGAACTCGTCGTCGGCCCGGAAGGGAAAGGCCCCGTCCAGCTCCACCTGCGCGACCACGGCAAGCCGCTCGACGTCGCCGGCGGCAGCGCCCGCCTGACCCTCCTGGTCGGCACCAAGAAAAAGGAATTCGACCTGAAAGCCGCCGGCCAGCGCTTCGAGTGCGGCGAATGCGCGCCGGACAAGACGCCGCCCGGCGCTAAGGCCGTCGCCCGCGTCGCCTTGCCCGGCAAGCCGGCAGTCACGGTGCGTTTCGTTTTGAAGTAGGCAGCGGGACACCTCATCGGATGCGAAACGGAAAGGCCGGGGAAACCCGGCCTTTTTCATTTGATCGGCATCTGCCCTAGTGGCTATTTGGAAGCGCAACTACGGTGCTTTTGCAAGAATGCAGATACCTGCGCGTCTGTTTCCGGAAAATTCGAGGCGCGTGGATATTTTTCTCGATACTCGGACGCTTGTTGAACTATACAAATCGTCTCATCATCCAGCCTGTCTGGTGGAATAACACTTAAACCGATCAAATCAAAATCCAAAATCGTTTCGAGAAGAGACACCGCCCTGTCTGTTTTGTTTTCTCGCAATGCGTTCAGCACTGAAATTCTGATTTTTGCCTCGGAGCTCGTGCGGGAAATGGATTCTGAATGGAATAAAAAATCGTTGAATCCCCACATCATGGCACCGCCTCCGGCGATGCCTCCGAGAACGAATACCGCCAATGCGATAACGCTTAATCGAAGTTTGGACATGATGCCTAGCGTTTGAATTCACCGGCCTCCGCGGATTTTCGCGCAGGTCCGGTGGAATGAGAGGTTAGCCCACACTGATTGCAGGAATGATCTTTTCATCGTGAAAGCGGGCAGGAAGTGTGAAACTGTTGAGGATAAAGTGTTTGGCGATCCTGTGAACTCCATCAAGAACCCACGGCCGGCCTTGAAAACGCAATATATCTATCGGATAGATAAGGTCTACCTGATGTAGGCGTTGGGTCTGATAGATCGAAGCGTCGGGATTTCGGATGACTTCGATTGGACAGATGTCGAACAGCAAGCCTTGGTTGGGGACCGAAGACCAGAGCGGTAACTCCAAGAGGTAAGCAAACTCGGCATGGGGAATGTGAAGAATCTCCGCTTCGAGCGCCCATACTTTCCGCACATCCCAGTTGAACGGAAGAATGTGATCCCTAAGAATTTCCGGAACAATCTTGGGCACGGGTGTGTGGGCTAACGTTTGAATTCACCGGCCTGCGCGGCTTTTTGCGCAGGTCCGATGGAATGATGGGTTGGGCAGAAGATAATCCGGCGAGTCACATGAAAAATTTTGTGATACTCCGTGAAACGGGAATTGCCACGACAACTGAGATGGATAAATTGATAACAAACCACGTATCTCCTTTTTGGAACAGTCTTCCCCAGGACGATTTTTGGCGAGCTTTCTGCACTGTCAAGAGGCTTACATAGATCAACAGGATTACAACAAATAATGTTATGCCGTCAGCCATGTGTGGTTTCTCAGATAGAAGCCCAGCGTTTGACATGAGAGGCTCGACCCGGCTTGCCGGGGCGAGTCCTCTCGATGGAAGGGTTAGGCATTGCCGCTGCTACTTTCCAGTGATCGCTTGACGTAGCGCACCGGTCCAACGGTGGTTGTGAACGAGTCGAGCTTCGTGGAGTGCTCCATCGAGAATCTCCTTCTTTGACAGAGCCGAAACATCAGCCCAGTTGTTCCTGAAGACATATGTGGCGTTTCCAAGGGATGGACTTTCAAGCACATAGATGTTCTTCGACTGGAACCCGAAGACCACATACTCTCGGAAACCGCCGACTCCGACAGCCATAAAGTCCGGCTTGTATTGAGTGACTGATTTGATCCTCGACTGAACAACAGGCCGAACGCTCTCGTCCACGCGGGCTAGGTACTCGGAAAGCTCATTCTTGGCTCGTTCGAATGGAAACTCTCCTGGCGGAAGGATGCGCCAGTTCAACCGCTTGACGTTCAGTGATTGCGCCGATTTAAGGTCTACCGACGTGATCTCGAGGCTTCCAAACAACTCGAGAAAGAGGTTGATGACATGAATGATCCTGTCGTCGTTGTCGACTGTCCTGCTCAGAGCTCGGGACGCGAGCACCAGCCCAGGCCCACTCTGCATCACAGTGATGTACTCCTCGGGCGGAGGAATCAGCTCCTTCTGATACACCTGTTGTGAGCGAATCTGCATGCCGGAATGAGGATTCCCGTGCCAGTCATTCCACGATGCCCAAACCATACGGGACTGCGAGACCTTCGGCAGGTCCTTTCTGACTATCTCCCGTCCGTTGGCATTGAAAGTGGAGACCGGGCCAACTTGGGATGGGACGATTGACTCGCCTTCGGTTGGGTTGCAATCGAAACCAAGTTCGCGAAGCCGTTCAGGGTCTTTCGGTAGCGGATGAACGACACGAAAGCCGCCCAAGCGTTGGATGGTCGGCTCGTAGATTGAGAGTGAGCGAACGGACTTCGGCTGCTTCGGCATAGGACTCCCTCCTGTTGGTTGTTGCGATGCCTAACGTGAAACTAACCGGCGCTGCGCGGCTTTATCGCGCAGCGTCCAGTGACCGAAGGGAGCGGGGTTGAGTGTAGGGTTAGCGAACATTCTTACACGCCTTGATTTTTGCAAGTTCTTTGGTGCGTTTGATGGTGGCTGCTTCGATGCAAGAGTTGTAAACCATTGGCCTCATTGAGCCATCTTCAGCCTCAGCATTCGCCTCTTGATCGCAGCCAAAACCGACATGCTTTTTCCAATTGATTTGCGCTTGCGTTAATGCTAAGCGACAACTCTTATCGATTGAAAGCAGCGCCTGACTAAGCATTCGATCCATTTTAATATCTGCGGCAACTGAATCTCGGGCAGCACAAATATTCATGGCGAGCTGAGTTTTTTGGCAATCGCTGAGAAGCTCGTCTAGCTCAGATACAGGAATAAGAGTTCTACGACTAAGCTCTGGAACAACATTGTCCGCAAGCACATAACCGCCGGTGACCATGAGTAATGCGAGGGCAATTATTCCGCGCACGATGTGTTCGCTAACGTGATGTCGACGACAAAACGGGAAGTAAACAGATTATTGGACTGACCAATAATCTGGAATCTCCGCCTAAGGAACTGATTTTCAAGAAAGCAGCTCGTCTGCTGGTGCTTGCCATGTCCAATAACCCATTTCTCTGCCGATGCGATGCCGGACTCACCGCGAATGCGTGGCCGCTTGTGCGCCGGGCACTATAGCACGCGAACTTAAACGGCATATTCAAAATGGGTCGGACGTTACGCTGGCTGCCGTGGCGAGCGCCATCACGCCGGGATAGCGAAGTCCAAAGCTGAGGCTTTGGGGTCTTCATTGAGGAGGCTCTGGGCTGGCGCCCCGATCATTGAGCTATTGCGAAGGGAATACGGCGCGGCCCGAACAGGCGCGCTTGGCACCTGGCAAAACCGCGCCCTCACCCGCCGATGCGCAGCCCGGTCTTCTTGAGGATCTGTGTCGAGAACAGCACGTCGTGCGCGCGGCAGGCGGGGCCGAGCAGCGCGGCGATTTCGGCGACCTTGGCCTGTACTTCTTCGCGCGAGGCGCCGTGCACCATGGCGAAGAGGTTGTACGGCCAGTCCGGCAGCTTGCGCGGGCGATGGTAGCAGTGGGTGACGAAGGCGAGGCCGCCGACGCGCGCGCCGAGTTCGTCGATGCGCTCGTCGGGCACGTCCCACACGCTCATGCCGTTGGCCGTGTAGCCGATGGCGTAGTGGTTGGGCACGGCGCCGATGCGGCGGATGACGCCGCGTTCGAGCATCGCGGCGAGGCGCGCCATGACGTCTTCGACCGGCGCGCCGAGCTGTTCGGCGAGGGCGTGGTAGGGGCGCGCGACGAGCGGCAGGCCGCCCTGCGTGGCGAGCACGAGGCGGCGGTCGAGCGGATGGGCGAAGGTGCCGCCCTCGCCGCCCGCTTCGTCCGAATCGGGCGCGTCGATTGCGGCGGCGTCCGGACGCTCGTTCATGTGCGCACCTCGAGCTTCATTTCGACGAAGTATTCCTTGAGCTTGGGGAAGGGATAGACCGGCAGGCCGCTCGCCGCTTCGAGGCGCGCGACGGTGTCGGCGATGCCGCCCGGCGTTTCGGTGGCGAGCACGAACCACATGTTGAGTTCGTGCGTGCGCCGGTAGTTGTGCGCGACTTCCGGGAAGGCGTTGACGACGGCGAGCACGCGCTCCCAGTCGGCCTCGGGAACGCGCATCGCGGCGAGCACGAAGGCGCCGCCCATGCGTTCGATCTGGAACATCGGGCCGAAGCGCGTCAGTACGCGCGCGTCGAGCAGGCGCCGCAGGCGGGCGAGCAGTTCGTCCTCGCCGATGCCGAGCACCTCGGCGGCTTCTAGGTAGGGGCGCTCGCAGATCGGGAAATCGCCCTGCAGGCGGTCGATGATCGCGCGGTCGACGGCGTCGAGTTCTATCCGGGCGGCCTCACGCATAGCGCGCTCCGGTCTGCTTGAAGCGGGTCAGCGAGAAGAGCACGTCGTGCGCGCAGTCGGTCAGGCCGAGGCGTGCGCGCAGCTCGGCGATCTTGGCCTCGACCTCGCCGCGCGCCTGGCCGTGGATCATGCAGAACAGGTTGTACGGCCAGTCCGGCGCGACGCGCGGACGCTGGTAGCAGAGCGTGACGCCGGGTTCGCGCGCGAGGGCTTCGCCGAGTTCGCCGACGCGTTCGTCCGGGATGTCCTGCACGAGCATGGCGTTGGCCGTGTAGCCGAGTTCGCGGTGGCGGACGACGACGCCGAAGCGCTTGATGACGCCCTCCTCGCACCAGCGCGAAATGCGTTCGAGCACTTCGCTCTCGGCGCAGCCGACGCGACTGGCGAGCACCTGGAAGGGGCGGATGAAGAGCGGCAGCCCTTCCTGCAGCGCCATCACGAGGCGGCGTTCGAGTTCGTCGAGCGGGCTCGGCGCGGCGAAGGTTTCGGCGCGCGCCGCCGGGCGGATTTTCTCGCCCTTGCCGTCGAGCGCGAAGCCGAGGTCGATATGGTATTCGCGCACCAGCGGCAGCTTCAGGATCGGGTAGCCGGCGGCCTGCTCGATGGCGCCGAGCGCGGCCTGCAGACGCCCTTCCGAGCCGGCGGTGACGACGAACCAGAGGTTGTAGCGGTGCTCGCGCTCGTAGTTGTGATTGACTTCGGGGAAGCGGTTGACCGCCTCGGCGACGACGCCGAGCTTCTCCGGCGGCACGGCCATCGCCGCCAGCGTGCTGGCGCCGATGCGCTTGGGCGCGAAGACGGCGCCGACGCGCGAGATCTTGCCCTCGCGGCGCAGCTGTTCGAGGCCGCGCAGGACGGCGCTCTCGGCGACGCCGAGGCGGGCCGCCAGTTCGGCGAAGGGCGCCGGGCAGAGCGGAAAGTCGCGCTGGAAGTCGTTGAGCAGGCGGAAGTCCATGGCCGCGATGCCGGCGCCGGCTCCCTCGCCGGCCGTACCGGCGCCGACGGACGCGTCGAGCATGTGCATCAGAACCCCGTGCGGTTGGCGCGGCTGGTGAAGAAGATGCCGCTCGGCGCCTGCGCGGCGAACTCGCCGACCTTGGCGAAGCTGCCGGTGTCGTAGATCAGCACCTTGTTGTCGTCGCGCGCCGAGAGCCAAACGTGCTCGCCGCGCGGCGTGAATTCCATGTGCAGGATCGCCTTGCCCGGCTGCAGCGACTGCACCACCTGGCCGGTCAGCGTGTCGATCACCTCGACCCAGGAATTGTCGGGGAAGGCGTAGTTGACCCAGATCTGGCGCCCGTCCGGCCGCGCCATGACGAACACCGGCTGGCCGCGCAGCTTGATGCGGCCGACTTCGCGCCAGTTGTCGGTATCGACGACGAGCACCTCGTGGCGGCCGATCGCCGGCAGGTAGGCCTTGCCCTGCGCCACCGCCCAGCCGCGCAGGTGCGGCATCTTGAAGACCGGCAGCTTCTCTTCGCCGCGCCCGTACTTTTCGAGGATCTTGCGCGCGCCGGCCTCCGGCTTCCAGGTGTCGAGCAGCGCGATGCCGTCCTCGCCGAAGAGGCCGGCCATGTAGTGCCGGCCGTCCGGCGTGACGAGCCCGTCGTAGGGCTGGTTGCCGGCCGGGAAGCGCTGCGTCGTCGGGCGGCGCGGGTCGCTGAAGTCGGTGATGCGGATTTCGCCGCCTTCGAACAGCGCGTAGCCGAAGCGGTTGCCGGTCAGGTCGGCGAGGCCGACGACCTTGGCGAACTTGCCCGGCGCGTATTCGGCCGGCACTTCGGAGAGCAGTTCGAGCGTGTCCGCGTCGAAGGCCTTGATGCCGCCCGGCGTGTAGTTCTGCGCGACGACGATGCGGCCGTCCTGCGAGATCGAGCCGCCGATGGCGTTGCCCGACTGGATGACGCGCTTGACGATGCGCGCTTCGAGCAGGTCGATCTTGGTCAGGCCGCCGTCGCGCCCGAAGATGTAGGCGTAGCGCCCGTCGCGCGAATAGACGGCGGAGGCGTGCGACAGGTCGCCGAGCCCGGCGATGCGCGCGTAGGGCGCGCGCTTGCTGGTGTCGATCAGCGTCACATGGCCGCTGGCGCGCTCGATGACCAGACCGAGGTCGCCGGTGCCGCGCACTTGCGGCTGCGTGGCGCAGGCGGAAAGGAGGACGACGGACAGCAGGGCGAGGATTTTACGCATGGGCTTTTCTCTATTCGCTCAAACGAGGCTCAGGTTCGGGGACGCAAAATGAAAACGGCGCAGACCGAAGATTGCGCCGTTCGCTTTCGCAATGCTTTAGTCTAAGTCAAAGGATCTGCTTGATCGCCGCTTCCATGTCGGCGAGGCTCATCGCCCCCAGCTTTTTCGCCACCACCTTGCCGTTGCGGTCGATGACCAGGGTGTAGGGAAGGCCGGATTTCGGATTGCCGGTCGCCTGCATCAGCTCGACGCTCTTCTGCACGCCGCCGATCAGCAGCAGGTAGTTCATCTCGTAGGCTTTGGCGAAGTCGCGCACGCTGTCGCGGTTGCCGGCGTCCTCGACGGCGACGCCGACGATGACGAGGCCCTTGCCCTGGTACTTGGCGTGCATCGCCGCGAGATCGGGAATCTCCTTGCGGCAGGGGCCGCACCAGCGCGCCCAGAAATTGACGATCAGCGGCTTGCCGCGCAGCGAGCCAAGGGCCAGCGGTTTGTCGTCGGCGGTGCTCATGTCGAGCGCGAAGAACGGCGCCGCCGACGGCATTTCGTCGGCCTGCGCATTGCCGCCGGCGAGCGCGCCGAGCGCGAGGAAGGCGAAGGATGCGGCGGCGAACAGTTTCTTCATGGAACGTTCCTTACGGCAGATCGCTGCGGCGGAAGGTCAGGTAGCCGGCGAGCGCGCACAGCGAGCCGAGCAGGACCGGGTAGACCAGCGCGTAAATCTTGAAGCCGGCGGCGCCGAACAGGTCGAGGATGACGTAGGCCGACGGCCCGAGCACGATCAGCTGCGGGTCGAACATGGCCAGCGCGGCGGTGCGGAAGACCTGCAGCGGGTTGATCAGCGCGATGCTGACCGCGACCTCGGGGGCGACGCGGCCCTGGATCATGATGCCGAGCAGGATCAGGTCGAGGAAGAGGAGCAGCGCGAGCCAGACCATGAAGGCGGCGCCCTGCGCCACGTCGGTGCTGCGCGCCAGCGTCGAGATCAGCATGCCGATGCCGAGGAAGCACCAGCCCATCGCGGCGAGCAGGCCGGTGTAGTAGACGAACATGCCCCACGGCACTTCGATGCCCTGCACCAGCGACCACAGCACGGCGCCGAGCATGGCGATGAAGACCGGCAGGAAGATGGTCACGTAGCGCCCGACGATCTTGCCCCAGAACCACGCCGAGAGCGAGACCGGCAGCGAGAGCAGGTATTCGAAGACGCCGGCCTCGCGGTCGCCGGCCACCGAGCGGACGGTGGTGATCAGCACGAAGATCGGCAGGATGGCCATCGCCAGCTGGATGTAGGTGACGAGCAGGCGCGACAGGCCGATGAAGCCGAGGACGCGCGATTCGGTCAGGCCGAAGGCGAAGAGAAGCGCGACGATACCGCCGAAGACCAGGCTGTAGATGAGGAACCAGCGGGCGCGCAGCGATTCGACGATGTCCAGCTTGGCGGTCAGGAAGAGTGTGTTCATGGGTTTATTTGCCGCGCGACAGGACGCGCTTCTTCATTTCCGTGTAAGAGATGGCTTCCGCCGTGGCCTCGGCGTAGGCGCCGAAGTTGTAGCCCATCGGGCTCTTCTTGCCGTCCGCGAAGAGTGCCTGGCGGGCGTCGAGCCAGCTCACGTCCGCCGCGCCGGGATTGGCGCTGGCGCCGGCATAGTCGGCCACCCAGTATTCGGTGCCGGCCGACTGCTCGTTGAACGGCTGGTGCGCGAGCCAGAAGACGGCGCAGCCGATGTCGTCGAACTTGTGCACCTTGCGGTTCTGGTCGCGCACCTGCGCGGCGAAACGCTTTTCGCTGATCACCATGCGGCAGCGCTCGCAGGTGTCGCGGTCCCACTTGATCGCCACCGGGCCCTTCAGCGCTTCGCCGCCGCAGCCGGCGAGCAGCAGGCCGAGCCCGCCGCCGAGCGTGCCGGCCAGGTAGGGTCCGGTCGCCGCCAGCGGCAGCGCGCCGAGGAATTCGCGTCGTTTCATCGCCGGCGCCCTTACTGCAGGACGACGCCGGGATCGACCTCGGCCATCTCGATGCGCGCCAGCAGGCCGACGTAGCGCGAGACGACGCCGAGGAAGCGCAGGCGGTCGGGGCCGGATACCATGCCGTGCCATTCGACGCCGTCCTTGCGGTCGGCGAACTGCCAGCCGGCCAGCGTCTTGGCGATCGCCGCGTCGGCGCGCGCCAGCGTGAGGTGCACTTCGAACATGGCCGACAGCTTGGACTCTTCGGCGACGCGGTCGTCGAGGACGACCTTGCCCATGTCCATCTCGACGACGCGATTGACCAGCGAGGCGACTTCGTCGAGGCGGTGGCTGGAGATGATCATCGTCGTATTCTCCAGACGCTCGGCGAGCAGGCTGAAGAAGATGTGGCGGGCTTCCGGATCGAGGTTGGCGGCCGGTTCGTCCATCACCAGCACCTGCGTGTCGCGGCCGAGCGCGATGGCGATCAGGAGCTTCTGCTTCATGCCGCCGGACAGGCGGTTGAAGGGGCGCGCCAGGATGCCGTCCATCTGCAGGCCGAGACGGGCGGCGATGTCGTAGATGCGCTGCGGATCGGAGTTGCAGACGGCGGCGGCGAAGCCGACCAGCTGGCCGACCGGCATCTTGAGCGGCGGCGGCAGCTGCGGCACGAAGCCGACCTTGCCGAGCACGGCGGTGCGCTCGCTGCGCGGGCTCTTGCCGTCGATGGCGACGCTGCCGTCGTGCGTGTATTCGCCGAGCAGGCAGCGGATCAGCGTCGTCTTGCCGGCGCCGTTGGAGCCGATCAGCGCGATGCGCTCGCCGAGCGCGACGTCGAGACTGACGCCGTCGAGCACCTTGTTGCGCTTGAACAGCTTGCTTACGTTTTCGAAACGGATCATTCGCGTGGACTCGGAGTTTTTTTTGGTTCGGGACCCGCTCAGAGCAGCTTGCTCAGGCCCTTGATGTCGTAATGCAGCGCACCGCTCGGACAGACGTCGATGCACAGGCCGCAGCGCGTGCAGTCGGGGCCGATCGGCACATGCTTGTCGGTGGCGCGGCCCTTGATGACGACGTCGAGGACGTGCGGAACGAGGCAGACCTTGCGGCAATCGCCTTCGTGGAAGCAGTTTTCCAGCCGGTACTCGACGCGCAGGGGCGAAACGGCGCCCACCATACCATAGGTCAAACCGATCGGGCAGACATAGCGGCACCATGCGCGGCGCGAATAAACGACCTCGAAAACGAGCAGCAGGAAGACCCAGCCGAGCGCCAGCGACGGCCCGTAGATCAGCGCGCGCGACAGGATGCCGGTCGGCGACAGCGTCTCGAAAACGGTGTAGCCGCTGACCAGCGCCATCAGCGAGAAGAGCACCCAGCAGACGGTGCGCGTGCCGCGGTGGAATTCGTGGTCGCTGACCAGCTTCTTCTCGACGAGCTTGAGGTGCAGCCACTCGAACCACTCGGCGACGAGGTGGTAGGGGCAGACCCAGGAGCAGAACGAGCGCCCGCCGAGCGCGGCCCACAGCACGAAGACGGTCGCCGTGCCGATGAACAGGTTCACGATGATGTGCTTGTGCGCGAGCATCACCTGCAGCGCCGAGTTGAGGTCGATCAGATGGAAGCCGACGAAGCGCGAGGCGGTCAACGCGCCTTCGAGCATCTGGATGTCGAGCCAGAAGGAGAAGGTGAACAGCAGGTTGGTGAACAGCAGCACCGCCCAGCGCCGGTTGCGCCATTTGTGGTCGGACAGCTGGTGCTCGCGCGCATGCTGCTTCATGGCTTCGAAATCGGCCTTGTTCATGCGCTTCATGGCATGAATCTGCTTGGCCTCGGGGGTGAACTCGGTCGGCTTTTGCGGATCGGCGCCGAGCATGACCTTGATGCGATCGATGGCGCCCATCATGCCTCCCATGCCTTGCGTTCATCGACGACGATGGCCGCCGGTTCGACCGGGCAGATCATCTCGCAGACACCGCAGCCGACGCACTGTTCGAGGACGACCGGCCGGTAGCGCTTGACGCCGTCGGCGCCCTGCGTGACTTCGAGCTTGATCGCGTCCTTGATCGGACATTCGGTGACGCACAGGTCGCAGACGTCGCGCTCGTACGGGTGGTCGCGCACCGGGATCGGCTTCCAGCGGTCGACGTCCATGTAGCGCATCGTGCCCTTGAAGGCCGGGCCGCGCGCCTGCCCCTTGAAGCCCTTGCCCTGCACCGCGAGACAGGTCTCGGGGTGGGCCAGACGGGCGACGCCGGTGCGCTCCTTGAGGTTGAGCGTCGGTTCGGCGTCCTTTTCCTTGGCCTTGAGCACCGGCGCGTGCGCCAGCGCCATGCCGGCGCGCGTCTTGGTGAAGTCCGGCTTGATGTAGGTGAGCGCGCCGGTCGGACAGGCCAGGATGCACTGCACGGCGTCGCAGGAGAAATCGCAGGCCTGCGTGCGCGAATCGATGTAGGGAACGCCGAGGCCGAAGCCTTCGTCGATGTCGCCGAGCTTGATCGCCTGCACCGGGCAGACCTGGACGCACTGCCCGCACTTGATGCAGGAGGAGAGAAAATCCGCCTCCTCGAGGGCGCCGGGCGGCCGCAGGCGGGATTTGCGCGCGGCGGCGACCGGCGCGTAGCCGAACATCGCCAGCCCGAGCACGCCGCCGGCCAGCGCGACGGAACGGATGAAGCGGCGCCGGGCGGACTGCTTGCGCACCGGCGACGCGGGGCGCCGGGCAGCGGGCGCCGCCGGCTTGTCCTGGGAGGCCGGCGCGTTTTCCGCCGCCGGCTGCGAATCGTCGCGTTCGGGATCGTTCATGGGTTCGCTCACTTCGCCGCTCTCAACGGTTTGTTGAACACAGGCTTCTCGTCGCGCAGCAGCAGCACCGGCGTCGAGAACGGCGCCAGGCGCTCGAGGAAGTCGAGGGCTTCCATCATCGGTGCGTTGCGGAAAAAGCGCGCATAGGGTACGTCCATCCAGATCTGGTCGGTGTAGGCGTACAACTCGTGCGGCCGGTCGCCGACGTTGTCACCGTTGCGATCGAAGCCCTGGTAGTCGTCCCAGAAATTGCCACGCCAGACGTTCTGCCGGGCGCTGCCGGCATCGCCCATCGCCACCTGGCTGAGGTTGCCTTCGAAGTCGTTGCCTTCGATGGTGGTCCCTTCCTTGTCGGCCAGAAAGCTGATGCCGATGCCGTTGTAGGCGATGCGGTTGTTGCGGATGGTGATCGTGCTGTCGGGTTCGAAGGGCGAGCCGTCGAGGCCGATGCCGACCGCGCAGTAAATGATCTCGTTGCCCTCGACGATGACGTCGGAGGCTTCCTTGAAGCCGACCGCCATGCCGGCCGCGCCGTTGGCGTGCGAAAAGACGTTGTTGCGGATGGCGCCGCCGCCGGAATACATGATGTACACGCCGACCGCGTTGTCGTAGAAGCGGTTGCCCTCGATGATGTTGTTCGCCGCGAACATGAAATGGATCGAGTAGCGGCTGCGCCGCCCGACGTTGTTCAGGTAGTGGTTTTCGTTCGAGTACCAGGCGACCATGTCGCGCGAATCCTCGATCGTGTTGGCCTCGATGCGGTTCTTGTTGCTGTACCACAGGCGCAGGCCGTCGCCGCGCGCGCCGAGGTCGAAGGGCTTGGAACGGATGGTGTTGCGCCGCACGATGTTCTCGTCGGACTTCTTGAGGTCGATGCCGAACAGGCAGTCGTCGATGCGGATGTCTTCGATCAGGTTGCGGTTGCCGCGCACATTGAGACAGGCGTCGTCCGAATCGTGCGAGGCGCCGGAGTTGGTCAGGTGCAGGCCGCGCAGCACGGCGCCGTCGGCCTCGAGCACGAAGACCGTGCCCTTGCCGCCGCCGTCGACCGTCGCCGCGCCACCGCCGTCGATGGTCAGGCGCTTGTTGACGACGACCGGGCCGGAATAGCGCCCGGCGGGAAGCGTCAGGACCGACCCTTCGGGCGCTTCGTTGACCAGCGTCTGCAGGAAGGGCAGACCGGGAACGCGGGGCTGCGTCGGAATGACCGCCTTCTCGTCCGAGCCGCCCCAGGACGGCGCGGCCATTCCTGCGATGCTGGCCGGCGCCGGCGCTTCCGCCTCCGTGCTCTTGCCGCCGGCGATACCGTCGCGCCGCAGGGCGGTCAGGGCGTCTTCGACGCCGCTGCCGCCGAAGCTCGGAAGAACCACCAGAGCCAGCCCGAGGGCCAGCGAATAACGCAGCATGGGTCTACTCCGCCGTGCCTTCACGCATCTGCTTGCGCCGGATGAGCAGCGCGAGGAGCAGGCAGACCATCATCAGGACCAGCAGGCCGTAGCCCCAGTAGGGATAGGAGTAGGTGCTGAACTGGGCGACCTTGCCCTCGCCGAACACGGTCGGCATGAAGGGCTTGACGGTGAAGGCGCCCCACGGGTGCAGGTTGTGTCCGAAGAACCACAGCCAGGCCGAGTAGGTGATGACGAAGAACACCGGCAGGCCGGCCGGGATCAGCGCGAGCAGCAGCGAGAACTGGCGCAGCTTGGCGACACCGGCGATGACGACGAGCATCACCGCGATCAGGCCGAAGATGACGATGTGGCTGACGCTGCGCACGGTGTCGCCCCAGGCCTGAATCTTCTCCGGTTCCTTGAAGAAGGTACCGGCTTCCTTGACGTAGTGCGCGACGTGGGCATCGAGTGCGCCCATCGCGTACTGATCGATCAGCATCCAGGCGGCGACCGCGGCGAAGCCGACGGAGAGCACGACCAGGCGCGGCTTGCGCTTGGCGACCATGAAGCCGGCCAGCATGACGCCGAAGAAGCCGAAGAAGAACTTGGCCAGCGGCTTCTCCACCGGCGCGCCGGTGGCGATCGGGAACATGCCGACGTAGTGGTTGATGGTGTTCATTTCGTGCACGCAGTCGAGGCCTTCGGCGCCCTTGTCGACGTCCTTCTGCGCGTCGAGGATCGGGTTCCAGCGTTCGTCTTCGTGCGAGAGATCCTTCTGGATGATCTCGTTGGCCATGCGCGTGCCCTTGCCGGCCGCCTTGCAGCCGTTGTACACGCCGTCGAAATGGAAGTGGATGCGGATGCCGTCGGGGAAGGCGTCCGGCGGGTAGTTCGGCGCGGTCAGCGAGACCCACCAGATCGGCGCGAAGTAGGCGCCGATCATGAGCGCCATGGCGACTGCGGAAAGCGCCACGACGATGAAATTCGGTTTGCTGGCTTGTGCGGACATTTCTATCGATCCTTTGTCTGATCGGCGGTCTTCAACGGTCGCCCCCGGAATTCCTGAAATTCCGGCCCGGGTCCTGCCCCCGGCTCACGGCGCCACGCTCGCCATCCGATCGCTTGAGCCTACAGCATATGGTCAATTACTGATCTAGCATGAGAAACAAAGCCCGCCGCCGAAACGGGGCGGGCTTTGTCTGGCAGGACTAGCTTACTTCTTCTTGGCGGCGCCCTTGGCCGGCTTGGCCGCGCACATCGAGCCCGGCATCTTCAGGCTGGACTGGTAGGCCGAGATGGCGACCAGCTGCTCGTTGGTGTAGGGCTTGATGACCTTGACCATGTCCGGGTTCGCGTTGCGGCGGTGGCCGTCACGGATCTCGGTCATCTGACGCAGCAGATACTTGTAGTGCTGGCCGGCGATCACGGGATAGAACTTCTCCTTGTTGCCTTCGCCGTTGGCGCCGTGGCACTCCTTGCACTGCTTCTCGTAGAGGTCCTTGCCCTGGGAAATCTGCAGGGCCGCGTCGGCGCCTTCGTACTTGCCGTGGTCGGCCGGGATGCACAGGCTTTCGATGTACACGGAGACGTCGGCGAGTTCCTGCGGATCGGTCAGCGTCGCGGCGAAGGGATACATCGTCGGGTTGTCGCGCAGACCGGCGCGGATGTCGGCCATCTGCTTGATCAGCACGGTGGTGTGCTGGCCGGCGAGTTGCGGGAAGGTGCCGTCGGGACGACCGGCGCCGGACGGCAGGTGGCAGGCGCCGCAGACTTCATAGGCTTCCTCGCCACGCTTCTTGTCGCCCTTCAGGTGCAGCGCTTCGACCTTTTCGCCCTCCTGGGCGTTCCACTGGTAGCTCTTTCCTTCGATGCCCTCTTTCTTGGGCGCGGGCGGTGCGGCGTGCGCGGCGCCGATGGCGATCATGGCTGCGGAAACCGCAATAATCAGTTTTTTCATAGCAAACCCCTTGCTTGGTTCATTCGTGTGCCGCCACTCTAGCAGCGGCGCCAATCTGGTGCGTTGATGCACATCAAGCGCGGCGCAGGAAGCGGGAAGCCCCTTGCACCGCGCCGGGAAATCAGGGCTTCAGCTTCGCCAGGTATTCAGCGATCGCCTTCATTTCCTCGTCGCTCACCAGGTGCATCACGCCCTTCATGGCCGCGGTCTGGCCGTTGTTGCGCGCGCCGCTCTTGATGTCCTTCATCTGCTGTTCGGCGTAGGCCGCGTTCTGCCCGGCCAGCTTCGGATAGTTCGGCATCAGCGGCTTCTTGGCATCGGCGCCGTGGCAGGCGTTACAGGTCTTTTCGGCATACAGCTTGGCGCCATCGGCCGCCAGAACCGGCGTGGAAGCAAGCGCGGCGAGGGCCACAAAAGCCATTAGTTTTTTCATGGTTATTCCTTCTTCATATTAAAACGGGGAGCAGAGTAGCCCAGCCCCCCGTCGTAGTGCCTTGAGTTAAATCAAAGGTGTTTACTTGACCTTCTTGGCGCCGTTCTGCTCAAGGTAGGTCTTGGCGCGCAGGCCGAGGTCGGCCGCCTTGACCTGGTATTGCCAGATCTGCTCGGTCCACAGTGC
>MKUH01000024.1:0-94679 GCA_001897745.1 Candidatus Accumulibacter sp. 66-26
TCTGACTTCCGGGGAATATTTGTTCGTCTTGCTCATGGCTCCATTCTCTCAAGAAATGGAGCCTCCTCAATTACCGGGGCGATTCAGAAAATCTTTCTCTCATCCTTTTCAGGATGAAGCCTTATCGAAATCCTAACTATGGCCCGCATTGAAAACCACAAATACAGCATCGAGGAAGCATTCAGGGAGTGCTTCTACATCGTTCCGGACTATCAGCGCGAATACGTCTGGACGGACAAGGAAGTGCATCAGTTGCTCGAAGATGTCGGCGAGCAGATCGATGCAGGGACGACGCGTGAATATTTCATCGGGACGATTCTAGTTTCGCCAACCGACCAGAAGGGCCATTACGAAGTCATTGATGGCCAGCAACGTCTGACGACTTTCTTCCTGCTCCTGTGCGCACTGAAAAACCTGTTCCAGGGGGAGTCTCAGCGTCAAACCATCAGCGGTCTGATCTCGTCGAGCTATACGGATAGCGAGGGAGAGACACAGACCACGCTCAAGCTTGAACCGCGCTACGAAAACGCTGGCGATGTGATGGCCAAGTTGGTCGAGCTCGATGCCGACCCACAAGTTGTCCGGACAGGCATCCAGGCTGCGGGTATCCCGAGCTTTGGGTCGCTGGAGAATTTGGTCAACTCCTACACGACGCTTTACCTGTATCTGAAGGACAATTACGACGATATCGCCAAGCTGAAGAAGTATTGGGGCTATCTCGCCAACAACGTCGTATTCATCCAGATTTCCACGGATGTGAGCAGTGCGCTGAAGATCTTCGAGACCATCAACGAGCGTGGCGTGGGCCTGAACCCGATGGACCTGCTCAAGAACCTGTTGTTCACCCAGGTCAAGCAAACTCAATTCACCCAGCTCAAGGATGAGTGGAAGAAGATCACCAAGCCGCTGGAGAAGGAGAAGGAAAAGCCGCTGCGCTTCCTGCGCTATTTCCTGATGGCCAACTACGTCATCAAGAACGATCGCGGTGACTCCGTGGTGCGTGAGGACGAAATTTACGACTGGTTCGTGGCCAAGGACAACGCGGCGCTGTGCGATTACGCCAACAAGCCTTTCGAGTTCGTTCGCAAGGTGATCCGCAATGTCGAGCACTACTTGGCCTTTGCCAACGGGCTGGGTAATGACGGCAAGCCCAGCCTGCCGATGGACAGCCTCAAGCGCCTGGCCGGTGGCGCGTTCAGCTTGCATTATGTTCTGCTGCTAGCGGCGGCCAATTTTCCCAAGCCGCTGTTCGACCATTTCGTTGCGCAGTTGGAGAGCTTCCTCTTCTACTACATCTTCACCAAGACCCCGACCAAGGATCTGGAACGCAACTTTTCTCAGTGGGCCGACGAGCTGCGGGTCATTGCTGAGACGACCGATCCGATGAAGCAGAGGGTTCAGCTCAACGCTTTCGTCGCCGATCGTTTCGAGAAAAACATGGCCGGCAAGTCACAGGAGTTGGCCGATGCGCTCAAACGTTTCACCTTGTATTCGATGCAACAGTACCGGACACGCTATCTACTGGCACGGCTGACGCAGCACGTCGAGATGGCCTTCAGTGGGCTGAAGGTGCCGGGCAGCCTGGAGCCGTTTACCAATCTGGAAATCGAGCACATTCTGCCCAACAAGCCAGAGGACGATCTGCGATCCAAGTGGGCTAACGAAAATCCCGGTATGGTCTACGACGACTACAAGAACCGCCTGGGCAACCTGACCTTGCTGGAGAAGCCCATCAACATCGTCGCGGGCAATGACTTCTACACGGCCAAGCAAGTTGAGTACAGCAAGAGCGGCAACTACCTGACCCGCAGTTTGGTGGCGCTGACCGCCGTCGGGCAAAACACGTCCATCTCGCGGATCAACGCAAAGCTGGAGGCATTCCCTGCGTGGAGTGCGGCAACCATCGAAAAGCGGCACGCTATGCTCATCGCTTTGGCGCAGGACGTCTGGAAGACGACGCCGATTGATGTTTGCTGAAAAGGTGAGCAGGTGACTAAAGACTAGAGGGCAGCACCTAGGCTACTAAGTGTCCATTTCAACGTTTTATCTCACCTGCCTTGCCACGAGCGCGTCGCCTGTGCACTGCGCTCGTAAAGCCAGCATGCTTTGCCGCCGCTTCCTCTTGAAACGACGGCCTTCCCAATGGAGTCAAGCGAGCATCATCGTCACCCTGTGACGGCTTCGTCATTGTCCCACCAGCGAAACTTCTTTTGCCTGCTACCAGCGGAGCAGTGTCCAGGACGGCCTGAACTTCATCAAGAAGGCAGTAGGGACGTCCCCCACCCAAGCGCCGGACAGGGAAAGGGAACTCAAATTTTCCATCAAGGGCGAGGTAAAGCTTGTTTTGTGCCGTCTTCCTTGCGCACCGTTCAATCTTAACAAGCAGTTCCACTGGATCCAGAACCAGTTGCCCCGGAAAAACATCTCGCAAATCCATGATTTCCTATCAGCCTCCTTAACGATGCGCACAGTCTGAACTGCGGTCGACTGACGGTCGACGTTCTAAAACAGGCGTAGCGGGGGGAGGAAAAAATTCCCAGTGATTTGTCATGACCCTTGGCGCAAGACGTCACAGTTTCGTCACGGGATCAGCGGGCATTTTGGGCACAATTCCGTCACACTCGGGGAAAAAACTCGAGCGAAATCGGTGGAAACCTGACACCTAAGATCTAATAAAAAACAGAATCAGAAAAACAAAAACCCGCCAACACATTGTATTAGCGGGTTTTTTATGTTCCTGGCGGAGAGGGCGGGATTCGAACCCGCGGTAGGGGATTACCCTACACACGCTTTCCAGGCGTGCGACTTAAACCACTCATCCACCTCTCCAGAAGAGCGCGCATTCTAGCAGAAGCCTTTGCGAACACCAAACGGGAAAGACGGCCGAATCAAACGCAGGACAGGGCGTTCGCCACGCAGATCGCACGCCGCGCGTAGGCCAGGAAAATCCATAGCCAGAAGAGCAGGAAGAAGGCGACGAAGGGAATGTGTCTATCGACGACGACGCGCGGCGCGATGCGGCGCACGAGGCGGATCGCGGGCCGGGTGACGACGCGGAAGAGCCGGTAGATGGCGTTCTTTTCGCGGCCGCCGCCGGCCAGCACGAAAAGTGCGCCCTGCGCCAGCAGCGACATGCCGGCAACCTCGACGAGGGTCCGCAGGATGCTGATGATCGTTAGTTCGATGGGAGCCATGTCGCCTCGCTGAAGAAGCTAGAATTCTAGGGCAAACGAAGCGCCGATGCGGCGATCAGGCGAAACGGAGACAGCACGGCATGAAGATCGAACGGTGGCGGTGCGCGGCGCGTGCTTGGCTGCTGCAGTTTCTCGGCAAGAACGAACTCGCCTACGCGAAATACGCGCGCCTCTACCGCCTCGCGCCGAGCGCCGCGGTCGCCGGCCGGCTCGGCTTCCTCGCGGCCGAAACGCAGCGGCCGCAGGACAGCGCCCGCTGGTTCGAGGAGGCCGTCCGGCTCGACGCGGGCAATGCCCAGGCCTGGTTCAATCTCGGCTTCGTGCGCGAACGGAACGGCGAGCGCCGTGCCGCCATCGCCGCCTTCCGCGAGGCCGTGCGCCTCGCGCCCGAACTCGACCGCGCCTGGTACGGCATGGGGCTGGCCCACGCCGCGCTCGGCGAGCATGCCGAAGCCGCGCAGGCTTTCGAGGAAAACGTGCGGCGGCAGACGATGTTCGGCGACGCGTGGTTCCAGCTCGGCATGGCGCACCACCATGCGCGGAACCCCGAGCGCGTCGCCGAGATCGTCCGGCGGCTCCGGACCTTCGAGCCGAAACGCGCCAACCAGCTGATCCGCGACACCGGGCGCGGCGACCTCGCGCACCTGCACAGCGAACTTCCCTTTTGAGGCGCGGCGGCGCGTCCGCCTCCGCACTGCACTTCCGCCGACCCGGCGACAAGGTCACCCGGATGCGCTCCACGACCGTCCGCGCTCAGCCGCCGCCCTCGTCGAAGCCGAATTCCCGATCGAGCTTGTTCATGTAGCGGGCGTAGTACCAGACGATCGCGAGATAGATGATCAGCGAGCCCTGGGCGCCCATGTAGAAGCCGAGCGGGAAGCCGAGAAAACTGAACTCGTTGAGCTCGCGCGCAAAGTAGCTGGCGACGAAGGTCACGGCGAACCAGATGAGCAGGAGCAAAGCCGTCATGCGCAGATTGCGCCGCCAGTAGGCCTTGCGTTTCTCGGCAAGCTGCATGTTCAGGACTCCTCGGAAGGCCGCCGGAAAATCGCGCGCATCATGGCCGCTCGGCGGATTCGCTCTCGGGATAGCGGACTTCCTCGACGAAGTCCTGGACCTCGCGCCCCGGCGCCGGCGTCAGCAGGCTGACGACGACGATGGTGACGAAGCCGATCATCACGCCCCAGATGCCGGCCGACGTCGACTGGATGCCGAGCCAGGGCTCCATCGCAATGCCGTGGATGCCGAGCCAAGGAATCGCGTCGAAATGGACGCGCACCATGTAAATCATGGTGACCAGCAGGCCGATGATCATGCCGCTGACCGCCCCCGCCTTGTTCGCCCGCTTCCAGAAGATTCCCAGGACGAGGGCCGGAAAGAAGGCCGCGCCGGCCAGCGAGAAGGCCCAGGCGACCATGAACAGGATGGTCGCGGGTTTCTGCGAGGCGACCGTCGCCGCGAGGACGGCGACGACGAGGAGCACCGACTTCGAGACGACGAGCCGCCACTGCGTCGTCGCGGCGGGACGGAACATTTTGTAATAGACGTCGTGCGAGAGCGCGCTGGCAATCGTCAGCAGCAGGCCGTCGGCGGTCGACAGCGCGGCGGCCAGCGCGCCGGCGGCGACCAGCCCGGAAATGACGTAAGGCAGTCCGGCGATCTCCGGCGTGGCGAGCACGATCACGTCGGGATTGAGCGCCAGCTCGGCCAGCTGCAGGATGCCGTCGTGGTTGATGTCCTCAATCGAGACCAGCCCGATCTTGCCCCAGGCGCTGACCCAGCCGGGCAGCTGCGCGATGCTGGTGCCGACCAGATGCGAATAGATTTCGAACTTGGCGAACACCGCATAGGCCGGTGCCGTCAGGTAGAGCAGCAGGATGAAGAACAGCGACCAGGTCACCGAATTGCGCGCCTCGCGCACCGTCGGCGTGGTGTAGTAGCGGATCAGGATGTGCGGCAGCGCCGCCGTGCCGACCATCAGGCAGAACACCAGCGTCAGGAAATTCAGGCGCGCCGTGTTGCTCGCCGCCTCGTCGCGGCCGGGAAAGGCCGTCGAATGGTGCACCGGCTCCGCCCCCCGCTCGGCCGCCGCGCGCATCGCCGCGTCCCAGCGCTCGTGCGCGGCATCGGGCGTTTTCGGCATCTCGCGGCGCTCCTTTTCGAGCACGATGACGTCGCGCATCTGCGCCGTGCTGCTGCGCAGCTCGTTGATCCGCTGCGAGAGACGTTGCTTTTCCTCGTCCAGCGAATCGGGCAGGCGCATCACCCGCTCGTGATATTCGTCGGCGCGGGCGCGGAACAGCTGGCGCGCCTCGACCTCCGCCGGGCGGTCGAAAATCTGCGCCTCCAGTCCCTGCACCTTCTGCAGCACCTGACCATACACCGCCTGCGGCACCGGCACGCCGGTGACCTTGAACGAGAGCATGGCGACCGGCGCGATGTAGGCGACGATCAGGATCACGTACTGCGCCACCTGCGTCCACGTCACGGCGCGCATGCCGCCGAGGAAGGAGCAGACGAGGATGCCGGCGAGGCCGACGAAGACGCCGATCTCGAACTGCAGGCCGACGAAGCGGCTGGTGATGACGCCGACGCCGTAGATCTGCGCGACGACGTAGACGAAGGAAGCGAGGACGGTGGCGAAGACGCCGACGAGGCGCGCGCCGTTGCCGCCGTAGCGCGCGCCGAGAAAGTCCGGGATGGTGAATTGCCCGAAGCGGCGCAAATAGGGCGCAAGCAGCAGCGCCACCAGCACGTAGCCGCCGGTCCAGCCCATCACGTAGGCGAGCCCCTGATAGCCGGAAAGATAGAGGGTGCCGGCGAGGCCGATGAAGGACGCGGCGCTCATCCAGTCGGCGCCGGTCGCCATACCGTTGAACAGCGCCGGCACGCGGCGCCCGGCGACGTAGTACTCGGAGATGTTCGCCGTGCGCGCCAGGATGCCGATCGTCGCGTACAGGATGATGGTCAGGAACAGGAAGGCGTAGCCGATCCAGCGCGGCGGCATGCCGAAGCGTTCGAGCACGCCGAGCAATGCGATGAACGCGAGGAAGCCGCCCGTATACAGGACGTAGTAGCGGCGCAGCTGGGCGGCGAAGTCGGTCATGCGGTCACGCGCTCACACCCGGCCCGTCGTCAGCTGGCGCGTCGCATCCAGCGCCGCGCACGCTCCAGTTCGACGAAGCTGTTCGGCGTTTCCGCGCCGCGCTGCATGCCGCGCGCGAGCGCCACCTGCAGCAGCTTGGCCGTGGCGTAGGCGTCGGAGACCGCGTTGTGACGCAGGATGTTTTCGATGTCGAAGAGTTTCAGCCAATCGTCGAGTCCCACCTGGGCGTTGATCAGGTCGCGGAAGAGATCGGGCATCACCCAGGCCAGATCGATCCACGTCTGCCCGAGATCGCATCCCAGATATTCCTTCAGCGCCCGCTCGATCATGCTTTGATCGAAGAGCGCATGATAGGCCACCAGCGGCGACTTGCCGAGGTACTGGAGAAAGGCGATCAGCGCGTCGGGCGGATCGACCCCTTCGCTCTGCGCCGAACCGCCGATGCCGTGGATCAGGATGTTCTCGTGGGTGCTCACCACATCCTGCCTGAGCACGACTTCGAAGGCGTCGGAAAAGTCGATCACGCCGTCGACGACGGCCAGCGCGCCGATCGAGATCAGGCGGTCCTTCTTCATATTCAGGCCGCTCGCCTCGACGTCGACGACGACGTAGCGGCTGCGGTAGTGCGAGCGCGTCAGGTCGGGAGCCGGCGTCTTGCGCCAGGCGGCGATCGCCTCCTGCTGCACGGGCGTGAGCACGATGGGCGGCGCCTTCGGCCCGCCGTTGAAGAGTTTGGCGATCCAGTTCATCGCGTCACACCTGATAGTCGAGCTTCAGGCGTTGCTGCAGTTTGCGCGCCTGGCGGAAGGCTTCCTTGAGGATGCGCCGCTCGAGTTCGTTGAGCTCGTCCGGGCGCACCGAATTGTCGCCCTCGCGCCCGTGCTCCTGCTCGAAGTGCTGGTGCCGCAGGCGCAGCAGCTGGATGAAGTTGAAGCCTTCGATGATCGCCGCCACCTCGTCGGCCGGCGCATTCATCGGCCCGGCCGAGAGCTTGAGGCGCTGCACCGTGTTGGTCGCCGAAACGTTGTGCGCGAGCGCGAAGATGCGCGCCGCGTCGATGAACAGGCGGGCGCCGAACTTCTTGAGATCGATGGTGCCGGGACGCTCGGGATCGGCGTCGGTGATGAAGTCGCGGATCTTGCCGAGCGGCGGCGAAACGGACAGCGCATTCTGCGCCATCATGCGGCGGAACACGCCGTTCGTGCGCGTCTGGCGCAGCAGCGACAGGCGCAGACGGTTAGCCAAGTTGAACTGGCCGAACAGCGGACGGAAGTCGAAGAAGATCGTCGCGTTGAGCAGGGCCTGCGGCTCCGGCGTGCGAATCCAGTGCCCGAACTTCTCCTCCCACTCCTCGATGGTCAGGCACAGCTCCGGGTTGCTCGCCATGATCTTGCCCTGGCACAGCGGGAAACCGCACTTGTCGAGGTCGTGATTGACGTCGCGCGCGAACTCCAGCAGGCGCAGCTGCGTCTGCTCGCGGTCCATGATGTCGGTGCACACATAGACGATCCCGTTGTCCTGATCGGTGCTGAAGGTCTGCTCGTCACGCCCCTCCGAACCGAAGGACAGCCAGGCCCACTCGATGCCGTAAAGGTCGTGGTTCTCGAGGTTGATCTGGATGATGCGGCGCGTCAGCGTGTCGTTGAGCGCCGAGATGAACTGCGTGATCTGCTCGGCGCCGACGCCCTGCGCGAGCATGTTGAGCGACAGCTGGCGCACGTCCTGACTGGCCTGCAGCAGCTGGTCGAGATTGGCCGCGGTGTCTATCGTCTGGCGGATCTGGCGCAGGCCGACACGCTGCAGCGTGAACAGGTCGCGCTCAGAAACGACGCCCTTCAGGCGCCCGCCTTCGTCCACCGCGAGCACGTGGCGGATGCCGTGCATGGCCATGGCCAGCGCGGCATCGTAGGCGTTCGACGAGATCGGCAGCGTATGCGGCGCCGGCGACATCACCGACTGGATCGGCGCGTCGAGCGCGATGCCGGGCAGCACGATGCGCTTCAGCACGTCGGACTGCGTGAAGATGCCGACCGGCTGCTCGGCCTCGTCGACGACGATCATCGACCCGATGTGGCCGGCCGCCATCACCTCGACCACCTTGCGGATCGGCGTATCCGGCGACACGGAAATGGGCGCCTTCTTGACGATGCTGGCGAGCGGCGAATTCATCGTCTGCTGTTCGGCGGCACGCTGCGCGAACTGCACCTGCAACTGCTGGCGCGACTGGTTGAGCAGGCTCGCGATGTACTGCGTGCAGAAGAGGTTGAAGACCGTGCTCTTCTGCATCAGCTTGAAGAAATCGTCGGCCTGCAATTCGTAGCAGAAGACGTCCTCGAGCGCGACGTAGGCGTTGGTCGACGGACGCTGTGCGGTGACCGAGCCGATCGGGAAGCCCTCGCCCGGCCCGAGCGTCATCGACGAATACTCGACGACGCTGATCTCGCCGGCCTGACGGGCCAGCACCTTGCCGCGCTGCAGGATGTAGAAGGTGCGCGCGACGCCCATTTCCGGCGTCAGCACCTGCGCCTCCTTCGGGTAATAGGCGAGCTTAAGGTGCTCGGCCAGGAACTGCAGCGCCTCCGGCTCCATGCGGTCGAACGGAGGATGCCGGCGCAGGAATTCGATGGTCGCCGAAACCAGCAGCTGTGTCGCGTTGTTGCTCATGCCTACTCCCTGAACCCAAAAGCACAGGCCGGCGCTTGTTCGGCGCCGGCCTGTTTGGTGCGGTCTTCGATGCCGCTATTTTGCCTTGCCTCACGGTATCGGCGCTGGGCGCCGATACCGCGGGAGGCGTGTCTCCTGCCACTCTGAAACATGGACCCGCCACGCCAGCGCGGCGGGCCGGACCAATCAGCCGGCGGGCTGCTTGAGCTGCTCGAGGATCGCCGGGTTTTCCAGCGTCGAGGTGTCCTGCGTGACTTCCTCGCCCTTCGCCAGCGAACGCAGCAGGCGGCGCATGATCTTGCCGGAACGCGTCTTCGGCAGGTTCTCGCCGAAGCGGATGTCCTTCGGCTTGGCGATCGGGCCGATTTCCTTGCCGACGTGATCCTGCAGTTCCTTGACGATGCGCTTGATGTCGTCGCCGGTCGGACGGGCGCCCTTGAGCACGACGAAGGCGCAGATCGCTTCGCCGGTCAGGTCGTCCGGACGGCCGACCACGGCCGCTTCGGCGACCATCGGGTGCGAGACCAGCGCCGACTCGATTTCCATCGTACCCATGCGGTGGCCGGAAACGTTCAGCACGTCGTCGATACGGCCGGTGATCGTGAAGTAACCGGTCTTCGCGTCGCGCGTCGCACCGTCGCCGGCGAGGTAGAGCTTGCCGTTGAAGTCGTCCGGGTAGTAGGACTTCTTGAAGCGCTCCGGATCGCCCCAGATGGTGCGGATCATCGCCGGCCACGGCTTCTTGACGACGAGGATGCCGCCCTTGCCCCAGTCGAGCTCGGTGCCGGTCTCATCGACGATGGCGGCCTGGATGCCCGGGAAGGGCAGCGTGCAGGAACCCGGCACCAGCGGCGTCGCGCCCGGCATCGGCGTGATCATGTGGCCGCCGGTCTCGGTCTGCCAGAAGGTGTCGACGATCGGGCAGCGGCCGCCGCCGACGTTGTCGTAGTACCACTGCCAGGCGGCCGGGTTGATCGGTTCGCCGACCGAGCCGAGCAGGCGCAGCGAGGACAGGTCGTACTTGGTCGGGTGCGTCGCCGGGTTGGTGTCGGCGGCCTTGATCAGCGAACGGATGGCGGTCGGCGCGGTGTAGAAGATGCTGACCTTGTGGTCCTGGATCATCTTCCAGAAACGGCCGGCGTCCGGGTAGGTCGGCACGCCTTCGAAGACGATCTCGGTGCCGCCGCAGGCGAGCGGGCCATAGGTGATGTAGGTGTGGCCGGTGACCCAGCCGATGTCGGCGGTACACCAGAAGATGTCGTTCGGCTTGAGGTCGAAGGTCCACTTCATGGTCAGCACGGCGTGCAGCAGGTAGCCGCCGGTCGAGTGCTGGACGCCCTTCGGCTTGCCGGTCGAACCCGAGGTGTAGAGCAGGAAGAGCGGATGCTCTGCTTCGACCCACTCCGGTTCGCAGACTTCGGACTGGCCGGCGACGGCGTCGTGCCACCAGGTGTCGCGTCCGGCGACCATGTTGGTTTCGGCGCCGGTGCGCTTCCAGACGATGACGTTCTTGATCGACGGACAGGCGCCGTTTTCCAGCGCTTCGTCGGCGATCGGCTTGAGCGGCAGAGCCTTGCCGCCGCGGCACTGGCCGTCGGAGGTGATCAGCATGACGGCGCCGGCGTCGTTGATGCGGTCGCGCACCGACTGCGCCGAGAAGCCGCCGAAGACGACCGAGTGGATCGCGCCGATGCGGGCGCAGGCCTGCATGGCGATGATGCCTTCGACCGACATCGGCAGATAGATGACGACGCGGTCGCCCTTCTTGACGCCGCGCGACTTCAGTACGTTGGCGAACTGGGAGACCTTGGCGAGCAGTTGCTTGTAGGTGACGTTGGTCACCGCGCCGTCGTCGGCTTCGAAAATGATCGCGACCTTGTCGCCGAGGCCGGCTTCGACGTTGCGGTCGAGGCAGTTGTAGGAGACGTTCAGCTTGCCGTCGGCAAACCACTTGAAGAAGGGGGCTTCGGATTCGTCGAGAGTCTGCGTGAAGGGCTGCTTCCAGGTGACGTGCTCGCGCGCCAGGCGTGCCCAGTAGCCCGCATAGTCTTTTTCCGCCTCGGCGCACAGAGCCTTGTAAGCATCCATGCCGGCGATGGTCGCCTGCTTGACGAAATCGGCGGAGGGCTCAAAAACCTGTACGGCTTGTGCGGATTCATTCTGGGACATATTCCATCTCCTGTGCGGTATTCATTGAACGATTCAAGCAGTCGAAGCACTAAAGGAACCGGGGGCACCCCCCTTTTTGCCGCGTGAGGCGAGCGGAACACGACACGCTTGCCGAACGGCCCTGGATCACGCGAAACGCAGCGGATTAGACCCTTTCAATCTTACACACCGCTTACATCGATTCGCTGCAGCGCAGCATAAATCGGGCTTTCGATTGATGGTAAAATCCTGCCCCCGGTCCTTCCCACCATCCTGCGAAAATCCAATGAAACCCACGGTAGCGAGACTCGAAATGTTCATCTTCTGGAGCCGCTGGCTGCAGGCGCCGCTCTACCTCGGCCTGATCGTCGCGCAGGCGGTCTATGTCTATCTGTTCATGGTCGAACTGTGGCACCTCGTCGGCAACACCTTCGCCGGCGGCGGCCACGTCAACGAGACCGAGATCATGCTCGTCGTACTCGGCCTGATCGATGTCGTGATGATCGCCAACCTGCTGATCATGGTCATCATCGGCGGCTACGAAACCTTCGTCTCGCGCCTCGACCTCGACAACCACCCGGACCAGCCGGAATGGCTCTCGCACGTCAATGCCGGCGTGCTCAAGATCAAGCTGTCGACGGCGATCATCGGCATTTCGTCGATCCACCTGCTGAAGACCTTCATCAACGCCGCCAACCTGACGCAGCACACGATCATGTGGCAGGTCATCATTCACGTCGTCTTCCTGCTCTCGGCGCTGGCCATGGTGTGGGTCGACAACATCATGAACCGGACCGTCGCGCTGTCGAGGCACGCCGCGCACTGACCGGCGCCGCCGGAAAGCGCCGCAACCAATCGCCCGGCCGCGCCTTGCGCGGCGCGCCGGGCATCGTCGGCAAGAACGGCGCGCTTGCAGCCAGCCGTCCGCCACCGAAGCAAAGATGACCATCCCCCAGCCCACCCGCAGCTACACCGAAACCGACGTCAGGCAGCTGTTCACCGGCGCCACCTTGCGCAAGGCGCAGGATTATCTGCTCCGGGTAAGCCACCTGCGCCTAGAGGCCGGCCGCATCGAGGCCACGGTGCAGGGCAGCGTCCCGCAGCCGTACCAAGTCGACATCGGCTTCGTCGCCAACGCCCCGATGTTCGCCGAGGTCGGCCAGCGCTGGCTGATCGAGCCGACCTGCTCGTGCCCGGTGGGCTACGCCTGCAAGCACGCCGCCGCGGTCATGCTGGTGGCGCTGCGCGAACGCGACAAGACGCCGCGCATCAACCCGGAAGTCGTGCAATGGGCCGAGGCCCTGCGCGCGGCCACCGGCCGGCAGCCGCGCGCGAAAGCCGGGGCCGGCGTCCGCTCGACGCAGGCGATCTACTACGTCATCGCCCCCAACCCCTGGCACAAGGGCCTGCACCTGCACCTGCTGAAAGGCCGCATCGACGCCGACCACCGGCGCAACGCCACCACCGCCGTGTGGAACAACCTCGAACGGGCGCTCGTCGCGCCGCCGCAGTTCGTCGACGAGATCGACCTCGACATCTTCCGCCTCATCCTGCGCATGACCGGCCGCCACGGCCTGCACGGCGACATCGCCCTGGCCGGCAGGGACGGCGCCGAACTCCTGGCGCACGTCGTCGCCACCGGCCGCGCCTACTTCGGCAACGCCGCCAACCGCGCCAACGCCCCCTACCAGCCGCTCGCCCCGGCGCCCGAGCGCCCGGCCATCCTCGACTGGCAGAGCGACGAAGGCGAGCTGCTGCGCGCCCGCCTGCTGACCGACCCGGCCGCCTCGCACATCGCCCCGACCGAGCCGCCCTGGTACATCGACACCCGCCTCGGACAGGCCGGCGTCCTGCACAGCGACGCGCCGCCGGGCGTGCTCTCGCGCCTGCTCACCCTGCCCGCGCTGACGCCGGTCGACGTCGCCGTGGTCGCCGAAGTGCTGCGCGAAACCGCGCCGCACCTGCCCTCGCCGCGCCGCGAGAGCGGACGCCCCATCCGCCAGATCGAAGCCGCGCCGATTCCCATCCTGCGCCTGCGCACCGCCAACCTCTGGGGCCTCACCCCGCATCGCCAGTACGCGGCAAGCTACGGGCAGGTCGCCTACGACTACGCGCTGGTCGACTTCGACTACGCCGGCGTCACCGTCGCCCCGCACGACAGCGCCGAATTCGCCACCCTGCCCGACGGCGAAGCGGTGCGCATCAAGCGGCGCAGCGCCGAAGAGCAGCAATACCTCGCCGAACTGAAGCTCCTCGGCTTCGCCCCGCCGCCGCGCCACGCCCTGCACTTCTACGGCAGCGCCGCCCCCGAGGGCTTGCTCGGCCTGGAGAGCGAAGACGCCTGGACGCGCTTCTTCGGCGAACTCGCGCCGCGCCTGCGCGAAAGCGGCTGGGAGATCGACTTCCCCGGCGACTTCCGGCACCACCTGCAGGAGACGGGCGAATGGGACCTCGACATCGGCCCGTTGCCCGAGGACGGCAACCCGTGGTTCGACGTCACGCTCGGCATCGAGGTCGAAGGCCAGCGCATCGAACTGGCGCCCCTGCTCTACGCCCTCTTCCAGCGCGATCCGCGCTGGCTCGACGCCGGCGACCTGGCCGACATCCACGACGAGGAACGCGTCGTCCTCAGCGACGCCGAGAACCGGCGCTTCGCCGTCCCGGCCGGGCGCCTCAAGCCGCTGGCGCGCACCCTGATCGACCTCTTCGACACGCTGCCCGCCGACGGCAAGCTGCGCATCTCGAAATTCGACGCCGAGCGCCTCGCCGGCATCGTCGACAGCGGCCCCTGGCGCAGCGAAGGGCTGGACGCCGTGCAGCGCTTCGCCGCCACCCTCCCCGGCGCGCGCGCGCCGGAACGGGCGACGCCGCCGGCCGGCCTCGCGCTCGAACTGCGCCCCTACCAGCAGGAAGGCATCGACTGGCTGCAACACCTGCGCCGGCACGGCCTCGCCGGCATCCTCGCCGACGACATGGGGCTCGGCAAAACGGCGCAGACGCTGGCCCACCTGCTGCTCGAAAAGGAAGGCGGACGCCTCGACCGGCCGGCGCTGATCGTCCTTCCGACCTCGCTCGTCTTCAACTGGCAGCGCGAAGCCGAACGCTTCGCGCCGGGCCTGCGCGTGCTCGCCCTGCACGGCAAGGACCGCGCGCTGCATTTCGACCGCATCGCCGAACACGACGTCTGCCTCACTACCTACCCGCTGCTCTGGCGCGACGAGGAAGTCCTCACCGCGCAGGACTGGCACCTGCTCATCCTCGACGAAGCGCAGACCGTCAAGAACGCCGCCAGCAAGGCCGCCGTCGTCGTGCGCAAGCTGCGCGCCCGCCACCGCCTCTGCCTGACCGGCACGCCGCTGGAAAACCACCTCGGCGAACTCTGGGCGCAGTTCGACTTCCTGCTGCCCGGCTTCCTCGGCGACGCCCGCCAGTTCACCAGCGCCTGGCGCACGCCGATCGAAAAGCACGGCAACACCCTGCGCCGCGAACTGCTCGCCCGCCGCATCCGCCCCTTCGTCCTGCGCCGGCGCAAGGACGACGTAGCGCGCGATCTGCCGCCGAAAACGACCATCGTGCGCGCCGTCCAGCTCGGCGGCGCGCAGCGCGACCTCTACGAAACCGTGCGCAGCGCGATGGACAAGCAGGTGCGCGACGCAATCTCCGCCAAGGGCTTCGCGCGCAGCCAGATCGTCATCCTCGACGCCCTGCTCAAGCTCCGCCAGGTCTGCTGCGACCCGCGCCTGCTCAAGCTGCCGGCCGCCGCCCGCGTGCGCGAACGCGCCAAGCTCGACCTGCTGATGGACGTCCTGCCCGAGATGATCGACGAAGGCCGCCGCGTCCTCCTCTTCTCGCAATTCACCGGCATGCTCGACCTGATCGAAGCCGAACTCGAACGCGAAAGACTCGCCTTCGTCCGCCTCGACGGACAGACCGTCGACCGGCAGACGCCGATCCAGCGCTTCCAGAACGGCGAAGTCCCGATCTTCCTGATCAGCCTGAAAGCCGGCGGCGTCGGCCTCAACCTCACCGCCGCCGACACCGTCATCCACTACGATCCGTGGTGGAACCCCGCCGCCGAAAACCAGGCCACCGACCGCGCCCACCGCATCGGGCAGGACAAGCCGGTGTTCGTCTACAAGTTGGTGGTCGCCGGCAGCATCGAGGAAAAAATCCTCGCCCTGCAGGAAAAGAAAGCCGAACTCGCCGCCGGGATACTTTCAGAGGATTTCGAAGGCAGCGCCAAGTTCGGCGAATCGGACATCGCGGCGCTGCTGGCGCCGCTGCCGAGCGACGAGGTTTAGGGATGCGACTGCCGGTGCAGGTGCGGAAGACACGGTGATGGACAAGCGGCGATGGTCATCACCACAGGGAACCCGCGGCTATGCGTGAAGCGCCATAACCATGGTTCCAGCCCCGACGTGAAATGGCAAAGTTATATTTCGAATGAATTTTTATGGCGGTTGCGCCAATATGCACGGCACATTTACATTCATTTCACATACCAAGCATTTACTCCCGAGATCCATTTACAGAACACCTACCCGGAGCGACTCCCCTTAGCGGCATGCGCATCGCTAGCCGACAGCATGCCAGTCAGCCCTAGTTGCTCCATCGCCGCCATCATCTCCGGGTCCTGTCGGATATTTGCGACAAGCTGTTGTCTTATCTGCTCGCTTGACTGCTTATCGACGATCAACTTCTGGTGAAACAACTCCAGATCCGCTGACGGTCCAACGGCATCCGCCACTGCTTTTCCTAAATGTTCAAAAAGCTTGAGTCCGAATTCGTGCAGCAATTGCGGTGCAGCAGCGGCTTGTGGGTATATTTGGGCAAACTTGGGGTCGGATGGAGCAACCTGGAAAGCAAAATCCGAAAACCATGACGGTACCTGAAGCAACTCCATCCCGGCCGGCAGCGTCTCTTGCCCTGCTCCGCTGCTGTTCGTTAGCAAAGCCTGCTCCGCCTCCAATGCCTGTCGTCCCGCACCGGAAATGGTGACCGATCTCTCATTGTCACCGGTAAAAGACGAAACGCTTTTGTTAGCAGCACTCGTCCGGTTGGCGCTCATGTCATACCCGACGCCGTAAAGCCGATTGACGGGCGAAGAAAGAACATTGATTGACATTGGGCGCTCCTTGCTTGCAATTATTTGGCATATGCGACAGCCAGCAAAAGACGGGCCAGATCATCGAGCAGCAGTGCCAATCTCTTTATTTCAACGGCTACATAACGCTTTCCGAGCATGAGGAAAAGCTCCGCATCACTTTTTGCCGGCATACCATCGGCAATAGGGAAGGTTGCGGTAAAAATTGCCGAAAGCATATTTAGAATGAACGGCAAGCTCCATCTTGTGGGGCGACGCTTTGGCGTGAAGGTGCGACCACTCTTCTAGTTGGTGGACAAGCTGCGTACGGACCAAACCGGTCCCCGCAGCAGTCACGAGGTAAATCGCGCGAGACCAATACCCCAAACCAAGTGACGCGGCATAAGCAGGAAAATGCCTTAGCCGCCATAGCGATGCTGCAGCTGCTCCATTCGTTTTGCCACTTCTGCCGCGTAAGCCGCCGTCTCCTCCTGAAGGTCCGGCCCGTTTCCAAAGTCGACCGATGGAGTTGGCGAGGGATGCTTCTTCCGGTAAGCGCCTGCGATCTTGAGATACTCCGAGTGGTCGTAGGATTCGGAACAAGGGAAGAACCGCCAGGGATGACCGGACTCTTGGAACCTTAGCGCCTTAACGATGGCGCCATCGAGACCCAGTTCTTTTGTATTGATGAGCTTGTCGGCAGAACCATGCCGTAAGGCGCTGAGTTCATAAACCAAGAGAGCTGCCCGACCGGAAGCCTCCATCGCATTGAATTGGTATGCGCCAACATACACTCCGGACATGAAGGTGACGAGCAGCAGGAAGCACGCTCCAGCCATGGCGAACAACCGGAAAATGCGGGGATTAATCATGTGCCGGCCTGTATCGCTGATTCAACGGCCCCATCGGGGATTGCTTATAAGCGGATACTGGCATGACAGTTATGACATTGAGAACCCCGGCCGATAGAGAATCAAACACACAGGTAACAACTGCCGATCAATGCGCCTATCGGCGCCCATCGGATTTCAGGGCGCTAACAACGCCGGCAAGAGGCCGTTCCTGATTGAACCCAAGCTTTCTTCCCATTTCCTTTTCGGGATTCGTACCGGCAGCTTTTCAGTTTTTGATCCGGCAGTCTCACCGTTCGCAGCCACGCCCCAGACGCCCCATTCCCCCAACATTCCTATCGGCGCCCATCAATTTGGCGGGTACTATCCGCCTTCGCCCAATCCAATCAAGAGAAGCAATATCCGAATGCGAAGTGAAGTCAAAGAGAAGCCGCGCTACGCCATCGCAGCGTCGGTTCAGTTACCAAACGTCAGCGACGTCGAGTTCGAAGCCTCGCTTACCGAGTTACGCGAGCTGGCGAAAACGCTGGGCTTCGAGGTGGTGCACAGTTTCGTGCAGAAGCGCGGCGGCTTCGACACGACGGCCTATCTGGGCGTCGGCAAGCGGCAGGAGATACAGGCCTTCGTGAACGGCGGGGCCGCCGACGCAGGCTACGACGCAGCGGCGCCGGCCGCCGACGTGGAGGGGCGCGAGATCGAAGCCCTCTTCGTCGACCACGAAATCTCGCCGTCGCAGGCGCGCAATCTCGAAAAGGAAGTCGGCTGCGAGGTGATGGACCGCACCATGGTCATCCTCGAAATCTTCCACCGCAACGCGCGCTCGCGCGCCGCCAAGGCACAGGTGGAAATCGCCCGCCTCGGCTACATGGCGCCGCGCCTGCGCGAGGCGGCCAAGCTCGCCGGGCCGCAGGGGCGGCAGCGCAGCGGCACCGGCGGACGCGGCGCCGGCGAATCGCACACCGAGCTGGACCGGCGCAAGATCCGCGACCGCATCGCCGAGCTGCAGCTGGAAATCGTCGCCATGGAGGCCGAGCGCAAGACGCAGCGCGCGCGGCGGCAGGAACGGCAAGGGCTGGCCGGCGTCGCGCTGGTCGGCTACACCAACGCCGGCAAGTCGACGCTGATGCGCGCGCTCACCGGCAGCAAGGTGCTGGTCGCCAACAAGCTGTTCGCGACGCTCGACACGACCGTGCGCACCCTCTACCCGGAAAGCGTGCCGCGCGTGCTGGTCAGCGACACGGTCGGCTTCATCAAGAACCTGCCGCACGGCCTCGTCGCCTCCTTCAAGTCGACGCTCGACGAGGCGCTCGACGCCTCGCTGCTGCTGCACGTGATCGACGCCAGCGACCCCGGCTTCGAGCGCCAGCTCGAAGTCACCGACACGGTGCTCGCCGAGATCGGCGCCGACGTCGTGCCGCGCATTCGCGTCTTCAACAAGATCGACCACGTCGGCGATGAGGTCGCGCAGGCAGAGCGCACGGCGGCCCTGCGCGCGCAGTACCCGGACTGCGTGGTGATGAGCGCGCGCCGCCCGGAAGAAGTCGCGCGGCTGCACGCGGCCATCGTCGCCTTCTTCCAGCGGAACCTCGCCGAGGCCGAACTCTTCCTGCCCTGGTCGGCGCAGCAGCTGCGCGGCGAAATCTACGCCAGCTGCCAGGTGCTGGAAGAGAGCGCCGACGGCGAAGGCGCCCTCTTCCGCGTGCGCGGCGAGACGGAAGCGCTGGCCGATCTGCAGGCGCGCTTCGAACTGCTGCGCGAACCGACGCGCGCGACCTCCTGACGACCGGGAGAAAGCGGCGCGGCGTGGGCGCCGCGCCGGCCGCCCGGCGCCGAACGCGCCCGCCGTTTGGTGTAAAATCCTCCGCCTTAGCAAGCGCAAGCCCGTCGAATCCGCCAGCGTCGAATCCGGACGCTGGGCGCCAGCCACCGAGAGAGAGCCTGAAATGACCACGATCCGCCAGGAAGACTTCATCCAGAGCATCGCCGACGCCTTCCAGTACATCAGCTACTACCACCCGCTCGACTACATCAAGGCGCTCGGCGCCGCCTACGAGCGCGAAGAAAGCCCGGCCGCCAAGGACGCGATCGCGCAGATCCTGACCAACAGCCGCATGTGCGCCGAAGGCCACCGCCCGATCTGCCAGGACACCGGCATCGCCGTGATCTTCCTCAAGGTCGGCATGGACGTGAAATGGGACGCCACCCTCTCGGTGCAGGAAATGTGCAACGAAGGCGTGCGCCGCGCCTACGGCAACCCGGACAACAAGCTGCGCGCCTCGGTGCTGCTCGACCCGGCCGGCAAGCGCCAGAACTCGAAGGACAACACCCCGGCCGTCGTGCATTACGAGATCGTCCCCGGCCACCACGTCGAAGTCATCTGCGCGGCGAAGGGCGGCGGCTCGGAGAACAAGTCGAAGTTCTACGCGCTCAACCCCTCCGACTCGATCGTCGACTGGGTGCTCAAGACCGTGCCGACGATGGGCGCCGGCTGGTGCCCGCCGGGCATCCTCGGCATCGGCATCGGCGGCACGCCGGAAAAGGCCATGCTGCTCGCCAAGGAATCGCTGATGGCGCCGGTCGACATCCACGAACTGATCGCGCGCGGCCCGAGCAATCGCGTCGAGGAACTGCGCCTCGAACTGTACGAAAAGGTGAACGCGCTCGGCATCGGCGCGCAGGGCCTCGGCGGCCTGACCACCGTGCTCGACGTGAAGATCCTCGACTACCCGACGCACGCCGCCTCGCTGCCGATCGCCATGATCCCGAACTGCGCCGCCACCCGCCACGCGCACTTCCACCTCGACGGCTCCGGCCCGGCCATCCTCACGCCGCCCGACCTCAGCGAATGGCCGGACGTGGCCTGGGCGCCGGACACCGAGAAGTCCACCCGCGTCAACCTCGACACCCTGACGCCGGCCGAAGTCGCCAGCTGGAAGCCGGGCCAGACCCTGCTCCTCAACGGCAAGATGCTGACCGGCCGCGACGCCGCGCACAAGCGCATCCAGGACATGCTGGCCAAGGGCGAGAAGCTGCCGGTCGACTTCACCAACCGCGTGATCTACTACGTCGGCCCGGTCGATCCGGTGCGCGACGAAGCGGTCGGCCCGGCCGGCCCGACGACGGCGACGCGCATGGATAAGTTCACCGAGATGATGCTCGCCAAGACCGGCCTCATCTCGATGGTCGGCAAGGCCGAACGCGGCCCGGCCGCGATCGAGGCGATCAAGAACCACAAATCGGCCTACCTGATGGCCGTCGGCGGCGCCGCCTACCTCGTGGCGAAGGCGATCAAGACGGCCAAGGTCGTCGGCTTCGCCGACCTCGGCATGGAAGCGATCTACGAGTTCGACGTGAAGGACATGCCGGTCACCGTCGCCGTCGATTCTTCCGGCACCTCGGTGCACAACACCGGCCCGAAGGAATGGCAGGCGAAGATCGGCAAGATCCCGGTCGCGGTCGCCTGACCGGTCCCGTGACCTCGCCGCACCGCTGACCCGAAGCCGGCCGCGCGCCGGCTTCGTCTTTTGGAGACACTGGAGACACCCATGAGCCTCGACCAGAGCATCGAACGTTTCGGCACGACGCCGCGCTACTCGGACGCCGTCGCGCACGCCGGCACCGTCTATCTCGTCGAAGTGCCGCAGACGCTGGACGCCGACATCGGCACCCAGACGCACGAGGTGCTGGCCAGCGTCGAACGCCTGCTGCTGCAGGCCGGCAGCGATAAAAACCGGCTCCTGATGGTCACCCTCTACCTGCGCGACATGGCCGACTACGCGGCGGTCAACGCCATCTGGGACGCCTGGCTGCCGCCCGGCACCGCGCCGGCGCGCGCCTGCCTCGAAGCGAAGCTGGCCAACCCCGACTTCGGCCTCGAAGTCGTCGTCACCGCCGCGCGCTGAGCGACGCGATGAAGAACTGGCTATTCCTCTCGGCGGCGATCCTTGCCGAAGTCGTCGGCACCTCGGCGCTGAAAAGCAGCGAAGGCTTCAGCAAGCCGTGGCCGTCGCTGCTCGTGGTGCTCGCCTACGGCGCGGCCTTCTTCCTCCTCTCGCTGACGCTGCGCACGATTCCCGTGGCCGTCGCCTACGCCGTCTGGTCGGGCGCCGGCATCGTCCTCATCGCGCTCGCCGGCTGGCTGCTCTTCGGCCAGCGTCTCGACGCGCCGGCGCTGCTCGGCATCGGTCTCATCGTCGCGGGCGTCGTCGTGCTCAACGTCTTCTCGCGGACGGTCGCGCATTAGGCCGCGCCCCATGACGAGCCACAGGACACCCCGGTGATCGGCATCTTCGACAGCGGCCTCGGCGGCCTCTCGGTGCTCGCGGCGATCGCCCGCGCCTTGCCGCAGGCAGACCTCGTCTACTTCGCCGACACCGCGCACGTGCCCTACGGCGACAAGGACGACGCCTTCATCCGCGCGCGCGTGCTGGCCATCGGCGGCCACCTCGTCGAGCGCGGCTGCACGCTCGTCGTCGTCGCCTGCAACACCGCCACCGCCGCCGCCGTCGCCGCCTTCCGCGCCGCTTTCCCGGCGGTGCCGGTGGTCGGCGTCGAGCCCGGCGTCAAGCCGGCCGCCAAGGCCTCGCGCAACCGCCACATCGCCGTCCTCGCCACGGTATCGACGGCGCGCAGCGAGCGCCTCGCCCGCCTGATCCGCGAGCACGCCGACGGCGTCCGCGTCGACGTCGCGGCCTGTCCGGGCTGGGCGACCAAGGTCGAAACGCTGCACCTCGCCGACCCGGACTTCGCCGCCGAAGTCGGCCGCCAGCTCGCGCCGCTGCTCGACGCCGGCGCCGACCAGATCGTCCTCGGCTGCACGCACTACGCCTTCCTTGCGCCGCTGCTCGAACCCGTCGTCGCCGGGCGCGCCGCGCTGGTCGACGTGGCCGACGCCGTCGCCCGCCAGTGCGTGCGCCTCGCCGGGCCGACCGCGCACGGCCGCGGCCGCCTGCACCTGCTCGCCTCGGCGCAGCCCGAGCGCCTGCAGGCGGCGCTGCCGGCGCTCGGCCTGCACTGGCTGACGCCGCGCCTGGCGCAGCCGGCGGCGCGCGCGCACGCCTGACCCCGGAACGCGCATGCCCGCCGTCGCCGTCCCCCAGCAGCAAGTCGCCATCGTCGGCGGCGGACCGGCCGGCCTGATGGCCGCCGAGACGCTGGCCGCCGCCGGCCTGCGCGTCGCCCTGTTCGACGCCATGCCTTCGCTCGGCCGCAAGTTCCTGATGGCTGGCAAGGGCGGCATGAACATCACGCACGCCGAGCCCGCCGCCGCCTTCCGCGCGCGCTACGGCGAGCGCGAACGGGAGATCGCGCCGCTGCTCGACGCCTTCGGGCCGGACGCGCTGCGCGACTGGATCCACGGCCTCGGCATCGACACCTTTGTCGGCACCTCGGGGCGCGTCTTCCCGACCGAAATGAAGGCCGCGCCGCTCCTGCGCGCCTGGCTGCACCGCCTGCGCGAAGCCGGCGTGCGCTTTCACGTGCGGCATCGCTGGACGGGCTGGGAACGCGGCGGCGACGGGCGGACGACGCTGCATTTCGCGACACCGCGCGATGCCACCGCATCCGCCGCATCCGGCAGCGCCGACGCCTCCGCTGCGTCCAGCCTCGCCTTCACCGCCGACGCCGTCGTCCTCGCGCTCGGCGGCGGCAGCTGGGCGCGCCTCGGCTCGGATGGGCGCTGGGTGCCGCTGCTCGAACGGGCCGGCGTCCCGGTGGCGCCGCTCAAGCCGGCCAACTGCGGCTTCGACGCCGCGTGGAGCGAACATTTCCGCACGCGCTGCGCCGGCCTGCCGGTGAAGAACGTCGCCGCCGCGTGCACCGACGCGCGCGGCGTCCGCCGCCAGCGGCAGGGCGAATTCGTCATCACCGACAGCGGCGTCGAAGGCGGCCTGATCTACGCCTTCTCGGCCGCGCTACGCAACGCCATCGCGGCGCACGGCGCGGCGACGCTCGAACTCGACCTGCTGCCCGGCCGCACGCCGGCGCAGGTGCTCGCCGCAGTGACGCACCCGCGCGGCGCGCGCTCGCTCGCCAGCCACCTGCAAAGCCGCCTCGGCATCAAGGGCGTCAAGGCCGGCCTGCTGCGCGAATGCCTCGCGCCGGCCGTCCTCGCCGACCCGCCGGCACTGGCCGCGGCGCTCAAGGCGCTGCCCCTGCGCCTCGTCGCGCCGCGCCCGCTCGACGAAGCGATCAGCAGCGCCGGCGGCGTGCGCTTCGCAGCGCTCGACGCGGCGCTGATGCTGCAAGAGTTGCCCGGCGTCTTCTGCGCCGGCGAAATGCTCGACTGGGAAGCGCCGACCGGCGGCTACCTCCTTACCGCCTGCTTCGCCAGCGGTCGCGCCGCCGGACGCGGCGCGACCGCATGGCTGGCGGCGCACCGGCCGGACGACACGCCGGCAGGCGCAGCGGCCCGCCTGCCACACAACGCGCCGAACGCCTGACGCCGCCGCCCACTGGAGCCGCCATGCCCGATACCGCCGCCCCGAACGTCCGCCCGACGCCCCACGAATACGCCGCCTGGACGCTGGCCGGGCTGGCCATGCTCTTCGTGCTGTCGACGCACCTGCTGCCGGCGCTGATCGCCGGCCTGCTGGTGTACGAGCTGGTGCGCACGCTGGCGCCGCTCTTCGCCCGCCGCCTGTCCGGCAAGCGCGCGCGCGAAATCGCCGCCGCCGTGGTCATGCTGCTCGTCGTCGGCGCGCTCATCGCGATCAGCTTCGGACTGCACCTCTTCATCAAGAGCGAAGGCGGCAGCCTCTCCGCGCTGCTCGCCAAGATGGCGGAAATCCTCGACGGCTCGCGCCAGGTGCTGCCGCCCTGGGTCGCCGACCTGCTGCCCGAGGGCGCCGCCGGCCTGCGCGCGGCGATCACCGACTGGCTGCGCGAGCACGCCGCCGAGCTGCAGCGCATCGGCCGCGAAACCGGCCACATGCTCGCGCACGTGCTGATCGGCATGGTCGTCGGCGGCCTCGTCTCGCTGCGCGAAGACGGCGCCAGCCGGCGCATGGGGCCGTTCGCGCGCGCCCTCGGCGAACGCGCCTTCCGCCTCGGCGAAGCCTTCCGGCGCATCGTTTTCGCGCAGGTCCGGATCTCCGCGATCAACACCGTGCTCACCGGCCTCTACCTCGCCGTCGTCCTGCCGCTGTTCGGCATCCACCTGCCGCTGAGCAAGACGCTGATCGTCGTCACCTTCGTCGCCGGCCTGCTGCCGGTGGTCGGCAACCTTCTCTCGAACGCCGGCATCGTCATCGTCAGCCTCGCCCACTCGCCCGCCGTGGCGGTCGCCTCGCTCGCCTTCCTGGTCCTCATCCACAAGCTCGAATACTTCCTCAACGCGCGCATCGTCGGCACGCAGATCCGCGCCAGCGCCTGGGAACTGCTCACCGCGATGCTCGTCATGGAAAGCATCTTCGGCGTCGCCGGGCTGGTCGCCGCGCCGATCTGCTACGCCTGGCTGAAGGACGAACTCGTCAGCCGCAAGCTGCTCTGAACCCGAACCGCAGAAAGAACCGCCGCATGCACATCTGGGTCGACGCCGACGCCTGCCCCCGCGCCGTCAAGGACATTCTCTTCCGCGCCGCGGTGCGCACCGCGACGCCGCTCACGCTGATCGCCAACCAGACGCTGTCGGTGCCGCCATCGCCGCACATCCGCAGCGTGCAGGTGCCCAAGGGCTTCGACGTGGCCGACAACGAGATCGTCCGCCGCCTTAGCGCCGGCGACCTCGTAATCACCAGCGACATTCCGCTCGCCGCCGAAGTCGTCGCCAAGGGCGGCCACGCGCTGAGCCCGCGCGGCGAGCGCTACACGAAGGAAAACATCGGCGCGCTGCTCAACATGCGCGACTTCATGGACACGCTGCGCGCCAGCGGCGTCGAAACCGGCGGACCGCCGGCCCTCACGGCGGCCGACCAGCGCGCCTTCGCGGCGCAGCTCGACCGCTTCCTGGCGCACCGCGCCTGAGCCGCCGGGCCTCGGGGAAGTCCCTGTTTCTGCTATAGTTCAGCCTGCGCGCCGCCTGCCGCCGACCCGTTCGGCGCCCGGCGGCCTTTTTTGCACTCCGGAATCCCCATGACCGCCACGCCCTACCCGCCCGAGCTTCTGCGCGACGTGCAGAAGCGCCGCACCTTCGCCATCATTTCCCACCCCGACGCCGGCAAGACGACGCTCACCGAAAAGCTGCTGCTGTTCGGCGGCGCGATCCAGATGGCGGGCACGGTGAAGGGGCGCAAGAGCGCCCGCCACGCGACCTCGGACTGGATGGAGGTGGAAAAGCAGCGCGGCATTTCGGTGACCAGTTCGGTGATGCAGTTCGAGTACCAGGACCACACCGTCAATCTGCTCGACACGCCGGGCCACGAGGACTTCTCGGAAGACACCTACCGCGTGCTGACCGCCGTCGACGCGGCCGTCATGGTGATCGACGCGGCCAAGGGCGTCGAAACGCAGACGATCAAGCTGCTCGACGTGTGCCGCATGCGCAACACGCCGATCATCACCTTCGTGAACAAGTTCGACCGCGAAGTGCGCGAGCCCTTCGAACTGCTCGAGGAAATCGAATCGGTGCTCGGCATCGAATGCGCGCCGGTGACTTGGCCGATCGGCATGGGCAAGACCTTCCGCGGCGTCTATCACCTGCTCGAAAACTCGTTGCTGCGCTTCGCGCCCGGCGAGGAAAAGAAGAGCGTGGCCGAGAAGCTCGACGGCATCGACAACCCGCTGCTCGACCAGCAGTTCCCGCTCGAAGTCGCCAAGCTGCGCGAGGACGTCGAACTGATCCAGGGCGCCAGCAATCCCTTCTCGCTCGTCGACTTCCTGGCCGGCCAGCAGACGCCGGTCTTCTTCGGCTCCGGGATCAACAACTTCGGCGTGCAGGAAATCCTGCAGGCGCTGCTCGACTGGGCGCCGCCGCCGCAGGAACGCGACGCCGGCAAGCGCATGGTGCAGCCGGCCGAGGCGCCGTTCACCGGCTTCGTGTTCAAGATCCAGGCCAACATGGACCCCAAGCACCGCGACCGCATCGCCTTCTTCCGCGTCTGCTCCGGGCGCTACAGCTCGGGCATGAAGGTCAAGCATGTGCGCATGGACCGCGAGATGAAGCTGGCCAACGCGCTGACCTTCATGGCCAACGAGCGCGTGCTGATGGAGGACGCGGTGGCCGGCGACATCATCGGCATCCACAACCACGGCAACCTGCACATCGGCGACACGCTGACCGAAGGCGAGACGCTGGGCTTCAAGGGCATCCCCTACTTCTCGCCGGAACTCTTCCGCGCCGCGCGCCTGCGCGACCCGCTGAAGAGCAAGCAGTTGCAGAAGGGCCTGCAGGAGCTCGGCGAGGAAGGCGCGATCCAGGTCTTCGAGAACCTGGCGAGCGGCGCCATGCTGCTCGGCGCCGTCGGCACGCTGCAGTTCGAGGTCGTCGCCCAGCGCCTGCAGACCGAGTACAAGGTCGACGCCATCTTCGAGCCGGCCGACATCTACACCGCGCGCTGGCTGACCTTCCCCGACGAAACCACGCGCCGCAACTTCGAGCGCGAGCAGCAGCACCGCATGGCCAAGGACGTCGACGGCAACCTCGTGTATCTGGCGAGCACGCGCTACAACCTCGACGTGACGCGCGAGAAGTGGGAGAAAGTCGGCTTCCACGCCTCGCGCGAACACGGCCAGGTGCTGAGCTGAGCGCCGGCGCGAGCGAGCGGCGGACGGCGGCCCGATGAGCACGTTCAGCGAAATCGGCCTGCTCTGGCAGAGCCACGGCGGCTGGGCGATCGGTGGCCTGCTGGCGCTGGTCGGCGCCGGCTTCGTGCTGCACTTCGTGCTGCCCGCGCTGTGGCTGGGGCGCGATCTGCAGCGCGCCATCCGCGCGCTGGGCGCGATCGCCGCCAGCGACGCTCCTGCCGACCCGCAGCAGATCGGCCGCGAGGTGATGGCGACGCCCCGCCTCGCCCATCTCTGGCGCGAATACGTGCAGACGCTGCACGGCCTGACGCCGGCCAAGGGTGCGCCGCAGGTCGCCGTGTGGCGCGCGACGACGATGGCCGAGCAGTTCTTCACCGAACAGGCGCTGGTCGACACGCCGCTCAAGACCGAGTTCTACAAGCACCTGCCGGGCATTCTCACCGGCATCGGCATCATCGGCACCTTCAGCGGGCTGATCGCCGGGCTGGCGCAGTTCGAGGTGTCGAGCAACCCGGAAACCGTGCGCGCCGGCCTGCACGGGCTGATCCGCGGCGTCGGCCACGCCTTCGAGATTTCGGCGGCGGCGATCGCACTCGCCATGCTGTTCACCTGGATCGAGAAATCGCTGGTCACGGCGCGCTACCGCCAGGTCGAACGGCTGGTGCAACTGATCGACGGCCTGTTCGATACCGGCGTCGGCGAGGAATATCTGGCGCGCCTCGTGCGCGCCGCCGAAGTCTCGGCGCAACAGGGCGCGCAGCTGCGCGAAGCGATCGTCGGCGAACTGCGCCAGAGCATGGAGGGGCTGCTCGCCCGGCAGCAGGAAATCAGCCAGCAACAGCAGCAGGCGCAGGCCGCCCTGCTCGGCAAGGCGGTTTCCGAGGCCGTCGCGAAAACCGTCGGCGCCGCGCTCGGCGAGCCGCTGGCGCGCATGGCGGCCGCCGTCGAAAAGCTCGGCGCGAGCCAGAACGCGAATCTCGCGGGCGCGCTGGAAAAAGCGCTGCAGGGCTTCAACGCGCGCCTCGACGGCAGCTTCGGCGCACGCCAGAACGATCTCGAAAAGCTGCTCGCGAAGACGGCCGGCGGCATGGACGCCGCCGTCGAGGCGCTCGGCCGCGTCGCCGGCGGGCTGGAACGCTCCGGACGGGTCGTCGTCGACGCCGCCGCCGGGCGCCTGGAAAGCGCCGGCAGCGGCATCAATCAGGCCGGCGCGGCCTTCGCCCGTACCGGCCAGGACATGGCGCAGGCCGCGGCGGCGATGAGCGCGGCGGCGCAGGCGGTCGGCCAGTCGATGGACGAGCAGCGGCGCGCGCGCGAGGCCATCGCGCAGATGGTCGCCGACCTCGCCGCGACGGTCGACAACGCACGCCGCGAAGCCTCGCTCACCGGCGAACTGGTCGGCCGCCTGGAAAACGCCGCCGGCGCCTTCGGTCGCGCCGGCCAGCAGGCGGAAAGCTATCTGCACGGCGTCAGCGACGTGCTCGGCCAGGCGCACGCCGCCTTCGCCGACAACATCGAGGCGACGCTGGCGAGCGGCAACGGCCAGTTCCAGAAGAGCGTCGTCGACGCCGTCGAGGCGCTGCAGGGCGCCGTCGAGGAACTGACCGACGCGCTGGCCCGCGCGCCGGCCGGCCGCGCCGCCGCGCGATGATCCCCGGCAGCCTGCGCTCCCCGGGCCGCAAGGCGGCGCGCGGCGACGCCGAAAAACCGTTCTGGATTTCCTACGCCGACCTGATGACGGCGCTGATGGTGCTCTTTCTCGTCGCGCTCACCGTCGCCCTGCTCGCCATCACGCACGAAGTCTCCGAGGCCGAGCGCCAGAAGAAGGCGCGCGACGACGACCTGCAGACCTTCCTGCTGCGCCTGCGCGTCATCACCGAGCGCTTCCCCGGCCTGACCCTGCGCGGCGCCGCCGTCGACTTCGGCGAACGCGCCCGCTTCGAGACCAACAGCCACCGCCTGAACGAAGCGCAGATGCGCCTCCTGCGCGAATTCGTGCCGCAGGTGCTCGCGCTCGCGCGCGACCCGCTCGGCGAGAAATGGCTCAAGCGCATCTCGGTCGAAGGCTTCGCCGACGCGCGCGGCAGCTACCTGCACAACCTCAACCTCAGCCTGCAGCGCTCGCAGCGCGTGCTCTGCGCCCTGCTCGCGCCGCCCGGCGCACCGCAGGCGCTGTCCGACGCCGACCGGCGCAGCGTGCACGAACTCTTTCTGGTCAGCGGCGCCTCGTTCAACGCGCTGAAGAACAGCCCGGAAGAAAGCCGCCGCATCGAACTGCGCCTGGAATTCCTCGAAGCCGGCGAAGCCCACCCGCCGTCGCCCGCCGTCAGCGTCGAACAGGACAGCCGCTGTCCGCTCGACGCCTGAGCGCGCCCCCGGACGACTTCGCCGACCATGCGCAACAGCGATCCGCACGACGCTCCCCATAGCGCCCCGAACGGCGCCCTCGAGCGCCTGCGCCACGCCCTGCAGCAGGCGCTCGGCGGCCGCCCGAAAGGCGCCGGCGCGCTCTTCCCGAAAGGCGCCGACGCCCGCCTGCTCGCCGCCATCCAGGCCATCGGCCCGGCGCGCGGCCACCGCCACCCGCCGCACGTCGCGCACGGCGTCATGGCCTTCCGCCTGCACGGCCGAGAAACGCCCGCGCCGGAACTCAAGTACGCCTGCTACGGCATCGCCCGCCAGGTCGATTGGGACGGCCGCCGCCTGATCGACGAACCGCGCCGGGTCGCCGACCTGCTCGCCGCGGTCGGCGACCTCGCCGCCCCGCCCGCCGACGCGCACGATGCGCCCGCCTTCCGCGACTGCTGCCGCGGCCTCCTCGCCGCCTGGCAGGAAAGCGCCGACGAACGCGCGGCCGAGGCAGCAGCCGGCGACGGCGCCCGCTGGCAGGCCGTCGGCGAATTCCTGCGCGCGCAGGGCCTGCTTTAACGATTCCAAACGGGACGGCGCGGGATGGCGCTCCGATCGCCACGCCAAACCCCGCCCGGATCAACGCACCCGGCGCACCATTCCACGGAGAACAAGCAAGGACACCGCTCGCCAAAGGGTGCAGTCCGCGCGCCGGCAAGTCATAATCCGGCCTCCAAGGCCTCACTCAAGCTGAAAGCACCATGCTGGACGACATCAAGAAAACCCTCTGGGCCACGGCTGACAAGCTGCGGGCCAATATGGACGCGGCCGAATACAAGCACCTGGTCCTAGGCCTGATCTTCCTCAAGTACGTTTCCGACACCTTCGCTGCCCGCCGGGCCGAGCTGACCCGCCGCTTTGCCGACGCAGGCGACGAGTATTTTCTCCACGACTGCGATGCCGAACTCCTGGCTGAGGAACTGGAGGACCGGGACTACTACAAAGAAGTGAATGTCTTCTGGGTGCCCGAGTCCGCCCGCTGGGAAGCCCTGCGCGGCGCGGCCAAGCAGACCGACATCGGCAAGCGCATTGACGATGCCCTGGCCGCCATCGAAGGCGAAAACCCCAAACTCAAAGGCATCCTGGACAAGCGCTACGCCCGGGCCCAACTGCCCGACGGCAAGCTGGGGGAACTGGTGGATCTGGTGTCCGCCATCGGTTTCGGTACTGCATTTTCCAGTAATCCCGGCCAGGCCCGGGACGTGCTCGGCCAGGTCTATGAATACTTCCTCGGCCAGTTCGCCAGCGCCGAGGGCAAGAAGGGCGGGCAGTTCTACACCCCCGCCTCCATCGTCAAGACCCTGGTGGCCGTGCTGGCGCCCCACCACGGCAAGGTTTACGACCCCTGCTGCGGCTCCGGCGGCATGTTCGTGCAGTCGGAAAAATTCATCGAGGCCCACGGTGGCAGGATCGGCGACGTCTCCATCTACGGCCAGGAATCCAACCCCACCACCTGGCGCCTGGCGGCCATGAATCTGGCCATCCGCGGCATCGACTACAACCTGGGGCGGGAGCCGGGGGATACCTTCACCCGCAACCAGCACCCGGACCTGCGGGCCGACTTCATCCTGGCCAACCCGCCCTTCAACATCAGCGACTGGTGGCACGGCAGCCTGGAAGGCGACCCCCGCTGGGTCCATGGCACCCCGCCCCAGGGCAACGCCAACTACGCCTGGCTGCAGCACATGCTGTACCACCTCAAGGCCAACGGCCGGGCCGGCATCGTCCTGGCCAACGGCTCCATGAGTTCCAGCCAGAACAGCGAGGGCGACATCCGCCGCGCCATGGTGGAGGCTGACGTGGTGGAAGTGATGGTGGCCCTGCCGGGCCAGCTCTTCTTCAACACCCAGATTCCCGCCTGCCTGTGGTTCCTGGTCAAGCAAAAGCCGGTGCGCAAAGGCCAGGTGCTGTTCATCGACGCCAGGAAACTGGGCACCATGATCAGCCGGGTCCAGGCCGAATTGAGCGACGCGGCCATTGAGCGCATCGCCGCCACCGTGGCCGCCTGGCGCGGTGAGGCCGGGGCCGGAGAGTATCAGGACATCTCCGGCTACTGCCGCAGCGTGCCCCTGGCCGAGATCGCCCAGCACGGCCACGTGCTGACCCCGGGCCGCTACGTCGGCGCCGAAGCGGTGGAAGAGGACGATGAAGCCTTCGCCGAGAAGATGCAGCAGCTCACCGAAAAGCTGGGGGAGCAGATGGCTAAGGGGGCGGAACTGGATGCCCTGATTCGGCAGAAGCTGGGGGGGCTGGGGTATGAGTTTTGAGAATAAACGCTCTTTGGGTGATTTCGTAAGCCTTCAACGAGGCACCACCTACAAGGGAGGCTTAGTGGGTTTGCCCGGTCCTGTGTTGCTCGGTTTGGCCTCAATAGAACCGAATGGAGGGTTTCGCCACGGTGGCTTCAAAACATATGGTGGTGAATGCCCTGAAAAAATATCCCTTAGTCCCGGCGATATATATGTTTCTTTGAAAGACGTAACCCAATCTGGCGACCTGTTGGGTTCTGTATCTCGTGTCCCAGATAACATCTCATCAGGGCGGCTCACTCAGGACACGGTCAAACTCGTTTTTGATGGACTTTCTATTTCGAGAGAATATCTGTACTGGTTGCTCCGTACTCCAGGCTACAGAGAATATTGTCGAGGCTGTGGAACAGGTACGACAACCCTTGGCTTGGCACGCGATGATTTCCTGAGTTTCCCTGTTCCTGAGCTAACTGATACAGATCGTCTGATTGTTGATTTGTTAGAGGGCACCGAGAAACGTATCACCCTCTTGCGCGAAACCAATGCCACTCTGGAAGCCATCGCCCAGGCCCTGTTTAAGTCCTGGTTCGTCAATTTCGACCCGGTGCGTGCCAAGATGGAAGGCCGCGCCCCGGACGGCATGGACGAAGCCACCGCCGCCCTGTTCCCGGACAGCTTCGAGGAATCGGAATTGGGCTTGGTGCCGAGAGGGTGGCGGGTTGGGGCCTTGTCGGAGTTTGCCGTACTCAACCCTGAGTCATGGACGGCAAAGAAGCACCCTAGTACCGTGGCGTACATTGATTTGGCGAATGCCAAGAACAATGAGGTTGCCGAAATAACGAGCTATGCGTTCGATGAGGCGCCCAGCCGGGCACGGCGAGTGTTGCGTAGCGGAGACTCGATTGTCGGCACAGTTCGGCCTGGAAATCGTTCCTTTGCGTTTATTTATAACGCATCCAGTAATTTGACTGGCAGTACCGGGTTTGCAGTGTTGCGGCCCGTAGAGCCTGAAAATACCGAGTTTGTGTATCTATCGGCGACACAGGACTCAGCCATTGAGTATTTCGCTCACGTGGCTGATGGAGGTGCGTATCCGGCTGTACGTCCGGAGGTTGTAGTTGGCATTCGTAGCATTCTCCCAAGTAATGAAGTAATGACGGCGTTTCACAATGTGACCGCTCCGTTGCTTGCTTTAATTGGTGAAAACCAACTGCAAGCCCAAACCTTCGCCACCCTCCGCGATACCCTGCTGCCCCGCCTGATTTCCGGCCAGTTGCGCCTGCCGGAAGCTGCCTAGATTCGTGACCCGGTATTTAAGTGGGCTTAACTATCCGTCCGGGACATGCATAAAAAATGACGATTTTTATACACGTCCTCTGGGATGTGTATAAAAATACGGATTCTTTAAACATGTCCCGGCGACGTGCATAGAGATGCCGTTTTCTCATGCACGAGACCGGGCCCCCGCCTGTGGCCATGACTGCCCTGCCTTCCCTGGAAACCCTGGATGTCGCCCGCTTCGACACGGCGCCCATCCTGAAACGCCTGGCCAGTGCCAGCCGCGCCCTGGCGGAGCTGAAGGGGGTGGCGGCGTCCATTCCCAACCAGGGCATCCTGATCAACGCCCTGGGCTTGCAGGAGGCCAAGGACAGTTCCGAAATCGAGAACATCGTCACCACCCACGACGAGCTGTTCAAGGATGACGTGCTGCCGGAGGCCTTTGCCAATCCAGCCGCCAAGGAGGTGCTGCGCTACCGGCAGGCCCTGCATCTGGGCTACCGACTGGTGCTCGACACGGGCCTGCTGACCGCCAACCACATCGTGGCCATGCAGGCGGAGCTCGAGCGTAACAATGCCGGCTTCCGCAAGCTGCCGGGCACAGCCCTGAAAACCGGGTCGGGGCAGACGGTGTATACGCCGCCCCAGGACCCGGCCGAAATCGTGGCCCTGATGGGAGACCTGGAACGCTTCATCAACAATGGCGAGCGTTTCCCGGTTGATCCCCTGATCCGCATGGCGTTGATCCACCACCAGTTCGAGAGCATCCACCCGTTCTACGATGGCAACGGCCGCACCGGGCGCATCCTCAATGTGCTCTATCTGGTCAAGGAAGGCCTGCTTGAGGTGCCGGTGCTCTATCTCTCGCGCCATATCGTGCGCACCAAGGCGGACTATTACCGCCTGTTGCAGGCGGTGCGGGATGGGGATGCCTGGGAGGAGTGGGTGCTGTACATGCTCGAAGCGGTGGAGCAGACCGCCGGACAGACCATCCGCACCATCCAGGCGATCAAGGCGGCGCTGTTCGACTACAAGCACCGCATCCGCGCCGACTACAAGTTTTACAGCCAGGACCTGATCAACAACCTGTTCATGCACCCCTATACCAAGATCGAGTTCATCGAACGGGACCTGGGAGTGTCGCGCCTGACCGCCAGCAAGTACCTGGACGCCCTGGCGGCCGGCGGCTTCGTGGAGAAGCACAAGATGGGGCGCAGCAATTACTACGTCAATGTGGCTTTGAACCAGATTCTGCTGGGCAATTGAGATAGGCGCGAGATGAGCGAAGACCAACTGGAACAGGAAACCCTGGGCTGGCTTGCCGAGGTGGGCTACACGCCCCTGTTCGGCCCGGATCTGGCCGCCGACGGGGCGACGCCGGAGCGCAGCGACTACCGCCAGGTGGTGCTGATCGAGCGCCTGCGCAGCGCTATCCAGCGTCTCAATCCGGATATCCCCCTGGCGGCCCGGGAGGATGCCCTGGGCCAGGTTTTGGACCTGGGCATTCCGGCCCTGTTGTCGGCCAACCGCCGCTTCCACCAGTTGCTGGTGGGCGGAGTGCCGGTGGAGGTGCGGCGGGACGGGGAGACCCGGGGCGACTTCGTGCGCCTGATCGACTGGGCAGATGTTGCGGCCAACGAATGGCTGGCGGTGAATCAATACACCCTCAAGGGGCCGAAGCATACCCGCCGGCCGGATGTGATCCTCTTCGTCAATGGCCTGCCCCTGGTGCTGCTGGAGCTGAAGAACCCGGCGGACGAGAACGCCGATATCAGGAAGGCCTACGACCAGCTCCAGACCTACAAGGAGCAGATTCCCGACGTCTTCCAGTACAACGAGCTGCTGCTCATCTCCGACGGTAGCGAGGCCCGGCTGGGCGCCCTCTCCAGCGATGCCGAGCGCTTCATGCAGTGGCGCACCATCGACGGGGTGAATCTGGACCCCCTGGGCCAGTTCAACGAGCTGGAAACTCTGGTGCGGGGCCTGCTGGCGCCGGCCACCCTGCTCGATTACCTGCGCTTTTTCGTGCTATTCGAAGACGATGGCGGGCTGGTGAAGAAGGTGGCCGGCTATCACCAGTTCCATGCCGTGCGGGCCGCCATCCAGCAAGTGGTGGCAGCCTCCCGGCCCACCACCGAGGCGGCGCGCAAGGGCAAGGGCGGCGTCGTCTGGCATACCCAGGGCAGCGGCAAGAGCATCACCATGACCTGCTTTGCGGCCCGGGTGATGCAGGAGGCGGCGATGGAGAACCCCACCATCGTCGTCATCACCGACCGCAATGACCTGGACGGCCAGCTCTTCGGCGTTTTCTCCCTGTCCCAGGACCTGCTGCGGGAAACGCCCGTGCAGGCGGCCAGCCGCCAGGAACTACGGGCCCTGCTGGCGAACCGGCCTTCGGGCGGCATCGTCTTCGCCACCATCCAGAAATTCATGCCCGGGGAGGACGAAGACAGCTTCCCCATGCTCTCGGACCGGCACAACATCGTGGTCATCGCCGACGAGGCCCATCGCACCCAGTACGGCTTCGAGGCGAAGCTGAAGACCGTGAAGGCGCCCCGGACCGGCGCCGCCGCCAATGACGGCAACGCCCTCCAGGCGGCCGAGCCGACGGCGGTGTACGAGGTGGGCTACGCCCAGCACCTGAGGGACGCCCTGCCCAACGCCACCTTCGTCGCCTTTACCGGCACGCCCGTCGCCAGCGAGGACCGGGACACCCGGGTCGTGTTCGGCGACTACATCCACGTCTACGACATGCAGCAGGCCAAGGAAGACGGGGCGACGGTGGCCATCTACTTCGAGTCCCGCCTGGCCAAGCTGTCCCTCAGGGACGAGCAACTGCCCCAGATCGACGCGGATGTGGACGAACTGGCGGAGGACGAGGAGGAAAGCCAGCAGGCCCAGTTGAAGAGCAAGTGGGCGGCCTTGGAGCGGGTGGTCGGTGCCGAGCCCCGCATCGCCAGCGTCGCGGCCGACCTGGTGGCCCACTTCGAGGAGCGCAACCAGGCCCAGCGCGGCAAGGCCATGGTGGTGGCCATGAGCCGGGAAATCTGCGTCCATCTCTACAACGAAATCGTCAGGCTGCGGCCCGACTGGCACGATGCCGACCCGGAGAAGGGGGCGATCAAGATTGTCATGACCGGCTCGGCCAGCGACAAGGCCCTGCTGCGGCCCCACCTCTACAGCAAGAAGGTGAAGAAGCGCCTGGAAAAACGCTTCAAGGACCCGGAAGATCCGCTCCAGCTGGTTATTGTGCGGGACATGTGGCTCACCGGCTTCGATGCCCCCTGCGTCCATACCCTGTATGTGGACAAGCCCATGAAGGGGCATAACCTGATGCAGGCCATCGCCCGGGTGAACCGGGTGTTCAAGGACAAGCAGGGCGGTCTGGTGGTGGACTACATCGGCATCGCCAACGAGTTGAAGAGCGCCCTCAAGGAATACACGGCCAGCCGGGGCCGGGGCCGGCCCACGGTGGATGCGGCCGAGGCCTATGCGGTGCTGGAAGAGAAGCTCGATCTCCTGCGCGCCATGCTGCACGGCTTTGATTACAGCGATTTCGCCAGGGCCGGCCACAAGCTCCTGGCGGGAGCCGCTGATTTTGTCCTCGGTCAGAAGGAGGGCAAGAAGCGCTTTGCCGATACGGCTCTGGCCATGAGCAAGGCTTTCTCCCTGTGCTGCACCCTGGACGAAGCCAAGGCGGTGCGGGAGGAGGTGGCTTTCTTGCAGGCGGTGAAGGTGATCCTGACCAAGCGCGATCTGAGCCGCAAGAAGCGCAGCGACGAGGAGAAGGAGCTGGCCATCCGCCAGATCATCGGCTCGGCCGTGGTGTCGGGGGAGGTGGTGGACGTGTTCGAGGCCGTGGGCCTGGACAAGCCCAATATCGGCATCCTGGATGACGAGTTCCTGGCCGAGGTGAGCAACCTGCCGGAGCGCAATCTGGCGGTGGAATTGTTGGAGCGCCTGTTGGAGGGCGAGATCAGGAGCCGCTTTGCCACCAACGTAGTGCAGGAAAGGAAGTTCTCCGAGTTGCTTGCCAATGTGGTCAAACGCTACCAGAACCGGGCCATCGAAACGGCCCAGGTGATCGAAGAGCTGATCGACATGGCCAAGAAGTTCCGCGCCGCTGCCAACCGGAGCGAGGAACTGGGGCTGAGCAACGATGAAGTGCGCTTCTACGATGCCCTGGCTAACAACGAATCGGCGGTGCGGGAACTCTCCGACGAGACCCTGAAGAAGATCGCCCATGAGCTGACCGAGAGCCTGCGCCAGAACGTGACGGTGGACTGGTCGGCCCGGGAGAGCGTGCGGGCCAAGCTGCGGCTGATGGTCAAGCGCATCCTGCGCAAGTACAAATACCCGCCGGATTTGCAGGAGGGCGCAGTGGAACTGGTGCTGCGGCAGGCCGAGGCGCTGGGCGAAGCCTGGAGTTGAGTACAGGGCGGCGCAAGCCGCTGCGCCCTACTTCTCCCCGAGCGGCAGTGCGCTCTTGTCGATCACCCGGCGCAGGACGAAGCTCGAATGCACGCCGGTCACGCCTTCGATGCGCGTGATGCGGTCGAGCAGCAGTTCCTGGTAGGCGTCCATGTCGCGCACGACGGCCTTGATCTGGTAATCGGCGTCCTGCCCGGTGATCAGCAGGCACTCCATGACTTCGGGGATCGCGCCGATCCTGGCTTCGAAATTCTCGAAGCGTTCCGGCGTGTGGCGGTCCATCGAGATGTGAATCAGCGCCATCAGCGACAGGCCGAGCGCCCTGGCGTCGAGCACCGCGCGGTAGCCGGCGACGATGCCGGCCTCCTCCAGCGCGCGCACGCGGCGCAGGCAGGGCGAAGGCGAGAGGCCGATGCGCTCGGCGAGATCCTGGTTGCTGATCCGTCCGTCCTGCTGCAGTACTTCGAGGATGTGGCGGTCGTAGCGGTCAAGCTGCATGATGCTATCCATCGTTCAATCAAATTACAAAAATAGTATCAACAAAACAAATAAAACGGCAATTTTATTGCCAAAAATACAAAATCAAAGCGATAAAACGCAAGCACCTGCCGCGCGCTTTTCCGTAAACTGTCGTCATTCCCTTTCCGCTGCCGCCGGCGCGAAAAGGCACCGGAACCGCCGCCAGGAGAACGCACGATGATGCAGCAAGCCGCCGCCAAATACCGCCCCTTCCCGCCCGTCGCGCTCGCCGACCGCCAGTGGCCGAACCGCGTCATTTCGGCGCCGCCGATCTGGATGAGCACCGACCTGCGCGACGGCAACCAGTCGCTGTTCGAACCGATGAACGCCGAGCGCAAGATGCGCATGTTCCGCACCGTCTGCGCGGTCGGCTTCAAGGAAATCGAGGTCGGCTTCCCGTCGGCGTCGCAGACCGATTTCGATTTCGTGCGCCTGCTCATCGAGGGTGGCCACGTTCCCGACGACGTGACGATCGAGGTGCTCACCCAGGCGCGCGACCACCTGATCGAGCGCACCATGGAGTCGGTGCGCGGCGCCCGGCGCGTCATCGTGCACGTCTACAACGCGACCTCGCCGACCTTCCGCGACGTCGTCTTCGGCATGAGCCGCCCCGAGGTCGTGCAATTGGCGGTCGACGCCGTGCGCCAAATCAAGCGGCTCGCCGCCGAACAACCGGACACCGAATTCATCCTGCAGTACAGCCCGGAAACCTTCACCGCGACCGAACTCGACTTCGCCGTCGAGGTGTGCGACGCGGTGACTGCCGAGTGGGGCGCGACGCCTGAGAAGAAGGTCATCCTCAACCTGCCGGCCACCGTCGAGGTGGCGACGCCCAACGTCTACGCCGACCAGATCGAGTGGATGCACCGCCATCTGGCGCGACGCGACAGCGTGATTCTCTCCTTGCACCCGCACAACGACCGCGGCACCGGCGTCGCCGCCGCCGAGCTCGGCCTGATGGCCGGTGCCGACCGCGTCGAGGGCTGCCTGTTCGGCAACGGCGAGCGCACCGGCAACGTCGATATCGTGACGCTGGCGCTCAACATGTACACGCAGGGCGTCGACCCGCAGCTCGACTTCTCCGACATCAACGCCGTCGCGCGCACCGTCGAGCACTGCAACCAGTTGCCCATCCACCCGCGCCACCCCTACGTCGGCGACCTCGTGTTCACGGCCTTCTCCGGCTCGCACCAGGACGCGATCAAGAAGGGCTTCGCCGCACAGGAGCCGGGCGCCGCGTGGAACGTGCCCTATCTCCCGATCGATCCGGCCGACGTCGGCCGCAGCTACGATTCGGTCATCCGCGTGAACAGCCAGTCGGGCAAGGGCGGCGTCGCCTATCTGATAGAGAGCGAATACGGCGTCGTGATGCCGCGCCGCCTGCAGGTCGAATTCTCCGGCGAAGTGCAGGCGCACACCGAGCGCACCGGCGGCGAGGCGAGCGCGGCCGACATCTGGCGGCTCTTCGCGGGCACCTATCTCGAAGATCGCGGCAGCATGCGCTACATCGAGCACCACCTGTTCGAGCATGGCAAGGCGCAGGGCATCCGCATCAGCGTCGAGCTTGACGGCGTGCCGCACCTGATCAGCGGCGAGGGCAACGGCCCGATCGACGCCGCCGTGCATGCCCTGCAGGGCATCGGCGTCGCGCTGCAGGTGCGCAGCTACGAAGAGCGCTCGATGGGCGCCAGCGGCCACGCCCAGGCCTGCGCCTTCATCGAGGTGATGCAGCCCGGTCGCGGCGGCGAGTGCTACGGCGTGGGCATTGACGCGAACATCGTCACGGCGTCGATCAAGGCTCTGGTCAGCGGCTACAACCGCCTGGAGGCGCGCGGCGCCGTGAAGGAAGCGCAGGCCGCCTGAAGCGCGGACGCGGGCGGCACGACGCCGTCAAGGGCGGCCGGTCCGCCCGCGCTCACATCGACTTCCAGGCCAGCCAGGCGATCAGTGCGAAGATGACGAGCAGGCCGACGAGTTCGAGATAGGCCATGGTGTTTCGGCAAAGGCGGGAATGAAAAAAAAGGCGGGGTGCCGAAACACCCCGCCTTTTCCTTTGCGCCGTCCCCGCCGCGCGTTTTCCGCACGGCGGGGAACAGCACCGGAGCGCTTAGAAGTGCAGCGGGCGCTTGTCGCAGGCCAGCGCGGCTTCGTGCACGACTTCCGACAGCGTCGGGTGGGCGTGGCAGATGCGCGCGAGGTCTTCCGACGCGGCGCCGAACTCCATCGCGACGACGCCTTCCGAGATCAACTCGGAGGCGTTGGCGCCGATGATGTGCACGCCGAGGATGCGGTCGGTCTTGGCGTCGGCCAGCATCTTGACGAAGCCGGTCGGGTCGCCCATGCCGAGCGCGCGACCGTTGGCGGCGAACGGAATCTTGCCGACCTTGTAGGCGACGCCGTCGGCCTTGAGCTGCTGCTCGGTCTTGCCGACCCAGGCGATCTCTGGGCTCGTGTAGATGACCCAGGGGATGGTGTCGAAATTGCAGTGGCCGGCCTGGCCGGCCATCAGCTCGGCAACCATGACGCCCTCTTCCATCGCCTTGTGCGCGAGCATCGGACCGGAGACCACATCGCCGACCGCCCACACGCCGGGCAGGTTGGTGCGGCAGTGGCCGTCGACGTTGATCTGGCCGCGCTCGTTGAGCTGCAGGCCGACCTTGTCGGCGTTCAGACCGTCGGTGTTCGGCACGCGGCCGACGGAAACGATCAGGCGGTCGGCGTCGAGCTTCTGCGCGGCGCCGGTCTTGTCGGTGTAGGCGATCGAGACGCCCTTCTTCGACGTCTTCACGTCGCCGATCTTGACGCCGGTCTGGATGTTCAGGCCCTGCTTGGCGAACACCTTGGCGGCTTCCTTGGCGACGTCGACGTCGGCGACCGACAGGAAGTCGGGCATCGCTTCGAGGATGGTCACTTCGGAACCGAGGCGGCGCCAGACGCTGCCCATTTCGAGGCCGATCACGCCGGCGCCGATGATCGCGAGCTTCTTCGGCACGGCGTCGATGTCGAGCGCGCCGGCGTTGTCGCAGACAATCTTGTTGTCGACCGCGATGCCCGGCAGATGGCGCGCCTTGGAGCCGGTGGCGACGATGACCTGCTTGGCCTCGACGACGTCGTTACCGACCTTGACCTGCCAGCCGCCGTCCTTGCCGGCGCCGACGAAGGCGCCGTGGCCGTTGAGCTGGGTCACCTTGTTCTTCTTGAACAGGCCCTTGATGCCCGAGGTCAGCTGCGTGACGATGCCGTCCTTGCGGCCGACCATCTTGCCCACGTCGATCTTCGGCGTACCGACGCTGATACCCTGCGCGGCGAAGCTGTGGCCGGCTTCCTCGAACAGGTGCGAGGTGTGCAGCAGCGCCTTCGACGGGATGCAGCCGACGTTCAGGCAGGTGCCGCCGAGGCGCGGTTCGCCCTTCGGATCGGCGTAGGCGTTGGATTCGCAGCAGGCGACATTGAAGCCGAGTTGCGCGGCGCGGATCGCGGCCACGTAGCCGCCGGGGCCGCCGCCGATGACGAGGACGTCGAATTGTTTGGACATTGTTCTTTCTCCTGGTGGAAACGAGAAAAAGGGGCCGGGGCAAGGGGCTTCTGACCCCGTGCGCCGCGCCCCTTTCCTTCTAGTGCATCAGACGCCGAGCAGCAGGCGGGCCGGATCTTCCAGCGCTTCCTTCATGGTCACCAGACCGAGCACGGCTTCGCGGCCGTCGATGATGCGGTGATCGTAGGACATCGCCAGATAGTTGATCGGGCGCACGACGACCTGGCCGTTTTCGACGACGGCGCGGTCCTTCGTGGCATGGATGCCGAGGATGGCCGACTGCGGCGGGTTGATGATCGGCGTCGACAGCATCGAGCCGAAGATGCCGCCGTTCGAGATCGAGAAGGTGCCGCCGGTCAGTTCTTCCATCGAGATCTTGCCGTCCTTGGCCTTCTGGCCGAATTCGGCGATCTTCTTCTCGATGTCGGCGATGGTCATCTGGTCGGCGTCGCGGATGATCGGCACGACAAGGCCGCGCGGCGAACCGACGGCGATGCCGATGTCGATGTAGCCGTGATAGACGATGTCGTTGCCGTCGACCGAGGCGTTCAGGATCGGGAACTTCTGCAGGGCGGCAACCGCGGCCTTGACGAAGAAGCCCATGAAGCCGAGACGGACGCCGTGCGCCTTTTCGAACTTCTCGCCGTACTGCTTGCGCAGCGCCATGATCGGCGCCATGTTCACTTCGTTGAAGGTGGTCAGGATGGCGTTTTCGTTCTTCGACTGCAGCAGGCGCTCGGCGATGCGGGCGCGCAGGCGCGACATCGGAACGCGCTGCTCGGGGCGCTCGCCGAGCGGGATCTGCACGGCCGGCGCGGCGGCCAGCGCCGGAGCGGCGGCCTTCGGCTGGGCGGCTTGTGCATCTTCCTTGGTGACGCGACCGCCACGGCCGGAGCCGGTGACGTCGGCGGCGGCGATGCCCTTCTCGTCGAGAATCTTGCGCGCGGCCGGCATGGCCACGCCGGCGGCCGACGGCGCGGCAGCGGCGGGCGCGGCAGCCGGCGCCGGCGCGGCGGCCTTCGGTGCGGCGGCAGCGGCCGGTGCTGTGGCCGAAGCCTGGGCGGCGGTGTCGATGCGCGCGATGACTTCGCCGGCGACGACGGTGTCGCCGTCGCCCTTGATGATTTCGACGATCACGCCGCCATCCGGCGCGGGGAGTTCGAGGACGACCTTGTCGGTCTCGATGTCGATCAGGTTTTCGTCGCGCGAAACGGCTTCGCCGGCCTTCTTGTGCCAGGCCACGAGGGTCGCTTCGGCGACGGATTCGGACAGCTGCGGAACTTTGACGTCGATGAGCATGATATCTCCGTATTTTTATGCTGGTTTCAGTACTCGATCTTGCCCAGGGCGGACTCGATGAGGGCTTTCTGTTGAGCGTTGTGCTTGGCGAGGTAACCCACCGCCGGCGACGCCGAGGCCGGACGCGAAACGAGCAGCAGGTGCTGCTTGTCGCTCAGCGAACGGGCCAGATGCTGACGCGAGGCGATCCAGTACCAAGCGCCCTGGTTGCGCGGCTCGTCCTGCACCCAGACGATTTCCGTGGCCTTCGGGTACTTGGCGATCTCGGCCTTGAACGACTCTTCCGGGAAGGGGTAGAGCTGTTCGAGACGGGCGATGGCGATGTGGTTGAGCTTCTGCTCGCGACGCGCCGCGACGAGGTCGTAGTAGACCTTGCCCGAGCAGAAGATGACGCGGGTCACCTTCTTGGCGTCGAGCTTGTCGGTCTCGCCGATCACGCGCTGGAATTCGCCCTTGCTCAGTTCGTCGAGCGTCGAGGTGGCATCCTTGTGACGGAGCAGCGACTTCGGCGAGAAGACGATCAGCGGCTTGCGCTGGTTGCGCACGCCCTGACGGCGAAGCAGGTGGAAAATCTGGGCCGGCGTCGTCGGCTGGCAGACTTCCATGTTCATTTCCGCGCACAGCGTCATGAAGCGTTCGATGCGCGCCGACGAGTGCTCCGGACCCTGGCCTTCGTAGCCGTGCGGGAGCAGCATGACGAGACCGCAGGCGCGGCCCCACTTGGTTTCGCCGGAAGCGATGAACTGGTCGATGACGACCTGCGCGCCGTTCGCGAAGTCGCCGAACTGGCCTTCCCAGAGCACCAGTTCGTGCGGGTTGGCGGTGGCGTAGCCGTAGTCGAAGGCGAGCACGGCTTCTTCGGAGAGGACCGAGTCGAAGCACTGGAAGCCGGCCTGCTTTTCCTGCAGGTGGGCCAGCGGGTAGAAGGTGCCTTCGTCCCAGTTTTCGCGATTCTGGTCGTGCAGGGCGGCGTGGCGGTGGAAGAAGGTGCCGCGCCCGACGTCCTCGCCCGAGATGCGCACGCCGTAGCCCGACACGAGCAGCGAGGCGTAGGCCAGGTTCTCGGCCATGCCCCAGTCGATCGGCAGCTTGCCCTCGCCCATGGCGCGGCGGTCGTCGATGATCTTCTTGACGCGCGAGTGCAGCGTGAAGCCCTCGGGAACCGTCGTCAGGCGCTCGGCCAGACGCTTGAGTTCCTTGGCCGGCACGGTGGTGTCGCAGGTCTCGATGTACTTCTTGGTGAGGTACGGCGTCCAGTCGATCGTCATCGGGTGCTTGTAGCCGGCGATCACCGGGTTGTACAGCAACTCGCCCTTGTCGAGGTGGGCGCGATAGTCCTTGATCATGTTGTCCGGACCGTCGGCCGGCAGCACGCCCTCGGCGACCAGCTTGTCGGCGTACAGCTTGCGCGTGCCCGGATGCGCCTGCACCTTCTTGTACATCAGCGGCTGCGTGACCATCGGCTCGTCCTGCTCGTTGTGGCCGAGCTTGCGGTAGCAGATGATGTCGATCACGACATCCTTCTTGAAGGTGTGACGGAACTCCATCGCCACCTGGGTGACGAGCGCCACGGCTTCCGGATCGTCGCCGTTGACGTGGAAGATCGGCGCGTCGGCCATCTTGAAGATGTCGGTGCAGTACAGCGAGGAGCGGTAGTCACGCGGGTCCGACGTGGTGAAGCCGATCTGGTTGTTCACCACGATGTGCACCGTGCCGCCCGTGCCGTAACCGCGGGTCTGCGCGAAGTTGATCATTTCCTGGTTGACGCCTTGGCCGGCGACGGCGGCGTCGCCATGGATCAGCACCGGCAGCACCTTGTCCTTGCCGCCTTCGCCGCGCCGACGCTGGCGCGAGTAAACCGAGCCGACGACGACCGGGTTGACGATTTCCAGGTGCGAGGGGTTGAAAGCCAGCGTCAGGTGGCAGGGGCCGCCGGGCGTCGCGACGTCGGACGAGTAGCCCATGTGGTACTTGACGTCGCCGGACGACAGGTCCTGCGCCTTCTTGCCTTCGAACTCGTCGAAGAGCATCGCCGGCGTCTTGCCCAGCGTATTGACGAGCACGTTGAGACGGCCGCGGTGGGCCATGCCGACGACGATCTCATCGACGCCGAGTCTGCCGCCGACGCGGATCAGTTCGTCCATCGACACGATCAGCGATTCGCCGCCTTCGAGCGAGAAGCGCTTCTGGCCGACGTAGCGGGTGTGCAGGTAGCGCTCGAGCGTCTCGGCGGCCGTCAGGCGTTCGAGCAGACGCTTCTTCTCGTCGGCGCTGTAGCTGCCCTTGCCGCGGATCGTTTCGAGGCGATCCTGCAGCCAGCGTTTCTCGGCGATCTCGTTCATGTACATGTACTCGACGCCGATCGAGCTGCAGTAGGTTTCCTTCAGCGCGTCGAAGATCTGGCCGAACGGCGCATGCTCGGGAACGGCCTTGAAGGAGCCCGAGTTGAAGGTGCTGTTGAGGTCGGCGTCGGTCAGGCCGTAGTGCGCGGGCTCGAGCTCGGGCAGTGCGGGACGCGGCATGCGCTTGAGCGGGTCGAGGTTGGCCCAGCGCGTGCCGAGGAAGCGGTAGGCGTTGATCAGCTGCAGCACGCCGACCTGCTTCTTGTCGTCGATCGGCGCAGCGGCCGCCACGCGGTAGCCGCCCTTCTTCGCCTGCTCGGCGAAGGCGTTGATCACTGGCAGATGCGGCACGTCGCGGGCAACGTTGCCCGGCAGCTGCGCCAGTTTGTCGAAATAGTCGCGCCACTCGTCGGGCACGGAAGCGGGATTGTCTAGGTAGTTCTCGTACAGTTCCTCGACGAAGGGCGCGTTGCCGCCGAAGAGGTGGGAATTGCCGAACAGCTGCGTCATCATGGCAGACACCTGTAATCAGGGTTTTGGGAGCACGGAATGGTCGCCGGCCAATACGGCCGGGTATGGAAAAAAGGGCGGCTGTTTCGGCCGCCCTCGGAGTTTGCTATGCGCGCTTGGCAAGCGGCACGACGTCGCGCTTCGCAGCGCCGACGTACAACTGTCGCGGGCGACCGATCTTGTATTCGGGATCGGTGATCATTTCCTCCCACTGCGTCATCCAGCCGACCGTGCGGGCCAGCGCGAAGATGCAGGTGAACATCGAGGTCGGGATGCCGAGCGCCTTCTGGACGATGCCCGAGTAGAAGTCGACGTTCGGGTAGAGCTTCTTCTCGACGAAGTACGGATCTTCCAGAGCGATCTTTTCGAGTTCCATGGCCAGCTTGAACAGGCGATCGTTCTCGAGGCCGAGTTCCTTCAGAACTTCGTTGCACACCTTGCGCATCAGCTTGGCGCGCGGGTCGAAGTTCTTGTAGACGCGGTGGCCGAAGCCCATCAGCTTGAAGCTGTCGTTCTTGTCCTTGGCGCGCGCGATGTACTCGGGGACGCGCGACACGTCGCCGATTTCCTCGAGCATCTGCAGGCAGGCTTCGTTCGCGCCGCCGTGCGCCGGACCCCACAGGCAGGCGATGCCGGCCGAGATGCAGGCGAAGGGATTCGCGCCCGAGGAACCGGCCAGACGGACGGTGGAGGTCGAGGCGTTCTGCTCGTGGTCGGCGTGCAGCGTGAAGATGACGTCGAGCGCGCGCACGAGAACCGGGTTCGGCACGTAGGTCTCGCACGGGGTGCCGAACATCATGTGCATGAAGTTGGCGGTGTAGTCGAGATCGTTGCGCGGGTACATGAACGGCTGACCGGTCGTGTACTTGTAGGCCATGGCGACGATGGTCGGCATCTTGGCGATGATGCGGTTGAAGCTGATGCTGCGATGCTCGGCGTCCGAGAAGTCCATGGCTTCGTGATAGAAGGCGGACAGGGCGCCGACCACGCCGACCATGACGGCCATCGGATGGGCGTCGCGGCGGAAACCGGAGAAGAACTTGGCGAGTTGCTCGTGAACCATCGTATGGTTCTTGATGGTCAGCTCGAAATCCTGCTTCTGCGCGGCGTTCGGCAGCTCGCCGTTCTTCAGCAGGTAGGCGACTTCGAGGAAGTTGCAGTTTTCGGCCAGTTGCTCGATCGGGAAGCCGCGGTAAAGCAACTCTCCCTTGTCACCGTCGATGAAGGTGACCTTCGACTTGCAGCTCGCGGTCGACAGGAAGCCGGAGTCGTAGGTGAACAGACCGGTCTTTCCACCCAGGGTGCGGATATCGACACAATCGTTGCCGTGAGTCGGCGACATGATCGGAAATTCGACAGGCGCTTGCCCTTCGATAGTCAGAGTTGCCTTGCGTTCGGTCGTCATGATTTAGTCCCTGTACAGGTTTGTGATGTCACAGCTTCCAACCGGAGGTCGCCAATATAGGGCGGCTTCCTTACTTAACTCTTACGTCGTGCAGCATGGCGACGACTTCGGCCTGGACCGGGTCCTGGCATTGCACGCTGCCATTGACCAGCGGCCACAGTTCCAGGTCTTCCATGTCGGCCAGCACGACGAAGGCTTCGGCCTGCGCCGGTGTCAGGCTGGAGAACCTCTCCTCGAGAAAGCTCCCGAGCAGAAGGTCCATTTCCAGCATGGCACGGCGCGTACAGCGCCAGCGCAGGCGATTCAGTGCTCCGCGTTCCACCGTCAGACCGCGCGCCTGACCATCATTTCCTTGATCTTGCCGATCGCCTTCGTCGGGTTGAGACCCTTCGGACAGACGTCGACGCAGTTCATGATGGAGTGGCAGCGGAAGAGGCGATACGGATCCTCGAGGTCGTCCAGACGCGCGTTGGTCGCCTCGTCGCGCGTATCGGCGATGAAACGGTAGGCGTTGAGCAGGCCGGCCGGGCCGACGAACTTGTCCGGATTCCACCAGAACGACGGGCAGGAGGTCGAGCAGCAGGCGCACAGGATGCATTCGTAGAGACCGTTCAGTTCCTCGCGGTCATCCGGCGACTGCAGGCGCTCGCGCTCGGGCGGCGGCGTGTCGTTGATCAGGTAGGGCTTGATCGAGTGGTACTGCTTGAAGAACTGGGTCATATCCACGATCAGGTCGCGGATGACCGGCAGGCCGGGCAGCGGACGCAGGACGACCGGCTCCTTCAGATCCTTCACTTCGGTCAGACAGGCGAGGCCGTTCTTGCCGTTGATGTTCATCGCGTCGGAACCGCAGATACCTTCGCGGCACGAGCGGCGGTAGGACAGGGTGTCGTCCTTCGCCTTGAGTTTCACCAGGACGTCGAGCAGCTTGCGATCGGTGACGCTATCGACCTCGATCGAGATGTCCTGCATGTACGGCGCGTTGTCCTTGTCCGGATCGTAGCGGTAGATCTTGAACAGCATGGTACGGGTGGTCATGTTTTTTGACTCCTTGGCGCGCGATCAGTAGGACCGCGTCTTCAGCGCGATGGTTTCGACGGACAACGGGGTCATGTTGACCGGCTTGTACGAGAGCTTGTTGCCGTCGCGATGCCACAGCGTGTGCTTGTGCCAATTCTTGTCGTCGCGGCCGTTCGGATTCTCGGCGGTATCCGGGGCGTCGTCGCGCACGTGGGCGCCGCGCGATTCCTTGCGCGCCTCGGCGGAGATCATGGTCGCCTTCGCCACTTCGATCAGGTTGTCGAGTTCGAGCGCTTCGGTGCGCGCCGTGTTCCAGACCTGCGACTTGTCCTTGATCTCGGTGCGGGCGACGGCCTTCTCGATCTCGAGAATCTGACGGACGCCTTCCTGCAGTTTGTCGTTGAAGCGGAACACGCCGCAATGCGTCTGCATCGCGCGTTGCATCGCGAGGCGGGTCTCGTCGACGCTGGTGCCGCCGGTCTGGGTGTTCAGACGGTTCAGGCGGGCCAGGGTCTTGTCGGCGAAGCCGGCCGGCAGATCCTTGTGCGCCACGGCATCCTTCTTGACGGCCTGAACGACGGCGTCGCCGGAGGATTTGCCGAAGACCAGCAGGTCGAGCAGCGAGTTGGTGCCGAGGCGGTTGGCGCCGTGCACCGAGGCGCAGGCGACTTCGCCGGCGGCGTAGAAGCCCTTGACCGTGCTGCCGTCCGGATTGACGACTTCGCCGTGATAGTTGGTCGGAATGCCGCCCATCTGGTAGTGGCAGGTCGGCACGACCGGGATCGGCGCCTTGATCGGGTCAACACCGGCGAACTGGATCGAGATCTCGCGGATGCCCGGCAGGCGCTTCATGATCGTCGCCGGATCGAGGTGGGTGATGTCCAGCAGGACGAAGTCCTTGTTCGGACCGCAACCGCGACCTTCGTTGATTTCAGTGACCATGGCGCGCGAAACGACGTCGCGCGAAGCCAGATCCTTGGCGTTCGGCGCATAGCGCTCCATGAAGCGCTCGTTCGACGAGTTGCGCAGAATCCCGCCTTCGCCACGCACGCCTTCGGTGATCAGCACGCCGGCGCCGGCCACGCCGGTCGGGTGGAACTGCCAGAACTCCATGTCCTCGAGGGCGATGCCGGCACGCGCCGCCATGCCGAGGCCGTCGCCGGTGTTGATGAAGGCGTTGGTCGAGGAGTGGAAGATGCGGCCGGCACCGCCGGTCGCAAAGATGGTGGCCTTGGCGTGGAAAGCGACGACTTCGCCGGTTTCCATTTCCAGCGCGATGACGCCGAGCACCTGACCTTCTTCGTCGCGGATCAGGTCCAGCGCCATCCACTCGACGAAGAACTGGGTCTGGGCGCGCACGTTGCGCTGGTACAGCGCGTGCAGCATGGCGTGACCGGTCCGGTCGGCCGCCGCGCAGGCACGGCGCACAGGCTTCTCGCCGAAATTCGACATGTGGCCGCCGAACGGACGCTGGTAGATCTTGCCTTCGTCGGTGCGATCGAAAGGCATGCCGAAGTGCTCGAGCTCGACGACGACTTCGGGCGCCTTGCGGCACATGTACTCGATCGCGTCCTGGTCGCCGAGCCAGTCGGAGCCCTTGACGGTGTCGTACATGTGCCAGTGCCAGTGGTCCTGCTCGGAGTTGCCGAGCGAGGCGGACACGCCGCCCTGCGCCGCCACGGTGTGCGAGCGGGTCGGAAAGACCTTGGACAGGACGGCCGTCTTGAGGCCGGCTTCGGACAGCTGAATGGCGGCACGCAGGCCGGCGCCGCCGGCGCCGACGATGACCGCGTCGAATTTACGAACCGGAATGTTTACGTTGCTCACTTACATTCTCCACAGAATCTGAACCGCCCAGCCGGCGTAGCCGACCAGCACCGCAGCCGTTGCAATCATCAGGACCAGACGCAGGCCGTCCGGCTTCGCGTAATCCATCCAGATGTCCCGCACGCCGATCCAGGCGTGATAGAACAGGCTGACGAAGAAAAGGAAGGTGATGAACTTCATGAAGCCGCCGGCAAAGATGCCGCGCCAGGCTTCGAAGGAATTCGGGCTGACCGCACCGACCACGGCGAGGAAGATCACCGTGTAGATGGCCATGATGATGGCCGTGGCGCGCTGGATGATCCAGTCCTTGAGGCCGTAGTGGGCCCCGACGACGATGCGATTTACCATAGTACTTTGGCTCCGATGATCAGGGTCAGGGCAATGCTCACCACGAAGACAATCTTGCTGGACAGGCGGGCCGACGCGAGGTCGACGCCCTTGTGCAGGTCGAGCAGCAGGTAGCGGATGCCGGCGCAGAAGTGGTGCATGTACAACCAGATCAGGCCGAGCAGGACGATCTTGACCAGCGGATTGCCGACCACGCTCTTGAAGGTGGCGAAAGTTTCGGGAGAAGTGAGACTGCTTTGGAACAACCAGAGGAGAACGGGCAGAAGGAGGAAAATCACTGCGCCGCTGATACGGTGAAGAATCGACAGAATGCCCGGAAGGGGCAGTCGAATCGTCATTATGTCCAAATTCTTTGGACGCTTCTTCTTGATAGCCATTTCTGCCATGAACGTCATCCCTCTTATTACGCGGCTTGGTTTGGGCCGCTTAGACCTGTTTGGAACTTTTGATTATAAACCATCCGACCCGGCATGGGTCGCGTGAAACGCTTGTTTGGCAACGATCTCACCCGAGTTCGTTGTGGTAATAATAGTTCTGCGTCGAGTAAAAACCGCGCCGCCATTCGACCGGCTTGTTGCCGTAAGTGAAGGTCACCCGCTCGACGAGAAGCAGCGGACTCCCCTCGGGCACCTTGAGCAGATCGGCGCTCACCCGGTCGGCGGAAACCGCGCGCAGACGCTCGTCGGCACGGATCATGCGCACGCCGTAGCGGCTTTCGAAAAGACTGTAGAGCGACTTGTCACTTTCCTTGAGGATATCGAGCGTCAGATCCTGGAATTGGTCGCCGGGAAGATAGATTTCGTCGAACACGACGGGTTCGTCGCCGAACTTCAGCAAGCGGCGCAGGATGATGATCGGCGCCCCCTGCTCCAGACCGAGCGTGCGCGCCACATCGGCGCCGGCCTTGGCCCGCCAGCACTCGATCGGAATGCTGTCGTGCTCGGACTGCAACTCACCCTCGTTCGGGGCGATGCGGAGAAAGCGGAAGAAGGAACGCGGATCGTTGTGCGTCGCAACGAAAGTGCCCTTTCCCTGACGGCGCACCAGCAGGTTGTCGGCGGCCATCTCGTCGATGGCCTTGCGCACGGTACCCTGACTCACGTTGAAGCGCGCGGCGAGTTCGGACTCGCTGGGAATGGCGTCGCCCGGCCCCCACTCGCCCGACTCCAGGCTGCGCATGATCAAATCCTTGATCTGCCGATAGAGCGGACTAAAGGTCGGTGAGTGCAACACAGCGCGCGGCGGGGGGCGATTCATGGCGCATCATTTCATCACAAATTCGGCGTGACGTCCATCCACTAATATCTTATATAAGACATAAGCTGGAACATTGACACTCGTCGGCTTTCGCTCTTATGATTGATCCGATTTGCTTGCTCCGGCCAAACGCCGCGCCGGAGCGCCGTGCCGATCAATTCCGTAAGTCTGTCTTTCCGCCTTATTCTTGTTCATCGCTAACAACAGGAGCCGCACCATGTCCAAAGCCCCCATGCGCGTCGCCGTCACCGGCGCTGCCGGCCAAATCGGTTACAGCCTGCTCTTCCGCATCGCCTCCGGCGAAATGCTCGGCAAGGATCAGCCGGTCATCCTCCAGCTGCTCGATCTGCCGCAAGCCCAGCAAGCCGTTCAGGGCGTCATGATGGAACTCGACGACTGCGCCTTCCCGCTGCTCGCCGGCATGGTCGCCACCGACGATCCGAACGTCGCCTTCAAGGACGCCGACGTCTGCCTGCTGGTCGGCGCCCGTCCGCGCAGCAAGGGCATGGAGCGTGCCGACCTGCTGACCGCCAACGGCGCGATCTTCACCGTTCAGGGCAAGGCCATCGCCGAGAACGCCAAGGAAAACGTCAAGGTCCTGGTCGTCGGCAACCCGTGCAACACCAACGCCTACATCGCCGCCGCCGCCGCCAAGAAAGTCGGCCGCACCAATCCGCGCAACTACCACGGCATGCTGCGTCTCGATCACAACCGCGCCCTGTCGCAACTGGCCGCCAAGATCGGCCGTCCGGTCTCCAGCCTGAAGAAGCTGGTCGTCTGGGGCAACCACTCGCCCACGATGTACGCCGACTACCGCAACTGCACCTCGAACGGCGACAGCGTCAAGACCCTGATCAACGATCACGCCTGGAACAACGACGTCTTCCTACCGACCGTCGGCAAGCGCGGCGCCGCCATCATCGAAGCGCGCGGCCTATCCTCCGCCGCCTCGGCCGCCAACGCCGCGATCGACCACGTCCGCGACTGGGTCCTCGGCTCCGACGAATGGGTCACCATGGGCGTTCCGTCCGACGGCTCCTACGGCATCCCCGAAGGCGTCGTGTACGGCGTTCCGTGCGAGTGCAAGAACGGCGACTTCAAGATCATCCAGGGTCTGGAAATCGACGAGTACTCGCGCGAGAAGATGAACATCACGCTGAAGGAACTCGAAGAAGAGCGCGCCGCCGTCGCCAGCATGCTCTAAGCGGAAACTTCCTGCACAAAGGCCGTGGCGTTGCCCACGGCCTTTTTCGTTTACACGGCAGCTTTCCGCTTACGCGGAGCTTTTCGGATAGCGCGGCAGTTTTCGTTCACGCGGTAAAATGGCCGCTTCGCACAACCAGCCGACCCGCCGACCCCATGCGCCATCCCAGCCAGGTTCTTTTCGCGGGGGAAAAACCCTTCCCCCTCCTGCCCGCCGTCGACCACTACGCCGGCTCCGAAAAGCTGATGCGGAAGGCGCTCCAGCTACAGAACGAGCTCGGCCCCATCTTCGACATCACCTGCGACTGCGAGGACGGAGCGCGTGCCGGCGCGGAACGCGAACACGCCGAAATGGCCGCCGCCGTGATCATGGGCGCGGACAACCGCCACGGCCGCGTCGGCGCGCGCATCCACGACATCACGCACCCGCACTGGCAGCAGGACGTTGAGATTCTCGTCTCGCGCGCCGGCACCCGCCTGCCCTTCCTGACGCTGCCCAAGGCGCGCGGCGTGGAGGACGTGCGCGTGCAGATCGCCGCCCTGCGCGACGCCGAGACAAGCCAGCGCATCGGGCGCGAGATTCCGGTGCACGTCCTCGTCGAAACGCACGGCGCGCTGCGCGAAGTGTGGGAGATCGCCGCCCTGCCCGGCGTCGAGTCGCTCGATTTCGGCCTGATGGATTTCGTGTCCGGCCACCACGGCGCGATTCCCGGCAGCGCGATGAAGAGCCCCGGGCAGTTCGAGCACCCGCTCGTCGCCCGCGCCAAATGCGAGATCGCCGCCGCCGCGCTGGCCAACGGCGTCGTCCCCGCGCACAACGTGACGACCGAACTCAAGGACGTCGAGACGATCCGCGGCGACGCGCGCCGCGCGCGCAACGAATTCGGCTTCCTGCGCATGTGGAGCATCCACCCCAACCAGATCGTTCCGATCGTCGAAGCGATGCGCCCGGATTTCTCCGAGGTGGAAACGGCCGCCGCGATCCTGGGCGCCGCGCAGGACGCCGCCTGGGGGCCGATCCAGCACGAAGGCAAGCTGCACGACCGCGCCTCCTACCGCTATTACTGGGAGCTACTGGCGCGCGCCAACGCGACCGGAATGGCACTGCCGGAAGCGGCGCGCGCCCGCTTCTTCGCCTGAGCCGATCCATGGCCCTGCGCGAACTCACCGAAGAAGTTCTGAAATTCCGCGATGCGCGGAACTGGGGGCAGTTTCACGACCTGCGCCAGCTGATCGTTTCGCTCAACCTGGAAGCGGCGGAACTGCTCGAACTCACACAATGGAAGAGCGACGGCGAAATCGCCGCGCTGCCGGCCGACGCGACCGGTCGCGAAGCGCTCAGCGACGAATGCGCCGACGTCCTGCTCTACCTGCTGCTGCTCGCCGAACGCGCCGGCATCGACCTCGAGGCCGCGGCGCGCGACAAGCTGCGCAAGAACGCCGAAAAATATCCGGTGGAAAAAAGCTACGGATCGAGCCGCAAGTACACACAACTCGACGCGCCGTCCGACGACCGCTAGCCGCCGGCAGCGCAGCCCCGGATCACCCCTCTTCCGACTGCTCCAGCGTGAAGCCCGCCCCCTCGTCGAGACCGAGCGCGGCGACCAGATAAGGCATCGTTTCCTGCAGGGTGGCGAACAGCGTCCACGGCGGGTTGAGCACGAACATGCCGCTGCCGTGCATGCCGAAACCGTCCTTGGCCGGCGTCGAGACGCGCAGCGCCACGTGCAGCCAGCTCTTGGCCGGCAGACGCTTGAGGCGCTCGGGCAGTTCGTGCGCGTCGAGACGCGTGAGCTGCGGATACCACACGGCGTAGGTACCCGTCGGGAAGCGCGCCAGCCCCTCCTTCAGCTCGTGGAAGACCCGTTCGTAGTCCTGCTTGTCCTCGTAGGAGGGGTCGATCAGCACCAGGCCGCGGCGCGGCGGCGGCGGCAGCACCGCCTTGAGCCCGGCGAAGCCGTCGCCGGCCTCGACGATCACCCGTTTGCCCGCGGCCTCGAAATTCTCCTTCAACAGGCGCGCATCCTTGCTGTGCAGTTCGAACAGGCGCAGCCGGTCCTGCTCGCGCATCGTGTGCAGCGCGACCCACGGCGAACCGGGATAGGCGCGCAGGCGGCCGTCCGGGTTGAGTTCGCGCACCAGCGCGACGTACTCGGCGACCGCCGGCGGCAGGTCCTTGCGCTCCCACAGGCGGCCGACCCCTTCGCGAAACTCCGAAAGCTTCGCGGCGTAGCCCGCGTCGAGCGCGTAGCAGCCGGCGCCGGAGTGCGTATCGACGTACCAGAAAGGCTTGTCCTTCTGGCCGAGGTAGCGCGTCAACTGGATGAGCAGCAGATGCTTGAGGACGTCGGCGTGATTGCCGGCATGGAAGGCGTGTCGATAACTGAGCATGGATGGGAACGTAGGAAAGATGAAACGGCGCGCACCGGGGGAGGCGCCGGAAAACGGTATCGGGGAAAAACCGGGGAAAGGGCGCGCTCCGCGCGCGCCGGCGAATTCTCGAATCCGCGCGCCGGGCCGGGAACGACCGAGCGACTAAGCCGCTACGCGCCGCCGATGGCACCCGCACATGGACGGATCAGTAGCGATGGCCTCCGCCGCCATTGCCGCCGCCCCGGCCGGTGCCGTACGGACCGCGGCGCGGACCGCCGGTGCCGCCCCCGCCGCTGCGCGGCTCCTGCGGCCGGGCTTCGTTGACCGTCAGGTCGCGCCCGTCGACGCTCTTGCCGTTGAGCGCGGCGATCGCCGCCTGCGCTTCCTGTTCGGACCCCATTTCGACGAAACCGAAGCCCTTCGAGCGCTGCGTTTCGCGATCGCTGATGACCTGCGCCGAAACGACCGCGCCGTAGGCGGCGAACATCTGCTCCAGGCCGCTGCGATCGATGCTGTAACTCAGATTGCCGACGTATAGCTTCTTGCCCATTTGCGAGGCTCCCGGTCAGGACGTTGAGATGACTGCTCCTAACAATAGCAAGGCCGGCGCCCGGAGTCGAATCGCTTGCGCACAGACAGGCCGCCGGATCAGGCCGGCGCGCGCTCGGGCAAGGCGATCTGGTTGCCGGTACTGAACTGGTAGTCGTGGAAAATGTGTTCGGCGCTCAGCAACTGGTAGCTGCCGTCGTCCAGACGGTGCGTCGTGTCCTTCAGGCGGTACGTGTAATGGCCGCAGGTCCAGCAGTCGAAGTTGCGCATGTGCGTGCACAGGCAGGTCTTCTCCATCACCGAAACGCGCTTGACGCCCGGATTGGCCGCCACCTCGCGGTTGTAGGCGGTGATGTAGGAGCAGCTGCCGCTGGCGTCGAGCAGATAGCCGTAGGCCTCGCAGTTCGGGCGGATGCCGGAACCGATGGCCGGGCTGTTCGAGAGCATGCGCATCGGGTAGCCGGTCGGCGACACCTGATTGACCTCGATCTGTTCCTCGGACGCCTTGAAGTATTCCTGCTGCACGTCTTCCGGCAGGCCGCACTCCTTCGCCACGGTGAAGCGCGTGGCGACCTGCACGGCGGCGGCGCCGCTCTCGAGGAAAGCGGTCGCATCCGAGCCGGTGAAGATGCCGCCGGCCGGAATCAGCGGAATGTCGAGCTGTTCGGCACGCAGCCAGGTCTGAATTTCGGCGACGATGGTCGCCAGATCGTACTGCGCCCAGTCGGCACCGAAACCGAGGTGGCCGCCGGCGAGCGGACCTTCGACCACCACGTAGTCGGGCAGGCGGTTGGTGCGCGCGCTCTTGCGCAGGAAGAGCTGCAGCGCGCGCAGCGAGGAGACGATGATGCCCAGCTTGGCGTCGCGGAAGCGCGGATGATCCTCGATCAGCGCGAAGGAGCCGAGGTGCAGGCCGGCGGCCAGCGTGATGCCGTCGATGCCGGCGTCGAGCGCCGCCTGCAGGCGCACGCGCAGCGTTTCCTTCGGCGCGTTCATCGTCAGTTTTTCCATGCAGTTGACGAAGACCAGACCACTGCCGCGCTTCGCCTCCATGGTCGAGGCGACGTGCATGCGGGTCGCCTCGGCGACTTCGCCGAGGTTGAACTGGACGACCGACTTGTCGGTATTGGCGACGTTGAACTTGTACTGCTGCAGCTTGTTCTTGACGAATTTGGTGTTGAAGCGCCGGTCGGCCACCGTCTTGATCATCGCGTCGGAAATGTGCCCCACCCCGCCCAGCCGGGCCGCCTCGAGCGCCAGTTCCGCCGTCGAGATATCGACCCCCATGCCGCCGACCATGATCGGCACCAACTCCTGCTTGCCGAACTTCAGCCGGAAATCATCCACACGCTTCATCAATGTCCTTCTCCAAACCGCACAGGCTGCGTCCGCTCAACGGACGGAAAATCAAGAAAACCGCACAAAGGCAGCATTATCGCTCAAGGCGGACCGGAGTGGCGCTTTCCTTGGCGGAATATCCGTGGCGCCTTGCCCCGGAGAACGCCGGTCGACAACTGCCGCGTGTATGATTTGGAACGTATCCAGCCCCCGGTAGTTCGCCATGTCCGACCCGAATTCTCCCTGCGACCACGACCATCCGCCGCCCGCCGGCAGCATCGGCATCCCGCGCCAGAACGCGTTCGACCCGACCGCCTTCGAGCGCGCCGTCGGCGACCTGCTGGCCGCCTGCGGCATCGCGCCCGACGCGAGGCACATGGGGCGCACCGCGCAGCGCGTGCGCGAACTCTGGCAGCGCCGCCTGCTCGGCGGCTACGACCTCGACCCGGCGACGGCGCTCGGCGACGGCTTCGACGACCCGCGCGGCGACATGGTCGTGATCCGCGGCATCGCCGTGCACGGCGTCTGCCCGCACCACCTCGTCCCCTTCCGCGGCGTCGCGCACGTCGCCTACCTGCCCGGCGGACGCCTGCACGGCTTCGGGCGCATCGCACGGCTGGTCGACGCCATCGGCCACCGCTTTACCTACCAGGAATGGATGACGCGCGACGTCGCCGAGGCGCTGCTGCTGCACGGCAAGGCGCGCGGCGCCGCCTGCGTGATCGAGGCTGAACAGCTCTGCCTGCTGCTCGGCGAGGACCGGCGCGGCGACGAACGCGTCGTCACGCAGGCCTTCACCGGCGCCTTCGAAAGCTCCGACCAGCTGCGCAACGAATTCCTGCGCGCCATCGCCTGAACGTCGGGCGTCCGGCGCTCAGGCGCCGACCAGCGTCAGCACGAGCGGCGTGGTGAGCGCGGCCAGCCCGGTGGACAGCACCAGACTGCTCGCCACCGGCCCCTCGAGCGTCTTGAACTGGCGCGACATCAGGTAGACGTTGGCGCCGACGGCGATCGAGGCGAGCAACACGACGACCTGCGTTTCCATCGCCGGCAGGCCGAGCAGGCGGGCCAGCCCCCAGACCACGAGCGGCTGCACGAGCAGCTTGACGGCGCTGATCGCCGCGCTGATCTTCCAGCCGTCGCGCACGCCGTATTCGACCAGACCCATACCCAAGGCGATCAGCGCGAGCGGCGCGGCGGCCTGCCCGAGCATGCTCAGCGGCGTGCCGACGACGGCCGGCAGCGGCAGGCCGGACAACCCGAACAGCGTGCCGGAGAGGATGCCGGCGACGATCGGGTTGCTGAGCACGGCGCGCGCCGTCTTGGCGAAGCCGCGCACCGAGAAGGTGCCGTGGCGCGCCCACTCGACCGAGACGGTGACCAGCGTCCACAGGATCAGCGCGTTGAACACGAGGACCAGCGCGACCGACGGCAGCGCCGCGTCGCCCAGCGTCACCTTGGCGAGCGGCAGGCCGAGCATGACGTTGTTGGAGAACACGCCGCCCAGCGCGAACACCGACTGCCCGACGCCGTCGAGCGCGAAAAACTTCCAGGCGATCAGTCGGCCGATTCCGAAGACGATCAGGCAGCTGCCGAAAAAGGCGATGAGCAGGCGCGAATCGACCGGCGGCAGGCGCGAGAAGTCGCTCATCAGGCCGAACAGCATGGCCGGCAGCGCGACCGAAAAGACGAAACGCGTCAGGTTGTCCGCCATCGACTTCGGCCAGTCGGAAAAGCGCATCAGCGCGTAGCCGACGAAGACGAGGGCGAACAGCGGCGCGGCCAGGGAGACGTGGTGCAGAAAGGTGTGCATCGAAAAAAACGAGAAAGAAACGAGAAAGAAACGGGGAAAAAACGCCTCCCGTGCGGGGAGGCGCGGTACGGCGCAATGCTGCGGAAAGCGCCGGCGGCTTCCGCTCAGTCGGCGAACTGCGGCGGGCGCTTTTCGCGCAGCGCCGTCATCGCCTCGTCGAGGTCGGCCGACATCAGCATCGCCGCGTTCCACGTCGCCACGTAGTTGAGGCCGTCGGCGACCGAGTGGTCGCGCCCGTAGTTGAGCATCTCCTTGGTGCCGCGAATGGCGAGCGGCGACTTGGCGGCGATGCTCCGCGCGATGCCGCGCACGCCGTCGGCGAGCGCCTCGGGCGACTCGTAGACGCGGTTGACGAGGCCGATCGCCTGCGCCTCGGCGGCGTCCACGTTGCGCCCGGTGTAGGCCAGTTCGCGCGCGACGCCGTCCGGCACGAGGCGCGGCAGGCGCTGCAGCGTGCCGACGTCGGCCGTCATGCCGACCTCGATCTCGCGCACCGAGAACTGCGCGTCGGGCGCGCAGTAGCGCATGTCGCAGCAGGTCACCAGATCGATCGCGCCGCCGACGCAGGCGCCATGGATCGCCGCCAGCACCGGCTTGCGGCAGCGCTCGATGCTCGACAGGCAGTCCTGCAGGTCGATGATCAGGCGGCGCAGCGCCTCACGGCCGCGCGCCGGGTCGCGCTGGGCGACCGCGCCGGCGACGCCGGCGAGCATCGCGAGGTCGATGCCGGCGCAGAAGTTGCGTCCTGCGCCGCTCAGCACGGCGACGCGCACCGCCGGCGTCGCGTCGGCCCACGTAAAGGCGGCGCGCAGATCCTGCCACATCGCCTCGTTCATCGCGTTGGAACGCTCGGGGCGGTTCAGGCGGATGTCGGCGACCCCGTCGCAGAGGTCGATGGCGAGGGTCGAAAGAGAAGGAATCGAAGTACTCAAGGCTGTCTCCTGGATTTTTTTTCGAAGCGTTTTGGGCATTTGTCATCGCGCCGACCTGCCTGCCGGCGCCCGGTCAGTGTAATGGATTTGCCGCCGGCCTTGCAGCGGCGCGACAATGGCGCCCTTGCCCCGCACGCCCCCAGGAGAACCGCTTGAAACAGATCACCCCGGCCATGCTCGCCGACCTCGGCCGGCAGGCGCAGGCCTCGCCGCGCCGCCGCGCCAACCTCAACCTGCACGAACGGCTCGACGACCCGATCCAGCGCCTGGCGATCGCCATGGAGCCGGACACCTACGTCCGCCCGCACCGCCACCCGCACACCTGGGAACTGCTCCATCCGCTGCGCGGCCGCTTCATCGTGCTGCACTTCGACGACGCCGGCACGGTCGTCGCCCGCGCGACGCTCGGCGCCGACAGCGGCGTCGTCGAAACGCCGGCCGGCGGCTGGCATGCTGTGCTCTCGCTCGACCCCGGCGCCGTCATCTTCGAGGTCAAGCACGGCCCTTACCAGCCCATCGACGCCGCCGACTACGCGCCGTGGTCGCCCGCCGCCGAGAGCGCCGACGGCAGCGCCGCCCGCAGCGACATCGCCGCGCTGATGGCCTGGTACGCCACGGCGCAGCCCGGCCAACGCTGGACGGCGTAGGGCGCATGCACTACGTCGCGCCGCCGGACGAGGGGCTGGAGTATCTGCACGCCGACGCGGCGCTGCTCGTCGTCGACAAGCCGAGCGGCCTGCTCTCGGTACCGGGGCGCGGCCCCGGCAAGGACGACTGCCTCGTCGCCCGCGTCCAGGCCGACTATCCGGACGCGCTGACCGTGCACCGGCTGGACATGGAAACGTCAGGGCTGATGGTGCTCGCACGCGGCAAGGAGATGCACCGGCGCCTGAGCATCCTCTTTCAGGAGCGTCAGGTCGAGAAACGCTACGTCGCGGTGGTCGACGGCCGGCTCGCGCCGGAGCGCGGCGAGATCGACCTGCCGCTGATCACCGACTGGCCGAACCGCCCGCTGCAGAAGGTCGATTTCGCGATCGGCAAGCCCTCGCTGACGCGCTACCGCGTCCTCGCCCACGACGCGGCGGACGACACAACGCGCGTCGAGCTGACGCCGGAAACCGGCCGCTCGCACCAGCTACGCGTGCACCTCATGTCGCTCGGCCACGCCATCCTCGGCGACTCGCTGTACGCCGGCCCGGCCGCGCGCGCCAAGGCGGCGCGCCTGCTCCTGCATGCCGACGCCCTCGCCTTCGCGCATCCGGAAAGCGGCCGCCCCCTGAGCTTCGAGCGCGCCGCGCCGTTCTGACCCCGGCGCGCCGCGCCCGCTCACTCCAGGCTTGCGCCGGCCCAGCAGCCGCTCATCAAGCCTTCGGGCCGGGCGCTGGCGCAGACCCGGGCGCTCGTTTCCCAGGCCTCGACCTGGACGTTGAGACCGGCGAAGACGCCGTAGCCTGCGCCGGCGCGGATTTCCGCCTGCGCGTGCAGGCTCTCGCCGGCCCGGATCGCGCCCTCGGCGACGATCGCCTCGCCCGCCTTGATCCCCCAGCCGGCCTCGAGATGCAGCGAGCAGCGGATTCCCTCGCCGGCCACGATGCCGTGCCCGGCGCAGATACTGTCGGCGCCGACGATGTTGCCGCCGGCGCGCAGGCCCTTGGCGCACGCGATGGCCCCTTCGGCGATCAGGTCCTGGCCGACGAAGGCGTTGCCATCGAGATTCAGCCGCTCCCCGCACAACAGGTCCCACGCGGCCCGCAGATCGCCGCCGCAGGCGATCCGCGCGTGGGCCTCGACGCCCCAACCCGCCTTGATGTCGCCGCCGGCTTCGAGCGTGCCGGCGCTGCGGATCGCGCCGTCGGCCCGGATGTCCTCGCCGGCGATCAGGGCGCTCCCGACGCGGATGCTGCCGCCCGCCTGAATGCTGCGGCCGGCGCGCACGATCGAGTCGGCCTCGATGTTGCCGCGCACCTGCAGCGTGCCGGCGAAAACGACCGCCTCGGCGTCGATCGCGTCGACGACGAGGATTTCGTCGGTCGGACCGAACTGCGTGAGCAGCCAGCAGGCGTCATTGACGCGGCCGGCACTGACGAAAGCGTCGAGGATTTCCTGATAGTTGCCGCCGTCCTGGTGATGGCGGATGAACCAGCGGAAGCCTTCGGCGCAGGGGCGCTTGGCTTTGAGGAAGGTTTTGGTGAGATCCATGGCGATAAGGAATGCGAAGAGTGCGGCGGCGACGCCGCGCACGCGGCGCGGCGACAGAAGCGCAGCCCTGGCAATGGATTTCCCATGTCTCCGCCCCGCCCGGACGAGGCGCGGGCGCCGGCATTGCCGGCGGTCGGACGATCCGGAAACGGATCGGAAACATGGAAGACGCTCCCAGGCTGCACGTTGGTCGGGGCGCGCACGCGCAGCCCCGGACAAAGCGCCGTGCGGGGAGGTCAGGCCGGTCGGCCCTCGTGGTATCCCCGCACGGCCATGGAAAGCACTGCGGGAGACCCTTGAACGGTAAACGCAGGTGCGGGCGTCACGCTCCACAGGCGCGCGCCGACGATCACGCTCAGCGGAGCGTGCAGCGGGTCGGCGTGGCGGAAGGCGGGCATCTGCGTCGAAAATTTCTCGAAGGGGATTTGAAGAAAGGCGCGGAGGAAAGCGCAAGGACCCGGGCAAGGGTTCGAACGGCAATCCGCCGGCAGTTTAAGCCATCGCGCAATGCCTTGCCAGCGCCGGCCGGCGCCGCCGGCGCGTCAGTCGAGCCGCCGGGTCATCACGCCGTTGCGCAGCGCGACGCCCCACAGCACCGGAGATTGCTCCTTTTCCAGCCGAAAACCGAAGCGCCGAAAGAAAGGTTGCGCGGTGAGGCTCACGTGCGAAGACAGGCAGGCGATGTTCCGGGAGCGCGCCGTTTCGAGCAGATGGCGCATCAGCGCCGCCCCGACGCCCCGGCCCGCAAACTCGGCCGCGACGAAGAACTGGTCGATGTAGCCCGACGCCTGCAAGTCCGCGAAAGCCGCCGGCTCGCCCCGCAGTTCGGCGACATGGGGCCGGTTCGAGCGGATCCGAGCCACCCACTGCCGGCGGAATTCGTCGCTCGTCGCACTCGGCGCCCACGCCTCGATCTGTTCCGGCGTGTAGTCGCGCGACGCCAGGCCGCGGACCGACGACTGGAAAACGGCGAGCAGCGCCAGTTCCTCGCCCGGACGGCAAGGACGGATACGGACGGCGGCGCGCGAAGCGGCGGAGGGGTTGCGGCGAATTCGCATGGATTTGCCGGCGCGCGGACGCCGGGGAGAGGCTGCTTGGGTGGATACCGAAACGCCGGTATTCTAATTGCTACCACGTCGATGGACACTTTCCGGCGTCCGGATTTTCGACGCCGGCGCAGTCGGAAACGGGAGGTCGCATGGAATTCAAGGACTACTACGAGACCTTGGGCGTCGGGCGCGACGCCACGGCGGACGAGATCAAGAAGGCCTTCCGCAAGCTTGCGCGCAAATACCACCCGGACGTATCCCGCGAAGCCGACGCCGAAGCACGCATGCAGGAGGTCAACGAAGCCTACGCGGCGCTCTCCGACCCCGAGAAGCGCGCCGCCTACGATCAGGTCGGACGCGGCTACCGGCCCGGACAGGAATTCAGTCCGCCGCCCGACTGGGGAACCGGCTTCGAGTTCTCCGGCGGCGACGCCGCCGGAGCGGCGGAATTCAGCGACTTCTTCGCCGAGCTGTTCGGGCGCATGGGCGGCATGCCCGGCGGCGGGCGGCACGGCCACGGAGCGCAGCACGGCGGCTTCCGGGCGCGCGGCGAGGACCACCACGCGCGCGTGCTGCTCGAGATCGAGGACGCCTTCAGCGGCGCGACGCGGCAGATTTCGCTGCGCGTGCCGCAGGTCGACGCCGACGGCCGGGTGACGCTCGGCACGCGCACGCTGAACGTGCGGATTCCGGTCGGCGTGCGCGAGGGGCAGATCATTCGGCTCGCCGGACAGGGCGGACCCGGCCTCGGCGACGCACCGGCCGGCGACCTCATGCTCGAAGTGCATTTCGCGCCGCACGCGCGCCTGCGGGCCGACGGGCGCGACCTCCATCTCGCGCTGCCGGTGGCGCCCTGGGAAGCGGCGCTCGGCGCCGTGGTCGCCGTCGACCTGCCGGGCGGCAGTCTCAAGGTGCGCATCCCGGCGGGCGCGCAGAGCGGCCGCCAGTTGCGCGTGCGCGGCCGGGGGATTCCCGGCCAGCCGCCGGGCGATCTGCTGCTCGACCTCCAGGTCGTGCTGCCGCCGGCCGACACGCCGCAGGCGAAGGAATTCTACGCAAGCATGGCGCACGAGCTGGCCTTCGATCCGCGCCGCGACGGGAGGGCGTGAGCATGCGCGAAGACGATTTCAAAAACGGCCTCGGCGACGACCGCGAGTACGACGCCGGAGGCGACACCGCGGACGTCCTGATCGGCAGCCTGCTCGAGGAGTCCTGGCTGACCGTCGAGCAGGTCGCCGCCGCCTGCGCCGTCGAGCCGGACTGGCTGCTGCGCCACCTCGAGGAAGGGCTGCTGCCGGGCGCCGAAAGCGTCGCCGGCATCTGGCGTTTTTCCGCCGGCAGCCTGCAGCGCGCGCGGCGCATGCGACAATTGGAGCGGGATTTCGACGCGATCCCCGAGTTGGCGGCGCTCGTCGCCGACCTGCTCGAAGAGATGGACGACATGCGCTCGCGGCTGCGCCGGCACGGCCCGCCCTGAGCGGCGGGCGGCAGGATGGGCGCGCCCCCGCGACGATCACGGCGCCGCGCCCCGCCCGCATTTGGAGCAGTCGATGAAACAGCATCTCGACGAACTGCTGGCGCGCATCCGCGTCCTGCAGGACGAAGTCGAAGAGGAATACCGCAAGGCGCGAGAGGAACTCGACCAGAAACGGGTGCAACTGGCCGAGGAGTTCCTGCGCCAGCAGCGGCGCTACAAGACTGGACTCGTCCGCTTCCTGACGCACAGCCGCATCCTCGTTCTGCTCACCGCGCCGGTAATCTACGCCGGCTGGATTCCCTTCCTGCTGATGGACCTCTTCGTCAGCGTCTACCAGGCGGTGTGCTTTCCGGTCTACGGCATTCCCAAGGTGAAGCGTGCGGACTACTTCGTCTTCGACCGCGCCGACCTGCCCTATCTGAACGTCATCGAAAAGTTCAACTGCTTCTACTGCTCGTACGGCAACGCGGTCGCCGCCTATACGCGCGAGGTCGCCGCGCGCACCGAGCAGTACTGGTGCCCGATCAAGCACGCGCGGCGCGTCCGCGCGGCGCACGACCGCTACCCGAACTTCTTCGACTACGGCGACGCGGAGGCTTTCCAGCAGGGTCTCGAACGCCTGCGCCGGCAGTATCGGGAAGAAGGAAAGGAAGAACGGCGCAAACCGCGCGTCTGAGCGCGCCGGCGTCTACGCGGCGGCCGTTCGCCGCGCGCGCCAGGCCGCCCGCGCGGCCGGATCGAGGAAGGTCCAGGCAACGATGCGGCTCTGCTTCTGCCCCTGCGCCATGGCGATCGTGCGGCTGGCCTGCACGCTGGAGCGTCCGAGCGCGGCGCGCACCTGCGGCAGGCTGGCCGCCTTCGACAGCAGCGTGGTGAACCACAGGCAGCGGTCGGCGTAGCGGCGGCTCTCCTCGATCATGCGCTGTACGAAGGCGGCTTCGCCGCCCGGACAGCACAGCTCGGCGCCCTGCCCGCCGAAGTTGAGGCGCGCCGCCGCCCCGCCCCGCTCGTTCCCCGCCGCCTTGCCGAGATTGCGCCACTTGCGCCGGCTACCCGCCTGCGCCTCGGCGAGCGAGGCGTGGAAAGGCGGATTGCACATCGTCAGATCGAAGTATTCGCCGGCGCGCAGCACGCCGCCGAAGAGCGCCTCCGGGTCGCTCTGGCGGCGCAGTTCGATGCCGGCGCCGAGGGCGGGATTGGCGTCGAGAATGCGCTGTGCCGAAGCCAGCGCGCGCGCGTCGATGTCGCTGCCGACGAAGGTCCAGCCGTATTCGCGGCGGCCGAGCAGCGGATAGATGCAGTTGGCGCCGGTACCCACGTCGAGCACGCGCACCGCCTCGCCCGGCGGCAGCACGCCGCCACCGGCCTCGGCCAGCAGGTCGGCGAGGTAGTGCAGATAGTCCGCGCGGCCGGGGATCGGCGGGCACAGATAGCCGGACGGGATGTCCCAGCCGGCGACGCCGTAGTCGCAGAGCAGGATGGCGCGGTTGAGCGCCTTGACCGCCCGCGGGTCGGCGAAATCGATAGTCGCGTCGCCGTAGGCGTTGGGCGCGACGAAGCGGGCGAGTTCGGAACTGCCGGCGACGAGGCGCGCGAAGTCGTAGCGCGTGCGATGGCGGTTGCGCGGGTGCAGGCCGGCTTTCGTCACGGCGGAGTTGCCGACCGTGTTGCTGGCGGGGTTGCTGGCCGATTTAGCGGCCAGATTGTTCGGCGGCTTGTGCGCCGTTCCGGCCGCCAGTATCTTCGCCGGTTTTCTCGGCGGCCTCGGCATTGTCTTGGCCGCCGCCCCGCCCTTCGGCGCGCCGCCGCTCACAGGGCGATCGCCGTCTGCCGCCCGAACCAGCGCTGGCCGCCCGCCAGCACGAGCGGCCGTGCCACCGCCGCGGCCTCGATGCAGACCATGTCGCGAAAGGCGCGCGGCGCCATGTCGGGCAGCGTGTCGCCCTTTTCCTCCCACGGGTTCCAGAGCACGACGTCGGGGAAGCCCTCGGATTCGATGGCCAGGCTGCGCGCCGGCTCCCAGAGCAGCAACGGCTTGTCGGCGCGCAGATAGACGCGGTCGACCTCGGCCTCGAAGTGCATGGCCTCGACTTCCTCGCGCTTGCGCTTGCCGCCGTCGGCGCGGTCGATGTAATCGAGCCCTTCGAGCCCCTGCACGCGGCACATGTCGGCGCGCGCGACGTTGAAATAGCTGTGCAGCGCGGCAGTAAAGGAAAAGCCGTCGGCACCGGTGTTCTCGACCTCGAATTCGACGTCCAGGCGCTTGCCCTCGATCATCACCGTCAGCTCGGCGACGAAGGGATGCGGCCACAGCGCGCGCGTCGCCTCGCTGTCGGTCAGGCGCAGCGTCGCGCAGGCGTAGCCCTCGCCGACGCGCGCATCAAGCAGCGACCACTCGGCGGTGCGCGCGAAGCCGTGGCGCGGCAGCGGGCCGTCGTCGGCGAACTGCGGAAAGATCACCGGCACGCCGCCGCGGATCGCCTGCCCCGGCGCGAAGCGCGCACGCTCGCTGAGGAAGAGGCGCTCGCGGCCGCCGGCCGGGATCCAAGAAACGAGCTGCCCACCGTGCAGGGTGACGACGGCGGCGGCGCCGTCCGGGCTGACGATGCGGACGGCGGGCAGGCCGTGGAAGTCGATGGTTTCGGGGGGAGGCGTGGCGATTTTCATAGCGCGCATGTTACCAACAAACGCCGCCGCCCTCCGCGCGCGGCGCGTTCCGCGACTGCGCCGGGGCAAGGCCTGAGCGGGTCGGAGCCGGAACAGGAAGAATTCGGGGATGGTTCGGTGCGCATCGGGCGAACCCACGGGCGCGGCTCGCGCCCGGCCGTTGGCGTGGCGCGATTAAAGCCCCCCGATCCGCCCCGCCGCAACGTCAGGCGAACGTGCTACCGGCCAAGCCGCCCGGCCCGCGGCTCACGGACGCGGCGAACGCGCCAGCAGGCGCCGCTCGCCCACCACCTTGGGATGGACGAAGCGGCGCATCGCGTAGCTCAGGCTGAGCAGTCCTTCGCCGAGGAAGCTCAACTCCTGGCACATCATGCGGGCGAGGATCAGCAGGGATTTACGGGGATCGCCGGCCTGCTTCCTGGCGGCGTCGATCTCGCGCTGCAGGAGCGTACCGCGCCGGCGCTGCTTCGGCGACGCGCCGCCAAGGAAGCGCGAAATGGCCTGCTCACGCCGGATCTCGAAGGCGACAGGATCGCGCTGCGCGAGTTCGGCCCATTCCTGGAAATTGAAACCGCCGTCTTCCGTGCGGGTCTGAACCATGCGGGCCAACGCGTCGCGGCGGGAGAAAAGACTCCCGGCAGGACCAAGGCTCCCGGCCCCCGCACGCAGACTCTCTCGGAGGTTCTCGCGGGCGTCGCCGGACCTTCTGGCCCGGGTGCTGCCCTGGGTGTTTCGCGGGTAATCGAACATGAGCGCTCTCCTTTGCGGCACGCTTGGCGAAGCGTTTTGGAACCCCTTCCTTCCTGTATAGCGCGTCTGGAATACCGTTCAATACCCGGCGAAAGGTAATATGCGCTTCCGCCTATTTCCCGGAGAGACGATGGGACCTAGCCTTGACTATTCCGCACAGCCGCCGTCGCGCGCCGAACTGGATGCGCTCGGCGGCCCGCTCGCGCTCGAGTTCGGCGCCCCGTGGTGCGGGCATTGCCGCGCCGCGCAGCCGCTGATCGCCGAAGCTTTCGCCGCGCATCCGCAGGTGCGCCGCCTGATGATCGAGGACGGCCCCGGCCGCCGGCTGGGGCGCTCGTTCGGGGTCAAGCTCTGGCCGACGCTGGTGTTTCTGCGCGATGGCCGGGAAGTCGGGCGACTGGTCCGCCCGGACGACGCGCGGGCGATCGAACGCGCGCTGGCGCAGATCGAGGGCGCGCCATGAGGAAGCTCGACGCGACGCGGCTCGACCGCGCCGGCCTCAACCTGCAGGCCGTGTTCGACTTGGACCGTTTGCCCGCGCCGCTGGCGGCGGACCTGCGCGCCCGCTTCGACCCGGCGCGGCGCTACCGCCAGCTGATCCTGATCGGCCACGCCGGCCGGACCCTGTGGAGCGCGCTGCAGGCCGAGGGCGCGTCCGCCCCGGCCACGGACGATCCGATCGACGACTTCAGCGTGCGCACGGTCGAGCGCTGGCTCGCCGAGCACTTCGCACAGGAAAAGGCGGAGGGAACAAACGCCGCCGAGGAAACGGGGCGAAAGGGAAAAACCGGGGCCGAGGCCAACACCGAAAACACCGCACCCCGCCACGCGATCATCTATCCGGGCGAACACGCGGTCGGTCTGCAGGCGCTCGGCAAGCTCGCCGGCTGGCACCGGCCCTCGCCGATGATGATCGGCATCGACGAACGCTGGGGAACGTGGTTCGCCTATCGCGTCGCGCTGCTCGCGGACACCGACCTGGAACCGACTCCGCCGGTTCGCGGCGCGTCGCCGTGCGCGCGCTGCGCCGAACGCTTCTGCGCCGCCGCCTGTCCGGCCGGGGCGCTCGACGGCGCCGCCTTCGCGCTCGACAAATGCGTCGCCTGGCGCAAGCGGCCGGACTCTCCGTGCCGGACGACCTGCCTGGCGCGCCTCGCCTGCCCGGTGGGCGCCGAGCATCGCTACGACGAAGCGCAGATTTACCACACCTACTCGCGCTCGCTGCAGGCCATCGAGCGCTACTGCCCGTAGCGGCCCGCAGCGCCGAGCGCCGCGCTAATCCTCCAGCGCGCGCACCTTCACCGAGCGGCCCTTGACCTTGCCGTCCGTCAGCTTGCGCACGGCTTCGCCGGCCAGTTCGCGCGCGACGGCGACGTAGGTCGTCTGATCGGTCACCGTGATCTTGCCGACCTGTTCGCGGGTAAAGACGCGGCCGCCGCCCGCTTCGCCGGTCAGCGCGCCAAGCACGTCGCCGGGGCGGATTTTTTCCTTGCGCCCGCCGAGTATCTGCAGCGTCACCATCGGCGGCACCAGCGGCGCGTCGTTGCCGCTCTGCAGCGAGCCGAGGCCGTGCCACTCCGGCTCGCCGCCGGTCGCCTGCGCGATCGGCGCGATGCGCCGCTTGTCGCCCGGGCTGCACAGCGAGAGCGCCCAGCCGTCCTGATCGCCGCGCCCGGTGCGGCCGATGCGGTGCACGTGGATTTCCGGATCGGGCGTCATGTCGACGTTGATCACCGCTTCGAGCTGCGCGATGTCGAGGCCGCGCGCCGCGACATCGGTCGCCACCAGCACCGAGCAGCTGCGGTTGGCGAACTGGATCAGCACCTGATCGCGCTCGCGCTGTTCGAGGTCGCCGTTCAGCGTCAGCGCGTGGAAACCCTGCGCGTGCAGCACGTCGAGCAGGTCGCGGCACTGCTGCTTGGTGTTGCAGAAGGCGAGCGTGCTGACCGGGCGGTAATGCTTGAGCAGGACGCCGACGGCCTGCAGGCGCTCCTCGTGCTTCACCTCGTAGAAGCGCTGACGGATCTTGCTGCCGGCGTGCCGTTCGAGCAGCTTCACTTCGCGCGGCTGGCGCAGGAAGCGGCGCGCCAGGCTGGCGATGCCCTCCGGGTAGGTGGCCGAGAAAAGCAGCGTCTGGCGGCCGACCGGGCACTGCTTGGCGATGTAGGCGATGTCGTCCTGGAAGCCCATGTCGAGCATGCGGTCGGCTTCGTCGAGGACCAGCGTGTTGAGCGCGTCGAGCCGCAGGCTGCCGCGTTCGAGGTGGTCCATGATGCGGCCCGGCGTGCCGACGACGATGTGCGCGCCGTGTTCGAGGCTGGCCATCTGCGGACGCATCGTCGCGCCGCCGCACAGCGTGAGGATCTTGATGTTGTCCGCCGCGCGCGCCAGGCGGCGGATCTCCTGCGCCACCTGGTCGGCCAGCTCGCGCGTCGGACAGAGGACCATGGCCTGCACCGCGAAGCGGCGCGGGTTGAGATTGGTGAGCAGGGGCAGCGCGAAGGCCGCCGTCTTGCCGCTGCCGGTCTTCGCCTGTGCGATCAGGTCGTGTCCGGCCAGCGCCAGCGGCAGGCTGGCCGCCTGGATCGGCGTCATGGTCAGGTATTCGAGCTGGCGCAGGTTGGCCTGCATGGCCGGCGACAGGGGCAGTTCGGCGAAGGAGCGCGCGGCGGCGTCGTTGGCGTTGGCGGCATCGTTGGCGCCCTCCGGCGCGGACGACGGGGGCGGCGTGAGAAGTTCGCTCATGGGCGGCTCAATCCTTGCGCCGACGGGCGGGCAGCGGCTTGCGCTGACGCTGGCCGGGGCGCTGGCGGGCGCCCTCCGGCGCCTTCGGCTTGGGCACCAGCAGGTTCTTGCCGCCGGCCTGCGCGAACGCCCGGCGCGCCAGGATGGCGGCGCCGACCTGCGCCACCGTGACGCCAAGCACACAGGGCGTGCGCTCGGACGCCTGCGCGGCGAGCCTGGCCTTGAGGTCGGCCAGACGCGCCGCCGTGTCGGCGCTCTTGCGCTGCTCCGCGAGCATCGCCTGCGCCGCCGGCGTCAGGCCGACGCCGCCGTCCCCCTGCCCTTCGATCAGACCGCGCGCCGCCAGCCTTTCCAGGGATTCCCACAGCCGCGTCTCGGTCGGCAGATCGCTTTCGATCAACTCGGCGGCGGCGAGAATCTCGGCCAGCTCGGCGGGGCGCCGCTTGGACGCCTGCGTCGCGGCCAGTAGCAGGATTGCATCGATATCGGGAATGGCTTGCATCGGATAACTTTCGAAGGACTGCGGAATGTAAGGCGAACGGGGAGGCGAAGCGGCGGCCGGCAGCGGCGCGCCGGCAAGAAAAACGCCGGCCGGACGCCGGGGCGCCCCGCGCGAGGATGAGAGTGTAAGGGTTTGCGGGGGAAAAGCGGCGACCGCGTAGGCGGCGCCGCGCCCCGAACCGCGCCCCGAACCGCGCCCCGAACCGCGCTCGGCGCCGCCGCGACGGCGGAAGCGGAGCGCACTCCGAAGCGGGGCGGCGGCCCGTTCCGGCGAAACTGGCGGAGAAGCGGGCGGCGTTGTCGGGCGGCGTTGTCGCGTCCGCGCCAGCACCCGTCGCTTTCCACCAGGCCATCCGGCCGAGCGGCGCGCGGCGAGGAAGGCGCCCGGCGGGCGCGCCGAAGCACCCGCCGGGAGGCTCGCTCCGCAAGCGACGGCACGTAATGAGCGCCGTCCCGCCGACGCCGGAAACGCCTCGCTAACGGCCGGGGCCACCGTCCCGCTCGCCCCGCCCCGGTCCGCCTTCGCGTCGGGATTCCGGCGAACGCGCCTCGGCCGGCGCCGGTGCCCGGCGTTGCTCCATTTGCCGCTGTTCGCTCTGCCGTTGCTCCATCTGCCGTTGATCGTTCTGGCGCTGCATCAACTGGCGCTGTTCCGCCTGACGTTGCTGCTCGACCTGCCGCTGCATTTCCTGCCGCTGCATCGATTGGCGTTGTTCCGCCTGCCGCTGCACTTCCTGGCGTTGCCCTTCCTGGCGCTGCATCTCCTGCCGCTGCTCGGTCTGCCGCTGCATCAATTGACGTTGCTCCGCCTGTCGTTGCTGCTCGATCCGGTTTTGTTCGGCCTGCCGCTGCATCGACTGGCGCTGCTCGGCCTGCCGCTGCATTTCCTGACGCTGGACTTCCTGGCGTTGCTGCTCCTGTCGCTGTTCCGTCTGACGTTGCAGTTCCTGCCGCTGCTCAGTCTGGCGCTGCATCGACCGCGCCTGTTCCGCCTGGCGTTGCTGTTCCATCCGATCTTGCTCCGCTTGCGGCGCTGCCGGTTGGCGCGGCATTTGCTGTCGCCGCTCCGGCAGCCCCTGGTCGGCCGGGGACGGAGACTCCATCCGCCGCCGCTCGACGGCGGGTGCCTGCGTTTCCGGCGGACGCGGTTCGCGGACCGCCGGCGCACCGCCGAACGGTGCGGCGGGACGCGGCGGCTCGACGGAATTCCGCTGGCGCGGCTCGGCGGAAATCTCGCGCCCGCGGTTTCCGCGTCCGCCGCCATCGGGCGCGCTGGATGCATTCGGCGCATTGAGTCCGACGGCGGGTGTACCGGGCGCGGCCACGGCGGGCGCACCGGCCGTCGGGCGCTGCGGCAGACGCGGCGCATCGCGCGGCGCACGCTCGCCGCCCGGTTGCGCGAAGGACGCGCCGCCGCGTTCGCCGCGTCCGCTCCGCTCGCCTTGCGGGCGCGTCGCGGCGGTGTCGGGCGCCAGCCAGTTGCCCGTCGGCGCGCGCGCCGACAGCGGTGCCTGCCGCAGCTCGCGCTGATCGCGCACAGGCAGCGCGGCGGCGGCGACGGCCCGCCCCTCGCGCACGGTGCCGACCGGCACGACGGTCACCGCGCGGGGCGACGCGCGATTGGCGAAGCGGCGCTCGCCGCGCCCGGCGACGGCCTCGTTGATGACCGTGACGTTGGTGATCTGCGTGACGTTGATCTGCCGCACGTAGGTCGTGCTGGCGCGGTACGACGGCACGTAGACCTCGCGCGGCGCGAGCGGGAACCAGCCGACGGCGGGCGCGCGGCCGGCGCTCAGGCCGACGCTCCAGCCCGCGTTGCCGATCCAGGCGACCAGCGCCGGCGCATAGACCGGGCGCGGAACGTAGCGCCCGGGCACCCAGCCCCAGCGCCCGCGCACTTCGATCCAGCGCCCGTAGTGGAAGGGCGCGAAGCCCCAGGGCGCGGCGTCGACCCAGGTCCAGCCCCACGGGGCCACCCAGGCCCAGCGGCCGTAGCGGTAAGGCGCCCAGCCCGTCGGCACGGCGCGCGGGTACCAGACGGTGCCGTAGTCGCTCACCGTGTCCCAGTCGCCGTAGCCGTCGAGGTCCTGGTAGCCGGTCATCTGCGGCGAAACGTAACGGCTGGCGGCGCGCACCCGCGTCGCGACGTCGCGCTCGGCCACCCAGTCGTCGAAGGCGTCGCGCGCCGCTTCGCCGTACAGGGCCAGACGACCGCCGGCGTCGAGATCGGCGGTGCGCCCCGGACCGACGCTGAGCGAGCCGTTGCCGGCATGAACGACGGCCTGCCCGGCGTCGACCGCGATGCTGCTGCGCTCCGGGCCGACGTCGATGCGGTAGCGGCCGGCATCGACGAACTGGACGCGGCCGTCCGGCAGGCGCAGGTCGAGATCGGCCGCCTGTTCGCGGTCGCGCACGACGATGGAAAGCGTGCCGGTCGCCAGTTGCAGGGTGAGCAGGCGGTCGTCGATGGCGCTGAATTCGAGGCGCGTGTCGCCGGCCAGGCGGAAGGCGGTCGAGCCGACCCAGATTTCCGCGCGACTGCCGCGCTCGGTATCGAAGATGGCGCCGCTGCTTACCGGCCAGTTCACGCTGGCCGGCGAACCCGCGTCGGCGCGGTCGACGCGGAACAGGGTCGGCCCGTCGAGCAGGGCGACCCGGCCGACCCGCCCGGCGGGATCGGCGCCGGCCTGCGCCGAGAAGAAGACGGCAAGCAAGGCGGCAAAAGCGAAGGCAAAACGCGAAATTCGGGAAACGGGGAACATGGCGCATCTCCTGCACGGAAAAGGATCGTTCCATCGACCCTGGGCATATCCACAATAACGCCCGACGCGTGCGGACGGACGACCGGCGCGCCGGCGAAGGGTTTCAGGATGTTTCCGCCGGGCCGGCGGACGGGGCGCTGCAGCCTCGTCCGCAGCGTGCGCACGGCGCGCCGGACGACGACCCGGCGGACATGAATTTTTACAACTGCGGGGAGTCCAACGTTTGACCGCGATACAGCGCGGAAGCGCCCGGGGAACGATGCCATCCTCGCCGCCGGACGGCCGGGACCGATCCGCAACGATCCCGGCGCCCGCGGGATCGGTCACGGTCGGCGCTCCCGTTCCGGCGAGTCCGGAACGAGGCGGGCCGCCGGACTGTATCGCGGCCGCTACCGACGCGCGCCGCGCAAGACGGGCGACGGACGGTGGCAGGCAGCAACGACAAGAACCCGAGACAAGACCCCGACAAGGAGAAGACGCCATGCTCAGCGACTGGACCGAACGCAACAGGGACGTGCTCATCCTGGTGGCGCGCGTGCTGCTGATGACGCTCTTCGTCACCTCCGGATGGAGCAAGCTGATGAGTTTCACCGGGACGGCCGGCTACATGGCCTCGCTCGGCGTGCCGCTGCCCGAGGTCGCGACGGCGATCGCCATCGTGATGGAATTCTTCGTCGCGCTCGCACTGATCCTCGGCATCTACACGCGCCCGCTGGCGCTGCTGATGGTCTTGTTCACGCTGGGCACGGCGCTGCTCGGGCACCATTTCTGGACAATGGAAGGCGCGGCGCGGGCCATGAACCAGATCAACTTCTACAAGAACCTGAGCATCATGGGCGGACTCCTGCTGCTCGCCGTGACCGGCGCCGGCAAGATCGCGATCACGCGCAAGTGAAGGCGCGCCGCCCGCGCGGCCGACGGCGGATCGCCGCCTCCCGACATCGGGTGCGGCGACGCGCGCCGCGCGGCGGCAAGCGCCTCGTCGCCGACCTCCGGAAGGACAACGAGGCTACCGGTGCATGGCGCGCCGGCGCACGGATATCGCCCCGTTTCCGGCGGCGGACGAGCGCTGAAATCCAACGGTCATAATCGCGTCCGGCGACGCTTCCCGAGCATTTCCCCGTTGCCCGGAAAGCAAGGTGCCGCCTAGCGGAATTCCCTTTCGACGGTGGTTGAAAAAGGCTCCGAAAAATCGGAACATCCAGCCACTTTCGCACCTTCGCCGGGCTGCGCCGCCCACCCGCGATCGGCCCGTAACTTCCTCATATCTGGAACATCCATGTCCCGCCCCCCGCAACCCGAAACCGAACTCGAACCGATCGACATCCTTCCCGATATCCACACCCCCAACGACGCCGTCGCTCTTGCGGAGACGGCGCCCCCTCAGGCCGGAACGCCGCCGCGACAGCCGGTCCGCGCCCCGCTCGACACCGCCCCCTCCTTCCCCGGCACGCAAGCCGCGTCCCACCCGCCGGAAAACTTTCCCTGGAATCGCGAAATCCTCCTGCGCGAAGTCCTCGAAGTGCTCCCGGTCGGCGTCTTCATCGTCGACCGCGACGGCCGCATCGTCCACGCCAACCCCTCCGGAGAAAATATCTGGGGAGGCGTGCGCCACGTCGGTCCGGAAGGCTACGGCGCGTACAAGGGATGGTGGGCGGACAGCGGCGACCCCGTGGCGCCGGGGGAATGGGCCGTGCTGCGCGCCATTTCCAGGGGCGAGACCTCGGTCGGCGAGGAAATCCGGATCGAGTGCTTCGACGGCACGCGGAAGACCATCCTCAACTCCGCCTCGCCGCTGCGCGACCGGGAGCGGAAGATCACCGGCGCGGTCGCCGTCGTCCAGGACATCACGGCGATCCGCCGGGCGCAGGGCGAGCTGTCGTTCAGCAAGGGCTTCTTCAAGAGTTCCTTCGATTCCGCGGCGGCCGGCGTGGTCGTCTCCGACGCCATGGAACGCTCCTTCCTGATGGCCAACCGGGCCTTCTGCGAGATCGTCGGCTATTCGGAGTACGAACTGCTCGGCATGTACTTCCAGGACCTCACCCACCCCGACGACCGCGCCCGCGACGTGGAAACCGCAAGGCGCCTGCTGGCTGGCGAACTCGCCCCCTACATCCAGGAGAAACGCTACATCCACAAGTCCGGCGGGGTGGTCTGGGTGCTGGTCGCCGTCGCGCTAATCTACGGTCAGGACGGGGAGCCGATGTATTTCGTCGGACAGGTCATCGACATCACCGCGCGCAAGCAGATGGAGAACGAACTGATTTCCTCGCGGGAAAAACTGCGCCGGGTGGCCACCCACGAAACCAGCGCGCGCGAAGCCGAGCGCAAGCGCATCGCCCGCGAACTGCACGACGAGCTGGGGCAGATGCTGACCGGGATCAAGATGGACCTGTCCTCGCTGCACCGCAGCCTGCCCCCCTCGCCCGGTCTGGCGGAACGCATCCGGGGCACGCAGCACCTGCTCGACGGGGCGCTGGCCTCGGTGCGCCGAATCGCCGCCGACCTGCGCCCCTACATGCTCGACGAGCTCGGACTCGAATCCGCCCTGGAGTGGATGGTGCAGGAATTCGAGAAGCGCTGCGGCGGCACCTCGTGCAGCCTCGCCTTCCGTGTCGACGACGGCTACAGCCCCGACGCCGACATCGTCATCACGACCTACCGCATCGTCCAGGAATGCCTGACGAACGTGGCCCGGCACGCCGACGCGACGCGGGTCGACATCGACATCGGCCTGCACGCGGACGGCGCCTTCGTCATCTCGGTCCGCGACAACGGCCGCGGCCTGCCCGAAGCGGCGAAGCACGACGGCCTCGGCCTGCAGGGCATCCGGGAGCGCGTCATCGCGCTGAACGGCAAGCTCGAACTGCACAGCCGGCCCTACGAAGGCGTCGCGCTGGAGGTCGCCATTCCCGTCGCCTGGCCGCAGGCGGCCCAGGCATGCGCCGGAGCGCACCCATGATCCGCGTCGCGATCGCCGACGACCACACGGTCGTGCGCCAGGGCCTGCGGCACATCCTCGAAACCGATCCGGAACTCAAGCTGGTCGGCGAAGCCGCCAACGGCCACGACACCCTGAAGATGGTGCGCGAAAAAAACATCGACGTGCTCACGCTCGACATCTCGATGCCGGGCCGCAGCGGACTCGAACTGATCGGCCTCGTCAAGGCGGAAAAACCCAAGCTGCCGGTGCTGGTGCTGAGCATGCACAACGAGGAGCTGTTCGCCGTGCGCACCATCAAGGCCGGCGCGTCGGGCTATCTGACCAAGGGCTGCGAAGCGGAGGAGTTGATCGGCGCGATCAAGAAGCTGGCCGGCGGCCGGCCCTACATCACGCTCGGCGTGGCGGAGCACCTGGCGCTCGAATTCTGCGCCGAGAACCACGTCGTCGAACCGCACAAGACGCTGTCGGATCGCGAATTCCAGATCTTCAAGCTGATCGTCGAAGGACACAGCATCGCCGCCATCGCCGACGCGCTCTCCCTGAGCAGCAAGAGCGTCAGCACCTACAAGGCGCGCATGCTGCAGAAGATGCGCCTCGGCAGCAGCGCCGACCTCATCCACTACGCCATCGAGCACGGCCTCTCCAGCCGCTGCTGACGCCCGGCCCGAAAGGGGGCTGTGCTGCACGGCGCGCGGCGTCCGCCCCGCGCCGGCCCCGGCGCGGGCGCATCGCCGCGATGCGTCCGCCCGCTGCGCGTGCCGCCCAGTCGCCGACGCCTCGATAAAACCCGGCCCCCGACCGCGGCAAGCCGCGCCCTGCCGCAGCGCGTGTAGGGAGCTTCCTACCCCTGCGAAATCCCGCGCGCATGCGGCCGCCCGGCCCGCGCCTGCAATCCCGTCGCTCCCGCCGTAGGGATCGCCCTACAGGACGGGCCGCCGGACCTACGGAATTTCATCGTCATCGGCCGATATGCCCGGTCTCCCGCCCGCTTCACTATGTGCCAACCGATTACGTGGTGCGCACAGTGAAGAACCCAATGGACGAGAACCCGCCGCCGCTCCGCAGCCTTCCCCGACCGCCCCGCCCCGTCTTGCGGGTCCGGCGGCGGCCGGCCGTCGCCAGGGCGGCGTGCGCATGCTCCGCGACGAGCGCCCCTCCCGGAGGCGGCGCGCGATGAGCCGCGACGAAGTTCGCCCGGGCCGGATCGCGGCGCTGCCGCCGGCCCTGCTCACGGCCGCCGGCGCCGCCGGCATTCTGCTTGCCGGCGGCGCGACGCCGAACGCGGCCGCCGCCGCCCTGCTGCTGTGCGCGCTCGGCGCCGCCGGCACGGTCTGGAGCGTGGCGCGCACCGGCGCGGCGCTGCGCCGGCAGCAGCGCGCGCTGACGGAAGAACTCCGGCCCGCGCCCTGCGCGCACGCGGCGCTGTGCATCGGCGGCCTCGACCGGCTGTGCCAGGCGGTACTGCCCGTCTGGAGCGGCCATATCGACATGGCGCGCAGCCAGACCGAGGAATCGGTCACCGCCCTCGCCGGCCAGTTCGCCGACATCTCCCGCCGCGTCGAAACCGCCGCCTCGACGTCCGACGACGCCGGCGGCCTCGGTGCCCTGATGAACGAAAGCCAGAGCGAACTCAACGCCATCGTGACCTCGCTGCGCGCCGCGCTCTCGAGCAAGGAATCGATGCTGGGCGAAGTCGGCGAGCTCTCGCGCTTCACCGAGGAACTCAAGCGCATGGCCGAGAACGTCGGCGAAATCGCCAAGCAGACCAACCTGCTGGCGCTCAACGCGGCAATCGAGGCGGCCCGCGCCGGCGACGTCGGGCGCGGCTTCGCGGTGGTCGCGGACGAGGTGCGCAAGCTGTCCGACCTCTCCGGCCAGACCGGCAAGAAAATCAGCGCAACCGTCGAAACGGTCAATCGGGCGATCGCCTCGACCCTCGCCATCTCCCGCCAGTACGCGCAACAGGACGAAACGATGGTCGTCGGCTCGGAACAGGCCATCGAACGCATCATTTCCCGCTTCCGCAGCGCCACCACCGACCTCGCCGCCACCTCCCTCGCCGTGCGCGCGGAAAGCCGCGCCATCGGCGAGGAAGTCAGCCGGATCCTCATCTCGCTCCAGTTCCAGGATCGCGTCAGCCAGGTGCTGAGCCACATCCAGCGCGACCTCGGCAAGCTCGAAGAACGCCTCGCGACGCAGGAGCGGGCGCTGCAGAGCGGACGCCCCCCGGAACCGATCGACGCCGGCACCTGGCTGGCCGAACTGTCCGGCACCTATACGACGCCGGAGCAGCACGCGCTGCACGCCGGCGGTAGCCCGCCGCCCGCCGCCGGCGACAGCGAAATCACCTTCTTCTGAACGCCGAAAGTACCGCCATGGCCAAAACCATCATGATCGTCGACGACTCCGCATCCCTGCGCCAGGTCGTCAGCATTGCCCTGAAGAGCGCCGGCTACGAGGTCATCGAAGCCTGCGACGGCAAGGACGCGCTGAGCAAGCTCGACGGCCGCAAGCTGCACCTCATCATCAGCGACGTGAACATGCCGAACATGGACGGCATTTCCTTCGTCAAGGCGGCCAAGCAGCTGCCCGCCTACAAATTCACGCCGATCATCATGCTCACCACCGAGGCCGGCGAAGGCAAGAAGCAGGAAGGCCAGGCCGCCGGCGCCAAGGCCTGGGTGGTGAAGCCCTTCCAGCCCGCGCAGATGCTGACGGCGGTTTCCAAACTGGTCCTGCCCTGAGATGGCGACCATGGAAACCAAGGCCACGGAAAACCCCGACGCGCTGCGCATCGCCCTCGCCGGCGAACTGACCGTATTCACCGCCGCCGCCGTCCGCGAGCAGCTGCTCGCCGCGCTCGGCAGCGCCGCGGAGATCGAAGTCGACCTCGCGCAGGTAAGCGAGATCGACAGCGCCGGCGTGCAGCTGCTGCTCGCCGCCAAGCAGGAAGCCGCCGCGCTGCAGGCCGAGCTCGGCTTCACCGGCCACAGCGCCCCGGTGCTCGACATCCTCGGGCTGTGCGACCTCGCCGCCCGGCTCGACGCGCCGCTCCCCGCCCGCCCCTGACCCGCCCGCGCGCCTGACAAGGAAGAGATTCAATGAACCTGGACGACGCTCTCAACACCTTCATCGTCGAAAGCCGCGAACTGCTCGAACAGATGGAGGACGCGCTGCTGCGCATCGAGCAGACCCCCGACGACAGCGACACGATCAACGCCATCTTTCGCGCCGCCCACACTATCAAGGGCTCCGCCGGCCTGTTCGGGATCGACTACGTGGTGTCCTTCACCCACGCCGCCGAAAGCGTCCTCGACCGGGTGCGCAGCGCCGAACTGCGCATCTCGCCGGAACTGGTCGCGCTCTTCCTCGCGGTCTGCGACCACCTCGGCAAGCTGATGGACCACGTCAGCGACGGCAGCGCGCCGAGCGCGGCGACGCATCAGGCCAGCGCGGCGCTGATCGACCGCCTGGGCGCCCACCTCGGCAAGCCGCCGGCGGCCGCCCTCGCCGCCGCTGCGCCCGCCGCAACGGAACGCACGGCGGATGCCGCCCCCAGCGACGGCGTCGACACCGACAACTGGCACCTCTCGCTGCGCTTTTCGCGCGACGTGCTGAAGAGCGGCATGGACCCGCTGGCCTTCATCCGCTACCTCGGCACCTTCGGCCGGATCGAACGCATCGTCACGCTGGCCGACGCCGTGCCGCCGCTGAGCAGCCTCGACCCGGAAGCGAGCTATCTCGGCTTCGAGATCGCCTACCGCAGCGACGCGGACAAGCTCGCCATCGAAAGCGCCTTCGAATTCGTGCGCGACGACGCGCAGATCGCCATCCTGCCGCCGCACAGCCGGATTTCCGAGTACCTGGAACTGATCGACAAGCTGCCCGAGGAGGAAATGCGCCTCGGCGAGATTCTCGTGCGCTGCGGCACGCTGACCCAGGCCGAACTCGACGCCGCGCTGCGCGAACAGAGCCTGGCGCCGGAAGAGGCGTCGCGGCCGATCGGCGAGGTGCTCGTCGAACAGCAGCGGGTGCGCCCACGCATCGTCGAAGCCGCGCTCGACAAGCAGCAGCAGGTCAAGGAACACAAGAGCGCCGAAGGCCGCCTGATCCGCGTCAACGCCGAAAAGCTCGACGAGCACATCAACCTGATCGGCGAGCTGATCATCGCCAGCGCCGGCACCGGCCTGATCGCCCAGCGCGCCAACATCCCCGACCTCTTCGAAGCCGCGGCGCGCCTCGCGCGTCTCGTCGAGGAAGTGCGCGACTCCGCGCTCACCCTGCGCATGGTGCAGATCGGCGCCACGCTGAACAAGTTCCAGCGCGTCGTGCACGACATGAGCGCCGAGCTGAAGAAGGACATCCGCCTCGAAATCTCCGGCGCCGAAACCGAACTCGACAAGACCGTCGTCGAAAAAATCGGCGACCCGCTCACCCACCTCGTGCGCAATTCGCTCGACCACGGCATCGAACCGGCCGAAGTCCGCATCGCCGCCGGCAAGCCGGCGCACGGCACGATCCGCCTCAACGCCTTCCACGATTCGGGCAGCATCGTCATCGAAGTCGCCGACGACGGCGGCGGCCTCAACAAGGAACGCATCCTCCGCAAGGCCATCGAGCGCGGCATCGTCAAGCCGGAGCAGCAGCTCAGCGATTCGGAAATCCACCACCTCATCTTCGAGGCCGGCTTCTCGACCGCAGAGCGCGTGAACAACATTTCCGGGCGCGGCGTCGGCATGGACGTCGTGCGCCGCAACATCGACGCGCTGCGCGGCTCGGTCGAGATCGACAGCGTCGAGGGCGTCGGCACCACGATGCGCATCCGCCTGCCGCTCACGCTGGCGATCATCGACGGCTTCCTGGTCGGCGTCGGCACCTCGTCCTTCGTCGTGCCGCTCGACATGGTCGTCGAATGCGTCGAGCTGTCCAGCGAGGAAACCCAGGCCGCCCAGGGCCGCGACCACCTCAATCTGCGCGGCGAGGTGCTGCCCTTCATCCGCCTGCGCGATCTCTTCGAAATCTCCGATCCCCCGCCGCCGCCCGCCGATGCCGACGACGGGGATGCCGACGCCCACGCCTTCGGCAAAGCGTCGGCGACGGGCGCCATCCTCACCGCCGAAGGCGCCGCCGCGCTGGCTGCTGACCCGGAGCTGGCCTTCATCCTGAACCCCGTGAAGCGCGAAAACGTCGTCGTCGTGCAGTACGCCGGACGCCGCGCGGGTCTCGTCGTGGAAGACCTGATGGGCGAATTCCAGACCGTCATCCGTCCGCTCGGCCTCGTCTTCAACGGCATCCAGGGAATCAGCGGCTTCACGCTGCTCGGCAGCGGCCAGGTCGCGCTGATCCTCGACGTGCCCGGACTCGTCCGGCGCGTCGCCAGCAGCGACCGCCGCCGCCACGCCGGCGGCGCGCCGGCCGGCGCCGAGTGAGGCCGCGATGCGCCCCGCGCACCAAGCGCCGGCCTTGCCGCGGCGGGCGCACCTGGCCGCGGCGGAGCGGCCGCCCCCGTCACGCGGACGGCGCGCAATCGCGCCGCGCCTTCCGCCGCAGCTTTTGAATGCATCACCCAGGAGAAAGACATGACCGTAACCAAGAAGATGCTGTTGCTGGTGCTTTCCGCCGTACTCGGCATCCTGATGCTCTCGGGCATCTCGCTCTACCAGATGAACAAGGTGTACGACTCGGCCAACTTCGCCAACGTCAACACCGTTCCCTCGCTCACGACGCTGGGCGAACTGCGCGCCGGCTTCAACCGCGTGCGCATCAACCTGATGCGGCACATTCTCAACGTCGACGCGAACCGAATGAGCGAGATCGAAAAGGACATCGCCGCCAACCGCCAGGCCGTGCTCGAAGCAATCAAGAAATACGAAAGCACGATCGCCGACGACAAGGACCGGAGCTATCTAGAACAGTCCAAGGCGCTGTACGCCGAATTCGACCGCGAGGTGGAGCCGGTGCTCGTCGAGTCGCGCAAGGGCGAGTCGAACATCCAGGCCGCGCGCATCCAGATGGCGAAAAGCAACGACCTGTTTGAAAAAACGGCCAAGCACATCGCCGAGCATTTCGAATACAACGTCCAGCTCGGCAAGAAGGCGTCGGACGACGCCGTCGCCGCCAAGAGCAGCGCCCTGCTCGTCGCCATGGTCATTTCCCTGCTCACGCTGGCCGCCGTCGCCGGCATCGGCTACTTCATCACGCGCAACCTGATGCGCCAGCTCGGCGGCGAGCCGGACGCGGCGGCCGACGTCGCCAACAAGATCGCGGCCGGCGACCTGAGCAGCAGAATCGAGCTGAAGGCCGGCGACACGACGAGCCTGATGGCGTCGATGCAGCACATGAGCAAGACCATCCAGGCGCTGCTCGCCGACATCGACGTGCTGATCCAGGCCACGGCGGACGGCAGGCTCGACGCGCGCGCCGACGCCGACAAGCACCGGGGCAGCTGGAAGCAGGTGGTGGTCGGGATCAACCAGACGCTGGAAGGCGTCGTCGTTCCGGTGAACGAAGCCATCGGCGTGCTCGTCGAAATGGAACAGGGCGACCTCACGAAGACCGTGCGCGGCGACTACAAGGGCCAGCTCAAGGACTTCAAGGACACGGTCAACAACACGGTCGAGAAGCTCGCGCAGATCATCGCCGACGTGAACGCCACGACCGAGACGCTGACCTCCGCGACGACGCAGGTTTCCGGTACCGCGCAGTCGCTCTCGCAGGCGTCTTCCGAACAGGCCGCGAGCGTCGAGGAAACGACCGCCTCGGTCGAACAGATGGCCGCGTCGATCAAGCAGAACACCGAGAACGCCAAGGTCGCCGACACCATGTCGGTCGACGGCAGCACGAAGGCCGCCGAGGGCGGCCAGGCGGTGACCGAAACGGTCGGCGCGATGAAGCAGATCGCCAAGAAGATCAGCATCATCGACGACATCGCCTACCAGACCAACCTGCTGGCGCTCAACGCCGCCATCGAGGCGGCGCGCGCCGGCGAGCACGGCAAGGGCTTCGCCGTCGTCGCCGCCGAAGTGCGCAAACTCGCCGAGCGCAGCCAGGTGGCGGCGCAGGAAATCGGCCAGCTGGCCGGCAACAGCGTGGGCATGGCCGAACGCGCCGGCAAGCTGCTCGACGAGATCGTTCCGGCGACCAAAAAGACCGCCGATCTGGTGCAGGAAATCACCTCGGCCTCGCTCGAACAGACCGCCGGCGTCGAGCAGGTCAACGTCGCCATGAGCCAGCTCAGCCAGATCACCCAGCAGAACGCCTCGGCCTCCGAGGAACTCGCCGCCACGGCCGAGGAAATGAGCGGACAGGCCGCCAACCTGCAGCAGCTGATGGGCTTCTTCAACATCGGCAACGGCAGCCGCCCCGGCCAGCCGCAGGCGACGCACCACATCGCCGTCGCCAAGGCCCAGCCCCAGAACGCTTCCGCGCGCGCCGGGAAGTGGAACAACGGGAGCAGCGAGATCAACGAAAAAGATTTCGCCCGCTTCTAGGAGGCCGCCATGCAATCGACGACCCAACTCGCCACGCAGCCGCGCAACGCCGCGGCCGCGGTTGCCGCGGCAGGCCTCGCGGCCGACCAGCAGCAGTACCTCACCTTCGTGCTGGGCGAGGAAATGTTCGCCATCGGCATTCTCTCGATCCGCGAGATCATCGAGTACGGCCACCTGACCGACGTGCCGATGACGCCGCCCTTCATCCGCGGCGTCATCAACCTGCGCGGCGCCGTCGTGCCGGTGATCGACCTCGCCGTGCGCTTCGGCCGCACGGCGCGCGAAACGACCAAGCGCAGCTGCATCGTCATCATCGAGATCGACAGCGACAAGGGGCGCCAGGAGATGGGCATCGTCGTCGATGCCGTCTCCGAGGTGCTCGAAATCCCGCCGCTGGAGATCGAACCGCCGCCCGAGTTCGGCACCCGCATCCGCACCGACTTCATTTCCGGCATGGGCAAGGTCAACGGCAGCTTCGTCGTCCTGCTCGACGTGAATCGCGTGCTGTCGCTCGAAGAGGTCGCCGTGGTCGCCGCCATGAGTCCGGTCCCCGATGCCTGAACGTCGCCGCACCGCAAGGCGCGCGGGCGGAAGCGGCCGTCCGCACCCGGGAACGGCGGCGTCGTGAAAGCGGGCGCCGCCGTCTCCGGCAACGGGCCCGCAAACGAAGCCGCGCACTACCGGAGCCTCGCCGAAAACTCGCCGGACTGCATCGTTCGCTACGACCGCTGCGGCCGGCGCCTCTACGCCAACCCGGCGCACGAAAGAACGAGCGGCCTGCCGGCCAGCGCGACGCTCGGCAAGACGCCGCGCGAGCTGTCCTGCCTGCCGGCGGCCGCGGCGGCGGCCTATCAGGAGCGGCTCCTCGCCGTCGTCGCCGGCGGCCGGCCCGCCGACATCGAAATCGAGTGGAAGACGCCCGACGGCCGGCGCATGGTGCAGCACGTCGTCGCGCTTCCCGAGCATGGGCCCGACGGCGCGGTCGCGAGCGTGCTGACCGTCGCCCGCGACATCTCCGCGCTGAAGGAAACCGAGCGGCGCCTGGAGCAGGCCGAGGCCATGGCCCGCCTCGGCAGCTGGCAGTGGAGCGCGCGCACGGGCCGCGCGACGCTGTCGGCGGAAACCTGCCGCATCTTCGGCCGGCCGCACGACTGGGTTCCCGACCGCGAGGAAATCCTGGCCCTCATCGTCGAGGAAGACCGCGACTGGATCGCCACCGCGCTGAACGTCACCTTCGCCAGCCAGTCGCCCGACGCCGCCTTCGACTGCCGGATCCAGACCGGCGATGCGCCGACCGATCTCCACTCGGCGCTGCGCATCGAATACGACGCCGACGGCAAGCCGTCGCTCGTCGTCGGCACGACGCAGGACGTGACCGAACTGCGGGGCTACCAGCAGCGCGTGCATTCGCTGGCCAGCTACGATCCGCTGACGACGCTGCCCAACCGCGAGCAATTCACGAGCCGCGCGCAGCACGCGATCGGCGAGGCCTGCCGGCACCGGCAGCAGGTCGGCATCCTGATTCTCGACCTCGACCGCTTCAAGGCGGTCAACGACGCGCTCGGACACGGCGGCGGGGACCGCCTGCTGTGCGAGGCGGCGGGCCGGCTGCGGCGTTGCGTGCGCGAGACCGACACCGTCGCCCGCCTCGGCGGCGACGAATTCGGCTTCGTGCTGCCCGACATGCCGCCGCAGGCCGACATCGGCAAGGTCTGCCGCAAGATCCTCGACGCCGTCGGCGAGACCTACCGGATCGCGGGCCGCGAAATCTTTCTCACCGGCAGCATCGGCATCGCCCGCTACCCCTTCGACGGGCGCAGCGTTTCCGACCTGCTCCAGCACGCCGACGCGGCGATGTACCACGCCAAGGCGGCCGGCCGCGACAACTACCAGTTCTACGCGGCCAGCCTCACGACGCAGATCACCGAACGCCTCGGGCTCGCCGCGCGCCTGCGCCGCGCCGTGTCGAACGGGGAGCTGGAACTCTACTACCAGCCGCAGATCGACCTGCGCACGCGCCGCCTGATCGGCGCCGAGGCGCTGCTGCGCTGGAACCACCCCGAGGAAGGGCTGGTGCCGCCCGACCGCTTCATCGGCATCGCCGAGGAAACCGGGCTGATCGTCGGCATCGGCGAATGGGTGCTGCGCACCGCCTGCGCGACCGTCTGCGCCTGGAACCGCGACGCGCGCCCCCCGCTCCGGATCGCGGTCAACCTCTCGCCGCGCCAGTTCAAGACGAACGATCTGGTCGCCACGGTCAGGACCGTTCTCGCCGAAACCGGCTGCGCGCCGGAATGGCTCGAACTCGAAATCACCGAGGGCCTGCTGCTCGACGACACCGTCGACGTCGCGCGCACGCTGGCGGCGCTGCGCGCGCTCGGGCTGTCGATCGCCATCGACGACTTCGGCACCGGCTACTCGGCCCTCGGCTACCTCAACCGCTTTCCCGTCCAGGCGATCAAGATCGACCGCTCCTTCGTGCGCGACATCGTCGCCCGGCGCGACAGCGCGGAGCTCGTCAAGGCCATCATCGCGATGGCGCACAGCCTGCGCCTGACCCTGGTGGCGGAAGGCATCGAGGAGCGCCGCCAGGAAGAATTCCTGCGCGCGCACGGCTGCCAGCTCGGCCAGGGCTACCTGTTCGGCAAGCCGATGCCGGGCCGCGACTTCGCTTCGCTGCTGGCGTCCGCCGCGCGCGGCGCCGCCGACTGAGCCACCGGCCGGATCGCGTCGCCCGCGCCCGCGGCCCCGCGCGCGGGAGTTGAAAAAAGCGGCGAAAAGGACGAACATCGCGCCCCTTTTTTGCAACTTCTTCGCCGCTGCGCGGCGGCGCCCGTCCCGGCGCCCCGCCGCGCGACCGGCCGGCAACGAACCCCAGTGGAGCCGTCATGTCCTTCAAGGAAACCCAAACCGAATTCAAGCGGATCGACCTCGCGTTGATCGACCCGGACCCGGCGCATCCGCGCAAGCAGTGCGACGAAGCCGGCCTCAAGGGGCTGGCCAATTCGATCCGGAGCAAGGGCCTGATCCATCCGCTCGTCGTCCAGCCGGCCGGCGCCGACGGCCGCCACCGCCTGATCGTCGGCGAACGCCGCTGGCGCGCCGCGCAGCTTGCCGGCGAAACGACGGTGCCGGCCCTGGTGCGCGCCTGCGCGGCCGACGAGAGCCTGGAAATCCAGGTTTTCGAGAACCTCGGCCTCGGCCTGCGCGCCGCGCTCGAACCGCGCGACATGGCCAACGCGATCCAGACCGTCGCCCAGCGCTTCGAGACGCGCGAGGCGGCGGCCGAGCACTTCGGGCGCACGCCGAACTGGCTCAGCCAGGCGACGGCCGCGGCCAATCTGTCGCCCAAGGTCAGCGCCCTGCTCGATTCGGGAAGGATTTCCAGCACCAGCACCGCGATCCAGCTGGAAAAACTCGCGCAGAAGAACGAAGCGCGCGCCGAGACCCTGATCGACCGCATCGAACAGCTGCCGGAAGGGGAAAAGCTGGCGAAGACGGTCGTCGAAACGGCGCTCTCCGAGGAAGGCGGACGACGTGCCAGGAAGAAGGCGGCGGGCGACGAAGAGAAGAGCGAAGCGCCCGCTGCGCCGCCGGCATCGGCGCCGACGGCAGCCTCCCCCGTCGCCGACGCGCCGGCCGCGTTCGCATCGCCCGCGCCGACGCCCGCCCGCGAGCGGCGCGTCAATCCGGGCAAGATCCGCATGGTCGCGCAAATCCTCGGCCTGAGCGACGGCGACGAGGACGAGGTGCTGGCGCGCCTGATCGACGAATTCCTGGCACTGAAAGGCGAAGCCGCCGACGCCGGCGCGCCCTTCTAGACGAACGGCGGCGGCGCGGCGGGCGCCACGCGCGCCGCATCTGCGGCACGGCCCCCGTCGCGCCCCACTCACCGATTCCCCGCGCCGTCCGCGCCCCGATCCCGCGCAACGCGCATCCGTTTTCCCGGAGTTTCCGATGCCCGCCCCCAGAACCGACGCCCCGCCCGACTCCGCAAGCCACTCCCTGAGCGACTGGCGCCCCCGCCTGATCGCCATCGCCACGGCGGACGGCGAAAACGAAGGCGACGGCGCGCACGACCTCAGCCACCTGCACCGCGTCTGGCACGCGGCGCAAGCGCTGCTGGCCGAGCACCCGGAGGCCGACGCGCTGGTGGTGCTCGCCGCCTGCTATCTGCACGACCTCGTGAACCTGCCGAAGAACCACCCCGAGCGCGCGCAGGCATCGCGCCTGGCCGCCCGCCGCGCCTGCGAGCGGCTGGCGCAGGCCGCCTTCCCGGCCGAACGTCTGGCCGGCGTCGTGCACGCGATCGAGGCGCACAGCTTCTCGGCGGCGATCGCACCGACGACCATCGAGGCGATGATCGTGCAGGATGCCGACCGCCTCGACGCGCTCGGCGCGGTCGGGCTGGCGCGGCTGTTCTACACGGCGGGGCGGATGGGATCGGCCTGCGCGCACCCGGACGATCCGCTCGGCACGCGGCGGACGCTGGACGACCGCGCCTTCGCGCTCGACCACATCGAACTGAAGCTGGCGCGCCTGCCGGCCGACATGCGCACGGCCGCCGGACGCAAGCTCGGCGAAAGCCGGCTGGACTGGCTGCGCGCCTTTCGCGCGACCTTCGTCGCCGAATGGGCGGCGACCGGCGATGCGGAGGACGCGGTTTCTTCGTGAGGACGGAAACGCCCCGGCCTCGCCGCCCCGCTCCCCGCACGCCGGCGCAGACAGGCGCTGCGCCGGGACCGCGCCTCCGCAGCGCCCGCGGCTGCTAGAATCGCCCGCATGAAAACCCTCATCTTCTCGCTGCTGCTCTCCCTGGCCGGCGCATTCGCCCCGGCCTTCGCGAAAACCCCGGGCGAAGTCGAGATCGGCGGCATCCTGCGCGAAGCGCAGATGCAGGGCCTCTCCGGCCCCTCGCGCAAGCTCTCGGAATTTCGCGGCAAACCGCTCGTCATCAACGTCTGGGCCAGCTGGTGCGCCCCCTGCCGGCAGGAAATGGGATCGCTGGAGCGTCTCGCGCAGCGCTTCAACGGCAAGCAGTTCAACCTGATCGGCATCTCGACCGACGACTATCGCGACCGCGCGCTGACCTTCCTGCTGCAGTCGCGCACCTCCTTCCCCAACTTCATCGACGGCAAGCTCTTCCTGGAAAACATGCTGGGCGCCGACCGCCTGCCGCTGACGCTGCTCGTCGATGCCGAGGGCCGCGTGCTGGCCAAGTACTACGGCGCCAAGGAATGGGACAGCCCCGAGGCCCTGGCGACGATCGCCAAGGCCTTCCGCATCAAGCTGTAGGCCGGCCGCGGGTCGCGCCCGGCGAAGCGCGCCCAGCATCCGCGCCGGCGGTCGGGCGCCGCTCGCCGGCGCGAACGAACGGCCGCCGCCCGCATCATGCCTTCGTCATTCAACCCCCGGGCTTTTTTGCACCCCTGCGGATCAGGCGCTACCATGGCGCGCGCTCCGGCCTGTGCGCCGGCAGATCGCCGAACGGGCGTCCACCGCCTCCGTCTCCCCTCAATCAGCAACGGAAAACAGCATGAGCGCTTTGCCCAAATGTCCGAAATGCAGTTCGGAATTCACCTACGAGGACGGATCGATGTTCGTCTGCCCCGAATGCGCGCACGAGTGGGACAAGAACGCGCCGGTCGAGAGCGCGGAGCAGAAGCGCGTCGTGCATGACGCGCACGGCACCCCGCTGCAGGACGGCGACAGCGTGACGGTGATCAAGGACCTGAAGGTCAAGGGCTCTTCGTCGGTCGTCAAGGTCGGCACCAAGGTGAAGAACATCCGCCTCGTCGACGGCGACCACGACATCGATTGCAAGATCGACGGCATCGGCGCGATGCAGCTCAAATCGGAGTTCGTGAAGAAGGCCTGACGGCCGCCCCTCTCCCGGAGCCCGCGCGCGGTAGCGCGCGCGAATCCCCCCGGCGGCCCGGTTAGCCGCCGGGACCGTCGCCGCGGATCAACCGCTGCAGATCGTCGGCCACCGCGCGCAGCCGGTTGCCGATCTCCTTGCCCTCGGCCGACAGGTCGCTGCAGGTGTGCGCGAGCGCCCGCGCCGCCTCACTCAGCGCGTCCTCCTGCTGGGAACTGAGGCCGAGGTGGACGAACGAGCGCTCGAGGCCGTTCACGTAGTCGTTCATGAGGTCGAGCAGCTTCAGGCGATAGCGCATGTCGTCGCTGTCGATCTGCTCCAGCGTCGCGCCCAGCGCCGCCGCGGCGCGGACGATTCCCTCCGCCTGCCGGGCGACGGCGCGCTCCTTCTCCATCGCCAGGACCCGCGCCCCCGCGCCTTCGGCGAGGATCGCCAGATGGTCACGCAGGCGCCCCTCCCGGTCGGGATCGCCGATCGGCATGTTGGGACAGACCAGCGTGATGTTGGGGTAGTTGAGCACCACGCGGTCGCGGAACTGGAAGATCCGGTCGAGCGACGACGCGTGGTTCAGGATCGACAGCTCCAGCTGCGTGCATTCCCCGTGCCCGGAAGCGGTGAGCTGCTCGAAACGGTTGTCGAGCTTGACGACGCAGGCCAGCTGGTACTGGGCGAAGGCGTTGGCGATGGCGTCGGCCAGCGCCCGCAGGTCGCCGCAGGCGAAGGAATCGCGCAGGAACTGGACGACGACCCCCATCTCCGACATCGACGACATCATCGTGAATGCCGCCGCCTGCGCGTAGTTCGCCTGCGTCTGCAGCGAACGGCTCGCATCGGCCGATGCGATCGCGCGCTGCACCTTGAGCAGAACCTCCTCCGCGTCGACGGGTTTGATCAGGTAGTCGCTGCCGCCGACGTCGTAGGCGCGCAGGCGCGTTTCCAGATCGTCGTGCATCGAAATGAAGATCACCGGCGCCGGATGTTCTTCCCGCGCGTGGTACTGCCGGCAGGTTTCGAGGCCGTCCACCCCCTCCATCTCGATGTCGAGCAGAACGATCTGCGGCGCGCCGCCGATCGCTACGGCGGCGAGGAAGGTCTCGCCCCCGGAGAATTCCTCGACACCGAACCCGTCCTCCCGGAAGCGGGCCGCCAGCATTCCGCGCGTCAAATCGTCGTCGTCGACAAGAAAAATCCTCGGCGTGTCCATTGCCACTCCTTTAGTCATATATCGAAGAACATATATCTTTCGTGCATCACTCAAAGCCTTGAAACACGGACATCTCAAGCCGATTGACCCGCACGAAAAACACAATCCTATTTGAATAAATCGATGCCGTATACGTATAGAATGGACTCAAGCCATCCGCTCCGAGGTCGATCATGCAACCCGCAAGACGCATCCTTCTCTGGCCGCTGGCGCTTCTGCTGCTCGGAGCGTGCATCGCGGCAATTTCCGCCTGGCAGCAGGCCGCCGACAACGCAGCCGAAATCGACGAACGCTTCGGAGCGCTGTCGAACCAGCTGGTGCAGCGCATGGTCGAGCGCATCCGCACCTACGAGTTCGGCCTGCGCGGGACGCGCGGCGCGATCATCGGCGCCGGCACCGAAAACATCACGCGCAAGCGTTTCCTGGAATACAGCGCCTCGCGCGAAATCGGGCGCGAGTTCCCCGGCGCGCGCGGCTTCGGCCTGATCCAGCGCGTGCCGCGCGAGCAGACCGAAGCCTTCGTCGACTTCGCGCGCAAAGAAGGCCGCCCGGACTTCCACGTCACGGAAATCGCACCGCATGCCGGCGACCGCTCGATCATCCTTTACCTGGAGCCGGAAACCAGCAACCGGGAAGCCATCGGCCTCGACATCGCCTCGGAACACACGCGCAACCTCGCCGCCCTGACCGCCGTGCGCAGCGGCGAAGCAACGCTCACGGCACCGCTGACGCTGGTGCAGGCGAGCGGCCTGCCCAAGCGCGGCTTCCTTCTCCTGCTGCCGGTCTATCGCGCCGACCAGCCGACGGCGACTGCCGAGCAACGCTGGCAATCGCTGTTCGGCTGGACCTTCGCCCCGCTCGTCATCGACGATATCCTCGCCGATTTCGATTTCGCCGACGGCCAGCTCGCAGTCGCTCTCTACGACCTCAGCTATCCCGACACCGAGGAGCTGTTTTACGCCTCGACCGGCAGCGAACAGGCCGGCAGCGGCGGCATCGTTCGGCGCATGCCCTTCGACCTGTACGGTCGCCAGTGGGTGGCCGAGGTCAAGGCACATCCGCTCTTCGTCAGCAATCTGCGGCAGACCGCGCCGGGCGAGCTCGCGTTCGGCATCCTCGCCGGCGCGCTGCTGCTCGCCGGCCTGCTCTATCTCTACCAGCGCGACCTTTGGCGGCGCCTCGAAGCGAACGCCAGCAAGGCGCGCACCGCGGCCATCGCCGAACAGGCGGCGCACCAGCAGCGCATCGCCGAGCGCCTGCAGCTGGCGGCCGAAGCCGCCGGCCTGGGCGTCGCCGAATACGAACAGGCCGACGGCCTGATCCGTTGGGACCCGCACTACCGGGCGATCTACGGGCTGCCCGAGACCTCGACGGGAGGGCGCTACGACGACTGGCTGGCGTGCATCGATGCCGAAGAGCGCGCGGCGGTCGCGGCGGCCGTGGAGAAAGCCTTCACGAACGACCGGACGCTCAACATTTCCTTCGGCATCAGGACGGCCGACGGCCGGGCGGCGGTCATCCGCCTGTACGGCCGGGTGCGCAAGGGCGGCGAGGGGGAGGACGGTGGCGGTGCGCGCATGATCAGCGTGCATCAGGACATCACCGAGCAAGCGGCCAACGCGCTCGCGCTCGAACAGAGCGAACGCTTCCTCGCCGCGCTCGCCGAGAATCTCCCGAGCCAGGTCAGCTACTGGGACGACGAACTGCGCTGTCGCTTCGCCAACCGCGCCACCGTCGACTATCTCGGCGCCGAGTACATGCCCATCGTCGGCAAACGGATGGAAGACCTCGTCACGCCCGAGGACATGCGGCGCCTGCGTCCGTATTTCATGGCGCAGGCACCCGGCGCGGGCGAGGCCTTCGAGTTCGAGACGACGCGGGACGGCAAACAGCGCTGCTTCTGGATGCAGTGCATTCCCGACGAGCACGGCAAGCGCCTGCGCGGCTTCTACGTCGTCGCCACCGACATGACGGCGCAAAAGGAAACGCAGCGTCGACTGGAGGAGCTGAACGACGCGCTGAGCGAGCAGAAACGCGTCGCCGAAGCGGCCAACGCTGCCAAGAGTCAGTTCCTGGCCAACATGAGCCACGAAATCCGGACGCCGATGAACGCGATCCTCGGCCTCGCCTATCTGCTCGACCGGAAGGAACTCAACCCGGCGGTGCGCGAAATGGTCCACAAGATCCACCGCGCCGGCCGTTCGCTGCTCGACATCCTCAACGATATCCTCGATTTCTCGAAGATCGAGGCGCAGCGCCTCGACATCGAGTGCGCACCGTTCAGCCTGCCCGAACTGCTCAACGACATCGCCAATTTTTCGGCCTTCGCCAGCATCGACAAGCGGCTGGAAGTCGTCGTCGCCCCTGTCCCCGCCGGCGTCGACTTCGTTCTCGGCGACGTGCTTCGCCTGCGCCAGGTGTTGACCAACCTGACGAGCAACGCGATCAAGTTCACCGCCCCCGGCGGCGAGGTGGCGATCCACCTGCACCTCGTCACACGCGAAGAAAACAGCGTGCGCCTGCGCTTCTCGGTCGCCGATACCGGCATCGGCATCTCGCCGGAAAAGCAGGTCGAGATATTTTCCGCCTTCACCCAGGCCGACAGCTCGACGACGCGGCGTTTCGGCGGCACCGGCCTCGGCCTCGCGATCAGCGTCCGCTTGGTCGAGCTGATGGGCGGACGGCTCGGCGTCCAGAGCACCCCCGGACGCGGCAGCGAATTCTCGTTCGAACTCAGCTTCGAGACGGCGCCGACGCCCGCCAGCATGCGCCCCACGACGACGTCGCAGCGCGTCCTCGTGGTCGACGACCACACGCTCGCGCGCGAAACCCTGCTCGCCATCGCCAATTCGCTGGGCTGGTCGGCGACGGACACGTCCTCGGGCGATGAAGCCATCCGGCGTATCGTCGAGAACGCCGAGCGCGGCACGCCCTTCGACGTCCTGGTACTCGACTGGCGCATGCCCGGCACCGACGGACTGGCGGTCGCCGCCGCCGCCCACGCGCAGCTGCACGGCAACCCGCCGCCGGCGATCATCATGGTCACGGCGGCGGACCGCGAAGAACTGCTCGCGCATCCGAACAGCCACTACGCCGATTCGGTCGTGACCAAACCAGTCACCGGGTCGACGCTGTACGACGCCTTCCTCGCGGCAACCGAACACAAGGCCTCGCCGGGAACGAGCGGCGACCCGGCGCAAAAACAGCAGCTACGGCTCGCCGGACTGAAAATCCTGATCGTCGACGATAGCGAGATCAATCGCGAGGTCGCCCGCGGCATCATCGAGAGCGAAGGCGGCGAGACCCTGCTCGCCGAGGACGGCCTGGTCGCGCTGACCTGCCTCGAGCGCGCCGGCGGTACGGTGGACGCGGTGCTGATGGACATCCAGATGCCGGTCATGGACGGCTACGCGACGACGCGGCGCATCCGCAGCTCGGAGCGCCACGTCGGCCTGCCGATCATCGCGCTCACCGCCGGCGCCTTCCGCGAGCAGCAGGACGCAGCGCTGCAGGCGGGCGTGGACGGTTTTATCGCCAAACCCTTCATTCCCGAGAAGCTGATCGCACTGGTCCAGCAGTTGGCCGGCGGCAAGCGACCCGCACGCCCCACCCAACCGCTGCCCCCCCCCCCCCCCCCCCCCCCCCCCCC
>MKUH01000024.1:94710-206379 GCA_001897745.1 Candidatus Accumulibacter sp. 66-26
CCGCTACCTGCGCCGCTTCGTCGAAACGCACGCGCGCGACGTGGACTTGATGCGCGTGCAATTGCGCGAGGGACGTAGCGACGATGCCCGCGCACAGGCCCACAAGCTCCGTGGCGCCGCCGGCTCCGTCGCCCTGCTCCGCCTGTCGGCCACCGCCGGCGCCCTGGAACATGTGCTGCGCGTGGCGGAAAACCCCATCGCCCCCCTGCGCGTCCTGGAGGAGTGCATGCGCGAGACGCACGCCGTCGTCGACGACTATCTCGCGCGCGAAGCCGCCCCTCGCCCGTCGGCGCCGGCACCGGCGCCGACGGCATCGGGAAACGACACGCGCAAGCTGTTAAAGGCGCTGTTCGACGCGCTGGAGCAGGACGACCCGGGTGCCGTCGAGCCGCTGCTCGACGCGCTGGACATGCTGCTGCCGCCCGAGCGCCTGCGCATCCTGAACGAACAGGTCGCCGACTTCGATTTCCGCGCTGCGCAAGGAAACGTCGCCGCCCTACTTGCCGACGGCCTGAACCACGAAAGGAGTTAAGCCGATGAACAGCCGACCGATACTTTGCGTAGACGACGAACCGGCGAACCTGGCGCTCCTGCGCCAGGTGCTGCAGCCGCATTACCCTCTGGTCTTCGCGCGCAACGGCAGCGACGCCCTGCTCGCCATGGAAAAGCACAAGCCGGCGATGGTCCTGCTCGACGTCGAGCTGGGCGACATGAACGGCTTCGACATCTGCCGCAAGCTGAAGGCCGGCAACGGAAGCGACGACATCCCGGTGATCTTCGTCACCGGACTTTCCGACGCCGTCGACGAACAGGCCGGTTTCGACGCCGGCGGCGTCGACTACATCACCAAGCCGATTTCCCCGCCCGTCGTGATCGCCCGCGTGCGCACGCATCTCTCGCTGGTCCGCACCTCGAAGCTGGAGGAAAGCTACCGCGCGGCCATCCACATGCTCGGCGAGGCAGGGCACTACAACGACCACGACACCGGCGTGCACATCTGGCGCATGGCGGCCTACAGCAAGCGTCTCGCCGAGGCCGCCGGGTGGCCGCAGGAACGCGCCGAGCAACTCGAACTGGCGGCGCCGATGCACGACACCGGCAAGATCGGCATCCCGGACGCCATCCTCAAGAAGCCCGGACCGCTGACTCCGGAAGAGTGGACGATCATGAAGACGCATGCGCGCATTGGCCACAGCATCCTCGGCAAGTGCGACTCGCCGGTGTTCCAGCTGGCCAGCGAAATCGCCCTGCGCCACCACGAACGCTGGGACGGCAGCGGCTACCCCGACGGGCTGGTCGGCGAGGAGATTCCCGAGTCCGCGCGCATCGTCGCCGTCGCCGACGTGTTCGACGCCCTGTGCATGAAGCGGGCGTACAAGGACGCATGGCCGGTCGAGCAGGTGGTGGCGACCATCCTCGAGTCGGCCGGCACGCACCTCGACCCGCGCATGGTCGAACTGTTCACCGCCGTGCTGCCGGACATCCTTCAGGTCAAGGAACACTGGAACGCGCAGGAAAAGCTGATGGCGGCGGAACGCGAAAGCTAGGCCGGCGCCGGCGCACAGACCATGAAACCGACCGCCGTTCCCCCCGCCTCGTCAGCCCCGTCCACGTCCGGTACGGCGCCTGCGGACAGCGCGCCCCCCGGAAGCACATCGCAGGAAACCGCCCGCGCCGCCGCCGGGCACGAAGAGAGGTCCGCCATGCCGCCAGCCCCCCAGCCCGCCAAGCGCGCCCGGGTCACGCGTACCGAACGGGCGATCCTGCTCGTCGTCGCCGCCGCCCTCGTCGCGATCGGATTCCTGTGGTGGGAAAACGAACGCTCGGATGCCTCCTACGCCGCCTACCAGGCGGCGAGCGACAGCCTTCAGCAGGCACGCCAGGAAAACATCGAGGCCTACCGGCGGCAGAGCAAGCTGCAGCCCGGTGACAGCGCGGCGCGGCAGGAGGTCGCCGCGCGCTTCGAACGCGCGATCGCGCACGTGCGCGCTGCGCACGCCGGGCGCAACGCCGCGCCCGGCGGCGCGGCGGCGGCGCCGGAAGACGAACTGCTCGCGGCGATCCAGCGCTACGAAGACTCCCTCCATGCATTTCACCGGATCAGCCTCGACCTGCTCGCCATGCCGCGCCCCGGGGAAGCGGAGCTGATCGCGCAGCGCGACGCCTTCCTCGACGCCGCCGCCATCGGCAGCGAAGTGGGACAGCGGCTGAGCGAGAAGATCGCGCAGCAGAAGCGGCTGCGCCTGACCGGACTGGCGCTCTGGGTGGCCCTCGTGACCGTCGGCGGCGCCGTGCTGCTGCGCGCGCGGCGGCGGGAGAGCGCGCAGCGCAGCCGCCGCCGCATGCTGGCGGCGATCATCGAGAAATGCGACGAAGGCATTACCGTCAAGGACGCGGCGGGACGCTACCTGCTCTGCAACCCCGCCGCGGCGCGCCTGATCGGCAAACCGCGCGAGGAAATCGTCGGCCGGCTCGAACGCGAGGTCTTGCGCGCCCCGCTCGCCGAACGCATCGCCGCCGACGAGCGGGCCGTCGTCGAAAGCATGCAGCAAAGGGTCTTCGAGCGCAGCGTGACGACCGCCGACGGCGAGGAAGCGATCCTCCTCATCTCCAAGGGTCCGATCGTCGGCGACGACGGCAAGCTCGGCGGCACTTTCACGATCGCCCGCGACATCACGTCGCTGCGCCGCGCGGAGGAGCGCCAGTTCCGCAACGCCATGCTGCAAAGCGAACTGACGATCCTCCAGGAAGTGCTGGAAAGCAGCCGGGCCGGCTACTGGGACTGGAACCTGGCCGAGGACGAGATCTATCTGAGTCCGACGCTCAAGCATATGTTCGGCTACTCCGACGAAACGCTCGAAAACACCTCCAGAACGATGCGAACGCTGATCTTCGCCGAGGACCGGCCGACCGCCCGGGCGGCCTTCAAGCGCCACATCGAGAGCCGCGGCACCGAGCCCTACTACAACGAACTGCGCTACCGCCACCGCGACGGTTCGACGGTCTGGGCGATCAGCTCCGGCAAAATCGTCGAGTGGGGGGACGACGGCGCCCCGTTGCGCATGGTCGGCTGCCACATCGACATCACCCCGATTCACCGCCGGACCGAGGAACTGATTCAGGCCACCGAAAACGCGGAAGCCGCGAGCCGGGCGAAGAGCGAATTCCTCGCCAACATGAGCCACGAGATCCGCACGCCGATGAACGCGATCCTCGGCCTCACCTACCTGCTGGAAAAGAAGGGCCTGAGCACCGACACGCGGGAAATGGTGACGCGCATCCAGGGCGCGGGGCGCGCGCTGCTCGGCATCCTCAACGACATCCTCGATCTTTCCAGGATCGAGGCCGATGGCCTGGAACTGGACGCCAGCCCGTTCCGGCTCTCCGGCCTCCTCTCCGACATCCGCAGCCTGACCGCGGCGGCCTGCGAGGGCAAGCCGGTCCGGGTCAGCGCCTCACTACCGCCGCCCGGCGCCGAGCAGCTCGTCGGCGACGCGCTGCGCCTGCAGCAGGTGCTCGTCAACCTGGGCTCCAACGCCGCCAAGTTCACCGAGAAAGGCAGCATCCGGATCGAAGTCGTCGCCCGCCAGCGCACTGCCGACCGCGTCCGCCTGCGCTTCGCCGTGCTCGATACCGGGATCGGCATTCCGGCCGACAAGCTGCAGGCGATCTTTTCCGCATTCACGCAGGCCGACGCCTCGCCGACCCGGCGCTTCGGCGGCACCGGCCTCGGCCTGACCATCTGCCAGCGTCTGGTCGCGATGATGGGCGGCCGCCTCGAAGTAAGCAGCCTGCCGGGCAAGGGCAGCGAATTCAGCTTCGAGATCGAGTTCGAAGTCGTCGCCGACGCGGCCGCTGCCGGGTCGCGCCCCGGCAGCCTCGCCGACCCGGCGGCAACGGCTTCCGGCGGCGCGCCCGCGGCGGAAGCCACGCGCCTGTCCGGTCTGCGGATTCTCGTCGTGGACGACAGCGAGATCAACCGCGACGTCGCCTCGCGCATCCTGAACGCCGAGGGCGCGCAGGTGACGACGGCGGAGAACGGCCGGCAGGCGCTCGACCGCCTGGAATACGGCACCGTCGACGTCATCCTGATGGACATCCAGATGCCCGTGATGGACGGCCACGAAGCGAGCCGCCGCATCCGCCGCACGCAGCGCCTCAGCAGCCTGCCGATCCTCGCGCTGAGCGCCGGCGCGCTGCGCGAGCAGCGCGAGGCGGCGATGGCGGCGGGCATGGACGGCTTCATCTCCAAGCCCTTCGATCCCGAGGAGCTGGTCACCCGCCTGCAGGACTTCACGCCCGGCGGCCGGCGGACAAGCTTCGGTGCCCACCCTGCCCAGCAGAAGCCGGCGCGGAGCGCCGCGCCGGCGCTGCTCGACGTGGCGCGCGGCATCGTCAATTGGCGCGACGCGGCGACCTTCCGCAGCTATCTGGAGAAATTCGTCGACAGCCACGCCGCCGATCCGGAACGCGCGGCGGCCCTGATCGAAGCCGGGGATGCGGTCGCCGCCGCCCGCATCGTGCACAAGCTGGCCGGCAGCGCGGGAACGATGGCGCTCACCGCCCTCGCGCGCGAAGCCGCCGCGCTCGAGGGCGCGCTGAAAGTGGGCGCCGCGCCGCCCGCCCTGATCGACGAACTGCAGGTGCGCATGCGCGACACGCTCGCCGCCGTCGCCGCCTATCTCGCAAGCTCCGCCGCGTCGGCCGCGGGGAAGGCGGCCGCCGACGGCGCGGCCGCGATCGGCGGAAACTTCGACGACGACGATATGGCGGCCAGCCTAGGCGCGCTTCGCGACGCCCTCGACCGGGACGACCCCGCGGTCATCGAACCGCTCCTGCGCGACCTTGCCCCGCTGATCCCGGCGCCCGAACTCCACGAACTGCGCAAACGCGTCGACGAGTTCGACTTCCGCGCGGCGGAAACGCTGGTCGACCACCTGCTCGCCGCACGGCGCGGAAGCTACCCGGCGCCGTCCTGATCCCGGCGAACGAAACCTCCGCTCAGGGCGCCTCGCCCGGCGCCGGAGCGCCGCCCGTCCGCCCCGCGTCCCCATCCGCCGCCCGGGCGGCTTCCAGTTCGCGGAAACGTTCGATGGCCGCACTCGGCGCGAAGTCCTCCAGCTCGTACAGGGGGCGGACCTCGATCTCGCCCGCCTGCCCGTCGACCGCCGGGTTGGGGAAGCGCAGCGACCACGCCATCGCCTCCGCGCGCGACTGCACCCGGATCAGGGTGTAGCCGGCGACCAGATCCCCGGACTCGGCGAACGGCCCTTCGCGCACGCTCCGCTCCTGCCCCGCGTAGGCGATGCGCCAGCCCTTCGCGCTCGGCTGCAATCCCGAGGCGTCGAGCAGGACGCCGGCCTTCGCCAGCTCTTCGTGGTAGCTCGCCATCGCCGCGAACAGCGACTCCGCGGGCATGACGCCGGCCTCGGAATCCTTGCTCGCCTTCACAATGATCATGTAACGCATCGCTTCTTCTCCTGTCGAAAGCGGCGCGCCGGCATGAATCCGGCGCACCGGAGCGCGCCCGCGAGGCGCGCGTCGCCCCGCTTCGGTCCGCCCCCGGCGCTGCGCGACGGGTTCGACGATCTGCCGCAGGCCCATTGTGTTGCGGCGTGCCGTCCCGGACCTCAGGCCGCCCCGGCGGACTGACGGAAGGCGTCCTGCGCCGCCCGGACGATCTCGTCCGGACTCAGGTCGCGCTGGTGCGTGGCGATCGACCACGAGTGCCCGAACGGGTCTTCGATCCGGCCGTAGCGGTCGCCCCAGAACATGTCGGCGAGCGGCATGGCGACCTTCGCCCCGGCGCCGACGGCCTGCGCGAACAGCGCGTCGGCGTCTTCGACCTGGAGATGGATGGTCACCGGCGTGCCCTTGAGCGCCTTCGGGCCGAACGAAGCGCAGTCGGGAAACTCGTCGACCAGCATCAGCATCGAATCGCCGATCCGGATCAGCGCATGGATCAGTTTTCCCGGCGGTCCCGGCACGCGGCCGAGTTCGACGGCGTTGAAGGCGTTGCGGTAGAACTCGATGGCCTCGGCGGCACCGGCGCAAACGAGGTACGGCGTGACGGTGTGCATTCCCTCGGGAACGGCTTTGACTTCGGACATGGCGCTTTCTCCTGTCTTTCTCCTGTGCGCGCTCCTGTGCGAATTCCTGGGGATCGCCGGCGGGAGCGCGCCCGGACGGCGCCTTCCCGCGCATTCCCTCGCCGACGGCTACGCGGCCGGCGATGCCGGCGATACCGCGCGCGGAAGCGGCGGTTGCGGAAGACTGCTGCGGAAAAATCCCGCGCCCGGACGTGGGACGCGGGCGCGGCGTTCAGGGCGCGATGTCCACGAGTTCGAGCGGTCGCGCCACGTGCAGGTGGAAACGCCCACGCCCGGTCTTTTCGACACGCAGACCGGCGCCGCGTTCGACCAGCCGGCGGGCAAGCAGGATCAGGCGCGCTTCGAGGTTGTCGCTCAGGTCGGGCAGGCGGATGCGCGGATCGAGGCGCAGCTCGCGGTTGCTGAAGCTGTCCTGGCCCTTGTCCGCGTAGTCGCGCACCAGCGCCCAGAAGATCGAACCGGCGACGCCCTTGATCAGGTAGTCGCCGTCGAGGAAGACGCTGTCGTTCTCGCCGTAGTGGCGGATCGTCAGCGGCTTGCCGGCGGCGGGCGGAGCCGGCGGCGCGGAAGGCGCGAAGCTTGCCGGCGGCGGCGCACGCTCGCCGCCGTCGCCCGCCTCGGCGAGTTGCTGCAACTGGCGGATCGCCGCGCCGAGCGCGCCGGCCAGCGTCACCAGCGCGTCCTCGTCGTCGTAGCCGAAGCGCAGGTCGAGCGGACTTTCGACGTAGAGCACGCCGAGCGGGCGTCCGCCGGCGCGGATCGGCACGGCGAGCTGGCTGCGCGACTCGGGCAGGCCGGGCAGCGGGATTTCGGTGGCGACGGCCAGTCCGCTCTGCCGCAGGCTGTCGCGGATGGCGCGGCCGTAGGCGTATTCGGCGGTGAAATGTCCGATGCGGATCGGCGTGCACTCGCGCGCGGCGACGCCGATCACGCCGTCGCCCAGCGCGATCTCGGAACCGACGCCGGATTCCGCGTAGCCGCGCGTCGCCACCGTGTACAGACGGGCGCCGGGCGCGTCGAGCATGAGCACCATCGCGTGCCGGATGTCGAAGTTCGCTTCGAGGCCGGCCAGCGTGTCGGCCAGCAGGTGGTCGAGATCGAAGCGCTCGGCGCTCGCGCACAGGCGCTCGGCGCTGGCGCGCAGGGCGGCCAGCAGGTTGCGGCGCGGCGCCGACGGCGGCAGCGTCGGGCCGGGCACGCGCTCGATGTCGAGCACGCGGTAGATGTCCGCGCCGAGCAGGCGGAAGACGCCGCTCATCCCGGTGTGCGAGGCGATGCCCGCCAACCGCGCCTTCATGTTCTCGAACAGCGGGCCGTCCGCCTCGGTGCGCAGGTAGTGCAGCGCCAGGCGGTAGTGCGCCGCGCTCACCGGGTCGATCAGCGCGATGCGCGCGTAGGGATAGGCGAGGATGTTGCGCCGCGTGGTGTTGAAGAACTGGTAGGAAAGCGCGACGTGCTCGCCGTCGACGTACTGCGCCTGCGACAGGTAGGCGACGTTCGGCACGCCGTCGGCGCCGCGCGTCGCCAGCGTGCCGGGGATGACGCCCTCCAGGCAGCCGCGGATCGCGTCGAGGGTGATCTTCACCGCGCGCCCCCGCTTCCGGCGCTTCCGGCGCCGCCGCCGACGCCGCCCTCCGCCAGCGCCTCGCCGGCGCGCGGGCCGGGCGTCTGCACGAACAGCGCATGCGCCGTGAACTGGAGCACGACGAGGTCGTCCGCCGGCCAGCCGAGGACGGTGCGGATGACGTGCTCCGGGTAGCCGAGCGGCCGCAGCTCGTCGACGAAGGCGTCGCGGTAGCGCGCGGCGAGTTCGGCGTCGCCGGCCTCGGGCGGCACGACGCGCGCGTCGCGGCCCTTGATCTGCAGGGTGCGGTGCGTGCTCGGCTGGCTGAAGACGACGGCCACCGCGCCGCTCTGCCGCACGTCGTCGAGCACGCCGGCGCCCGGCGTTGCGGCGAGCAGGACGTTGAGCGTGCGCCGGTCCGCCGCGACGCGGCAGCCGACGGCACGCATCAGGCTGGGCAGGCCGTCCGCGCGACAGCTTGCCGCGCTGATCGAAACGCCGCCGCAGACGAAGTCGATCTGGGCCGCGTCGAGGACGAGTTCGCTGGCATGATCCATGAAGGAATCATAGTCAGCTTTCGTCCATCGCAAAACCCGCCGCGCGCGACCCCGGGCGCGCGGCGGAATCGGAACGCGACACGCCCCCCGGCGTGGCGGGCGTTCGTGCCGTGCCGCCGGCTACTCAGTTGGGCGGCGCCGGGAACATCACCACCGGCCCGAGCGGATCGCTCCCCGGCGGCAGGTAGGCCGGCGCCGCCTCGCCGGCCGGGCCGAGCGAACGGACGTAGCGATACACGGCGCGCAGGTCGCGCTCCGACATGTGGCGCAGGGTCGCCAGCGGCATCGGCGGGCGGTAGCTGGCGTTGGCCGCGGCGGCCAGCCATTCGCGCTCGGAGACGCCGGCGAAGTAGCGGCGCAGGTTGGCCGGATAGGTCGTTCCCCACGGCCCGCGCCAGCCGAGGCGGTCGCCGGTCAGGCGCTCCGCCTCGGGCACCTTGCCTTCGTACTGGGCGTAGCCCGGCGTATGGCAGTCGTTGCAGCCGGCAAGCGCCACCACGTAGCGGCCGCGTTCGATCAGGCGGGCGTCGCTCTCGGCGTGCGCCGGCCGCGGCGCGAGCGCGGCGGCGGAAAGAACGGCCATGGGCAGCAGGGCGGAAAGGGAAAAGCCGGCGAGGCGGCGGGCGGAAGACTTCATCGTGCGCTCCATATTCGTGAGTTCGTGACATGCATCGGATGCTTGACCTTCGCCGCGCGTCGCGCGGCGACTCGAAAGCCCCGCCGCGCCTGCGGACGGAGCCTGGGATCGAGTGTGGCCGGCGCGCGCCGCGCGCGTTCGTAAATGTCGCTGCGCAAAACCCTAAAAACTTGCTAATCCGCACAAATTCCGGGGTTTTCCCGGCGGCCGGAGGGCCGCCGGATACCGATATACTGGCGGCCGTCACCAACCCGCAGCGCTCAGCGACCGCCCCGAATCCATGAAAATTTCCGCCCACCCGCTCTGGCTCGTCGGTTTCCGCCCCTTCTTCTCGCTCGCCTGCCTCTCCGGCATGCTCCTGCCCATCGTCTGGGCGCTGATGTTTTCCGGCGTGCTGGCGCCGCCGGCGGCGCCCTTCACGACGACGCAGTGGCACGCCCACGAGATGTTCTTCGGCTTCGGCTGGGCGGTGCTCGGCGGCTTCCTGCTCACGTCCACGAAGAACTGGGTGAAAATCCGCGGCTACCACGGCAACGCGCTGATCCTGCTCGTCGCCGCCTGGCTGCTCGAACGCGCCGGGATGTGGTTCGCCGGCGACCTGCCGCCGCTGCTCTTCCGCCTCTCGAACAATCTCTTCCTCGGCGCCATCGTCGCCCTGCTCCTGCTCACGCTGCTGCGCCACCGCGCCGACGACAGCTACCGCAGCGACAACGTCTTCTTCCTCTTCGTCCTGCCCGCCTTCCTGGTCGCCAAGAACCTGCTGCTGAGCGGCGACGGCGAACTCGTCGAGGTCGGCGAGAGCATGGCCGTCGGTCTCTTTCGCATGGCCTTCCTGGTCATGTTCGAGCGCACGCTGACGCAGTTCATGAAGGGCGTCTTCCAGGTCGACATCCTGCGCAATCCGCTGCTCGACCGCGCCATCAAGCTGCTCGCGCTGGCCTTCGTGTTCGAGGCGCTGCTGCCGCGTGGCCTGGCCGCCGGTATCGCGCTGGCGCTGGCGCTCCTGCTCCTCGTCCGCTTCGCTTTCTGGAAGCCGCAGCTGGCGCTGCGCCGGATCGACATCGGCATCATGTACCTCGGCTACCTCGCGCTCGTCGCGCAGCTTCTCGTCGAATTCCTCGGCGTCGCGGCGCCGGTCGAGTGGGTCGGCAGCGTCTCGATCCACGTCTTCACCTTCGGCGTCATGGGCCTCGTCATCCCGGCCATGCTGATCCGCATCTCGAACGGCCACACCGGACGCAAGGTGGTGTTCGACGCGCGCGACAAGCTGGCGCTGTGGATCATGATCGCCGCCTTCCTCCTGCGCGTCGTCATGCCGCAGCTCTTCCCCGCCGCCTACCTGCGCTGGATCGAGATTGCGGCGGCCTGCTGGTTTGCCTGCTTCGCCCTGCTCGCCTGGCGCTACATCCCCTACCTGCTGCAAGCGCGCGTGGACGGCAAGGAGCACTGAGCGGAGCCGGTAACGGACGCCGGACGCCGGACGCGTCCGGCGCGCGCGGCGCACCGGAGTGCGCTTGCCGGACAAAATTGAACGTCGTACAATTTTCTACGACGTTCAATAACCGGACCCTGCCATGCCCGCCGCGCCGCGCTCCACGCCCCCTACCTCTCACCGCACGCCCGCCGCCACACCTGACCCGACGCAGCCTTCCGAATCCCCCACCGGCGGCGCTGACCCGGACGACCGGCGCTCGCGCAAGCGCCGGCAGACAGCCGAGCATCTCGTGCGCACCGCCTTCGCGCTGTTCGCCGAGCACGGCTACGCGCAGGTCACGATGGAGCAGATCGCGGCCGCCGCCGACGTCGCCAAGGGCACGCTCTACAACCATTTCCCGGTGAAGGAAGCGCTCGTCCGCGCGCGCATGCACGCCGAGCTCGCCGAGGCGCTGCCCCGCCTGTTCGCCGGACTGCCGCCCGAGCTCGGCTGCGCCGGCCGGCTACGCGCCTTCCTGCACGCGACGGCGGCCTATTCCGAGCAGGCGCGCGACTACCTGCCGCACTACATCGCCTACCGCCTGGGGCAGCCGCTCGATGCGCGCGGCGCGGAAAACCGCAGCGGCCTCGACCGCGTCTACGCGCGCCTGCTCGCCGACGGGCAGGCGCACGGCGAGATCAGCGCGGACTTCCCCGCCGACCTGCTCGCCGACACGCTGCAGTTCATGCATCTGGGAACGCTGCTGCGCTGGCTGGAGACGCCCGGCCTCGCGCTGGCCGACGCCTTCGACGCCATGCTCGACCTCTTCCTGCACGGCTGCGCGACAGGGGGCGGAAGATGAGCGCCCACCCCGCCGCACCGGGGCCGGGCGTCCAGAGCATCCCCTGCATGCCGCCGGCCGCCGCGGAAGCAGGCGCCGCGCCGCGCCCGAACGCGACATTCGCCCCGATCGACCTCGCCGCGGCCGCCGACGCGCCCGTCGCCGAGGTCGGCGGCAAGGGGCAACAGCTCGGACGCCTCGCGCGCCTCGGCCTGCCGGTGCCGGACGGCTTCGTGATCGCCGCACCGGCGCTCGGCGCGGCCTTCGCCGACGCCGCGCGCGACCCCGCGGCACCGCCGCCGCTGCCGGACGAATTCGTCGCCGCCCTCGACGCCGAACTCATCCACCGCGGCTGGCAGCACACGCCGCTCGCCGTGCGCTCGTCGGCGCCGCAGGAGGATTCGCAGCGCGCCTCGTTCGCCGGCATCCATCGCAGCGAACTCAACGTCGCCGGCCGCACTGCGCTGGCCCGCGCGGTCAGCGTCGTCCATGCCTCGCTATGGACGCCGCAGGCCGTCGCCTACCGCCAGCGCCTCGGGCTGGCCGACACCGACGCCGCGATGGCCGTCGTCGTCATGCCCATGCTGCCGGCCGTCCTCTCCGGCGTCGCCTTCACCTGCGACCCGCGGAGCGGACGCGACGACCGCATCGCGATCAGCGCCGTGCGCGGCCTCGGCGAAGCGCTGGTCGGCGGACTGGAAAGCGGCGAGGAAATCCTGCTCGAGGAAGAACGCATCGGCGAAACGCTGGCCGTCGTCGCCCGCCGTCCCGCCAGGCAGCGCGTGCGCATCGTCCCGGCGCCGGAAGGCGGCACGCGGCAGGAAGCGCTCGCGCCGCCCGGCGCGGAGGAAACGGAAACGGGGGCGGAAGCGGACACCGCAACGCTGCTCGACGACGCGCAGGCGCTCGCGCTCGGCCGCCTGCTGCGCGACGCGGCGCAGGCGCTCGACTATGCCGATCCCGCCTACGACATCGAATGGGTATGGGACGGCGCGCGCTTCGTCCTCGTGCAGGCGCGCCCGGTCACCGCGCGGCGCTGGCACACCTATCCCGGCCTCGCCGGGCAGGGCGCGATCTGGTCGAACGGCAACACGCGCGACGTCGTGCCGCACGTGATGGGTGCCATGGACTGGATCGGCTGGCGGCGCATGGTCGACCTGATGCTCGAACAGGGCTACCGCCTCGCCGGCTTCCCGCTGCTGCCCGGCGCGCGCCGCTCGGCGCTGCATTGCGGCCGCCTCTACCTCAACGTTTCGCTGATCCAGTGGGAAGGCTACGACGCGCTGGGCGTGGCGCCCCCGGCGATGAACCGCCTGCTCGGCGGACACCACCCGGAAATCGCCGTGCCGCCGGCCGGCTGGCGCGACCGCCTGGCGCGCGCCGGCCGCCTGCTGCGCTACGTGCGCAAATCCGGCGCCCAGCGCCGGGCCGGCCGGCGGGAAACGGCGCAGGCCTTCGCCGACAGCGCGCGCTGGCGCGCCGAGGATCTCGCGCGGCTGCCCGACGACGCCCTCGCCGCCCGCCTGCACGAGCGCCTGCGCTACGTGCGCACGCGCGACGGAATGATGTTTCTGCAAGGATCGAGCGGCGGCAACCTCTACCTGCTGCTCGACCTCGTCGACCGCCATCTGCCCGGCGAGGGGCACGCCTTGGTCGCCGCCGTGATGGCCGGCGGCGAGCCCAGCGTCAGCGCCCGCCAGGCCTACGAAATGGCGGCGCTGGCGCGCGCCGCGCGCGAAGAGCCGGCGGCGCACGCCTGGCTGCGGCGCGGCGCCCCGTGGGAACTCGCAGCGCTGCCCGCCGACAGCGCTTTCCGGCGCGCCTTCAGCGAGTTCGTCGAGCGCTACGGGCATCGCGGCATCTACGAAAGCTATCTGCGCAACCCGCGCTTCCGCGAGGACCCCGGCTATCTGCTCGACACCCTCGCCGGCCTGCTGGACACCGATATCGCGGCGCTCGAAGCGCGCCGCCGGCAAGCGGCGGCGCGCGCCTGGGCCCGCCTGGGCGGCGCATTGCCGCTCGGCAAACGGCTATGGGCCAAGACCCTGGTGCGCATCGCGCAGGCCGAGGGCAACGACCGCGAACTGGCGCGCAGCGCCTTCACGGCGTGCAGCGAAACGACCCGGCGCCTGCTGCTCGAAGCCGGCGCCCGCCTCCGCCGACGCGGCGCGCTGGCGACGCCGGATACGGTCTTCGACCTGACGCCGCACGAGCTTGGCGACGCGCTGAACGGCCGCCTCGGCGCCGCGGCGCTGGGCCAGCGCATCGCCGAGCGCCGCGCGCGCATGGCGGCATGGGAAACGCAGCCGGCGCCCGAGGTGATATTCGGCGCCGGCGCAGAGAAAGCCGCATGGACGACGGCGCCCGCGTCGACGGCGGAGAGCGCGGCGAACGGCGAAAGCGGCGTCTGGCGCGGCATCGCCGTCGGCAGCGGCTGCGCCGAAGGGGTCGCGCGCATCGTCCGCGCGCCGGCCGAGGGCACGCGCCTGGCGCCCGGCGAAATCCTCGTCGCGCCGTCGACCGATCCGGCATGGACGCCGCTCTTCCTGAAAGCCGGCGGGCTGGTCATGGAAACCGGCGGCTACCTCTCGCACGGCGCCATCGTCGCGCGCGAATTCGGCATCCCGGCGGTGGTCAACCTGCCCGGCATCCTCGACCGGATCGAGGACGGACAGCGTCTGCGGGTGGACGGCGAGCGCGGCGAGGTCCGCAGGAGCGCTTAACAACCATCAGCATCCGCGACGCGCATCCAGGCGCGGTTCAGCGCTCGCGTTCCGTCAGGTAACGCGCCATCAGTTCGCGCCGATTGATCACGCCGAGCTTGGAAAAAATGTTGCCGACATGCGTCCGCACGGTCCAGAAGGAGATGTCGAAATCGGCCGCAATCTGCTTATCCGAATACCCGAGCAGCAGCGCCTCGCAGATTTCCCCCTCGCGCAGCGACAAGCCGCGCGACTGCCAGATGTCGGAAACCGCCCTCATCATCGGCTCCGGAACGGACACGTCGTTCGCTTCGGGAAGGAATTCCGGCTGCAGGACCCGATGCAGGCGCAGGACGAATTCCTCTCTGGAAAAAGGCTTGCTGATGAAGTCGTCCGCACCGTCGCGCAAAGCCTCGGCAAGACGCGCCACATCCTCAAACCCGGCCATGACGAGAATCGGCAAACGCGAACTCAGAGGCTGTAACGGCTGCGGCACGCGGCGGATATGGCGGACCAGCGCAAGCCCGTCCCGTCCTCCGGACAAGCCCACGTCGACGATCACCAGGCGGTAGGTTTCTTGTCGCAGGCATTCGACCCCACCCTTGAGGGATGCGCAAGCGTCGACATCCAGCCCCTGCATCCGGCACAAGGCCCGCGCATCCCCGGACTGCGCGCCGGTATCGGCGGCCATGAGAACCCGTCCGTCAAGGATCAGGTCGCTCGGCGGACTCGTGCCCAGGTGGATGAAATTGAACAAGGGCTCTACTTTCGAGCGCTGGAGCGCTTCGCCGGCCCCGGTCGGAGGAATGCCCTGCACCGCCGCCAGGTCGCGGCCATCCACCGCATAGCAAGCCGGCTGCACGGCGCCGGAGGAGTGCGAACCGGTGTCGCTGTGCATACGCGGGCGTTCGCCTTCGTCGAAATCATCGATAGCAAGTGGCGGTGCGCAGGAACGGTCGCTGCCCGGGCGACGGGTCGTCCCCCGTCCAGCGCAGCAGGAGTTCGTCCTGGAGCGGCTATTCGGCACCGGGCTGGAGAGTCGTGTGGTGTCGCTGAACAAGGTATCTGCACCAGGCCGCAAATTCATGAAGCGAGCATCCTACGACACGCAACCGGGGGGTACATCGCTATTCATAGCGATGTACCCGAAATCGGGGGCTGGCTATTCTTGGCCCGGAAAAATCATGACCCCCCCTTTTTTTCCCTAGCGGGCTGAACAGGGGCAATTCGCGCATACAGGGAGGGCATCATGGAAGGCTCCGACCTTCTTCCGTTCGTTGGCTGCAGCCCCGTACCCCCTGCCTCCAGCGAGCCGTGCAAAGCTCCGGGCATGGGCGGCATCTGCGAAGGCCTCATCGACGGGCCGGGAGGCGACGGGTGGCGAGACCTGCCGGAGTTCGCAGAAAGCCTCATCGCCCGGATCGCCGATCTGTTCGGCGCCGCCCGGGAAGGGCTGGTCTGCATGTGCCTCCACCCGCGACGTCCGGCCCGCGCCTCCAGCGACTACCGCATCGTTGCGGCGAGCGGGCGTTTCGCCCACCTGGCCTCGCAGCGCCTCACCGACATCGACGATCCGCATGTATCGGCCAGCCTGAGCAAGGCCCTTAGAGAGCGTCGCAGCGCCATCGGCGAACGTGCCGCGACGCTCTTTTTCCCGGAACCGGACGGAGCCGGGTTTGCCGCATTGCTCGCCGGCGGCGAAGCGTTGCGCGACGTGGACGGGCAACTGCTCACCGCCTTCCGCACCAGCATCGCCCTTTCCGCAACGCACATCAGGCAAACCGCCCGCCTGCGCGAATTCGCATTCGTCGACCAGATGCTTGGCCTCCCCAATCGCGCGGCCTTCATCAGGGCGCTGGACAAAGCGATCGCAAACGGCAGGATCGCCGGACGGACGGTCGGACTGATCGACATCGACCAGTTCGTCGAGATCAACGATATGTTCGGCGACCAGTACGGAGACATCCTGCTGGGATCGATCGCCCGCCGGCTTGCCGAGGCGCTACGGGAGCACTGCCTGATCGCCCGGGTGGCCGGCGACACCTTCGCCGTGTTCGGCGACGACGCGCGGGTAACCCCCGACAGGCTGCATCCCCTGTTCGCCAGACCGTTCGAGATGGAAGGCGTCGCTCACCCGGTTTCGGTGTGCATGGGGTTCGTGCGCTGCGGCGAGGGCGCGGAAAGCGGGACCGTGCTGCTCAAGAACGCCTCGATCGCGCTCAAGCGCGCCAAGGCCGAGGGGCAAGGCAAGAGCGGGTATTACTCGGCGGCCGTCGGCATCCGCATCCGCGAGCACTCGCGCCTGCTGCACGAACTGCACCTGGCCTACGAGCGCCGGCACCTGTCCCTCGTCTACCAGCCGCAGGTTTCCCTGAGCACGGGTGCGACGCTCGGCATCGAAGCCCTCCTGAGATGGCGCACGGAGGACGGCGATTTCGTGCCGCCGGACGTCTTCGTGCCGATCGCCGAACGCTCCGGCCTGATCGTGGACATCGGCGCCTGGGTTCTGTGCACCGCCCTGCGCGCGCTGAGCGCGCTGGACCGCGCCGGATTTCCCGGACTCAGGATGGCGATCAACGTGTCCGCCGCCCAGTTCGCGCAGGCCGGCATCCTGGAGAAGCTGGACCACGCCCTGGACAAAGCCGGCATCGCGCCGGACCGCCTCGAACTTGAGATCACGGAATCGGTCGCGGTGGTGGGAATGAAGGACGTCGCCGACCTTCTGGGACAAATCCGGCAACGCGGGATTTCAGTGGCAATCGACGACTTCGGAACGGGATTCTCTTCGCTCTCCTATCTCGACAGCCTGCCGGCGGACCGCCTGAAAATCGACCGCTCGTTCGTCGCCCTGCTCGATGCGGCCCGACCCGGCGGGCGCATCGCCGAGACGATCGTCTCGCTCGGCCACCGGCTGGACATGACGGTTCTCGCCGAGGGGGTGGAGAACGAAGCGCAGGCGGCCATGCTGCGCGCGCTCGGCTGCGACGCGGCGCAAGGCTATCTCTATGCGCGGCCGATGCCGCTGGAGGAGCTGCCGGCCTGGCTGGAACGACAACAGGACAGCCCGGGACGTGGCACCTGAATCACCGACCGAGGCTCTTTCAATGAAGCTGAAAACGAAAATCGCCCTGCTGGTTATGGCGGCCCTGATGGGCATGGCCGTCGTCACGGCGCTGTCTGCGCTGGCGACCAAGCGCCATCTCACCGAGGGACGCAAGGAATTGATCCGGGCCGTGGTGGAAGCGGGTCTGAACACCATCGCCGACTTCCAGGCGCAGGAAGCCGCCGGAACGCTGACCCGCGAGCAGGCGCAGGCGGCGGCGGCCGCAGCGATCCGCGCCGCACGTTACGGCGGCGCGGACGGCAGGAGCGAATACCTGTACGTCTGGACCATGGACGGCGTCGGCGTCATGCACCCCGCGCCGGAAATGATCGGCCGGAACATGCTCGAAAAAATCGGGAACGGCCGCGGCGGATTTCTCCTCAAGGACATCCTGGAGGCGATGGCGAGGACCCCGGGCGGAGCCTACGTCGACACCGCCTTCCCGCGTCCGGGCCAGAAGATCGCCGTGCCCAAGCTGCAGTACGCCAAGCCCTTCGCGGCGTGGAACTGGTTCGTCGGCACCGGCGTGTACATGGACGACATCGAGAACCAGTTCAGGCAGAGTCTGCGCTACGACCTGTCGGTCGCCGGCGCGGTCATCCTGCTGATCTCCGGACTCGGCCTGGCGATCGCGCGCGGCGTCCTGCGCCAGGTCGGCGGCGAGCCGGCAGAGGCGATCCGGCTAATGTCGCGCGTCGCCGCCGGCGACCTCAGCGTCGAGGTGCGCGCTGCGCCCGAGGGCAGCATGCTCGCCTCGCTCGGCGACATGACCGGATCGATCCGCGGCATGGTCGCCGAGATCGGCCGCAGCGCCGAAAGGCTCGCGCAAAGCGCCGAGAGGATCGGCACAGCCTCGCGCGAGGTCGCCGACGCTTCGCAGCACCAGGCCGACGCCACCTCGTCGATGGCGGCGGCGATCGAGGAAATGACGGTCAGCATCGATCACATCTCCGACAACGCCAGCGACACCGAGCGCGAATCCGCCAGGTCGGCTCAGGTCGCCGAGGAAGGCGCCGGGCGCGTGCAGACGGCGAACCGGGAAATCAGGGAAATCGCCGCGACGGTGGACGATGCGGCGGCGCGCATCCGCAGGCTCGAAAAAAGCGCCGGCGAAATCTCTTCGATCGCCGGCGTGATCAAGGACATCGCCGGCCAGACCAACCTCCTCGCCCTCAACGCCGCCATCGAAGCGGCGCGCGCCGGGGAGCGGGGCAGCGGCTTCGCGGTGGTCGCCGACGAGGTGCGCAAGCTGGCCGAACGGACGACGACGGCAACGATCGAGATCGAGCGAACGATCGCCGAAATCCAGTCCGATACGGGACTAGCGGTCGACGTCATGAACACCGCCCTGCCGCAGGTTCAGCTCGGCGTGGAGGCAACCGAGGGCGCAGCCGATTCGCTGCGCAGGATTCACGAAGGCGCGCAATCGACCTTCCAGCACATCCGCGAGGTGGCCGACGCGACCAAGGAGCAGAGCATCGCCAGCACGATCATTGCGCGCAAGATCGAGAGCGTCGCGCAGAGGGTCGAGGAAACCAGCGCGGCGATGAAATCGGCCGTCGCAACCGCCGTCGAACTGGAAAACATCTCGAACGAACTCAAGCAGCTGGTCGGCCGCTTCCGCTGCTGAGCGAACCTGCGACCTTCTAGAAAATCGTCGTCCAGCGCGCGATGTGCTGGGGGAAGAACGAAGTGAGCGCCAGCGCGAGCACCGAGAAGGCGACGAAGCCGCGCAGCAGCCAGGCGATGAAGGGATGCGCCCGGTGCGACTCGATGAAGCCGCGCGCGACCAGCGTGCCCTTGGCCCAGATCACCGCCGCGACGAGCAGCGGCAGCCACGACGCGCTGCGGAACCACTCGCCGAAGCCGAGGCTGAGGAAGGTAAGGACGACCAGCGCCAGCCAGGCGACGGTCAGCGGCAAAGTGTTGGGCGTTTTCATCGCGGTCAGGCCAGCACGTAGAAGAGCGGGAACAGGATCAGCCAGATGATGTCGGTCGCGTGCCAGTAGCTGGCCAGCGCCTCCAGCCCGCTGTGGTCCTCCGCCGTATAGCCGCCGAAGGCATGGCGCGCCAGCACCCAGCCCATGCCGAGGATGCCCCAGCAGGCATGCACCAGATGGTTGAAGGTCAGGTAGTAATAGACGGTGAAGAAGATGCCGGCCTCGCCGTCGATGCCGTGCGCAAGGTTCCACGAGAACTCCAGGAACTTGGCGAGCGGATAGCCGAGCGCCACCACGAAGCCGGCGGCCAGCCAGCGCAGCGAACTTTTCTGCCTGCCGGCGCGGATCGCGGCGACCGAGCGCGCGATGAAGTAGCTGCTAGTGATCATGAGCAGCGTGATGACCGTCCCGGCCGTGCGCGACAGGCGGTCCGCGCTTTCGTGGAAGGCGTCCGGGTAGTGCGCGCGGGCGACGAAGTAGACGATGAACATCACCGCGAACTCGACGAATTCGCAGCTGATGCCCACCCAGATGCCCTTGTTGCCGGGAATGCCGGGGTTGTGGGAACTGGCGGCCGGATGGCCCGCCTCCGCCTCGGGCGCCGCGGGCAGCGCAACGGCGTTCGTCATCTTCGTGCAGTCCTGATCTCTGACAATGCCGCCATTCTGCCCCGCCCGGCGGACGTTTCAAGAAGACAGATCAAAACTGGCGCAGGAAGGGCGGCGAAAGACTGCCGCCGTTATCGGTGCAGTCCATGCGCCGCCGATGCAGAAAACCCGGAGACTGCGGAAACGTCGAAACCCGCATTTCTCCCCGCCGCAGACACTGGATGACGCGTCGGCCGACTTCCGGCTTGCGCCTATCGCCACCATCAACGACACCGCATTAGGCTGCCCGGGCGAAGTCCGTCAAGCGGCAAACCAGGCAGCGGGAAGTCAACAACTGAAAGTGAAAGGCAGCGGCAAGCAATCCGCAGCGCCGCTTGCCGGCATGGAAAAACGACGATGCAAAAACTCGTTAGAGCAATGTCGCCTTGGCTTTCATTGCCACTTCGATTTCGTCCTTGGCCGCCTTGATGGATTTTTCATAATCGGCGCGAGTGGGCGAAAACGTCGGCAAAACATTTTTTTCGGAAAAATTTTCAACGCTGGCGTTGTCCAGCTTGAGTTGAAACTGCTTGTTTTTGGCGTTTCTGACTTCCAGGGTGTCCCAGTTATTGCAATCCATGAATCCGACGTCGAAGGCGTACTTCACGCTCTTTCCTCGCGGCAAGCCTCCGTGAACCTTGTAATACGCCCGAACGCGGCAATGTCGGTCGGACTTTTGTTCCCCGTCGATGAATAGCCACGCATCCCACGTGGCGGAGGAAATATCGAATTGACTGTCGTTCTTCGTGACGAAGACGAACTCTTTGCCGAAACCGAACGATTTATTGGCGAGTCCGGCGCCGGTCACGACAACCTTTCCGAGTTCGGCTTCAACATCGCGCAGCATCTTCTCTTCGCGGGCGAGCCTGTCCGCGTTGCTGGCAAACTCGGCGCTAGTCGCCGCCACCTGCTGGGTTTTGAGCTTGATGTATTCGTCGGACTCCTTGCTGATCACCGTCCGCGGCGTCATGCTGGGGTACTTGGCAACCAGCTGTTCCAGGGTAAAGTTGCTGACGGCCCAGTTATAGGCCTCTTGCTGCTCGGCGCTCATCTCCTGCCAGGCACGATTGAGCGAGGCGCGGTATGCGGGCTCGTTCTCGGTTGCAAGCTTGGCGTCGATGCCCTTGCCGCATCCCGACAAAAACAAAACGGCCCCCAAAACCATCAGAAATGCCTGGTTCTTGCTCATATGCTCCCTTATTTGCAGTCTTGATGTTTGACGGGGCGCAGAAATGCGATTCACATAAACGTGATTTTTATGGCGTCCCACAACAGAAAGTTTACAGCAAAAAATAAACGAGCAATTGTCCTCCATTCAAGGAGAAGAGGATCGTCTGCTTCGAATAAAGCAAGAAAACTGGAGGTTTATCGTTAAACCCAGCCAATTCATCGAGCACAGACGGGCGCCGCACCCGAATCAACGACAAGCTTCGGAAGCGCCCGGCAACAGCGGCGCCCGGCCTGCAGCCGTGCAATGAAACGTCAGCCGCGGCGAGCCGCTTCGATCGCTGCGATGTCGATCTTGCGCATCCGCATCATGGCCTCGAAGGCGCGCTTGGCCGCCGCACGGTCGGGATCGGTATACGCTGCGGTCAGGGCGCGCGGCGTGATCTGCCAGGACAGCCCCCATTTGTCCTTGCACCAGCCGCATTCGCTTTCCTGCCCGCCGTTGTCGACGATCGCGTTCCACAGACGGTCGGTTTCGGCCTGGTCGTCGGTCGCGACCTGGAACGAGAAGGCCTCGCTGTGCGTGAATCCCGGGCCGCCGTTCAATCCCAGACAGGGAATGCCCATCACGGTGAACTCGACCGTCAGAACGTCACCCTCCTTGCCGGAGGGATAGTCGCCGGGCGCGCGATGGATCGCCCCCACCGCACTGTCCGGAAAGGTCTGGGCGTAGAAGCGAGCGGCTTCCTCGGCCGCATCGTCGAACCAGAGGCAGATCGTGTTCTTGCTCACCATCTTCGTTCTCCCGTCGATTGCGATCGCGCCGATTCGCGACGCTCGATTGATGGACACGCATCGCGCGGACGGGTTCTCGCGCAGCGATGAATCTCGGCCCGACCTGTCCCCGCGTAAAAAACTGAAAACAGTCGTTTTTTGATGAAACGTGCCGTGCGAAATCGACGAGCTACACGATTGCAAGCGACCGCCAAGTTGCCAATCGCGCAGCGAATTTGAATTTCAAGCTCGAATCGCGGGGCATTCCTGCACAGCGGATAAATTCAACCACTGCATGCGCCACCGCCTGCGGCAGAAGGCAGCAACCGGCGCACGCCGTCTGATTTTCGCCGGCAGTGCAATTCCCCGGTGTCTGCGTCAAGAACCATCCGAGCCGAAGCTAGTCACTTGCGTGCAATCCCGAACTCAGTCTTGGTCGGAGCCTCATACTCGTTTTGCTGAAACAAATCCGGCTGATTGAGAAACTGTTGCGCCCAATCGACCGTGTCGCTTCCCCAAAAAATCCTGTTCCGGAATACTAGCGTCGGTACGCCAAAAACTCCCTGATCGATGGCTGCCTGGGTATTCCTTAGCAGTTGCTCCTTAACCTCGGGCTTCGCAATTAGTTCGCCCACATCGGTCACGTTAAGGCGTTCGGCAAGCGCCGGCAGGTCATACTCCGGGTCGCGGCCTTCTCCATAAACAAAGTGAAACGCAGCTTCGACAGCCGAATCCGTTGCGCCAAGTGCGACAAGAAGACGTTGAGCGGCAAGGGGATTGAATGGGTGACGCGGCGGCATCCTGAACGCCACCCCTTGCTGCATTGCGGCCCAAACGCAGTATTGGTAGGTGTGCAAGCGCTTGGAGGGAATTTCTGCGGGTCCCTTTGTACCCCAATGCTTGAGGAACCCGGCGAACAACACGGGCACCGCTTGAATTTCTAGGCGCTCCCGCAACGGCTTAAGCTTGTGATAGTGCAAGTACGAGAATGGAGAAATAAGGTCAAAGAACCAGAGCGCCCGTTCCATATTGGTGTTCTCACTCCTAATTAAGCCGCCCTGAAGCTGAAGAGCGTCAATACCTCGCGGAATCGTGAATGCTTGCGGCCATTCAAGCACTCGAACACCAGTATTTCACACTTCGTAACGGATCGACCTCAGCCCCTGAATTGAATCGCCCCGGATCTGCTCGATCCTCGGAGGAACAACCACTCCATATCGGAAGTCGCATTCAGCTTAGGTTTTAACGATGCCGCCCATTTCAGCCGCGCATTCCGTCGGTGCTTCGGCCGTACCCCGAGCGAGTGGCGGCAACTGGGCGGAAAGGTGCCTCAGCCCGAGGCTTTACTTCAGCCCGAGCGACTTGACCTATAGCTTTGCAATAAAACCAACTCGAACCGTGCGATGCGCGACTGCGATAAGTTGCCGCAGCAAAAATGGTCCCGCGACATGGGCGCAAATTGAACCCGCAGCACCCTGCCCAAAAGGTGAGCGAGATAGATTGCTCGCAACCCAGTTCAACCTCGACGCCGCCGTGTCGCGGCGCGAAGCGTCTAAGCATCGGTACAGGTATTTCGCCGCGTAGTCGCCGAGGGCACCGAGGCACGCCCGCCGCGAGTAATTCAAGCGCGCTTGCCGGCTGTCGCCTGCAGCTGACGACAGCCCGGCGCAAAACCTAGGCGCTCTTCAGAACCATATCCGTCCTCCCCGCGAACCACTCCGCGAGAAAACCGGCCATCGCCTGCACCTTGGCCGAGAGGTGGCGGCGCGTCGGGTAGACAACCTGGATCGGCAGGCGCGGGACACCCCAGTCGGGCAGCAGGCGCACCAGCTTCCCCTGCTCGATGAAGGGCTGCAGGATGAAGCACGGCGCGTGCACGATGCCACTGCCGGCCACGGCCATTTCGGTGAGCAGCATGCCGTTGTTGGCGTTGATCGGCCCGCCGATGCGCACGCCGACCGTCTCGCCCGCGCGGTCGATGAACTGCCAGTGGTTGCCGGTCGACGAATGGGCGTAGGTGAAGCAGCTGTGCTGCGCGAGCTCTTCCGGCGTCTGCGGCGTGCCGGCGCGGGCGAGGTATTCCGGGGCCGCGGCGATCAGCAGTTCGGTGTCGCCGATGCGCCGGGCGACGAGGCTTTCGCTGCCGACCGAACCGACGCGGATGGCCATGTCCAGCCCTTCCTCGGTGAAATCGGCGACGTTGTCGGAAAGCACGAGGTCGAGGACGATTTCCGGATAGGCCCGGGCGAAGGCGGCGAAGGCCGGCGCCAGGCGCAGCACGGAGAGCGCGATCGGCGCCGTCAGGCGCAGGCGGCCGCGCGGACGCCGCGCTTCGCCGGCGACCGTAGCCTCGGTTTCTTCGAGGTCGGCGAGCAGCTGCGTGCAGCGCTCGAAGTAGGCGAAGCCCGCCTCGGTCGGACTCATGCGCCGCGTCGTGCGGTTGAGCAGGCGCACGTTGAGGTGCGCTTCGAGCTGCGCGACGTGGCGCGAAACGGCGGAGGTGGACATCCCCGTGCGCTCGGCGGCGGCGGCGAATCCGCCGGCCTCGATGACGGCGCAGAAGACGCGCATGGCTTCGAATCGGTCCATTCTATTATCCCGTTTTATGCAACACAGAATGAATTATAGGCGGGTTTATTCTTTCCATCGGGACGCCTAGAGTGCACTTCAACGCCTGCCGCCGGCCGGCGCCCGAACGATCCCACAGGAGACTGACGATGAAACTCTACTTTGCCCCCGGTACCTGCGCTTTCTCGCCGCACATCGCCCTGCGCGAGGCCGGCCTCGACGCCGAACTCGTGCGCGTCGACCTCAAACGCCACACTCTGCCCGACGGCAGCGACTTCGCGGCGATCAACCCGAAGGGCTACGTTCCGGTGCTCGAACTCGACGACGGCACGCGCCTGACCGAAGGCCCGGCGATCGTTCAGTACATCGCCGACCGCAAGCCGGAAAGCGGCATCGCGCCGCCGGCCGGGACGCTGGCGCGCTACCGGCTGCAGGAATGGCTGGGCTTCATCAACTCCGAGGTGCACAAGGGCTTCAGCCCGCTGTTCAACCCGGCGACGCCGGACGCGTACAAGACGATTGCCACGCAGGGCCTGGGCAAGCGCTTCGACTACCTGGCCGCGCACCTGAGCGCGCACGATTTCCTGCTCGGCGACAAGTTCACGGTGGCCGACGGCTACCTCTACACGGTGCTCGGCTGGTGCCAGTGGGTCGGCATCGACCTCAAGCAGTGGCCGGCGCTCGCCGCCTTCCAGGAACGCATCGGCAGCCGTCCGAGCGTGCAGGCCGCGCTGGCCGCCGAAAAGGCAACCAACGGCAAGGCCTGATCCCGCGCATGGGGCGGCCCCGGCCGCCCCCCCCCCACCTTTCGAGGCAAACCACCATGAACACCGCGACGACGCACGCGCCGGCAGCGCAACAACCCGTTCTCTTCCTCTCGCACGGTTCGCCGATGACGGCGCTCGGCGGCGACGAGCTGAACGCCACCTGGGCGGCGCTTGCCGCTCGCCTGCGCCGGCCCGAGGCCGTCGTCATGGTTTCGGCGCACTGGAACACGCGCCTGCCGATCCTCACCGGCAGCGCGCAGCCCGAAACGATCCACGATTTCGGCGGCTTCCCGGAAGCGCTCTACCAGATCGTTTATCCGGCACCCGGCGCCCCGGCGCTCGCCCGCCGCATCAAGGACCTGCTCGCCGACAAGGGCATCGTCGCCGGCATCGACGCCACGCGCGGCATCGACCACGGCGCCTGGGTGCCGCTGCGCACGCTCTTTCCGGCGGCCGACGTGCCCGTGCTGCAGCTTTCCGTGCAGCCCGAACTCGACGCCCGCCACCACGTCGCGCTCGGCGCGGCGCTGGCGCCGCTGGCGGCCGAGAACGTGCTGATCGTCGGCTCCGGCCACATGACGCACAACCTGCACGAGTACATGCGCGGCAAGCCGCGCGCGGCGGAAACCCGCGCCTTCCGCGACTGGGTGCACGAGCGCCTGCTGCGCGGCGCAACCGACGCCCTGCTCGACTGGCACGAAAAGGCGCCAAACGCTGCCTTCGCGCATCCGAGCGTCGAACACTTCCTGCCGCTCTTCGTCGCGCTCGGCGCGGCCGGCAAGGATTACGCGACCGAATGGCTGGGCGGCGGCTGGGTGGCCGACGTGCTGGCGGCGGACAACTATCTTTTCGGGAAGGCGGCGAAGTCCTGAACGCTCCGCCGGGCGCCTCCGGCGGATTCCGCCGATTCGGCGAAGGCCGGACAGGCGGGACGGATCAGATTTCGATATCGATCGACTGGCGGTCGGCACGCCGCCGGCCGTTGGCCTGCAGGCGCGTATCGAGCAGCGCATCCTGCCGCGCGGCGCGGCGCTCGGCGTGCCGGCGCTCGACGGGCGGCGGCGCATCCTCAACCGGATAAGACGGCGCCCGCGGCGCGGCGCCCGGTGCCCGGGCCGCGGCCTCGCCGCCATGCACCTGCTCCGTCGGCGGCACGAAAGCGCCCTCTTCGCCCGACGCGGGCAGCGGGCGCACCGGCGTAACGGCGGTGCGGCGCCGGATACCGCCCGACAAACGGCGCGGATCGGGCAGCGGTGGAATATCGACGGGGAACCTCATGATCGGCCTCCTGTTGCAAATCGCCTCGCCCCAACTCTCGTCTCAATCAACGGCCTTGCAGGCCCGGACTTGAGACGATCCGACGCGCCCCCCATCCCCGACTCCCGGCATCCCGCCGCGCCCGGCGGCACCTTCGTCCCGCATTGCGCGGCCGGCGCCTTCGCAGCGAGAATGACGCTTCTTCCCTTGCCGGTTCGACGCCCGTGACTCCCCGCTTTCCGCGCTCCAGCCGCCCGTACGCGGCGGCGATCATCGCCTTGCTGGGCGCCCTCCTCGCCGCCTGCGCGCCGCTGCCGCCGCAATCGCCGCAGACGACGCTCGCGGTCAAGCGCATCGCCTCTCCCAATTTCGACCAGCGCCGGCCGAATCTGGTTCTCCTGCACCACACCGGCAGCGATGCGGCGGCGCGCGGCCTGCGCACGCTGACCGATCCGACGCGCAAGGTCAGCGCGCACTACCTGATCGGGCGCGACGGCGTCATCTATCAACTGGTGGAGGAAAATGCCCGCGCCTGGCACGCCGGCGTCTCGTGGTGGGGCGGCACGACCGACGTCAATTCGGCCTCGCTCGGCATCGAACTGGACAACAACGGCAACGAGCCTTTCGCCGACGCCCAGATCGACGCCCTGCTCGCGCTGCTCGCCGACATCGGCGCCCGCTATGCGATCCCGGGCGCCAACGTGATCGGCCACGCCGACGTGGCACCGACGCGCAAGGCCGATCCGAGCATCCACTTTCCGTGGAAAAAACTGGCCGACGCGGGATTCGGCCTATGGTGCGACGCTCCGCCCGCCAGCGCGCCGCCGGGCTTCGATCTGGCGGTGGCGCTCACCGCGCTGGGCTACAACCCGGCCATCCCGGAAGCGGCACGCACGGCCTTTCGCCTGCATTTCGTGCAGGACCGGCCGACCTCAGAGGAAGAAGAAAAAGCGCTCGCCTACTGCCTGTTGCAAAAGAAGGCCGAGGTCGCGCCGTTCTAGGCGGCGGCGCGACGATACGACGACGCGGCCGGGCGCGCTCAGCCCCGACCGACGCTCCACTTGCCGGCGCCGCCGAGCGCCGACGCCAGCGCGACGAGCAGCAGGAACAGCCCGTGCAGGTTGCCGAAGAACGGCGCCCCGTGCAGCCACCCGTGCGCCAGCGGCCAGCCGATGATCAGCGTCAGGCCCAGGCTCGCCAGCGGCATCCACAGCCCGAGCAGCATGAACACCCCGCACAGCATCTCGGCAAGATTCAGGCTCCAGTGCGCGAGTTGTTCGAGATTGGCCGGAATGCGCGCGCCGAGCAGCGGCAGCAGCCCTGCCAGCAACGCCATCCCGCCGACCGCGAGGCGCAGTAGAAGCAGGGACCAGTCGATTCGTGTTTTGGAGGCAGCCATGGCAATTCGCAGAGGATTCGTCGTGAAGGGAAAAACGGCGGGAAAAATCGGGCGCTGGCAGTATCCCCGCCCGCCCCGCGCCCGGTCAAGGCCGGAGACATGCAACCCCGACCCGCGCCAAAAATAAAGCGCCCCTGCCGCCCGATTTGCACCGGGGCGGCGAGGGCGCCTTGTTTCAGGTTAGCGCAGCGTTCAGATCGTGACGGAATCCGCCATGTCGACGAACTTCGCTCGCCAGTTGTAGAACGAGGCATCACCGAAGCCGTGCTGCCGGCATAACTCCTTGATCGCCACCCCGGCTTCCGCTTGTTGCAAAAAAACCGATGATCTGCTCTTCTGAAAACCGCTTCTTCAAGTCCATTCTCCTTCTCGAAAACGGACTTTATTGAATTCCCCGTGGCCCTATTTATGGGGGGGCACCTCACCGTTTTCTACCCCCATGAGGCAGAAGCAGAGCCGGCTAGTGCCTGGACCTTCCTGCGTGCGAACTGGCAAAAAATCGCTGGACGAATCCGGAGCAGGCTTCACCGGCCTCATCTGGCAAAGCGGACAAGAGCGCGCAGGGCAACCCGGCCTTCAGCGCACGGGGGCAATGTAGAGATCGACCCGACCCTGCGGCGCCAGATACGCGATGATTTCTGCCGACAAGGATCGGGGATTGACGGGGCCTTCGATTTTGGCTTCGGTTTCGCGCAGGTCGAGCAACAGGGCTTCGCTACGCGGAACACTTTCGTCATAAATCATCAGCAGCGGACGCAGCAGGTCGCCGCTGTTGGTTTCGACGACCAGCCCGACGCTGCCATCGGTCAGCGACACGAAGGTCCCGGGCGGATACACCCCCATGGCCTTGACGAAGGCCCGCAGCATGGCCGGGTCGAAAGCCCCCTCTTCCTTGAACATCAGGGCGACTGCCTCGGCCGGCGCCTTGGCCATTTTCGGATCAATCGGGTTGCACAGGTTGTCGTAACGGTTGGCGATGGCCACGATGCGCGCCAGCTTGGGGATCTTGGTTTCCGCCAGGCCATTCGGGAAACCCTTGCCGTCCCAGCGTTCGTGATGACAGGCGATGACGTTCTTGACGCTGGTGGCGATGTCCTTGATCGCCGCCACGATCTTGATGCCGAAGCCGGTGTGTCCGCGATAGAACTGCTCCTCGGCAGGGTTCCGGTTCGGGTTGCGCAGCACGCGCGCGGGTACGTCGGCCTTGCCGACATCGTGCAGCATGGCACCGAGGCCGAGGTCTTTCATCTCTTCTTCGGTGACCCCCATCGTTTTTCCGATGAGCAGCGAAAGCACCATGACGTTCATGGCGTGATTCGGCAAACCGGTTTCCGGCGTTTTCAGGTTCACCAGGTGCACCGCCACGCTGTTGGCATTGATCAGCCCGCCGACCAGCCGGCCGGTCATGGCCTTGGCGCTGGTGAATGCGTCGCCTGGGCGCGATGACAGCGAGCCGAATATCTGGCGGATCGAAGTCGTTTCCTGTTCGAAAAGACGGGCGCAACGCGCCAGGGTTTCGCGCTGTGCGAGCACGCGCTCGACCCGGTCGCGTTTGCTGTTCATCAGGGCGTTGAGGGCGCCGGCACTGAAATCAATCTCTTCCTCCTGGGCTACCTGCTTGAGCAGGGGCTGCGCCGTGCTTTTAGCCGGGTCCCAAGTGACTTCGGTCAGCCCCATGCGACGCAGGGCGCCGATCTGCTGTTCCGAGGTGATGCGGAAGTGGTTCAGCAGAAACGGGTGTTCCATCCAGCCAATATTTTCAAGCGAGATGAAGACGCCTGGCTGAAGTTGGTCGATTGCAATGGTGGGCATGCCGCTATCCGCTGTTTCTGTGGGTGTGCCTATTATCGCCGACGGCGCATGCCTGCGCGGCGCGAAAGTTCAAGAACGCCTTCGTGCCGCAGGCGTTCGCACACACGCTGGAAGAAGCGGATTTCATCGGCTCGCCGCTGAACCTCGCTTCGCCTGGGCAGCTTCATCGGGATTCCGTGTGCCATGCGTATGGAGCTTGCATTTTGCCACGGCACGTCGCGCACAACTTGCCGCGCTCGCCTCTATGTTCGTAACAAACGAGCATAAGCCAGGGACACGGGCCTTCGAGCAAGCGTCACCGGCAGACGATGAAGCTGGAGGTCGCCAATGTTCTCGACCACGTGCGCGACGTCGTCGTCTTCAAAACAGAACTTAACCTCGGCGCTCATCGCCTCGCGCACCTTGGTTCCGAGCGGCTTGCCCTGCGCGGCGACGCGGATGGCGATATCGCGATCGGTGATCATGCCGACCAGGCGATCCTTTGCGCCGACCGGCAAGGCGCCGACATCAATCGGCCATCACCTGCGCGACGTTGCAGATGCTTTGCTCGGGATTGGCGACGCGGACGTCGCACGCCATTGTCTGACTGACTTGCATGATGCTCTCCTCCGAACTGGGCGAAGTTTGCAGCAGCAGATCACCGGCAATCAGCGTTCCCGCGCGGGATGGCGTCACGTGGGGCTTGAACGCAGCCGGTAACGACAAGAACTACTTGCCGTTTCCAGATTTACGCGCAGGAGCATCCCCTTCATGGCTTCGCCTTCTCTTCCTCAGTCCAGGTGTCGTTCCGTATCGGCCCCTCGGCGCCACGCCGCGGAGTCCTCTTTATCGCCGTATCGCCCTCGTTGGAGTAAGGATCGTTCAGATAGCCGTTCAAATAGCGATCCGACAATTCATCGGCCGTTTTGGCGTCGCCTCTGGCTTCACTTCGCATCGGCCCTTCCGCGCCACGCGGCGGAACGCTCTTCATCGCCGTGTCGCCCTCGTTGGAGTAAGGATCGTTCAGATAGCCGTTCAAATAGCGATCGGACAACTCATCGGCAGCCTGTGCCGAACTGAGCGGCGCCAGCGCACCGCCGAGCATGATCGAGAGGCCGCAAAGCGCCCTCATCAAGAATTGATTTTTCATCGCCCACCTCCGTCCTTGGTGATTTAGCTCCCCTCAAGATCGATTTGTTCGATGTGGATTTGACCGGACGGAGAGCGACAGGTTCGGTGCTTGAAAGTGCTCGGCAACAAGGGTTGCAGGCGAACTGAGCGACACCGATTCATCACAGGAATAATCTCGTAATTGAAGTCTGAACGGCCCAGCCCAGACTCATCGTCTCTAGCGCACAGTCACAGTAAACAAAAAACGCCCCGGTCAGTTTCCCGACCGGGGCGTTTTGTTTCAGCTTGCTGCGAAGATCAGACCGTGACGGTATCCGCCACGTCGCTGAACTCCTTGATCTGGTCGAAGTTCATGTAGCGATACACGTCGGCGGCCTTGGCGTTCACCGCCTTGACGCCTTCCATGTACTCGGCGACGGTCGGGATCTTGCCCATCAGGGCGCAGATCGATGCCAGTTCGGCGGAGCCGAGGAAGACCTGGGTGTCGATGCCGAGGCGGTTCGGGAAGTTGCGCGTCGAGGTCGACATCGCGGTGCTGCCCTTGCGGATCTGCGCCTGGTTGCCCATGCACAGCGAGCAGCCCGGCATTTCCATGCGTGCGCCCGACTTGCCGAGGATGGCGTAGTAGCCTTCTTCGTTGAGGATCATGGCGTCCATCTTGGTCGGCGGGGCGACCCACAGGCGCGTCGGGATGTCCGACTTGCCTTCAAGCACCTTGCCGGCGGCGCGGAAGTGGCCGATGTTGGTCATGCACGAGCCGATGAAGACTTCGTCGATCTTGGTGCCGGAGACTTCGGAGAGCAGCTTCACGTCGTCCGGGTCGTTCGGGCAGGCGACGATCGGTTCCTTGACGTCGGCGAGGTCGATCTCGATCACGGCGGCGTACTGCGCATCGGCGTCGGCCTTGAGCAGTTCGGGCTTGGCGATCCACGCTTCCATGGCCTTGATGCGGCGGCCGAGGGTGCGCTTGTCTTCGTAGCCGTTGGCGATCATCCACTTCATCAGCGTGATGTTCGAACGCATGTATTCGATGATCGGCGCCTTGTCGAGCTGGACCGCACAGGCAGCGGCGGAGCGCTCGGCGGCGGCGTCGGACAGCTCGAAGGCTTGTTCGACCTTGAGGTCGGGCAGGCCTTCGATTTCGAGGATGCGGCCGGAGAAGATGTTCTTCTTGCCCTGCTTGGCGACGGTCAGCAGGCCCTGCTTGATCGCGTAGTAGGGAATCGCGTTGACCAGGTCGCGCAGCGTGACGCCTTCCTGCAGCTTGCCCTTGAAGCGGACGAGCACGGATTCGGGCATGTCGAGCGGCATGACGCCGGTGGCGGCGGCGAAGGCGACGAGACCGGAGCCGGCCGGGAAGGAGATGCCGATCGGGAAGCGGGTGTGCGAGTCGCCGCCGGTGCCGACGGTGTCGGGCAGCAGCAGGCGGTTCAGCCAGGAGTGGATGACGCCGTCGCCCGGACGCAGGGCGACGCCGCCGCGCGTGCTGATGAAGGACGGCAGTTCGCGGTGCATGCGCACGTCGACCAGCTTCGGATAGGCGGCGGTGTGGCAGAAGGACTGCATCACCATGTCGGCCGAGAAGCCGAGGCAGGCCAGATCCTTCAGCTCGTCGCGCGTCATCGGGCCGGTGGTGTCCTGCGAGCCGACGGTGGTCATCTTCGGTTCGCAGTAGGTGCCCGGCAGGATGCCCTTGCCTTCCGGCAGGCCGCAGGCGCGGCCGACCATCTTCTGTGCCAGCGAGTAGCCCTTGCCCGGGTCGTTCGGCTGCTGCGGCAGGCGGAACAGCGTGGACGGGGCCAGACCCAGCGCTTCGCGCGCCTTGGTCGTCAGGCCGCGGCCGATGATCAGCGGAATGCGGCCGCCGGCGCGCACTTCGTCGAGGATGACGAGCGTCTTCAGCTGCGATTCGGCGATCACGGCACCGTTCTTGGTGGCGGTGACCTTGCCGCTGCTGCCGTCGACCTTGAGTTCGATCTCGTCGCCCATGTCCATCTGGCCGGCGTCGATTTCAATCGGCAGCGCGCCGGCATCTTCCATCGTGTTGAAGAAGATCGGGGCGATCTTGGAGCCGAGGCAGACGCCGCCGAAGCGCTTGTTCGGGACGAAGGGGATGTCTTCGCCGGTGAACCACAGCACCGAGTTGGTGGCGGACTTGCGCGAGGAGCCGGTGCCGACCACGTCGCCGACGTAGGCGATCAGGTTGCCCTTCTTGGCCAGCGCTTCGAGCTGCTTGACCGGGCCGCGGTTGCCCGGCTCGTCGGCTTCGATGCCCGGACGCGGGTTCTTCAGCATGGCCAGCGCGTGCAGCGGGATGTCGGGACGCGACCAGGCGTCCGGCGCCGGCGACAGGTCGTCGGTGTTGGTTTCGCCGGTGACCTTGAAGACGGTCAGCTTCTGCGAGGCGGGGACTTCCGGACGCGAGGTGAACCACTCGGCGTCGGCCCAGCTTTGCAGCACGGCCTTGGCGTTGGCCGCAGCGACGCCATTGCCCGCCTTGGCGAGTTCGGCGACGTCGTGGAAGAAGTCGAACACGAGCAGGGTTTTCTTGAGGCCTTCGGCGGCGACGCTACCGACTTCGGCATCGCCGAGCAGGTCGATCAGCGGCTTGACGTTGAAGCCGCCGAGCATGGTGCCGAGCAGTTCGGTGGCCTTGGCCTTGGAGATCAGCGCGCAGGCGGTTTCGCCCTTGGCAACCTTGGCCAGGAAGGCGGCCTTGACCTTGGCGGCGTCGTCCACGCCGGCCGGAACGCGATGGGTGATCAGCTCGACCAGCGCCTGTTCCTCGCCCTTCGGCGGGTTCTGCAAGAGACCGATCAGTTCCTCGGTCTGCTTGGCGGTCAGCGGCAGGGGCGGGATGCCAAGCGCAGCGCGCTCGGCGACGTGGGCACGGTAGGATTCCAGCACGGCGACGTCCTTTCTCAAAGGTTGCACAAAGGCGAAAACGGTAAAAGCGGGTGAAAGCGAAAATTGTACTGCAAGGCCGGGTCGGGAACGGCCCCGAGCGCCGGGCGGATGCGGGATTCCAGAGATTCCTCCCGGCGTCGCCCGAGCTTCGGAGCGGTACTGCGCAAAGGGTGCATCGAGCGCCTCGGCGCGTCGTCCGTCGCGCAGCCCGAACAAGTCTTATATATATTATAAGTTATACAGACTTCTGTGAAGCGATCCGCTGCTGCGCTGCGCAAATTTTGTCGATCCGCACCTGGAAGACCCGACGAAAATCCGGACAGGGCGCGGGCAAGGGCGAAAAAATAGCGCCCGCAGGCGCTATTCGGAAAACAACGGCAACGGCATGCGGCGCGGCGACAAGCGCGCGCCGCAACGCACGGCGACGCTCAGGCGCTACCGCCCGAACGGTTGCCGCGGACGCGGATGATGACGTCGACCTGCTCCAGTTCGAGGCCGTTCGGCAGCTTCGGCGAACCGATGACCTGCAGTTCCCCGGCCCCGACGTCGAGCACGGTGCCGGTATCGACGTCGTAAAAATGATAGTGCGGCTCGGTGTTCGAATCGAACACGATGCGCTCCGCATCGACAATCAGTTCCTTGACCAAACCCGCCTCCCGGAAGAGTTTGAGGGTGTTGTACACCGTCGCGCGCGAGACCTCGGGAAGAATTTCCCGGACGCGTTCGAGCACTTCGTCGGCGCGCAGATGAATCGGCTGCGCGAGCAGCACTTCTCCGATCGCCACGCGTTGCAGGGTGGCCGGGATGCCGGCGCGCTGCAAGCGTTCGGATATGTCTTGAATCGTCTGTTTCACCATGTTGTGCGCTCTCTGCCTCGGTCGGGGCGTCGCCCGCGCGGTGCGGACGGCGGCTAGAGCGTGATTAGAGAGGAATCGGGAAATCCTGTCAAAAAAGGCCGCACAAGCGATGCCCGCGCGGCCTTGGATTACGACTTACTTCTTCTCGAACGGCGTCGGACGCTTGGTGCTGTCGGACGACGGCGGCAGGATCGGCAGCGTGAGCTTCGGCTGCTCGCCGGTCAGCGTCTTCAGGAAGGCGACGACCTTGGCGTTCTCTTCGGCCGAGAACTTCTTGCCGAGCTGGATGCGCGCCATGGTATCGACCGCTTGCGGCAGGGTATCGGCGGCACCGTCGTGGAAGTAGGGATAGGTCATTTCGACGTTGCGCAGCGACGGCACCTTGAAGTTGAAGCGGTCGGCGTCGTTGCCGGTCACTGCCGAGCGGCCTTCGGCCGGGCTGCTCGCCTTGTAGGGCTCGACGACGCCCATCTTCTGGAAGGAGTTGCCGCCGACGGCCGGGCCGTTATGGCAAGCCACGCAGCCGCTGTCCTTGAACAGCTTGTAGCCTTCGAGTTCGTTGGCGGTCAGGGCCTTCTTGTCGCCCTTCAGCCACTTGTCGAAACGTGAATTCGGCGTCACCAGCGTCTCTTCGAAGACGGCGATCGCCTTCGTGACGTTCTTGATGTCGATCTTGTCGGTCTTGAAGACCTTCTTGAATTCGGCCACGTAGCCGGGAATCGACTGCAGCAGATCGACCGCCAGTTCATGCGTGAAAGCCATTTCACCCGGGTTGGCGATCGGGCCGCCGGCCTGTTCCTGCAGGTCCTTGGCGCGGCCGTCCCAGAACTGGGCGAGGCTCAGGCTGGAGTTGAGCACGGTCGGCGAGTTGATCGGGCCTTGCTGCCAGTTGTGGCCGATCGACGACTTGAGGTTGTCCGAACCACCCATCGACAGGTTGTGGCAGGAGTTGCAGGAGATGAAGCCCGACTTCGAGAGGCGCGGATCGAACCAGAGCTTCTTGCCCAGTTCGACCATCGCCGGATCCTGGCCCTTGGCGGCCTTGATCGGCTGGATCGGTTCATTGCTCGTGCCCGCGAAGGCAGGGCTGGCGGCAAACAGCGCCGCAATCGAGGCAGCGATTAGTACGCTTTTTTTCATGGTCTACTCCCTTTTTGGTTAAAAAACAGCGCTACAAACAGCAGAATCTGTTTAGACCTTGTCTAAGGTTTCGACGAAATATACCCTTAAAAAAAATAGGACTTTTGATCTACATCAAGAGTCGCACCGCGGGCCGCGCGCGACCCCGGGCGCCGGAGTTCGGCGGGAAACTCAGGCGGCCGTTTCGGCGATCAGTTCGATCTTCTCGCTGCCGTAGGCGACGCGCTGGCCGGGGCGCAGCTTGGCGCGCTTGCGTGTTTCCACGGCGCCGTCGACGCGGACCTTGCCCGCTTCGATCTCGGCGTGGGCCAGACCGCCGGACGAACAGAGTCCGGTCGCCTTGAGCAGTTGATCGAGCTGGATGTGGTCGCCGCGGACCGGGAATACGATAGCCATGAGTGTCTTTCGGGAAAGGTCTTGAGCGGCGATTGTCGCAGCAATCGCCGGCGGCCGCGCGGCCGCCGCCGGGTCGATGGCGATCAGGCGTAATCGACCGGCCAGCGCTTGCCGGCTTCGAGCAGATGCCGGATGTCGGCGGCGGGCAGCGGGCGGCTGAAGTAGTAGCCCTGTACCTCGTCGCAGCCGTTCTGCACGAGGAAGGCGAGTTCGGCTTCGTGCTCGACCCCCTCGGCGACGACCGTCAGGTTGAGGGCATGGGCGATGGCGACGATTTCGCGCGTCAACAGCGCGGCGCTCGGGTCGTGCGTGATGTCGCGCACGAAGGAACGGTCTATCTTCAGCTTGTTGAGCGGCAGGCGGCGCAGGTAGCCGAGCGAGGAATAACCGGTGCCGAAATCGTCGATCGAGATCGCGGCGCCGAGGTCGCGCAGTTCGAGCAGCGTCGTCACCGTCGCTTCGAGGTCGCGCATCACGGCAGTCTCGGTGATCTCCAGTTCGAGCGCCTCGCCGGCGACGCCGCACTCTTCGAGGATGACGCCGACCTGCGCAGCCAACCCGCCGTGCCAGAACTGGCGGGCCGACAGATTGACCGCGACGCTGCCCGGCGCCAGCCCGGCGTCCTGCCATTCGCGGATCTGCTGGCAGGCGCGGCGCAGCACCCAGGCGCCAATCGGCTCGATCAGCCCGGTTTCCTCGGCGAGCGGGATGAAACGGTCCGGCGCGACCATGCCGATTTCCGGATGGCGCCAGCGGATCAGGGCTTCGAAGCCGGTCATGCGCCCGGTGCGCAGGCAGACCTTGGGCTGGTAGTGCAGTTCGAATTCGTCGCGTTCCAGCGCGCGCCGCAGCGCCTGTTCGAGACGCAGGCGCTCGGCGGCATCGACCGACATCTGCGGCGCGTAGAACTGGAGACCGTTGCCGCCCATCGACTTGACCCGGTGCAGCGCCGAGTGGGCGTACTTGATCAGGGTGTGCACAGTCTCGCCGTCTTCCGGATAGAGCGCGACGCCGACGCTGACCGTGATGTGCAGTTCGTTGCCGCCGATGCTGAGCGGCTCGCCGAAGGTCTCGGCGATCTTGGCGGCCGTGCTCACCGCGTGTTCGACGCGCTCGAGATCGGCCAGCAGCAGGGCGAATTCGTCGCCCTCGAAGCGCGCCACGGTGTCCTCCTGGCGCACGCAGGCACGCAGGCGGTCGGCGATGGCCGCCAGCAAGGCGTCGCCCTGCGCGCGCCCGAGGCTGTCGTTGACCACGCTCAGGCGGTCGACGTTGATCATCAGCAGCGCGAGGTAGCGCTCGCTGCGCGCCGCGTAGGCCAGCGCCTGCGTCGCACGGTCGAGGAAGAGGCGGCGGTTGGGCAGGTCGGTCAGGCTGTCGCGCGTCGCCAGATAATCGATGCGCTGCTGCCGCTCGGCCAGACCGGCGGCCATTTCGTCGAAGGCGCTCGCCAGCTCGCCGAGTTCGCCGCCGTCCGGCGCAATATGCGGGCGGGCTCCGAAATCGCCGGCGCCGAAACGGCGCGCCGTATCCCGCAGGTCGCGCACGCGGCGCAGCACGAGATGGTCGCTGGCCAGCCAGCCGAAGGCGAGGACCAGGATGGCCGCGCCCAGCATCAGCAGCACGTTGCGCAGCAGGGCGTCCTGCGCCTCGCCGAACACCGCGTCGTACGGAATGCCGACGCGCATGTAGATACCGCCCTGATTGGCGCCGTAGATCGGCGCCACATACGTGACCCGGCGCACGCCGTCGAGCCAGATCGAATCGATGTTGCCCTGCCCCTGCCCGGCGATCAGCGCGAGGAACTGATCGCGTTCGGGAATCGTGCGCCCGACCAGCCCTTCGACATCGGGCGTCCGCGCCAGGATGGTGCCGGCCGAATCGACCAGCGAGAGGATGGAGCCGGACGGCAGCGCGGCGCCGGCGATCAGCTCGCTCAGCCAGCGCAGGTCGACGCCGACGGCGATCACGGCTTCGATCACGCCGCCCTCGTCGAGCACCGGATAGGCGAGGTTGATCGTGCTCTTGCCGGTGATCCGGCTGATCTGATAGTCGCCCACCGCGAAGTCGCGGCTTTCCATGGCGCGCCGAAAATAGGTGCGGTCGTTGATGTTGACCCCTTCGCCTTCGGGCGCAGCACTGCAGACGATGTCGCCGCGCGCGTCGGCGGCGAAGAAATCGGTGTAGTACGAATACTGGTCGCGGCGCTCGGCGAGCATTTTGCCGCAGCGCTGCCGGCGGATGGCGGCGCGCAGCGCCGGGTCGCCCGCCAGCTTGCCGAGCAGCTCGTGCGACTGGCGCATCAGCTCATGCTGGCGCATCGTGATGCCGCGCATGATCGCCAGCGCCTGCTTCTCGGCGGCGGCCACCGCCCGATCGCGATGCTCGATGCCGGAATAGGCGATGATCCCGAAGGCTGGCATGACCGATACCAGGATCAGGATCAACAGACGGATATGAAGGCGCGGCAGCAGCTTCTTGAGCATGGCATTCCAGGAGCGCGGCGCAGCTTTGGCGCCGGAGAGGGCGCGATTATACGGGGGCGGCGGGGGCGCCTCCCTGGCCGATATCAGTATCTGTTGATCCAGATCAAATCAGGCGGCCATCCCCCCGCCGAGCGCCAGCGGCGGCAGGCCGTAGCGCCGGCGCGCCCGGTCGCAGGCATCGTCGCCGATGCCGAGCGGCGCATAAGGGGCGAAATCCCGGCACGGCCCCGGGCGCTGCGCGTAGATCGTGCAGCGCACGCCCTGCCCGACCTCGCCTTCGAGCGCGACGCAGCGCGGCGCCGCGGCGTCGGTGCCGCGCATGCGCACCAGCGTCGCCGTGAGCGGCACGGTCAGCGCCGCCGGCACGACGCCGCCCGGCGCCGAGTCCAGCTCGGCACCGTTGAAATCGACGCGGAAGGCGGCGCAGCAGGCGCCGCAGGTGAGGCAGGCGAAATCGGACATGATGGAAGACGCGATGAAAGAAGCGTTTGGACGGAACTCAATCTAGACGCGGCGGCGCTCTGCCGCAAGGCGCGGTGAATCGGCAAACCGGCGAATCACGCCGCCGCGGGCGAGCAGTCCAGCGCGCTCCCGTGCGCGTTCATGAACTCGACCGCGCGCGCGACCACCGCCGGGTCGCGCAGGATGCGCCGGTGCCCGAGCCGCTCGGTCGGCAGCAGCAAGGCGCCCGGCCAGCACGCCGCGATGCGCTCGCCGGCGGCGAACGGCACTTCCTTGTCGCCCCGGTCGTGCACGACCAGCGCCGGCGTCGCGTTCTGCGCCGCCAGCCGGCCGCCCTCAAGCTCCTTCCAGGTAAAGCCCAGGCGGCGCTCCAGATGCTTCTGCATGGCGTCGCGCACCGCCTCGCTGACGTTGAACTGGCGGGCGAAATAGCGCGAATAGCCGTCGAAATCGACCGGCGCGGCGATCGTCACCACGCGTTCCGCGCGCACCCAGCCCTGCGCCAGCGCCAGGCTGGTCGCCGCCCCGCCGAGCGAATGCGCGATCACGCCGTGCACGCCGCCGACGCGGTCGACGACGGCGCGGATCGCGCGCGCGAAGTGCAGCATCGACGCATAGCGGCTGTCGGAAAAGCCGTGCGCCGGACCGTCCAGCGCGACGACCTCGTAGCCGGCGTCGAGCAGCGGCTGGATGAAGGCGTGCAGCTGCGTGCCGCGCCCGCCCCAGCCGTGCATCAGCAGCACGCGGCGCGGTGGAGCCGCGTCGTCGGCGCCTGCCGCGATGGCCACACCCGCTGCCTCGCCCATCGTCCCGTCCGGCGCCCAGCGCCAGGCCGCGATGCGCCCGTTCGGCCCCTCCACCGCGAGGCTGCGGCTGCGCGCGATCCACTCCTTTTCGAGCGGCGGATGCGGATGCCGGGGCGGCGTGCAGAAAAGATGCGTCACCCAGCGGCGGGCGATGCCCGGCGCGATGCGCGAGGCAATGCCGAGGCCGACGCGCTGCGCGGCGAAGATCAGGGCGGCGGTGCCGGCCGGCTGCGGCGCGCGCGGCGCCTCGCGGGACGAGGTCATGGGAATTCTCCGGGGATGGGTTTTATTGTGGTGTGGAAGGCGGAAGGCGGTCGTCGCCTGCGCCGAGGTCGACGACCGTCCGGAACAGCGGATGTCCGGAATCGAGGTATTTGCGCTCGAAGGGCGTCAATGTCTCCTCCGGCGTCCATGCCTCGCAGCGCGCCGGGCGGCCGCGCAGGCGTTCGACGGCAAAGCAGAATTCCTCGACGTAGATGCGCCAGTTGCTGCGGCATTCGAGCACGCCGCCGAGTTCGAGCATCGCCGGGAAGACCGCGTGGCCGTGCCAGCGGCGGGACAGGTGGCCGATCTTCGGCCACGGGTTGGGATAGAGCAGATAGTGGCGGTCGAGCCGGATGCCGGCGTCACGCAGCAGGCGCCAGTAGTCGACGAGGTCGGCGCGCACGAGGTCGAGGTTGGCCGGCAGTGCATCGTCGCCGGCCTTGCCGTCGATCTTCCGGGCCAGGCGCGACTCCGACTGGTCGACGCCGATCACGTAATGCGAGGGGAAGGCGCGCGCCAGCGCGATGCTGCTCTCGCCGACGCCGCAGCAGGAATCGAGGATCAGCGGCGCGTCGGGCGCGAGGCGTAAGCGGCGCTCCATGCTCGCCGCGAAGGCGGCGCGGTTGTAGTCGGCGTAGGGCTTACGGAACGGCGCGCCGGCGTGGCGGTCGAGCAGCGTCGCGAGCTGCTCGTGGACGCCGGTCTGGGCGCTGGTCGGGATGCGGGAGTTGGCGTACATCGGCGGGCGGGCGCGGAATCGGGAATCGGGAATCGAGGTTCAGGCGGCGGCACGCAGAACGGGGACGCCGTGCGCGGTGAGGACGCGCGTCGTCTCGTCGATGCCGCGCAGCGTGCGCACCGCCATGAACAGCGCCTCGCCTTCGGCGAAAGTACGGCGCAGCGAAGTCAGCCAGACCTTGAGGCGGCCCGGCGCGTGCCTGGCCTCGACCTTGACCTGCACCTGCGCCCAGTAGTCGGCGAGCAGCGGCAGGATTTCCGCCCAGTCGGCCGAGCGGTCGGCGGCCGGCGTTCCGCCCGCCGCCAGCGTGCGGATGCGCCGCGCGAGGAAGGGATCGGCCACCGAGCCGCGCCCGAGCATCACGTCGGCGCTGCCGCTCACCGCGCGGCAGCGCGCGTAGTCGTCGGGCGTCCACACTTCGCCGTTCGCCGTCACCGGCAATCGCACGACGTCGCGGATGCGCGCCACCCACTCCCAGTGCGCCGGCGGCCGGTAGCCGTCGGCCTTGGTGCGCGCATGCACGACGAGCGAAACGATGCCGCCCGCTTCGAGGGCGCGCGCGCAGTCGAGCGCCTTGGCCGTGTCGTCGATGCCGAGGCGCATCTTGGCGGTGAAGGGAATGTCCGCCGGCACCGCGCGGCGCACCGCCTGCGCGATGCGGAAAAGCTGCTCCGGGTCGGCCAGCAGCATGGCGCCGCCTCCGTGCCGGTTGACGGTCGGCGCCGGGCAGCCGAAGTTGAGGTCGATGCCGGCCGGCGCCAGGGTGGCGAGCTGCGCGGCGTTCTCGGCGAGGCAGACCGGGTCGCTGCCGAGCAGCTGCACGGCGACCGGCGTGCCGGCCGGCGTGCGGCTGCCGTGGCCGATCTCCGGGCTGATGCGGCGGTAGGTGCGCAACGGCAGCAGCGAACCGGAGACGCGCACGAATTCGGTGACCGCCCCGTCGTAGCCGCCGACGCGCGTCAGCACGTCGCGCAGCACGTGGTCGGCGAGCCCTTCCATCGGCGCGAGCAGCAGTTTTCCCATGAGTGGATTTTTCGGTGGAGCGAAGAAACGAAGGAGCGGATTTTACCCGAGTGCGGCGCCGCCCGCCCCGCCGCGGTGCGCTCCCCTGCGAACGGGCGCCGCCGCGCGGAGCGCGCCGGGAAAGTCGCCGGGGCGCTCTTCCGAAACATCCGGCAACATTTGTGCGCCCGCCGCTAATGCTTCCTTAAGCTTCGCCGCGTAGTCTGGAAAGCGTCATCGAAGAAGGGGAAAGACAATGAAGCAACGACCGCTCACCCTGCTGCTCGCCGCGACCACGCTGCTCTACGCGGCCTGCACCGTACCGCTCGCCGGCTGGCCGGAAAACTTCTGGGGCTGGCGCCACGAACTGATGCTGCTCTCCGGCGTGCAACTGATGGCCGTGATGTCGGCCGCCATGCTGCTGGCCATGCGTCTCGTGCCGGTCGAGCAGGCGCTCGGCGGGCTGGACAAGCTCTACGCGCTGCACAAGCGCCTGGGCATCGCCGCCGGCGTGCTGCTGTCGGCGCACTGGCTGATCAAGCTGTCGCCCAAGCTGCTGCTCGCGCTGCAGTGGGTCGAGCCGCGCGTGAAGCGCGGCGGCGCCAAGGACCCGCTCGTCTCGCTCGCCAAGGACATGGGCGAGCGGCCTGGGCGGTGCTGGCGCTCGTCGTCCTCGCGCTGCTGCGCGCCGTGCCCTACGGCTTCTGGCGCAAGCTGCACAAGCTCTTCGCACCGCTCTATCTGGTCGGCGCCTTTCACGGCGTCGTGCTGATGCCCGCCGAACAATGGGCGACGCCGCTCGGCTGGCTGATGGGCGCGCTGATGGCCGCCGGCGCGGGCTGCGCGCTGTGGTCGCTCGGCGGGCGGATCGGCAAGGCGCGGCGCTTCGCCGGCACGGTCAGCCGCGTCACTCCGCTCGCCGGCGGACAGTTCGAGGTCGTCTGCCGCCTCGGCGACGCGTGGCCCGGCCACGTCGCGGGCCAGTTCGCGCTGGTCAGTTTCGACGCGGGCGAAGGCGCGCATCCCTTCACCATCGCCTCGGCCAGCCGCGCCGACGGCGAACTGCGCTTCATCATCAAGGCGCTCGGCGACTACACGCAATCGCTCGCCACTCGGCTGCGCGCCGGCGCCCCGGTCGCCGTCGAAGGCCCCTACGGCTGCTTCGACGCGCGCCGCGGCGGGCGGCGCCAGGCCTGGGTCGCCGGCGGCATCGGGGTGACGCCCTTCCTGGCCTGGCTCGACGCCGGCCGGCCCTTGGCTCCCGGGCAGGAAGTCGATTTCTACTACTGCGTGCGCAAGGCCGCCGACGCGGCGCGCCTCGACGAACTGACGGCAGCCTGCGCGCGCAGCGGCGTGCGCCTGCACGTGATCGAAAGCGACGCGGGAGCGCTGCTCGACGCGACGCAGATTCCCGATGTGGACGATCTCTGGTTCTGCGGCCCGCGCGGCCTCGGCGAAGCGCTGCGCACGCAACTCGGCGAACGCGGCGCACAGGCGCCGGCCTTCCACCACGAAGCGTTCTCGATGCGCTGAACCGGTAGAATCCCGGACTTTCGTTTCACGGACGGTTCGGCATGGAAAACATCGAAGCGGTCGTCGTCGGCGCCGGCGTCGTCGGGCTGGCCTGCGCGCGGGCGCTGGCGCTGCGCGGCGTCGAAACGGTCGTCCTCGAACGGCACGACGCCTTCGGCACGGAAACCAGCGCGCGCAACAGCGAGGTGATCCACGCCGGCCTCTACTACCCGGCCGGTTCGCTGAAGGCCGAGCTGTGCGTCGCCGGCAAGCGTCTGCTCTACGACTTCTGCGCCGCGCACGGCGTCGCCCACCGGCGCTGCGGCAAGCTGATCGTCGCCACCTCGGAAGCGCAGGAAGCAAAGCTCGACGCCCTGCGCCGGCAGGGCGAAGCGAACGGAGTCGACGACCTGCGCCTGCTCACCGCGACCGAGGCGCGCGCCCTCGAACCCGAACTTTCCTGCCGCGCCGCCCTGCTCTCGCCGTCCACCGGCATCGTCGACAGCCACGGCCTGATGCTCGCGTTGCTCGGCGACGCCGAGCGGGCCGGCGCCGCGCTGGCGCTGTGCAGCCCGCTGCTGCGCGGCAGCGTCGAAGCGAATGGCGAAGGCGGCACTCGGGGCATCGTCCTCGAAACCGGCGGCGCCGAGCCGCTGCGCCTGCGCGCCGGCATCGTCATCAACGCCGCCGGCCTCTCGGCGCCGCGCGTCGCCGGCGCGCTGGCGGGCTTTCCCGCCGCGCACCTGCCGCGCGCCTACTACGCCAAGGGCAACTACTACGCGCTGGCCGGCCGCGCACCCTTCTCGCGCCTCGTCTATCCGCTGCCCGAACCGGGCGGCCTCGGCGTGCACCTGACGCTCGACCTCGGCGGCCAGGCGCGCTTCGGACCGGACGTCGAATGGCCCGCCGACCCGAGCGTCGAACCCGACTACCGCGTCGCCCCGACGCGCGCCGACGGTTTCTACGCCGAAGTGCGCCGCTACTGGCCGGGGCTGCGCGACGGCGCGCTGGCGCCGGCCTACGCCGGCATCCGCCCGAAGATCGCCGGACCGGGCGAGGCGGCGGCCGATTTCGTCGTGCAGGGGCCGGCCGAGCACGGCGTCCCCGGCCTGATCAACCTGTTCGGCATCGAATCGCCGGGCCTCACGGCGAGCCTCGCAATCGCCGAGCGCGTCGCCGCACTGCTCGAACGGAGCGGCGCGCTTCGGGCACGACCGGCATGACGCCCGCCGCAAACGCGGCAACCCGGCAGGAAATTCCTTTGCCTGCCTTGCTTTCGTCGCGCCCGTCGCGGTAGATAAAAAAACCAGGGATTCCCCGATGCGCCTCGTACTCGACACCAACATCGTGATGGACATGCTGCACTTCGCGAACCCGCACACGCAGCCGATCCGCGCCGCCATCGCAAGCGGCGCCGTGCAGTGCTTCACCGACGCCGACTGTCTGGCCGAACTGGAGCGCGTCACCGGCTACCCGGCGTTCGGGCTCGACGCCGCCGCACGCGCTGCGCTGCTGGCCGAGTACCGCGCGTTCGCGCTGCGCTGCGACGCGCCGCCCGGCGAGGACGAAAAGGCTTACGGCCTGCCGCGCTGCCGCGACGCCGACGACCAGAAGTTCCTGATCCTCGGCGCGCGCTGCGCCGCCGACCTTCTGGTGACGCGCGACAAGCTGCTGCTCAAGCTCGCCCGCCACCGCCACAAGCCGCCGCCCTACGCCATCCTGACGGCGGAAGCGGCGCGCGCGCGGCTACCCAGCCAGGATGCGGCGACCGACATCGTCTAGCGCCGCAGGCGCCTTGAAGGAAAGATGACGGCCCGGCACGCCCCGCTCGCCGACACCTCGCGGAATGGCCGCTGCACGGCCGCCGCGCCGCCTCAAGCGCCGACGCGGCGGCGGAAGACCCAGTGCGTCTCGCTCGACGCGCCGACTTCGAAGGCGTAATCCTCGACCGTGAACTCCTTGAGCTTCTCGGCCGAGCGCAGGCGCCCGGCCAGCGCGTAGCGCGCCATCAGCCCGCGCGCGCGCTTGGCGTAGAAGCTGACGACCTTGTAGCGGCCGTTGCTCCAGTCCTCGAACACCGGCTGCACGACCGGCAGCGCGAGCGCCTTCGGCTTGACCGACTTGAAATATTCCTCCGACGCCAGATTGACCAGCGTCTTCGCCTTGGCCTCGTGCGCCGCGGCGTTCAGCGCCGCGGTGATGCGCTCGCCCCAGAAGGCGTAGAGATCCTTGCCGCGCGCGTTGGCCAGCCGCGTTCCCATCTCCAGCCGGTAGGGCTGCATCAGGTCGAGCGGGCGCAGCAGGCCGTAGAGCCCCGAAAGGATGCGCAGGTGCCGCTGCGCGAAGCCGAGGTCGGCGGCCGACAGGGTATTGGCGTCCAGCCCCTCGTACACGTCGCCGTTGAAGGCGAGCGCGGCCTGCTTGGCGTTGTCCGGCGCGAAGGGGCGCGACCACTCGGCGTAGCGCGTCGCGTTGAGCGCGGCGAGCGGATCGCTGATGCGCATCAGGCTGGCGATCTCGGGCGGCGACAGTTCGCGCAGGCGGTCGATCAGCAGCTGCGAGTGGTCGAGGAAATCCGGCTGCGTGTGTTCGGCGACGACCGGCGGCGTCGCGTAATCGAGGGTCTTGGCGGGCGAGAGGACGATGAGCATGGGACGGCGGCAAGGAGGCGATGAACGGGAAAAGCGCGGCGAGCGGCGGCAATTGTAATCGACCCGCGATCGTCCGCACGCCCCGGCACTGCGCCGCCGGCGGTCCGCGCCGCGCGGGCTTGCTACAATGGCGGATTGAAACACCGACAGGCTCGCAGGTTCCACATCATGAAACGCACCCGCTTCTCCTCCCGCAAACGCATCTCCTCGGACGCCGCCGAACTCGGCCGCCTCGCCGCCGGCCTCGCCGAATCCGGAGGCAAGCTCGAAGACGCCTACTGGGAAACCCAGCTCGCCGACCTCGTGGACAAGCTGCTGCACGACGGCGCCGAGGACGACCTGAACGCCGCGCTCGACCGCCTGTTCGACACCAACGCCCCGGCCCACGACGAACTGGCCGACCTGATCGAGGCGCGCGCCGAATCCGGCGTGCTGTCGCACCAGGGACAGGACTACGACGTGCTGCTCTTCAATGTGCCGCTGCTCGCCTGGTCGCGCTTCTCGATTCCGGCCGGAACGATCGCGCAGGGCACGCTGCAGACGCTCAAGGTGCAGCTTGCCGCGCACGTCTTCGCCGCCGGCGCGCAGCTCGCGCTGGCCGACTACCTGTACAGCCCCGACCAGCTGCCGCGCACCTTCGTCGACACCTGGCAGGCGATGCGCGAACTGGGCGCCGCCGCGCTCGCCAACCGCGACCTCAAGCTCGACGTAACGACGATGCCGGAAACCAACCGCTTCCTGTCCGACACGCGCTATCTCGTCGGCGCCATCGCGGTCCGTCGCGGCACGCCGCTGTTCCGCTGGAACGAGGCCGACGGCACGCGCGAGGGCGCGCTCAAGGAATGGATCAAGCAAGGCGGCCCCTGCCTCGAACCGCTGCTCACCGGCTGCGCCTTCCAGCCGCTGCTCGCCGACGCCTACCACGCCGCCTGCCGGCAGGCCGACAGCGCCTCGCGCCCGTACTCGGTGCGCGCCTCGGTCGCCTTCCTGCAGACGACGCTCGGCAAGTCGGCCGAGCAGCTGCGCGCGGTGATCGGCGGCTTCCACGACCAGCGCCTCGAGGAATACCGCGTCGGCTTCGGCCCGCGCGACAGCGACGCCACCTACCACGGCGTCGTCTGGCCGCTGCTCGGCGCCGAGGACGAGACGACCGACGTCGCCGGCGAGATCGAAGCCGTGCTGCGCGAATCCGGCGTCAAGGAAGTCGTTGTGCTCGACCAGCAGTTCCCATTCGAGTTCTGCGACGACTGCGGCGCGCCGCTCTACCCGAACATCGAGGGCGACGCGGTGCACGCCGAAATGCCGGAACAGAACAACGCGCCGTCGCAGACGCTGCACTGAGCGCCGCCCGACGGAGTTTCCGCGCATGAACAACGCCGACCTGCTCGCGCGCAGCCTCGCCGCCGTCTGGCATCCGTGCACGCAGATGAAGCAGCACGCCAACGCCGACGCCGGCGCCCTACCGCTGATCCCGATCGCCTCCGGTAACGGCGTCTGGCTGCGCGACTTCGACGACCGGCGCTACCTCGACGGCATCAGCTCGTGGTGGGTCAACCTGTTCGGCCACGCAAATCCGCGCATCAACGCGGCGCTGCGCGCGCAGCTCGACGAGCTCGAACACGTCATCCTCGCCGGCTTCACGCACGCGCCGGTCGTCGAACTCTCCGAGCGCCTCGGCAAACTTACCGACGGCGCACTGGGCCACTGCTTCTACGCCTCCGACGGCGCCTCGGCGACCGAGATCGCGCTGAAGATGTCCTTCCACGCCTGGCGCAACCGCGGCCGCACTGAAAAGCGCGAATTCCTCTGCCTCGAAGGCAGCTACCACGGCGAGACGGTCGGCGCGCTGGCCGTCACCGACGTCGCCATCTTCAAGGACGCCTACGCGCCGCTGATCCGCGCCGCCGCCACCGTGCCGACGCCCGACGCGCGCCGCGCCGAAGCCGGCGAGACGCCCGTCGACGTCGCCCGGCGCGCCGCCGCGGCGCTCGAACGCCACCTCGAAAAGCACCACGACAGCATCGCCGCGCTGATCGTCGAACCGCTGATCCAGTGCGCCAGCGGCATGGCCATGTACGACCCGGAGTACCTGCGCCTGGCGCGCGCCCTGTGCGACCGCTACGAAGTGCATCTGATCTGCGACGAAATCGCCGTCGGCTGCGGCCGCACCGGCACCTTCTTCGCGCACGAGCAGGCCGGCATCCGCCCCGATTTCCTGTGCCTGTCGAAAGGCATCTCCGGCGGCTACCTGCCGCTCTCCGTCGTACTCACCACCGACGCCGTCTACGGCGCCTTCTACGACGACGCGACGACGCGCGGCTTCCTGCACTCGCATTCATACACCGGCAACGCGCTGGCCTGCCGCGCCGCGCTGGCGACGCTGGACATCTTCGAAGAGGACGGCGTGCTGGCCGCCAACCGCGCGCTGGCGGCGCATCTCGGGCAGAGCCTGGCGCCGCTCGCCGCGCACCCGCGGGTGCGCCACTTCCGCCAGCGCGGCATGATCGCCGCCTTCGACGTGGCGATCGACGATCCGCACTTTTCACGCAAGTTCTACCGCGCCGCACTGGCGCGCGAAATCCTGCTGCGCCCGATCGGCACGACCGTCTACGTCATGCCGCCCTACGTGATCGGCCGCGACGAGTGCGACTTCCTCGCACAGCGCGCCGGCGAGGCGCTGGAAGCCGCGCTGCGATGACGCGACAAGCGATCTGGGACGAGCTGCGGGACGAACTCGCCGCCCTCGACCGCGCCGGCCTGCGCCGCCGCCGGCGCACGCTGGAATCGCCCTGCGGCCCGCTCGCCCGCGTCGCCGGGCGCGAGCTCGTCAGCTTCTGCAGCAACGACTACCTCGGCCTCGCCAGCGACCCGGCGCTGATCGACGCGGCGGTAGCCGGCGCGCGCCGCTGGGGCGTCGGCAGCGGCGCCTCGCACCTCGTCAGCGGCCACCTCGCGCCGCACGAGGCGCTCGAAGCCCGGCTCGCCGCCTTCACCGGCTTTGCGCGCGCCCTGCTCTTCTCGACCGGCTACATGGCCAACCTCGGCATCGTCCCGGCGCTCGTCGGGCGCGGCGACGCGGTGTTCGCCGACAAGCTCAACCACGCATCGCTGATCGACGCCGCGCAACTCGCCAAGGCGCAGGGCGCCGACAGCCAGCGCTACGCGCACGGCGACCTCGCGGCGCTCGAACGCCAGCTCGCTGCCAGCCCCGCCCGGCGCAAGCTGATCCTGACCGACGCCGTGTTCAGCATGGACGGCGACCTCGCGCCGCTACCGGGGCTGCTCGCGCTGGCCGAGCGCTTCGACGCCTGGCTCGTCGTCGACGACGCGCACGGCTTCGGCGTGCTCGGGCCGCAGGGGCGCGGCAGCCTCGCGCACTTCAACCTCCCGGTCTCCGAACGCGTCGTCTACATGGGCACGCTCGGCAAGGCGGCCGGCGCCGCCGGCGCCTTCGTCGCCGCTTCGGAGACGGTGATCGAGTGGCTGCTGCAGCGCGCGCGCACCTACATCTTCACCACCGGCAGCAGCCCGATCGTCGCCTGCGCGCTGCTCGCCGCGCTCGACGAGATCGAAGGCGGCGACGCCCGCCGCGCGCACCTATGGCAACTCACCGCGCAGCTGCGCGACGGGCTGGCCAATACGCGCTGGCGCCTGCTGCCCTCGCCGACGGCGATCCAGCCGGTGCTGATCGGCGACAACCACGAAGCCCTGCGCGTCGCCGACGCGCTCCTCGAACGCGGCCTGTGGGTGCCGGCGATCCGCCCGCCGACCGTGCCCAAGGGCACGGCGCGCCTGCGCGTCTGCCTCTCGGCGGCGCACACGGCGGCGCAGGTCGCACGCCTCGTCGACGCGCTGCGCGAACTGGCCGGCGCGGCGGGCGATCCGGCATGACCTCAATGGTTTCGACGATTCCGATGGCTTCGATGTCTGCGGCAGGCGGCGGGCCGGTTTCCCGGATCGTCGGGAGCGGCCCCGACCTCGCGCTGATCTCCGGCTGGGGCCTCGGCGCCGCCGCCTGGGGGCCGGTCGTCGACACCCTGGCCGCGCGCTGCCGCGTGCACCTCGTCGAACTGCCCGGCTACGGCGCGATGCCGCCCGACGACGCCGGCTTCGTTGAAACCGCACAAGCCATCGCCGCCGCCCTGCCCGACGGCGTCGCCCTCTGCGGCTGGTCGCTCGGCGCCCTGCTTGCACTGCAGGCCGCGCTGGAGGTCGCACCCTCCGCGCCGCAGCGCATCGCGCGCCTGATCCTGGTCGGCGCCACGCCGAGCTTCATGCAGCGCGCCGACTGGGCGCCGGCGCAGCCGCCGGCCCTGCTCGACGCCTTCGCCGCCGCCGTGCGCGAAGACGCCGGCGCGACGCTGCAGCGCTTCGCCGCGCTGCTCAACCAGGGCGACGCGCAGGCCCGGCGCCTGACGCGCGCCCTCGCCGGCGCGCCGGGCGGCGCGCTCCCCGACACATCGGCGCTCGCCGCCGGCCTGCGCTGGCTGCGCGAGGTCGACCTGCGCGCGCAGCTGCCGGCCGTCGCCGCGCCGACCCTGCTCATCCACGGCGAACGCGACCCGCTGATGCCGCTCGCCGCCGCGCAGTGGCTCGCCGAGCGCCTGCCCGACGCGCGCCTCGCGAGCTTCGCGGAGAGCGCGCACGCGCCCTTCCTCGCCGACCCGGCGCGCTTCTGCGCCCTCGTCGCCGACTTCTGCGGCGCCCCACGATGAGCGCGCTGCCGCCCAAGCAGCGGGTACGCGACTCCTTCGACCGCGCCGCATCCTCCTACGACGCGGCGGCCGTCGTGCAGCGCGAAGTCTGCGCGCGCCTGCTCGACCGGCTCGCCGAAGCCGCCGCCCCCGCCCGAATCGCCGACACCGCCGCATTCGATCTTTCCGCCGCGCCGCGCATCCTCGACGCCGGCTGCGGCACCGGCTACGGCGCCCGCCTGCTGCGCGAACGCTGGCCGCGCGCGCAGATCACCGCGGCCGACTTCGCGCCGGCCATGCTCGCACTGGCGCGCCGCCACGCCGACCGCTGCCTCGCCGCCGACATTGAGGCACTGCCTCTGCCGGATGGCGCCTTCGATCTCTGGTGGTCGAGCCTGAGCATCCAGTGGTGCGACGCCGCCGCCGTCTTCGCCGAAGCCGCCCGCGTGCTGCGCCCGGGCGGCCGCCTCGCGGTCAGCACGCTGGCGCCGGGCACCTTCGGCGAGCTGCGCGCCGCCTTCGCTGGCGTCGACCGCTACCGCCACACGATCGCCTTCAGCGAGCCGGAGAGTGTCGGCACCGCGCTTTCCGCCGCCGGTTTCCGCACCGTCGAACTGCGGCGCGCGACGATCGCCGTGCATTACCCGGACCTCAAGGCGCTGCTGCGCGCGGTCAAGGCGATCGGCGCCAACGCCGTCGGCGACGGCGCGCGCAGCGGCATGATGGGGCGCGCCGCCTGGCAGGCCGTGCAGGCCGCCTACGAAAGCCGGCGCACCGCCGCCGGCCTGCCCGCCACCTACGACGTGCTGCTGTGCACGGCTGAAAAGTAAATCTGGAAAACCGTCGAACCATAACGGCGACAAGAAATGCCGCGAAGGCAAGACATGTCGTTCCAGTTCCCGCCCGCGGGACGCAAGGACATCGCCCTTTTTTCTTCGTAACCGCCGCATTCGTCGCACTTGCTTGAGGCCCTCACAATGGACGCCACCGCCAAACCCGCCTTCTTCGTCGCCGGCACCGACACCGAGATCGGCAAGACCTTCGTCGCCTGCGCCCTGCTCCACGCGATGCGCCGGCAAGGGCTGCGCGCGGTCGGCATGAAGCCGGTCGCGGCCGGCTTCGACGCCGACGGCAGGAACGAGGACGTCGAGCAGTTGATCGCCGCCTCGGCCGCTTCGACCGTCGCCACGCCGCGCGCGCTGGTCAATCCCTACGGCTTCGCCGCCGCCATCGCGCCGCACATCGCCGCCGAAGAAGAAGGAAGGCGCATCGAACTCGCGACCATCGTCGACGCCTTCGCACAGCTGCGCGCGCGCGCCGATACCGACGCCCTCGTCGTCGAAGGCGTCGGCGGTTTCTGCGTGCCGCTCGGCGACGACTGCGACGCGGCCGACCTCGCCGTCGCCCTGCAACTGCCGGTGATCCTCGTCGTCGGCATGCGCCTAGGCTGTATCAGCCACGCGCTGCTCACGCAGCAGGCGATCGCCGCGCGCGGCCTGCCGCTCGCCGGCTGGGTCGCCAACCGCATCGACCCGGCGATGGCGCGCTTCGACGAAAACCTCGCCGCCTTGCAGGCGCGCATCGCCGCGCCGCTGCTCGGCGTCATCGCGCACGGAACGACGCCGGCCGCCGCCGGCGCCGGGCTGCGCCTGCCCGGCTGAATCCGCCCGGCGCCATCCAGCGCCGCCGCATACCCCGCGCCGCCCAGAACAAGGGGGAAGCGGCCCCGCGCCCGCCCCGCCCCGGACATGGACAGGGCGGCGCTAAATCAGCCATAATCCGGCGACCTTTTGGCAGAGCCGCACATGAAATTTCTCTTCGACCTCTTCCCGGTCATCCTGTTTTTCATCACCTTCAAAATTGCTGGAATCTACGCGGCGACCGCCGTCGCGATAGTCGCGACCTTCGCCCAGATCGCCTGGGTCTGGTTCCGGCACCGCAAGGTGGACACCATGCTCTGGGTCAGTCTCGGCATCGTCAGCGTGTTCGGCAGCATGACGCTGATCTTCCACGACGAAACCTTCATCAAATGGAAGCCGACCGTGCTCTACTGGGCCTTTGCCGGGGCGCTGGCCGGCGGCGTGCTGTTCTTCCGCAAGAACCTGATCCGCTCGCTGCTCGCCGAGAAGATCGAGCTGCCGGACGCCGCCTGGCAGAAGCTCAACCTGTCGTGGATCGGCTTCTTCGTCTTCATGGGAATCGCCAACCTCTTCGTCGCCTACAACTTCTCCACCGACGACTGGGTCAACTTCAAACTGTTCGGCGGCACCGGCCTGATGCTCATTTTCGTCCTGCTGCAGGGCCTGCTGCTGTCGAAGCACATCGAGGAGAAATGAGGATGCTCTACACCATCATCGGCGAAGACCGTCCGGGAACGCTCGCCGCGCGCCTGGAAGCGCGCCCGCCCCATCTCGCGCGCCTGCAGGCCTTGCAGGACGAAGGCCGCCTGATCCTGGCCGGCCCCTTTCCCGCCATCGACTCGCCCGACCCCGGCCCGGCCGGCTTCTCCGGCAGCCTGATCGTCGCCGAATTCGCCTCGCTCGAGGACGCCGAGGCCTGGGCCGACGCCGACCCCTACATCGCCGCCGGCGTCTATGCCCGCGTCACCATCAAGCCGTTCAAGAAGGTGCTGCCGGCGTGAACTTCGAAGAGGAATTGCGCGCACGCCTGGCGCCGCTCGCCGCGCAGCGCATCGAACTGATCGACGACTCGGCGCTGCACGCCGGCCACGAGGGCGCCAAGGGCGGCGGCGGGCACTACCGCCTGCTGATCGTCGCCGCCGTCTTCGCCGGCAAGTCGACGGTCGCCCGCCACCGCCTCGTGTACGACGCGCTGGGCGACCTGATGCGCGGCCGGATTCATGCGCTAAGCATCAAATCCCTGACGCCGGACGAAGTATAATCGGGCGTCGTCGCACTTGCCCCGCACGTGTCATCAAACAATCCCATCCCGACAAAAGGACAACACCCCATGCATAAACTCTCGAAACTGGCCGCTGCCCTGCTCGTCGGCGCGCTGATCGCGGCACCGGCCGTCGCCCAGGAAAAAGGCAAGGCCAAGGCCGGCGCATTCGCCACGGTCAACGGCGTGAGCATTTCGCAGAAAACCGGCGACGCCTTCATGGCCGAACAGAAGGCGCAAGGCGCGCCGGACAGCCCGGAACTGCGCAACGCCGTGCGCGAGGAACTGATCCGCCGCGAGCTGCTGGCGCAGGAAGCGAAGAAGCTCGGCCTCGACAAGAACCCCGAAATCGCCGCACAGGCCGAACTGTCGCGTCAGGCGATCTACGTGCGCGCCTACATCCAGGACTTCATCAAGAAGCACCCGGTCAGCGACGAGCAGCTGAAGGCCGACTACGACAAGATCAAGGCGCAGCTCGGCGGCAACGAATACAAGTCGCGCCACATCCTGGTCGAGAAGGAAGAAGACGCCAAGGCGATCATCGCCAACCTGAAGAAGGGCGCCAAGTTCGAGGAACTGGCCAAGCAGTCGAAGGACCCCGGCTCCAAGGAAAACGGCGGCGAACTCGGCTGGAGCAGCGCCGGCAGCTACGTGAAGCCGTTCGCCGACGCGCTGACCGCGCTGGCCAAGGGCAAGTACACCGAGACCCCGGTCAAGACCGAGTTCGGCTACCACGTGATCCTGCTCGAGGACAGCCGTCCGCTGACCCCGCCGGCCTTCGACCAGATCAAGCCGCAGCTCGCGCAGCGCGCGCAGCAGACGCAGATCGAGAAGATGGTGAACGACCTGCGCGCCAAGGCCAAGGTCGACTGAGCTTCGGAAGCAGACGAAAAAACGCCGGGACGGCTGCAGCCTCCCGGCGTTTTTTATTTCCCGTCCGCCACGCCGCCATCCGGCCGAACGGCGCGGCGGACGGCGTCCCGTCAGAGCTTAGGCGCCGGGCTCAGCCGACCCACTTGCGCGCGTTGCGGAACATGCGCAGCCACGGCGAGTCCTCGCCCCAGCCTGCCGGGTGCCAGGACATCTGCACGGTGCGGAAGACGCGCTCGGGGTGCGGCATCATGATCGAGAAGCGGCCGTCGGCCGTCGTCACGCCCGCGATGCCGGCCGGCGAACCGTTCGGGTTGTAGGGATAGACCTCGGTCGGCTGGCCGCTGTTGTCGAGATAGCGCATGGCGACCGCCAGCTTGCCCTGGTCGCCGGTCGCCGAGAAGTCGGCGCGCCCTTCGCCGTGCGAGACGACGACGGGCAGGCGGCTGCCGGCCATGCCGCCGAAGAAGAGGGACGGCGATTCGGGCAGCTCGACCATCGTGAAGCGCGCCTCGAACTGCTCGACCTTGTTGCGCACGAAGCGCGGCCAGGCGTCGGCGCCGGGCACCAGATCCTTGAGCGCGCTCATCATCTGGCAGCCGTTGCAGACGCCGAGCGCGAAGGTGTCGGCGCGCCCGAAGAAGGCGGAGAACTGGTCGCGCGCGCGGTCGTTGAAGAGGATGGTCTTGGCCCAGCCCTGGCCGGCGCCGAGCACGTCGCCGTAGGAGAAGCCGCCGCAGGCGACGGCGCCCTTGAAGTCGGCGAGCGCGACGCGGCCGGCGAGGATGTCGCTCATGTGCACGTCGTAGGCGGCAAAGCCGGCGCGGTCGAAGGCGGCGGCCATTTCGACGTGGCCGTTGACGCCCTGTTCGCGCAGGATGGCGACCTTGGGCCGCGCGCCGGTGCTGACGAAAGGCGCCGCGACGTCGTCGGCCGGATCGAAGGCCAGCGTCGCCGAGAGGCCGGCGTCGGCGGGATCGAGAATGCGGTCGTACTCCTGCTGCGCGCATTCCGGGTTGTCGCGCAGCTGCTGCATGCGGAAGCTGGTTTCCGACCAGGCGCGCTGCAGGTCGACGCGCTTCTCGCGCAGCGCGGTGCGGGCGTTGCGGATGACGCGCACTTCGTCCCAGGGATTCGGCGCGCCGATGAAGGTCGTGCACGCGCCGAGGCCGGCGCCGCGCAGGATTTCCATCACGCGGTCGCGGTCGCCACGGCGGATTTGCACGACGACGCCGAGTTCCTCGTTGAACAGCGCGCGCACCAGAATTTCGAAGGAGCGGCCGCCGAGCAGGTCGGGCTTCTTCTCGTTGCCGTCGACGTCGGCCATCAGCGGGTCGTAGCACAGACCGTCCATGTCGATGGACACGCCGCAGTGCGCGGCGAAGGCCATTTCGACGACGGTGGCGAAGAGGCCGCCGTCGGCGCGGTCGTGATAGGCGAGCAGCAGATCGGCGGCGGCGAGTTGCTGCACGGCGCCGAAGAAGGCGGCGAGGCGCGCCGGATCGTCGACGTCCGGCGCATCGCTGCCGGTGGCGTTGAAGACCTGCGCCAGCGCCGAGCCGCCGAGGCGGTTCTTGCCGGCGCCGAGGTCGATCAGCAGCAGATCGGTTTCGCCGGCGTCGAGCACGAGTTGCGGCGTCAGCGTACGGCGCGCGTCGGGCACGCGGGCGAAGGCGGTGGCGATCAGCGAGAGCGGCGAGACGACCTGCTTCTTCTCGCCGCGGTCGTCCCAGGCGGTGCGCATCGAGAGCGAATCCTTGCCGACCGGGATCGAGACGCCGAGCGCCTGGCACAGGTCGGACACCGCGCGCACCGTGTCGAACAGGCGGGCGTCCTCGCCCGGCGTGCCGGCGGCGGCCATCCAGTTGGCCGAAAGCTTCACGTCGCCGAGCTTTTCGATGCCGGCGGCGGCAACGTTGGTCAGCGCCTCGCCGATCGCCATGCGGCCCGAGGCCGGCGCGTCGAGCACGGCGAGCGGCGTGCGCTCGCCCATGGCGAAGGCTTCGCCGGCGTAGCCCTGATAGCCCATCAGCGTGACGGCGACGTCGGCCACCGGCACCTGCCAGGGGCCGACCATCTGGTCGCGCGCGGTGAGACCGCCGACCGTGCGGTCGCCGATCGAGATCAGGAAGGTCTTGTCGGCCACCGCCGGCAGGCGCAGCACGCGGTAGGCGGCGTCCTTGAGTTCGAGCGCGGTCGGGTCGAAGGCGACGGTGACGGGCGGCAGATGCACGACCTCGCGCGTCATGCGCGGCGGCTTGCCGAGCAGCGCGTCCATGTCCATGTCGACCGGGTTGTTGTCGAAGTGGCGGTCGGCGACGACGAGGCGGTTTTCGGCGGTGGTCCGGCCGACGACGGCGAACGGGCAGCGCTCGCGTTCGCACATCAGCGCGAACTCTTCCAGGCGCGACGGCGGGATGGCCATCACATAGCGCTCCTGCGCCTCGTTGCACCAGATTTCGGCCGGCGACATGCCCGGTTCCTCGATCTTCACTTCGCGCAGCTCGAAGCGCGCGCCGCAGCCGGCGCCGTGCGCGAGCTCCGGGAAGGCGTTGGAAATGCCGCCGGCGCCGACGTCGTGGATCGAAATGATCGGATTGCCGTCGCCCGCCTGCGACGCGTCGCCCTTGGGCGCCCCCATCTGCCAGCAGCGGTCGATGACTTCCTGCGCGCGGCGCTGGATTTCCGGGTTACCGCGCTGCACCGAGGCGAAGTCGAGGTCCTCGGTGTTGCTGCCGGTGGTCATCGACGAGGCGGCGCCGCCGCCGAGGCCGATCAGCATGCCGGGGCCGCCGAGCTGGACGAGCAGCGTGCCGGCCGGGAAGGTCGGCGCCTTGAACGACTGCGCGTCGGCGATGTTGCCGACGCCGCCGGCGATCATGATCGGCTTGTGGTAGCCCTTCACACAGCTGTTTTCACCTTCGCCCACGATCTGCTCGTAGGTGCGGAAGTAGCCAGTCAGGTTGGGACGGCCGAATTCGTTGTTGAAGGCGGCGGCGCCGATCGGGCCCTCGATCATGATGTCGAGCGCCGAGGCGATGCGCGACGGACGGCCGTAGGCGGCGGTCTGCGCTTCCCACGGCTGCTGCGCGTCGGGGATGTTCAGGTTGGAGACGGTGAAGCCGCAGAGGCCGGCCTTCGGCTTGGAGCCGCGCCCGGTCGCGCCCTCGTCGCGGATCTCGCCGCCCGAGCCGGTGGCGGCGCCCGGGAAGGGCGAGATCGCCGTCGGGTGGTTGTGCGTTTCCACCTTCATCAGGATGTGCGTCAGCTCTTCGCCGTAGGCGTAGCCGTTGCCACTCGCGGCGCGCGGATAGAAGCGCGGCACGTTGGCGCCCTCGATCACCGAGGCATTGTCCGAGTAGGCGACGACGGTGCCTTCCGGGTGCGCCTTGTGCGTCTCGCGGATCATGCCGAACAGCGTCTCGGCCTTCTTCTCGCCGTCGATCACCCACGAGGCGTTGAAGATCTTGTGCCGGCAGTGCTCGGAGTTGGCCTGCGCGAACATCATCAGTTCGACGTCGGTCGGGTTGCGACCTTTTCCACCATTCGCCTTGCCGAAGATATCGACGAGGTAGTCGATCTCGTCCTCCGAAAGCGCCAGGCCGAGGCGGCCGTTGGCTTCGACCAGCGCGGCGCGGCCGCCGGCCAGCAGGTCGACGGAGGCCAGCGGCTTGGGCGGGAAGTGGCGGAAGAGATCGGCGGTCTGCGCGAAGTCGCCGAGCACGGCTTCGATCATGCGGTCGTGGATGAGAGCGGCGAGGCGCGCCTTTTCGTCGACGGAGAACTCGCCGCGCCGGGCTTCGATGCGCCAGGCGATGCCGCGTTCGATGCGTTCGACGGCGTCGATGCCGCTGTTCCAGGCGATGTCGGTGGCCTTCGACGACCACGGCGAGATGGTGCCGATGCGCGGCGTGACGAGGAAGAGTTCGCCGCGCTCGGCGCTTTCCGGCGCACGTTCTTCGAGCAGCGCCGCCAGTTGCGCGCGCCGGTCGTCGGCCAGGGGCTGGGCGAGCACGACGAAGTGCCAATAATCGGCGCTGAGGATCGCGGCGCCCGGAACGGCGGCCGCGATGCGCTGCTGCAGGCCCTGGAGGCGGAAAGCGGAAAAGGCGGGAGCGCCGCGGAGGAAAATGATGTCGGCCATGGTGAGCAGCGGAGTCGGGTAGAAAGCGGGGGAAAAGCGGCTTGCGCGGGCGCTTGCCGGTGTCGCGCGGGCGACGCAAAGACGCAATTATAGCCGAGAGCGCCGCCCCCTTGGCCGCCGCGCGCTGCGGCTGTCAGGCGCCCGGAATCAAAACCTCGCCCTTGCGCCCGCGAAAGGCGAGCACCTGTCCGGCGTCGCCGTCGACTTTCGGGTCGGGGCAGCAGGCGTTCTGCTCGATCCACTCGCCGAAGGGCCGCGGACGCTCGAGCCAGTTCCCCTGGCCGTAAGCGATGCCCTGCGCGCGCAAGGCGTTGAACACCTGCGGCGTATCGATCGACTCGGCGACGGCGCGCACGCCCATGTCCGTGGCGATCTCGTGGATCGCGCGCACCAGCGTCTGGCTCAACCGGCTCTCGCCGATCTCGCGCACGATGCTGCCGTCGACCTTGATGAAGTCCGGCGGCAGGTTCTTCAGGTAGGAGAAGGACGCCAGACCGCTGCCGAAACCGTCCAGCGCGAAGCGGCAACCGAGCGCCTTGAGCCCCCGCACGAAATCCATGGTGGCGGCGAAGTTGAGGCTGGCCGCCGCCTCGCTGATCTCGATGCAAAGATATTCGGGCGGCACGCGGTGCGCCTCGAGTTGCTCGACGATCCACGGCAGCATCGCCGCCTTGTCGACCGACTGGGCCGAGAGGTTGAGCGCGCAGACGAAGCGCCGGCAGGCGCTGTTGTCGAGGAAGCGGCGGATGCCCGCGCAGGCCGTCGCGACGACCCAGCGGTCGATCACCGGCATCAGGTCGTAACGCTCGGCGGCCGGCAGGAAGGCGCGCGGCGGGATGATGTTGCCGCGCTCGTCGAGCATGCGCAGCAGCAATTCGACGTGCCGGCCGTCGGTGGTCGCCGGGTTGAGCGGGACGACGGGCTGCGCGTAGAGCAGCAGACGGCTCTCTTCGATGGCCTGCGCGATGCGCGTCGCCCAGTTCATGTCGCCGCGCCGTTCGACGAGCTCGCGGTCGCCCGGCTGGAACAGCTGGATCCGGTTGCGCCCCTTCTCCTTGGCTGCGTAGCAGGCTTGGTCGGCGGCGCTCAGGACCTCCGCCAGCGATTTGCTTTCCTGCGTGAGCAGAACCAGGCCGATGCTGACGCCGACCACGAAAACGCGGTCGCGCCAGGAGAAGCGGAAATCCTCGACCATCCGGCGCAAGCCTTCGGCGATGCGCAGCGCATCGTCGAGATGGCAGTCTTCGAGAAGCACGCCGAACTCGTCCCCGCCCAGACGGGCCAGCGTGTCGCGTCCGCGCACCCGGGTCTGCAGGAGGTGCGTGATCTGGCGCAGCAGCTCGTCGCCCGCAGCGTGGCCGCAGGAATCGTTGACGATCTTGAACTGGTCGAGATCGAGGTAGCACATCGCATGTTCGGCGTCGCCCGCCTTGGCGCGGGCCAGCGCGCGCTCGACGCGCACCTCGAACTCGCGACGGTTGACGAGCCCGGTCAGCGAATCGTGCCGGGCCTGATGCGCCAGTTGGGCGGTGGCGTCGTCGATGCGGTCCTGCAGCGTCAGATGGGCGTCCTCCAGCTTCGTCGCCATCTGGTTGAAGCCCTTTTCGAGCACGGCCAGTTCGCCCGACGACGCCTCGTCGACCCGGACGTGCAGTTCGCCGGCAGCCATCGCCTCGACCGCGTCGGCCAGCTTCATCACCGGCCGGCTGACGCCGCGCGCGATGCGCAGCGCCAGCGCCGCGCCGCCGAGCAGGCCGGCAAGCAGGATCGCCAGCCCGGTCAGCAGGAGCCGGCGGCGGCGTTCCTGCAGGGCGACGGTCGCCAGTTCGACATAGACGCGGCCGACGATGGCGCGCCCCGCCGCGCCCGCTTCGCCGACCGCGGCGGGCGCCTCGGGCGAAGCGCCGAGCAGATCGTCGAATTCGATGGCGTCGAGACCGCTGCGCCAGATCGGCGCACTGAAACCGAGCCATTGCTCGCCCTCGATCACCCCGTCGATCTGGATCGTCTCGCTGCCGACCGCGCGACGGCGCCCGCTGACGGCCAGCGTATGCCCGGCCGCATCGGTGATCAGCACGGCCTGCGCATCGGGCTCGCTCATCGCCGCCTGCACGATGGTCTGCAGGCTGGCGCGGTTGCCCGCGATCACGCCGTACTCGGCGGCCGGCGCCAGATAGCGCACGGTCGCCAGTCCCCGCCCGCGCAGCTCCGCGTTCAACGCGCCGAGGCCGCTGACGACGAAATAGGCGTCGAGCGCCAGCGCGACGACGACGACCGGCGCCAGCGCGAGCAGCAGCAATCGATAGCGGATGCGCCAACCGTTCATTGCTCGACCTCCGGCAGATTGGCGAGCGCCGCCTGCAGCGCGGCCTCGGACGGGATGTCGAGCGCCAGGGCGCGCGCCACCGAGCGGTTCACCGCCACCGAGAAATAGGCCGGCGACAACGGGGCGGGCAAGGCCGCCCGTCCGGGCGGCAGGGCGCGCAGCAGTTCGGCGGCCTGCCGGGCGATCTGCGCCGGCGTGCTGTAGGTCGCCGCCAGGGCCCCGGCATTGACGTAACCCTGCGAAAAGCCGATCAGAGGCTTCTGGTAGCGGTAGGTCGTGAGCAATACCGAGCGCGCCGTGTCGCGGGTGAAGACGACGCTGTCCGGCAGGGCCAGCATAACGTCGCTGACCGACAGCAGGCGCGAGAGCGCGGGAATGATCTCCGGCTCGCTGCCCACCTCCTCGCTGACGATTTCCAGACCGAGGCGCGCGATGGCCGGCCGCAGGCGCGGCAGGAGCGGCGCCGAATCCGGACCGAGCAGCGCCGCCACGCGCCGCTTGCCGGGCAGGACCTGGCGGATCAGGTTGAGCTGGCGGGACAGCGGCTGATCGAGATAGATCGCCGAGAACTGGGCGCGGCGGCGCGTACGCCCGCCCTCCGCGAGAATCTTCTCGTAGCTCGTGCGCGGCACCAGCACGTTGAGCACCGGCGGCACGCCCTCCCAGGCGGCGGCGATGCGCATCGCCTTGGCGCCGACCGCGACGATCGCGCCGACGCCCGCCAGCCGCGCCTCGTCCGGCCGCTCGCTGCCCGGCGGCAGTTCGACGACGCGCAGCGTCTTGCCGCCGGCCGGCGCAAGCGCGGGATCGTTCAGCGCGGCCGACAGCGCATCGGAAAATTCGATGTAATGCCCGCTGTGCTCGCTGAGCAACAGCGCCACCGTTTCGACGGCGACGGCCCGACCTGCGTGGAACGCGAGGCCGAGGCACAGCAGCAGCGCAAGCGAAGCCGAAAGCGCGCGCCGCAGCAGTCTGGAAAAGACTGTGCGTGCGAGGTTTCCGGTCGGCGGCGCGATCGTCATGGCGGACTAGAACTCGAAACGCAGGCTGGCGTAGGCGCGCCTGCCCAGCACGTTGTCGGCGTAGAACTCGCGGTTCCCGGTGTTCGCCACGTTCTGCACGACCAGCGCCAGTTCGCCGGAACCGCCGTGCCAGCGGAACTGGCGCGCGGCGCGCAGATCCCAGCGCATGGTGGCCGGCAGCGAATCGCCGGAGATCGCCTTGACCGGGCCGGCGCGGTAGGCACCGACGCTGGCGCGCCAGAGCGGCGTCAGCTGCCGCGCCAGCAGCAGGTTCTGGCTGTGTCGCGGCGCCGTCTGGTCGTAGGCGTTGGGCGGCGGCCCCGCCTGCGCCGAGGGCAGCACGTCGATGCGCGTCGATGCCCAGCCGAAGTGCACTTGCGTCGATTCGCCGAAACGCTGCTGCCACTGCGCCTCGAAGGCGCGGATGGCGACGTCCCGGCGGTTGCCGAAGGTCCGGACCGTGCCCGGAATGGTCGTCGCGCAACAGTCGAAGAAATAGGCCTCGATCAGGTCGGAAACCCGGTCGTACGAATACTTCAGGTCGAGCGCTCCGCCGTGGCCGAGTTCGTGGAGATAGCCCAGTTCGTGCGAATCGATGCGCTCCGGCTGCAGATTGTCCTGCCCGCGCAGGTACTGCAGTGGCAGCGAAGTCGGCAGGCCCGGCCCGACCGGCGAAAGCACCGGATAGATCCAGCGCGAGTTGCCCTGCTGCTCGAACAGCACGGGATTGCGATAGGCGCGCCCGACGCTCGCGCGCACCGTCTGCGCCGGTGTCAGGTGATAGTTGGCGGCCAGCCGGGGCGAAGTTCGGGTGCCGACGAAGCTGTTGTTCTCGACCATCGCGCCGATGTTCAGCACCAGTTTTTGCAGCGGACGCCACTCGATGTTGCCGAACAGATTCTGCTGGCGGAACGACCTGAAATCGCTGCTCCCCATGTAGAGGAGGCTGCTCACCGCGTCGTGCCGCAGCCCGCCCCCCCATACCATGCGCACCCGCTCGCCGAGCGCCAGACTGTGCTGCGCTTCGAGGTCGTAGCGTTCCGCCACGTGGCTGAGCGGGCCGTCGAGCGGCGCGGGAACGCCGAGCGTGACCGGAATCCCCTTGTAGACGAAATGCTCGTTCTGGATCAGCCCCCCGGAGTTCTCATCGAAGCGATCCCGGTTATGGAAGAAGCGCAGGCTGAACTGCTCGTCAGGCCCCAGGTTGCGCTGCCAGCGCAGCATTTCGTACTGGCTGCCGACTTCCTTTTCGCGCCGCGGATTGTTGTTCGGCACGTCCCCGGTCTCGCGCATCCCGCCGGAATAGCCGAACTGGAACTGCAGTTCGTCGCGGTCGGTCAGCCGCCAGTCGCTGCGCAGCGACAGGTTGCCGATGCGCTTGTTGTCGCTCCGCGTGCGCGTCGGATTCCCCGCGAACCGCCCGTCAGCATCGTCGGTGTAGCCGTTGTCGCCACGCAGCTGCAGGGTCATCCGGTAGTCCGAGCGCTCCGTTCTGCCGCCGTGGCGCAGCGTCGCGTCGCGCCCGGGCCGACCGGCCGCCAGCGAAACCATCGTCCCCTGCACCTCGCCCGGCTCGCGCGTGATGATGTTGATGACGCCGAGAAAGGAATTGGCGCCGTAGGTCGCCGCGCTGGGACCGCGCACCACCTCGACGCGCTCGATGTCTTCGAGGGCCAGCGGAATATTGCTCCATACCGGGCCGCCGAACAGCGGCGTGTAGACCGAGCGCCCGTCGATCTGGATCTGCATGCGCTTGGCGTAGGGATCGGCCATGCCGTGGTAGCTGACGACCTGCCCCGGAACGACCTCCTTGTCGACGTTGTAGGCGACGTACATGCCGGGCACCAGGCGGAACAGGTCGGCCACGTCCCAGGCGCCCGAATCGCGGATCATCTCGCGGTCGATGACGGTCATCGCCGCCGGCGTTTCGCTGAGCGGCTGGCGCAGGCGGGTAGCCGACAGGACGACCGGCAGGTCGCTCAGGAAATCGCTCTCGGAAAGGGCGCCCGCATGCGCCGCCGCCCCCGGCAGAAGGGCGCCGCCCGCGATCAGGAGCGTGTACGGCAGAAAGGGACGAGGCGGCATGGACGGCGGAATTCTAAGGGGGATTTTATCGACCGGCGAACATTACCGTCTTAGCCCCGCGCAAACAAGCATAACGGCATAAAAACAGGCGGCTTTCGCAAACGGGATCGTGGAACGGAAAATTATCCGGGATCAGTGAACTTTCTTCTCCGATGCCTGTCCGCGCGGCAACCCCTCCCGCAAGGCGGAAGCGCCGGCCCCGTCGCCGACGGCGCGGCTGACCGGGCCGGGCCTTTTCGACTAGTATCCGGATATGCGCCCGATAACCGCCCCGCCCCCCGCCTCCGCCAACGCCGCCCCGCTCTACCGCGCCGCCGACCTGCGCCACATCGAAGCAGTTGCCGCCGAGCAGCCGCTGATGCAGCGCGCCGGGCTGGCCGCCGCCGACCTGGCGACGACGCTGTGCGGCGAACACGGCGCCTCGGTTCTCGTCCTCGCCGGCCCCGGCAACAACGGCGGTGACGCCTTCGAGACGGCACGCCACCTGCGCGAGCGCTTCTTCGACGTGCGCGTCGTCTTCACCGGCGACGGCGCGCGCCTGCCGGCCGACGCGCAGGCCGCCTGGCGGCGCTACGGCACGGCCGGCGGAACGACGCTGACGGAAATTCCCGACGACGCGCGCTGGTCGCTGATCGTCGACGGATTGTTCGGCATCGGCCTGCAGCGCGACGTCGCCGGGCGCTACGGCGAACTCGTCGCGCAAGCCAACGCGCTCGCCTCGCGCGACGGCTGCCCGCTGCTCGCCCTCGACTGCCCCAGCGGGCTCGACGCCGACACCGGCCGCCGCCGCGGGGCGACGATCCGCGCCAGCCACACGCTCACCTTCATCGCCGGCAAACCCGGTCTGCTCACCGGCGACGGACCGGACTGCTGCGGCAGCGTCGCGCTCGCCGCGCTCGACCTCGACGCCGAGAAACTCGTCGCCGCCGCCGGGCAGCGCATCGCGCCCTCCCTCTTCGCCGCCTGCCTGCGGCCGCGCGCGCGCAACAGCCATAAGGGAACGCATGGCAGCGCCGGCCTTCTCGGCGGCGCGTCCGGCATGCTCGGCGCCGCCTTCCTGGCCGGACGCGCGGCGCTCCGGCTCGGCGCCGGGCGCGTCTATCTCGGTCTGCTCGACGCGCAGGCGCCGGGCGTCGACGCCGGCCAGCCCGAGCTCATGCTGCGCCGGCCCGACGCCCTGCCCGTCGCCGACCTCGGCGCGCTCGCCTGCGGCCCCGGCATGGGGCAAAGCCACGAGGCGCTGGCCCGGCTCGACGCCGCCTGCGCCCTCGACCTGCCGCTCGTGCTCGACGCCGACGCGCTCAATCTGGTCGCCGGCGAAGGCAATCTGCAGGTCGCGCTGGCCACGCGCCGCGCGCCGACGCTGCTCACGCCGCACCCGGCCGAAGCCGCGCGCCTGCTCGACGGCACGACCGCCGCCGTGCAGGCCGACCGCATCGCCGCCGCGCTCGATCTGGCCGCCCGCTTCAACGCTTGCGTCGCGCTCAAGGGCTGCGGGACGATCGTCGCCGCACCGGACGGGCGCTGGTTCGTCAACGCCACCGGCAACCCCGGTCTCGCCACGGCCGGCACCGGCGACGTGCTCACCGGCTTCGTCACCGCTCTACTCGCGCAAGGCTGGCCGCCGCTCGACGCGCTGCTCGCCGCCGTGCACCTGCACGGGACGGCGGCCGACGCGCTGGTCGCGGCCGGCTGCGGCCCGCTCGGCCTGACCGCCGGCGAACTGATCGACGCCGCGCGCGCCGTGCTCAACCGCTGGATCGCCGACCATGCACGCTGACGCGCAGCACCCGCTGCGCGGCATCCTGCTCTTTCTCGCCGCCCTCTTCCTGTTCGCCGCGCTCGACGCGACGGCGAAGTACATGAGCGCCTTCTTCGCCGTGCCGCTGCTCGTCTGGGCGCGCTATCTCGTGCATTTCGCGATCATGCTGGTCGCCCTGGGACCGGGCATGGGGCGCGAACTGATCGCCACGCGGCGCCCCTGGCTGATGGGTTTTCGCGCGCTGACGCTGGTCGGCGTCACCCTGCTCGGCCAGCTCGCGCTGCAAACGCTGCCGCTCGCCGAGACCACGGCGCTGGTCTTCGTCACGCCGCTGCTCGTCGCCCTGCTCGCCGGACCGCTGCTCGGCGAGCGCGTCGGCCTGCGCGCCTGGCTGGCGACCGTCGCCGGTTTCGCCGGCGTGCTGCTGATCGCCCGTCCGGGCGGCGCGCTGGTCGGTCCGGGCATCGCCTACGCGCTCGGCGCGGCGCTCTGCTACGCGGTCTACCAGATCCTCACGCGCAAGCTGTCGGCCACCGAGCCCCCGCTGCGCCTGCTCTTCTACACGGCGCTGGTCGGCACGCTGGTCATGTCGCTGTGCCTGCCCGCCTACTGGGACGGGCGCCTGCCGGACCCGACGCAGGCGCTCTTGATCGTCTCGCTCGGGCTCTACGGCGGCGTCGGCCACTTCCTGCTGATCCGCGCCTTCCGCGAGGCGCCGGTGGCGACGCTCTCGCCGCTGCTCTACATCCAGCTGATCTGGGCGACGCTGCTCGGCTGGGCGGTCTTCGACCACCTGCCGGATTTCTGGGCGGTCGTCGGCATGGCGATCATCGGCACTTCGGGGCTCGCCCTCTTCTGGTCGGCGTCGGGAGCGCGCCGCCAGCCGCGCGGCAAGGCTGGCGCCTAGCCTGGAAGGCGGATGGAAGGACGAGGCCGATGTTAAAATCCGCCCCTCAGCCCATCGTCACGGAAACTCTCATGGATTCTGCACACACGCTCGCCGCCGAAATCAAGCGCAACGTCGCCGCCGCGCTCGCCGAAGACATCGGCCCCGGCGACCTGACCGCCCAGCTCGTCCCGGCCAGCGCCGTCGGCCACGCCACGGTCATCTCGCGCGAAGACGCCGTGCTCTGCGGTACGGCCTGGTTCGACGCGGTCTTCCGGCAACTCGACCCGGCCGTCCGCGTCGTCTGGCAGGCGGCCGACGGCGAGCGCGTGCAGCCCGGGCAGACCCTGTGTGCCATCGAGGGACCGGCGCGCAGCCTGCTCTCCGGCGAGCGCAGCGCGCTCAACTTCCTGCAGCTGCTTTCGGGTGTCGCCAGCAAGGCGCGCCAGTACGCCGACCGCGTCGCCGGCACGCGGGCGCAGGTGGTCGATACGCGCAAGACGATACCCGGCCTGCGCCTCGCGCAGAAATACGCGGTCAAATGCGGCGGCGGCGGCAATCACCGCATCGGGCTCTACGACGCCATCCTGATCAAGGAAAACCATATCCTCGCCGCCGGCAGCATCGCCGGCGCGCTGGCCGCCGCACAGCGCATCGTCGACGGTGCCGCCGGGCGCTGCCAGTTCGTCCAGATCGAGGTCGAATCGCTCGCCGAGCTGCGCGCGGCGCTCGCCGCCGGTGCGCGGATGGTGCTGCTCGACAACATGAGTCTGGACGACATGCGCGAGGCCGTGGCCATTGCCGACGGCAGCGCCGTCCTCGAAGCCTCGGGCAACGTCACGCTCGACAGCGTGCGCGGCATCGCCGAAACGGGCGTCGACCGCATCTCGATCGGCGGGCTGACCAAGGACGTGCGCGCGCTCGACCTTTCGATGCGTTTTCAGGGCTAGGCGGACGACCGGAAAAATCCCGCGCAGCGGGAATTTGTCGCGGGACGCGCGCAGGGATGCCGCTATAATCGGCGAACGAACGATGACGGCATAAAACCGCCATCGGCTGGATCTGACAGGGGGTATCCATGCTGTTCGCTCTGTTCTACGTGCTCGCCATCACCATCCTGGCGCTGCATTTCACCGGCTTTCTCGCCCGCCACAACCTGGAATGGCTGGTGCTGGTGCTCGCCGTCGCGGTCTTTCCGGCGGTCATCTACCTCTAGCGCCGCCCCCACCCGGAAAAAGCAAAAGGGCGCCCGGGGGCGCCCTTTTCCGCTCACGCCGCCGGACTTCAGGCGGCGACGTGACGCTCGACGAAACGCTTCACCGCATCGACGCTGACGTCCATCACCTCGACGCGCTGCGGCAGTTTCTCGATCCCGAGCAGGCCGGCCGGACGTTCCGGCGTCTGCCCCAGGGCTTCGATGATGGTTTCCTCGAACTTCGCCGGCAGCGCGGTTTCCAGCACGACCGTCGGCATCCCGGCCGGGCGCTTCTCGAGCGCCACCTTGAGGCCGTCGGCGGTGTGCGTGTCGACCATCACGCCGTACTTTTCCCAGGTCGACCGGATCGTCGCCAGGCGGTCGGCGTGCGCGCTGCTGCCCGAGACGAAGGCGAACTTCGGCAGGTCGGCGAAATACTGCGTTTGCGACAGGTCGAAGGCGCCGCCGGCATCGACCTTGGCCCACAGTTCGCGCACGACGGCGGGGTCGCGGCCGACCAGATCGAAGACGAAGCGTTCGAAGTTGGAGGCCTTGGAAATATCCATCGACGGGCTCGACGTCGCGTGCGTCTCAGCCGTGCCGCGCGGACGATAGACGCCGGTGCGGAAGAATTCGTCGAGCACGTCGTTCTCGTTGGTCGCCATCACCAGCTTGCCGATCGGCAGGCCCATCATGCGCGCGATGTGGCCGGCGCAGATGTTGCCGAAGTTGCCCGAGGGCACCGCGAAGGCGACCTGCTCGTCGTTCGACTCGGTCGCGGCGAAGTAGCCCTTGAAGTAATAGACGACCTGCGCCGCGACGCGCGCCCAGTTGATCGAATTGACCGCGCCGATTTTGTACTTGGCCTTGAAGGCGTGGTCGTTCGAGACGGCCTTCACGATGTCCTGCGCGTCGTCGAACATGCCGCGCACGGCGATGTTGAGGATGTTCTCGTCCTGCAGCGAATACATCTGCGCGCGCTGGAAGGCGCTCATGCGGCCGTGCGGCGAGAGCATGAAGACGCGCACGCCGCGCTTGCCGCGCATCGCGTACTCGGCCGCCGAGCCGGTGTCGCCGGAGGTCGCGCCGAGGATGTTGATTTCCTCGCCCTGCTTCGCCAGCACGTACTCGAAGAGATTGCCGAGCAGCTGCATGGCCATGTCCTTGAAGGCCAGCGTCGGCCCGTTGGACAGTTCGAGGATGCCGAAACCGGGCTCGAGCCAGCGCAGCGGCGTGATGTCGGCCGCGTCGTCGCCGGCGCGGCAGTTGCAATAGACGTCGGCGGTATAGGTCTTGTCGACCAGCGCCTTGAGATCGGCCGGCGGAATGTCGTCGATGAAGCGCGACAGCACCTGGAAGGCGAGGTCGGCGTAGGACAGGCCGCGCCACGCGTCGAGCTCGGCGCGCGAGACCTGCGGATAGGTTTCCGGCAGATACAGGCCGCCGTCCGGCGCCAAGCCGCCGAGCAGGATTTCGGTGAAGGTCTTGGTCGGCGCGTTCAGCGAATCGCCGCGGGTCGAGATGTAGCGCATGGTCATGGCCGGAGGGGCAGTTCGAGGGAGCGCGATTTTACCATGCCGGGGGCGCCCGGCCGCCGCGACGGAAGCAGCGGCGAAGGCGGGGAATGAGAACTACGAGGGACGGCGGGAAGGCGGCGGGCGGGATGCCGGGAACAGCGCGCCCGGCTCAGGCGCAGACCACGCAGTTCTTTCCCGAACGCTTGGCGGCATAGGTCGCCGCGTCGGCGCGCCCGATCAGGGCGTCGAGCGATTCGCCGGCGTCGGCGACAACGACGCCGGCGCTGAAGGCCAGCGATGCACCGCCGTCTTCCTCGCTCAACGGCGCCGCCGCGAGCTGCCGCTGCAAGCGGGCGAGGACCGCCCGCGCGTCGTCCGCCGATGTCTCGGGCAGCAGGACGACGAATTCCTCGCCGCCGAAACGCGCCAGCACGTCGCTCGGACGCAAGGCGGCGCGCAGCACGCGCACCAGATGGATCAGCGCCCGGTCGCCGGTGTGGTGCCCGAGCGTATCGTTGAGTCGCTTGAAATCGTCGAGATCGATCAAGGCCAGCGCCAGCGCTCCGCCCTTGCGCCGGCCGCGCGCCTGTTCGCGTTCGAAGGCTTCGGCGAAACCGCGGCGGTTGAGCACGCCGGTCAGCGCGTCCGAAGCCGCGGCCTGTTGCGCCTCGGCCAGCGCCTTTTCGAGTTCCGCGATACGCATTTCCGCCGCCAGCAACTCGAACATGCCCGCTTCGCGCACGACCGTCTCGGACAACGAAAGCAGCGTGCGCGGCGACGCGAGCGCCGGCAGCGGCGCTTCGTTGCGCAGCGGCGCGCACGCAGGGACGGCCGCGAGCGACTGGCGCCGGTGCAGACGGCGCGAGGCCGGACGGCAATGCAGGGCGGGAAGAGAACGATCGTGGTCCAAGGTCTGTATTCTCCGACGGCGCCCCCTCGACCGGGGGGCCTTTCCTACAGCAACGGACATCCAGCGGAAATCTTGAGCCGAATTTGAGACGAATCCGAGAAACACCCCGCAAGCAACTGATTTTAAAATAAAGAAATTGGCGCCGTGCCTAGCGTGAGAAAAAGACACGCGCCGCGGCGGCGACGAACAGGAGCAGGCCCGCCGCCGCCAGCCAGAAGCCGAGAGCGCTGCCCAGCGCGAAAGCGCTGCCCGCCGCCAGGAAGAGCCCCGCCCGCGCGGCGCCCCCGGCAACCAGCGCGGCGCGCATGCGCTCCCGTGCCGGACTGCGCGGCCCGGGCCAGCGCCACACGGGAAGCAGCTGCGACAGGGCGCCGGTCACCAAGGGCAGGAGGAATCCGGCGATGAAGGCCGGCACCGCGTCGCGCCCGGCCAGAATGCCGCAGGCGTGCAGGACGCCGAGCAGGAGGAGGCCGACGAAGCCGAGCAGCGCACCGCCGAGTGCGGCGGCGGCGCCGTCGGCGGCGATCGTCCGCCAGCCGTAGCGCCGCAGCCAGGCGCGCGCCAGACGCAGGGCGACGTACGCCAGGCCGAGCGCGCCGAGCAGCGCCAGCGGCAACCATAGCGCGGCCCCCAGGGCGACGGCCAGAACGCCGCCGGTCGCCAGCCAGAGATCGCGCCGCAGGCGCTCCGCCGCTTCGGCGTCAGGACCGCTGAGCACGGTCGGCAGCAAAACCTGCAACGTACCGATGGCGGTCAGGCCGACGAAACCGAGGGTGTTCAGGTGCAGGTGGATCAAACGCAGGCTCTGGCGCGCCTCGGGCCAGACGGCCATCGCCGGCACCGCGAGCAGAGCCAGCGCGAACAGCGCGATCGCCGCCAGATACCAGCGCCAGCCCGGATGCGGCTTGCCCAGCGTGCGCCGCGCGCGCTGGATCAGCCACGCGGCGAAGGCGAGCGCGACGAGCAGCGCGCTCGAAGCCGCGCCGTGCAGCGCAGCGGCGCCCAGGCGGCCCTGAAAGACGAGAAAGACGACGAGTCCGACCCCTTGCAGGATCAGCGGGGCCAGCAGCACCGTGCGCTGCGCGTGTCCGCTGCGGGTCAGGACGGGAAGGAAGTGGGTGATCGCGCCGAAGATCAGCGGCACGATGCCCAGGGCAAAAACCAGATGCGCGCCGGCCAGGACGGAGACTTCGCCGGCCTGGAGCAGCAGCAGGCTGCCCGCGAAACAGGCTACGGCACACAGACCCAGATAGATCAGCATGCCGCGCCCCGGAGGAAGGCTCCGGTCTTAGCCGCGGCGGGCGAAATCGATGACGATGGCGCCGGGCTCGCGCTGCACGTAGCTGATCTCGACGGCGTCGCCGTAACGCGCCTGCAGTTGGGCGAGCAGCGGCAGCGGGTCGTGATCGTTGCAGAAACGCATGGTTTCGCCGGGGTGCAGCGAATCGAGCGCGCCGAAAATCGCGGCATGGCGGAAACGCTTGGCGACGCCGCGCGCATCGAAGGGATAGAGGGCTTCCGGGGTGCTGTGGTTACAGGCGTGCATGAAAATCTCCTTGAGGTCACCGTGGGGGTGTGGAGGCGATTTTCCAAATTTTTCCCGGCGCCGTCTTTGATGTGCATGCGCGATTCCCCCAGCGTTTCCGGGGGCATCGCCGGAGGAGGCTTACTGCAGCTCTTCGAGGCGCAGGCGGGTGAGCTTGCCCGAAACGGCCGGCAGGCTCTCGATCTTGACGATCGCGGCATCGACGTTCTTCTCGCGCGTCTGGTGCGTGAGGATGATGATGTCGGTCTGCAGTTCGCCTTCGCCCGGCTCGCGCTGGATCATGGCGTCGATCGAGATCTGCTGGTCGGCCAGGATGCGCGTGATGTCGGCCAGCACGCCCGGCTTGTCCTCGACGCGCAGGCGCAGGTAGTAGCTGGTGACGGTCTCGGACAACGGCAGGATCGGCAGGTCGACCATCGCGTCGGGCTGGAAGGCGAGGTGCGGGACGCGGTGCTCGGGATCGGAGGTGTGCATGCGGGTGACGTCGACGAGGTCGGCGATCACCGCCGAGGCGGTCGGCTCGGCGCCGGCGCCCTTGCCGTAGTAGAGCGTGGCGCCGACGGCGTCGCCCTTGACCAGCACGGCGTTCATCGCGCCCTCGACGTTGGCGATCAGGCGCTTGGCCGGGATCAGCGTCGGGTGCACGCGCAGCTCGATGCCTTCCGGCATGCGCTTGGTGATGCCGAGCAGCTTGATGCGGTAGCCGAGCTGTTCGGCGTACTTGATGTCGGCCGCGTCGAGCTTGCTGATGCCCTCGATGTGCGCCTTGTCGAAATTCATCGAGTTGCCGAAGGAGATGGCGCTCATGATCGTCAGCTTGTGCGCGGCGTCGACGCCCTCGACGTCGAAGGTCGGATCGGCTTCGGCGTAGCCGAGGCGCTGCGCCTCCTTGAGCACGGTCTCGAAGGAGAGGCCCTTGTCGCGCATCTCGGAGAGGATGAAGTTGGTCGTGCCGTTGATGATGCCGGCGATCCATTCGATGCGGTTGGCGGTCAGCCCCTCGCGCAGCGCCTTGATGATCGGGATGCCGCCGGCGACGGCGGCTTCGAAGGCGACCATGACGCCCTTCTTCTGGGCGGCGGCGAAGATTTCGTTGCCGCAGGTGGCGAGCAGCGCCTTGTTGGCGGTGACCACGTGCTTGCCGTTCTCGATGGCCTTGAGCACCAGTTCCTTGGCCACGCCGTAGCCGCCGATCAACTCGACGACGATATCGACTTCCGGATCGTTGACCACGGCGAAGGCGTCGTCCACCAGCTTGCAGTCGCCGCCGGTGATCTGCTTCGCGAGTTCGAGATTCTTGTCGGCGACGACGCTGATGCGAATCGGCCGACCGGCGCGCCGGGTGATTTCCTCGGCGTTGCGTTTGAGTACGGTGAAGGTGCCGCCACCGACGGTGCCGATGCCGATAAGTCCTACGTTGATCGCTTTCATGGGTGCTCTTTGCTCTAAGTGTGGAATCTGTTGAATCGGATGAAACGAAGTGCGCCTAGTCGGTGCCGTGCCGCTTGCGGTAGCTCTCGAGGAAGCGCGCGATGCGGCCGATCGCTTCGCGCAGGTCGTCCTCGTGCGGCAGGAAGACGAGGCGGAAGTGATCCGGATCCGGCCAGTTGAAGCCGGTGCCCTGCACCAGCAGGACGCGTTCGGCCTGCAACAGTTCGGCGATGAAGTCCTGATCGTTCTCGATCGGATAGACCTTCGGATCGAGGCGCGGGAACATGTACAGCGTGGCCTTCGGCTTGACGCAGGAAACGCCAGGGATGGCCGTGATCAGCTGATGCGCTAGATCGCGCTGGCGGCACATGCGGCCGCCCTCGGCGACCAGGTCGTCGATGCTCTGGTAGCCGCCGAGCGCCGTCTGGATCGCGAACTGCCCCGGCACGTTGGCGCACAGGCGCATCGAGGCGAGCATGTTGAGCCCCTCGATGTAATCGCCGGCCTCGCGCTTGTCGCCGGAGACGACCATCCAGCCGGCCCGGTAGCCGCAGGAACGGTAGTTCTTGGAGAGGCCGTTGAAGGTGACGGTGAGCACGTCCTCGGAGAGCGAGGCGATCGCGGTATGCGTCACGCCGTCGTACAGCACCTTGTCGTACACCTCGTCGGCGTAGATGATCAGGCCGTGCTCGCGGGCGATGGCGACGATCTCGCGCAGCAGCTCGTCCGGGTAGAGCGCGCCGGTCGGATTGTTCGGGTTGATGATGACGATGGCGCGCGTGTTCGGCGTGATCTTGGCGCGCATGTCGTCGAGGTCGGGCAGCCAGCCGGCCGCCTCGTCGCACAGGTAGTGGCGCGGCGTGCCGCCCGAGAGGCTGACCGCCGCCGTCCACAGCGGGTAGTCGGGCGCCGGCACGAGCACCTCGTCGCCGGCGTTAAGCAGCGCGTTCATCGCCATCACGATCAGCTCGGAGACGCCGTTGCCGACGTAGATGTCCTCCAGCGTCACGCCCTTGATGTTCTTCTCCTGCGTGTAGTGCATGATCGCCTTGCGCGCGGCGAAGATGCCCTTCGAATCCGAGTAGCCGGCCGCGTTGGGCAGGTTGCGGATCATGTCGAGCTGGATTTCCTCGGGCGCGTCGAAGCCGAAGGCGGCGAGGTTGCCGATGTTCAGCTTGATGATCTTGAGGCCCTCGTCCTCCATCTGCTTGGCCTTCTGCAGCACCGGGCCGCGGATGTCGTAGCAGACGTTGGCGAGTTTGTTCGATTTGAGAATGGGGCGCATCGGTACGTTTGCGGGCGCCTTACAGCAGCCCGTCCTTCCTGAACATGTCCTTGATGCCACGAATGGCCTGACGAATGCGCTCTTCGTTTTCGATGAGCGCGAAACGCACGTGATCGTCGCCGTATTCGCCGAAACCGACGCCGGGCGAAACGGCGACCGCCGCCTCGGTCAGCAGCTTCTTGGCGAATTCGAGCGAACCCAGATGCCGGTAGGCCTCGGGAATCTTCGCCCAGATGTACATCGACGCCTGCGGCACCTCGACCATCCAGCCGGCTTCGTGCAGGCCCTTGGTCAGCACGTTGCGCCGGCTCTGGTACATCAGGCGGATGTCCTCGACGCAGTCCTGCGGCCCGTCGAGCGCGATCACCGAAGCGACCTGGATCGGCGTGAAGGTGCCGTAGTCGTGATAGCTCTTGATGCGCGTCAGCGCCGCGCACAGATCCTTGTTGCCGACCATGTAGCCGACGCGCCAGCCCGCCATGTTGTAGCTCTTCGACATGGTGAAGAACTCGACCGCGACGTCGCGCGCGCCGGGCACCTGCATGATCGACGGCGCCTGATAGCCGTCGAAGACGATGTCGGCGTAGGCCAGATCGTGCACGACGAGGATGTCGTGCTCCCTGGCGAGCGCGACGACGCGTTCGAAGAAGCCCAGATCGACACAGCGCGCCGTCGGGTTGCTGGGGAAGCCGAGAATCATCATCTTCGGCTTCGCCGTGCACTCGGCGATCACGCGCTGCAGCTCGTCGAGAAAATCGACGTCCTCGGTCATGCGCACCGAGCGGATGTCGGCGCCGGCGATGATCGCGCCGTAGATGTGGATCGGGTAGGAAGGATTGGGCACCAGCACCGTGTCGCCACGGTCGAGCGTGGCGAGCATCAGGTGTGCGAGGCCCTCTTTCGAGCCGATGGTGACAACGGCCTCGCTCTCGGGGTCGAAACTCACTTCGTAGCGCCGCCGGTACCAGTCGCAGATCGCCTTGCGCAGGCGCGGAATGCCCTTCGAGATCGAGTAGCCGTGGGTGTTCTCGCGCTGCGCCGCCTCGACCAGTTTGTCCGTGATGTGCCTGGGCGTCGGCTGGTCCGGATTGCCCATGCTCATGTCGATGATGTCCTCGCCGCGTCGACGCGCAGCCATCTTCAACTCGCCGGTGATGTTGAAGACATAGGGCGGCAGACGCTTGATGCGGGGGAAATCTTTCATGATCCGAACCGGAAAATCCTCAAAAATCGGCCTTTAGCCGTGAAATCGCAACAATTCAGCACCCTCCGCAACTCATCGAATTTCCTCGCGACAGCACGCAAGGCTCGTCAAATAGCGGTCAGCAAAAAAGCTATAATCCTACTTTATCGTATTGTGCACCGCAATTTCCATGAAGCTGCAAAACACTCCGAGCGACGGACAGAACGCGTTCACCGGCTACGGCGACGGCTACGTCGGCGTCAACGGAGCGCGCTTCACGAGCAACATCGCCGTTTCCCCCGACCGCCTGATCCCCAATTGGACGCAGGCCAGCTTCGACACACTGAGCGTCGCGGACTTCGAGTTTCTCGCCGGGATGGATGCCGAGATCATCCTGCTCGGCACCGGAAAGCAGATCCGCTTCCCGCGCCCAGAGTTGCTGCGCCCACTGATCGAGGCAGGCAAGGGGCTGGAGGTCATGGACCTGCAGGCCGCCTGCCGCACCTACAACATACTGCACAGCGAGGGCCGCAAGGTCGCCGCCGCCCTCCTCTTCTCCTGACGGACACCCGCCCGCCCGATGAATTCCGATGCCATTCTTTCCCGCCGGGGCCTCTGGTGGCTGCTGGTCGCATTCGCGATCGCCTGGTTTTCCACCCTCGAATACCGCAAGCTGATCAAACCCGACGAGGGACGCTACGCCGAAATCGCCCGCGAAATGGCGGCCTCAGGCGATTTCGTGACACCGCGCCTGAACGGCATCAAATATTTCGAAAAGCCGCCGCTGCAGTACTGGGTAACGGCAGCGACCTTCAAAGCCTTCGGCGAAAACGAGTGGAGCGCGCGCATCTGGCCGGGCATCACCGGCTTCCTGAGCGTCTTGCTGGCGTATTTCACGGCGCGCCGCCTGTTTGGCGAGCGGGCGGCACTCCTCGCCGCGGCAACGCTTGGCACCAGCCTGTTCACCGTGCTGATCGGGCACCTCAACACGCTCGACATGGGCTTGTCCTTCTTCCTGCAAGCCGCGCTGTCCGGCGCGCTGCTGGCCAATCATCGGCATACCCCGGAACGCAATCGCCGCAAATGGATGCTGCTGACCTGGGCGGCGCTGGCCCTCGCAGTGCTGTCCAAGGGCTTGGTTGCGCCGGTGTTGTGCGGCGCGACGCTGGTCATCTACTCGCTGTTGGCACGCGACTTCTCACCCTGGCGCCGGCTCGAACTGGCGCGCGGTCTCCCGCTCTTCCTGGCGATCGCCGCGCCGTGGTTCATCGCGGTATCGCTCGCCAATCCGGAATTTTTCCATTTCTTTTTCATCCACGAACACTTCGAACGCTTTCTCGCGAAAGGGCACGGACGCTATCAGCCGCCCTGGTATTTCTTCGCCATCCTGCTCGTCGGCACGGCGCCGTGGACCCTGATAACTCTCCAGGGCTGGCTCACGGCCTGGTTCCGAGAGCGCAGCGGCGAATTCCAGCCGCAGCGTCTGCTATTCCTCTGGGCGGCGGTGATCCTGCTTTTCTTCAGCGCATCGAATTCGAAATTGGCCTCCTACATCCTCCCGATGGCACCGGCAATGGCCATGCTGACCGGCGTTTTTCTCGCGCAGACCGGGCGTCGAACCCTGCTCGTCCATCTCGGACTGATGCTCCCGCTGGCATTCCTAGCCCTGCTCTCCGCACCGAAAATCGCCAATTTCGCCGACCTCGAAACACCGGTCGAAATGATGAGCAAATACGCGCAGTGGGCAACCGTCGGCGCCGGCGTCTGGCTGCTCGGAACCTTGCTCGCGCTCCTGCTCGTCTGGCGCCGCCGCCAGGGCGGCGGCCTGATGGTACTGGCCATCGCCAGCTTCGTGGCACTATCGGCGGTGACGCTGGGGCATGAAAAGCTCGGCCGTTCGAATTCGGCGCACCATATCGCCCTCCAGGTCAAACCGCTGCTAACGCCCGGCGTGCCGTTCTACAGCGTCGCCATGTACGAGCAAACGCTCCCTTTCTACCTGGACCGCACGGTGACGCTGGTGCAGTACCGGGACGAACTCGGTTTCGGTCTCGACCACGAACCTCAGCTCTGGATACCGACAATCGACGAATTCCGCACTCGCTGGCTGGCCGACCGGGACGCCTTCGCCGTGATGGGACCCGACACCTACGAGCTGATGAAGGCCGGCGGCCTGCCCATGACCATCGCCGCCCGCGACACGCGCCGCGTCATCGTGCGCAAGCCTCAGTGAGGCGACCGTGAGCCTCGTTTCCTTCGCCCTGATCCTCACCGGCGTGCTGCTCAACGCCGCCGCGCAGCTGCTGCTCAAGGCCGGCACCAACGCGGTCGGCCATTTCGACTTCCAGCTCGACAACGTGCTGCCGGTCGGCCTCAAGCTGGCTTTCGAACCGCACATCTTCGGCGGCCTGTGCTGCTACGTGATCAGCGTCGTCGTCTGGATCATGGCGCTGTCGCGCGTCCCGGTCTCGATCGCCTATCCGATGCTGTCGATCGGTTATATCGTCAACGCCTTCGCCGCCGCCTGGCTGTTCGGCGAAGCGGTGACCGCGCAAAAACTCGCCGGCATCGGCTTCATCGTCGTCGGCGTCTATCTGGTGGCCAGAACATGAGCAGCGCCCTGCCGAACTTTCTCCCCTTCACCCGCCCGACGATCGACGAGGAAACCATCGCCGCCGTCGGTGACGTCCTGCGTTCCGGCTGGATCACCAGCGGCCCGAAGGCGCTTGAATTCGAAGATGCGCTCTCGGCGCTGTTCGGCGGGCGCCCCGTGCGCGCCTTCAACTCGGGAACGATCACGCTGGAAATCGCGCTACAACTCGCCGGCGTCGGCCCCGGCGACGAGGTCATCACGACGCCGCTGTCCTGGGTATCGACCGCCAACGTCGTGCTGCATCTCGGCGCCCGCCCGGTTTTCGTCGACACCGACCCGCACACCCGCAACATCGACCTCGAACGCATCGAAGCGGCAATCACGCCGCGCACCAAGGCGATCATCCCGGTCGACCTCGCCGGCCTGCCGGTCGACCGCGACCGGCTCTACGCCATTGCCCGCCGCCACCAGCTGCGCGTCGTCGAGGACGCCGCGCAGTCGCTCGGCGCCAGCTGGAACGGCCGACCGATCGGCAGCACCGGCGATTTCGTTTCGTTCAGTTTCCACGCCAACAAGAACCTGACCACCTGCGAAGGCGGCGCCCTCGTGCTGCCCGACGACATCTCCCCGGCGCTCTGCGAGCGGCTCCGCCTGCAGGGCGTGCAGCGCCTCGACGGCGGCGAGATCGAAGTCGAGGTGGCCGGGCACAAGGGCAATCTCACCGACGTCGCCGCGGCCGTCGGCCTCGGCCAGCTCAAGCACCTGGACGCTTTCACCGCCCGCCGCCGCGCGCTCGCCCGGCGCTATTTCGAGCGCCTCGACCCGACACTCGGCCTCGGTCTGCCGCCGGCCGACTTCGTCAACAGCAACTGGCACATGTTCCAGGTTCTGCTGCCGCTCGACCGGATGCGAATGTCCCGCGCCGACTTCATCGCCCACCTGCGCGAGCGCAACATCGGCGCCGGCGTGCACTACCCGGCGATGCACCTGTTCGCGCTCTATCGCGGCCTCGGCTACCGGGAAGGCAACTTCCCGATAGCCGAACGCATCAGCCGCAGCACGCTGACCCTGCCGCTCTTCCCGGCGATGCAGGACGCGGACGTCGACGCCGTCTGCGCGAACATCGCCGACCTTCTCCGGAACGCCGCCCAATGAGCCATCCCGAAATATCGGTCATCATTCCCGTCTATAACGAGGAAGCCGGCCTGCAGACGCTGTTCGACCGCCTCTATCCGGCGCTCGACGCGCTCGGCACGAGCTACGAGGTGGTCTTCATCAACGACGGCAGCCGCGACCGCTCCGCGGCCATGCTGCGCGCCCAGTTCCAGCAGCGTCCCGACACCACACGCGTCATCCTGTTCGCCGCCAACGCCGGGCAGCACATGGCGATCATGGCCGGCTTCGAGCACTGCCGCGGCGACATCGCGGTAACCATCGACGCCGACCTGCAGAATCCGCCCGAAGAGATCGGCAAGCTCGTCGCCAAAATGCGCGAAGGCTACGACTACGTCGGCAGCATCCGCAAGGACCGCCAGGACTCGGCGTTCCGGCGCTACGCTTCGCGCGCCATGAACGGCCTGCGCGAACGCATCACCCGCATCAAGATGACCGACCAGGGCTGCATGCTGCGCGCCTACAGCCGCGCCATCGTCAACGCCATCAACAGCTGCCGCGAAGTCAGCACCTTCATCCCGGCGCTGGCCTACAGCTTCGCGCAGCGCCCGACCGAAATCGAGGTCGCGCACGAAGAACGCCACGCCGGTGAATCGAAGTATTCGCTGTACAGCCTGATCCGCCTCAACTTCGACCTGATGACCGGTTTCTCGCTGCTGCCGCTGCAGTTCTTCTCGCTGGCCGGCATCGCCATTTCGCTGCTCTCGGCGCTCTTCGTCGTCTTCCTCGCCCTGCGTCGCCTCTTCGTCGGCCCGGAAGCCGAAGGCGTATTCACCCTGTTCGGCATCGTCTTCTTCCTGATCGGCATCGTCCTCTTCGGCGTCGGCCTGATCGGCGAATACGTCGGTCGCGTCTACCTGCAGGTGCGCCACCGTCCGCGCTATCTCGTCGACGCCCTGCTCGAGCAAGCGGTCAGCACGCCGTCAGGCTCGGGCGCTACGATCGATTCCGTCCTCTCCTCCAAGCAGGACAGCAGCAAATGACGCGCGCCGTCGTTCTGGCTTACCACAACGTCGGCGCGCGTTGCCTTTTGACCCTGCTCGCCCACGGCGTCAAGATTCCCTTGCTCCTCACCCACCGCGACAGCCCGACCGAGAACATCTGGTTCGACAGCGTCGCCGAAATCGCAACCCGCTACGACATCCCGACGATCACGCCGGACGATCCCAACGCACCGGATGTCCTCGCCCGGATCGCCGCCGCGCAGCCGGATTTCCTGTTCTCCTTCTACTACCGACACATGCTCGCGCCCGAAATCCTGGCGCTGGCGCCGCGCGGCGCCTACAACATGCACGGCTCGCTGCTGCCGAAGTACCGCGGCCGGGTGCCGGTGAACTGGGCGGTGCTGCACGGCGAGCGCGAAACCGGCGCGACGCTGCACGAAATGGTCGCAAAACCCGACGCCGGGCGCATCGTGGCCCAGGCCGGCGTCCCCATCCTGCCCGACGATACCGCCTTCGAAGTCTTCAACAAGGTCACCGTCGCCGCCGAGATCGCGCTCGACGGCGCCCTGCCCGGCCTGATCGCCGGCACCGCACCGCATCGCAAGCAGGATCTCGCGCAGGGCGCCTACTTTAGCGGCCGCCGGCCGGAAGACGGCCGCATCGACTGGACGCAGCCGGCCGCGGCCATCCACAATCTGATCCGCGCCGTCGCCCCGCCCTACCCAGGCGCCTTCTTCGATCTGGCCGGCGTCCGCCTGACCGTCACGCGCAGCCTGCCGCAAACGCTGCGCACGCCCCGCCCGGGCGCGCCCGGCATCTACGTCGACGGCGACGCCTTTTTCGCGGACTGCGCCGACGGCGGCGTACTCCGCCTGCTTTCCCTCGAACTCGACTCCCAGGCGCTGACACCGGCCGGATTCGCAGCGCGTTTCGGCACCACCAAAATCGCTTTCTAACTATCTGGACAGAGCAACGATCATGAAAAAAATCCTGATCCTCGGCGTCAACGGCTTCATCGGCCATCACCTCTCGCAACGCATCCTGAACACCACCGACTGGGAGGTGTACGGGATGGACATGCAATCCGAGCGCGTCGCCGACCTGATGGCCCATCCGCGCTTCCACTTCTTCGAAGGCGACATCACGATCAACAAGGAATGGATCGAATACCACGTCCGCAAGTGCGACGTGATCCTGCCGCTCGTCGCGATCGCCACGCCGGCCACCTACGTCAAGGAACCGCTGCGCGTCTTCGAACTCGACTTCGAAGCCAACCTGCCGATCATCCGCCAGGCCGTAAAGTACAAGAAGCGCGTCATTTTCCCGTCCACCTCCGAAGTCTACGGCATGTGCAAGGACGCCGAATTCGACCCCGAAAACTCCGAATTCGTCCTCGGTCCGATCAACAAGCCGCGCTGGATCTACAGCTGCGCCAAGCAGATGATGGACCGCGTGATCCACGCCTACGGCCAGCAGGAAGGCCTCGACTACACGCTGTTCCGCCCCTTCAACTGGATCGGCCCGGGCCTCGACTCGATCCACACGCCGAAGGAAGGCTCCTCGCGCGTGATCACCCAGTTCCTCGGCCACATCGTGCGCGGCGAACCGATCAAGCTGGTCGACGGCGGCAGCCAGAAGCGCGCCTTCACCTACGTCTCGGACGGCATCGACGCGCTGATGAAGATCATCGAGAACAAGGACGGCGTCGCCAACCGCAAGATTTACAACATCGGCAACCCGACCAACAATTTCTCGGTGCGCGAACTGGCCACCATGATGCTCGACCTCGCCAAGCAGTACCCCGAGTACGCGGCGACGGCGGCGCAGGTCAAGATGCTCGAAACCACTTCCGGCGAGTACTACGGCAAGGGCTATCAGGACACCCAGCACCGCGTGCCGAAAATCGCCAACACAATGGAGGACCTCGGCTGGGCGCCGCAGGTGAGCATGCAGACGGCGCTGCAGAACATCTTCGAAGCCTACCGCAGCGACGTCGCCGCCGCCCGCGAACTGGTCAACTGACCCGCGCGGCGCAGCGCGCCAGCCGACAGCCCCGTTGCCGAAGTCATCAATCTTCGGCCGGGGCTGTCCCGATTTTTACGACCTAGAACAACGCCAGCGTCAGCCCCGAGCTTGCGCCCCCCCCGTCCAGATGAAACGCCTTGCCCTGAAAATCGATGTAGACACTTACCGCGGCACTCGCCTCGGCGTTCCCGCGCTGGTCGAACTGCTGCAGCGCCACGGCGCGCAGGCGACCTTTCTCTTCTCGCTCGGCCCCGACCACACCGGCCGCGCCATCAAGCGCGCCTTCCGGCCGGGCTTCATGAAGAAGGTCAAGCGCACCTCGGTGCTCGAACACTACGGCCTGCTCACCCTGATGTACGGCACCGTGCTGCCCGGCCCCGACATCGGCCGGCGCTGCGCCGACACCCTGCGCGCCGTGCGCGACGCCGGCTTCGAGGTCGGCATTCACTGCTGGGACCACGTGCGCTGGCAGGACGGCGTCGCCCTGGCCGAGAACGCCTGGGTCGAGGTCGAGATGACTCGCGCCAGCAAGCGCTTCGAGGAGATCTTCGGCGAGCGGCCGCGCACGCACGGCGCCGCCGGCTGGCAGATGAACCGCCACGCCCTACGCCTGACGCAGCGGCTCGGTTTCACCTACAGTTCCGACGGGCGCGGCAGCCACCCCTTCATTCCGGTGATCGACGGCGAGATCGTCGCCTGCCCGCAACTGCCGACCACCCTGCCGACGCTCGACGAACTGATCGGTGTCGACGACATCACCGTCGACAACGTCGCCGAGCGCCTGCTGCAACTGACTGCGGCCAGCGAGCAGGACCAGGTATTCACGATGCACGCCGAACTCGAAGGCATGAAGCTCGCCGGCGTACTCGACCAACTGCTCGCCGGCTGGCGCGCGCAGGGATATGAACTGGTCGCCACGCGCGACCTCTATGCCGCGCTCGACCTCAAGAAACTACCGCGTCACGAAGTCCGCTTCGAGGAAATCCCCGGGCGCTCCGGCACGCTGATGGTGCAGGGACCGGCTTTTCTCGCCTGAGACAGAGAGACAGAGAAACCGGCGCGAAGAAAATAAAAAAGGCGGCCAAGGCCGCCTTTTTCATTGCGTCGGAAACGACTCAGTCGCGTTCACCGCCGAAGGCCATCAGCAGGTTGAGCAAGCTGACGAAGACGTTGTAGACGTCGAGATAGACGGCCAGCGTCGCCGTGATGTAGTTGGTCTCGCCACCGTTCACGATGCGGCTGATGTCGTACAGGATGTAAGCCGAGAAGATCAGCACGGCGACCGCCGAGATCGTCAGCGAGAGCGCCGGAATCTGGAAGAAGACGTTGGCCAGCGCCGCCAGCAGCACGACGACGACACCGATGAACAGGAACTTGCCGAGGAAGCTGAAATCCTTCTTCGTCACCGTCGCCACGCCGGCCAGCGTGAAGAAGATCGCACCGGTGCCGCCGGCCGCCGTGGCGATCAGCGAACCGCCGTTGGAGAAGCCGAGTGCGACCTGCAGGATGCGCGACAGCATCAGCCCCATGAAGAAGGTGAAGCCGAGCAGCAGCGCGACGCCGAGACCGCTGTCCTTGGTCCGCTCGATGCCCCACATGAAGCCGAAGGCGACGCCCATGAAGAGCAGGAAGGAAATCAGCGGGCTGCCGGCGAAGAAGGAAAACTTCATCTGGATGCCGACCAGCGCGCCAATGACCGTCGGCACCATCGACAAGGCGAGCAGCATATAAGTGTTGCGCAGGACCTTGTTCTGTTGCAGCGACAGCGCTTGCGTCGCCTGGCCAGTCATTTGAAACTGCGGTTGCATTGAATCGTCCTCCGTGGGTGGAATGGCAAATACGGCCGTAAGACTAACGAAGCGGCGCGAAAGTTTCAAGCGCGCGCCCCGCCGCGCCAGCGTTTGCCGTAGTTTGCCTATTGCCGGAAAGCGCCGCAAAATCGGAACACACGGTCCATGAGGGGAAAAACATGCTGCTCGGCGTCCCACAGGAAATCAAGAACCACGAATACCGCGTCGGCCTGACCCCGGCCAGCGTGCGCGAAATCGTCGCGCACGGCCATCGCGTCCTCGTGCAGCGCGGCGCCGGCAGCGCCATCGGCCTCTCGGACGCGCTCTACGCAACGGCCGGCGCCGAACTCATCGCCACGCCGGCCGAAATCTTCGCGCGCGCCGAGCTGCTCGTGAAGGTCAAGGAGCCGCAGCCCGACGAATGCCGCCTGCTGCGCCCCGGCCAGCTGCTGTTCACCTACCTGCATCTGGCGCCCGATCCGGAGCAGGCGCGCCTGCTACTCGCCTCGGGCGCCAGTGCGATCGCCTACGAAACGGTCACCGGCCCCGGCGGCAAGCTGCCGCTGCTCGCGCCGATGAGCGAGGTGGCCGGCCGCATGGCGATCCAGGCCGGCGCCTCCTGCCTCGAAAAATCGAAAGGCGGCGCCGGCCTGCTGCTCGGCGGCGTCCCCGGCGTCGCGCCGGGCAAGGTCGCCATCCTCGGCGGCGGCGTCGTCGGCTACAACGCGGCGCGCATGGCGGTCGGCCTCGGCGCCCAGGTCACGGTGCTCGACCGCTCGCTCGAACGCCTCGTCCAGCTCGACGCCCTGTTCGGCAACGGCATCTGCACCATCCATTCGACGGCGAGCGCCATCGAGGACTACGCGCTCGACGCCGATCTCGTGATCGGCGCCGTGCTGATTCGCGGCGCCGCCGCGCCCAAGCTGCTGAGCCGGGACATGGTCCGCCGCATGCGCCCGGGCTCGGTGCTGGTCGATGTCTCGATCGACCAGGGCGGCTGCTTCGAAACCAGCCGGCCGACCACCCACGCGCAGCCGACCTACGTGGTGGACGACGTGGTGCACTACTGCGTCGCCAACATGCCCGGCGCCGTCGCGCGCACCTCGACCTTCGCGCTCAACAACGCCACCCTGCCCTTCGTCCTGGCCCTCGCCGACCGTGGCTGGCGCCAGGCGCTGCGCGACGACCCGCACCTGCGCAACGGCCTCAACGTGCACGCCGGCGCAATCGCCTGCGCGCCGGTCGCCGAGGCGCTCGGCTACGCCTGCGCCGATCCGCTCGCGCTGCTCGACGCCCCGGCCTGAGGCGGACCGCCTCCGTTTCGCCCGTCGCACGCCCGTGCGGTTTCGTCGTATCCTTCGCCCGGTTCGCAGCACCGCCGGACGACCGGCGGCGCGCAAAAAATCCGCCACAGGAGCCCGTTTCCGATGAGCTACAAATTCGACACCCTCTCCCTGCACGCCGGACAGGTTCCGGACTCGCAATACGGGGCGCGGGCGCAGCCGATCTATCTGACCTCGTCCTTCGTCTTCAAGGACGCCGATCAGGCCGCCTCGCTGTTCAACATGGAACGCGGCGGCCACGTCTACTCGCGCATCTCGAACCCGACCAACGCCGTGCTCGAAGAACGCATCGCCGCGCTCGAAGGCGGTGTCGGCGCGATCGCCGTGGCCTCCGGACAAGCCGCGCTGCACCTGGCGATCGCCACGCTGATGGGCGCCGGCAGCCACATCGTCGCCAGCCGCTCGCTCTACGGCGGCTCGCACAACCTGCTCGAATACACGCTGCCGCGCTTCGGCATCGAGACCACCTTCGTCGACCCGCGCGATCTCGACGCCTGGCGCGCCGCAATCCGCCCGGAAACGCGCCTGCTGTTCGGCGAAACGCTCGGCAACCCCGGCCTCGACGTGCTCGACATCCCGCGCGTCGCCGCGCTCGCCCACGGCCAGGGATTGCCGCTGCTGGTCGACGCGACCTTCAGCACGCCCTACCTGCTGCGCCCCTTCGACCTCGGCGCCGACCTCGTCCTGCATTCGGCGACCAAGTTCCTCGCCGGCCACGGCGTCGTCATCGGCGGCCTGATCGTCGACTCGGGCAAGTTCGACTGGGCGGCGAGCGGCAAATTCCCCACGCTCAGCGAACCCTACGCGGGCTTCCACGGCATGAACTTCGCCGAGGAATCGACCGTCGCCGCCTTCCTGCTGCGCGCGCGGCGCGAAGGTCTGCGCGACTTCGGCGCCTGCCTCAGCCCGCTCTCCGCCTTCCACATCCTGCAGGGGCTGGAGACGCTGCCGCTGCGCATGGCGCGGCACATCGAGAACACGCGCAAGGTCGTCGCGCACCTCGCGACGCTTATCGGCCAGGGCATCGACGCCGTGATCCACCCGGATCTCCCGGACCACCCCGACCACGAACTCGCCAAACGCCTACTGCCGCGCGGCAGCAGTTCGGTATTCACCTTCAGCCTGAGCGGCGGCCGCGCCGCCGGGCGCAAATTCATCGAAGCGCTGCGCGTCTTCTCGCATCTTGCCAACGTCGGCGACGCCAAATCGCTGGTCATCCACCCGGCGTCGACCACGCATTTCCGCATGTCGGACGAAGCGCTCGTCGCGGCCGGCATCCACCCCGGCACCATCCGCCTGTCGATCGGCCTCGAAGACGCCGGCGACCTCATCGAAGACCTCAACCGCGGCCTCGCCGCCGCTGCGAAAGCCTGAGCATGGAACTCACCGTCGCCGGCCAGCCGGCCTACCTCTACACCGGCGGCAAGACGCCCGCCCCGGGCGCGCTCGCGCAGCAGCCCGCCGTCATCTTCATCCACGGCGCGCAGCAGGACCATTCGTGCTGGACCTTGCAGAGCCGCTGGTTCGCCCATCACGGCCACACCATGCTCGCCCCCGACCTGCCCGGCCACGGGCGCAGCGGCGGCGCGCCGCTCGCCTCGGTCGAAGCGCTCGCCGACTGGATCGTCGCCCTGCTCGACGCCGCCGGCATCGAACGCGCCAACCTCGTCGGCCACAGCATGGGCTCGCTCGTCGCCCTCGAAACGGCGCTGCGCCATCCGCAGCGCGTCGAGCGCGTCGCGCTGATCGGCACCGCGCTGCCGATGCCGGTCTCCGATTCCCTGCTAGACGCCGCGCAGCACAACGAACCGAAGGCGGCGGCGCTGATCAACGCCTTCTCCTACTCCCCCGAGGGCCAGCTCGGCGGCTGCGCGGTGCCGGGCATGTGGATGCTGGGCATGAACCAGCGCCTGATGGAGCGCCAGAAACCCGGCGTTTTCCACACCGATCTCACGGTCTGCAACGCCTATGCGCGCAGCCTGGAAAGCCTCTCCGCCATCCGCTGTCCGCTGCTCGTGATCGCCGGCACGCGCGACCGCATGACCGCCCCCAAGGCGGCCAAGGCGGTCGCCGACGGCGTGCCGGGCAGCCGACTCGTGAATATCACGGGCAGCGGCCATGCCCTGATGGCCGAAAAACCGGACGCCGTGCTCGACGCGCTGCGCGACTTCATCGCCCGCTAAGCGGGCGGTTCGGGCGAAAAACCGGTTTCGCAATCGACGCGCCTCGCTGCGGTTATAATGCCGGCCTCGGAAGCGTGGCAGAGTGGTTGAATGCACCGGTCTTGAAAGCCGCTGCATTGCTCCATAAGGTGTTGATTTAAAAAGGCGTCAAGCGCGAATCTCCGCAACTTGCGGAAATCGTCTCCGCAACCCTGGCCAAAACCGGCGGACAATTTGGAAGCGTGGCAGAGTGGTTTAATGCTCGGGTCTTGAAAACCCGCGTGGGGGTAACCCCACCGTGAGTTCGAATCTCACCGCTTCCGCCAGAATGCAAAACGGCCCCGCCCACGGTTCGGTCCCCGAACATCCTCCTCACCAAGGCCGACGTCGTGCGGCCGCAACGAACCGTCAGCTATCGGCGCGAGCGTCTTGCCGCGCGTCAGACAGGATCAGCGAAGGAGACTCGGATGTCGGAACGGATCAATCTCGGCAAGGCGGCACCGAAGCTATATCAAGCGGTCGCCGAATTCGACCGGCTTGCGACGCAAGCCGCGGAATCCGCCGGATTGGCGGACGGTTTTTCCCATCTCCTGCGTCTGCGGGTATCGCAGATCAATCAATGCGCATTTTGCGTTCGCCTGCATGCCCGCGACGCCCTAAACACCGGCGAAACGGCTGATCGCCTGAGCGTCTTGCCGGCTTGGCGCGAATCGGGTTACTTCACGGAGAAAGAGCGTGCCGCGCTGGCGCTGGCCGAAGCCATCACGCTGATCGCGGACGGACAAGTGCCCGATTCCGTATATGCCGCGGCAGCCGATTTATTTTCCGACGAAGAGATTTCTGCAGTGGAATGGCTGACCATCGTCATCAACACCTGGAACCGAATCGCCATTTCGAGTCGATACCCGGTCGCCCCCTGATCTGCTGCAAAAGCTCCTGCGGAGAAGAAGCCGCAGATGCGCCAGCCGTTGCGATATTCCTCTCGACGCTCTTCTTGCTCTGGCATGAACCGGGACAGCGCAACGGCAAACGCTCGTCCGAATCGCCGTCCGCGCGCTACGCTCCGCCCTCCCACCGCGCGAACCATTCGGGCAACGGGCGGACCTCGCCAAGTGCGGCGAACCATCGGTCGATGGCGTCGTGGTTGCCCCACACCACGTCGGCGAGCGTCCCATCCTCGACACGTGCCTCGATGTCGCGGCAATACAGCCCCAGGTCGCGCTGCACGTAGAAGCCGTAGGTGCGACACGCGACCGGACGCTGGGCGTAAACCGGACAGGCGCCGCTCGCTTGATCGAGCAGCGGGCAGACGAGCGGACTCACCCCTTCGGCAGCCGCGACGGCCATGGCGTGCATTGCCGAGCGGATTTCTGCCAGGCGCTCCGACGGCAAAGCAGCCAAGCCCTCACGCAGCAACGTCCACTCCACCGCGGACAGTCGAGGCACGTCGGCGAGCCGGCGGCAACAGCCGTCGCACCCTTTGCCACACAGCCAGTCCGGGCGATTCTCGCGGATGCCGTGCACACGCGCGTCGATGTCGATGTGGAGTTGGAAAAGATCGCTCATCGGCTTATTCATCGTATTTGCAAAAACGGGATCGCCCCGCAGTCAACGAACTGCATAAGGAGCAATCGACCAAATCCCGGAGACACCGCGGCAAGCGCGATGCCGCCAACAAGCCAGAAGGCACGTAAACTCACAGGGAAAAATCAGGAAGGAAGCGCGGCACCGGAAAAGCCCTGCGTACCGGTCCCGACCGCTCGCCGGGCGGGTGCGACGGTTCAGGGGCGAACCGCGTCGGCCCAGCAGTTGGGCGTCTCGTACAGGCGCACCTGCTGCAGGCGCAGGTGGTTGCCGTAGGTATCCCGGTACGCCGCATCGAGAATCTGGAAGGCTTTCTGGACGAGATTTTCCGCCGTCGGCACGCAGTCGAGAACGACCGTCTTGTGGTCGGGCATGGATTGCAGGAAGCCGAGCACCGGCGCATCGCCGGCATAGACGAGGAAGGCGTGGTCCCAGACGTCGACCAGATGCTGCTTGGCGAGCGCCTTGACCTCGGAGAAATCCATCACCATGCCGTTCGCCGCGTCGCCGTCGCGCCGGATGACGTCGCCGGCGAGCGTGATCTCGAGCGCGTAGCGGTGCCCGTGCAGATGACGGCACTGGCTTTTGTGGTCCGGTATCCGGTGACCGGCATCGAACTCGAGGCGGCGGGTGATGAGCATCGGGAAAATGGAAAATCGTCGGCAATAAATCGAGCGGCGATTATATCATTGCACCATCGGCCACTCCGGCCTGCCCCTGCCTCAGGACCCCATGTTGAAAGTCACCGACCACAGCCGCGACAGCGTCGGCCTCACCTACGTCTACCCCGTCGTGTCGCGGCGCGCGGGCGGCGTTTCGGTCGGCATCAACCTCAACGTAAACAACGCCTGCAACTGGGCCTGCTTCTATTGCCAGGTCCCCGACCTGACGCGCGGCGGCCCGCCGCCGATCGATCTCGACCGGCTGGAAGCGGAACTGCGCGCCTTCCTGCACGCGGCGACGCACGGCGATTTTCTCGAACGGAACGCGCCGCCCGAGGCGCGCCGGCTGATGGACGTGGCGTTCTCGGGCAACGGCGAGCCGACCAGCGCCACCGAATTTGACGCCGCCGTCGAGCGGGTCGAGCGGGTATTGCGCGACTTCGGGCTGCTCGACAGCCTCAAGCTGCGCCTGATCACCAACGGCAGCCTGCTGCACCGGCCCGAGGTACAGCGCGGCATCGCCCGCATCGGCGCCATCGACGGCGAAATCTGGTTCAAGGTCGACCGCGCGACGGAAGAAGCGATCGCGCGCGTCAACGGCATCCGGCTCGCGCCGGAAAAAATCGAAGCGGCCTTGCTCCGCTGCGCCGACCTCGCCCCGACCTGGGTGCAGACCTGCTACTTCGCGATCGACGGAAAGGAAAGCAGCGAGGCGGAACAGGCCGCCTACCTGGCGCTGATCGGCGCCGTCCGCCAAAAGATAAAGGGCGTGCACCTTTACGGTCTGGCACGCCCTTCTCTACAACCCGATGCGCAACGCCTCTCCAACGTCGCGCCGGAAAACTTCCGGCGCTTCGCGGATCGGATCGCCGCGCTCGGCGTCGAGGTCGTCGCCAACCCCTGACGCCGCAAGCGTCGGCCTCAGGCGGCCTTGCGCACCTTGCTCTTGGCCGACTTCTTCAGGGTCTTGAAGAGCTCCGGCTCTTCGCTCTTCAGGTACTCGATCACCTCGATCTCGTCGCGCTTGATGCGCTGGATGTCGACCTGCTCGACATGCACCAGACGCAGCAACTCGCGCACCGGCTTCGGCATGTTGCGGCCGCTCTCATAGCGCGAACCGCCGCTCTGCGTCACACCGATCTTCGACCAGAACTGTTGCTGGTTGAGGCCCAGCTTACGGCGAATCTCGCGGGGATCGACCTTCTCGATAGCTTTGACGTTGCTCATGACTGTCCTTTCAAACATGTGTGCCGACGGGGTAACAACTGTCGTGAAAAGTACCACCGTCTATGACGAATTAAATATGACCTAAGTCATAACTCACTCAGTATAGAACACCTACATAAAATTGCAAGCAGCATGCCAAAAGACCATTTCACTAATGCGGGAACGCCCCCGGCGAAGCTGAATATCCCTTACTTTTCAAGCCGACAATGCGCTAGAATCGCCGCTTTTCGTTAGCCTCAATTGGAACAGGAATGGCGCTGATAGTTCAGAAGTTCGGCGGCACGTCGGTTGGCTCGACGGATCGCATCAAAAACGTGGCTAAACGTGTTGCCCGCTGGAAAGCCCAGGGACACGACATCGTCGTCGTCCCCTCGGCCATGTCCGGCGAGACCAACCGCCTGATCGGCCTGGCCAAGGAGATTTCGTCGAACCCCAACCCGCGGGAACTCGACGTCATCGCCTCGACCGGCGAACAAGTCACCATCGGCCTGCTGGCCATGGCCATGCACGAGGAGGGCCTGAAGGCCAAGAGCTACACCGGCTCGCAGGTGCGCGTGCTGACGGACAGCATGCATACCAAGGCGCGCATCCTCAAGATCGACGACCAGCGCATCCGCAAGGACCTGAGCGAAGGCAACGTCGTCATCGTCGCCGGCTTCCAGGGCGCCGACGAGCACGGCAACATCACCACGCTCGGCCGCGGCGGCTCCGACACCTCGGCCGTGGCGCTCGCCGCCGCACTGAAGGCCGACGAGTGCCAGATCTACACCGATGTCGACGGCGTCTACACCACCGACCCGCGCGTCGTGCCGGAAGCGCGCAAGCTCGACACCATCACCTTCGAAGAGATGCTGGAAATGGCCAGCCTCGGTTCCAAGGTGCTGCAGATCCGCTCCGTCGAATTCGCCGGCAAATACAAAGTCAAACTGCGCGTGCTCTCCAGCTTCCAGGACGAAGGCGAAGGCACGCTGATCACTGTTGAGGAAGACAAGAAAATGGAACAACCGATCATCTCCGGCATCGCCTTCAACCGCGACGAAGCCAAGCTCACCGTTCTCGGCGTCCCGGATCGCCCCGGCATCGCTTACCAGATCCTCGGTCCGATCGCCGACGCCAACATCGACGTCGACATGATCATCCAGAACGTCGGCCACGACGGCACCACCGACTTCTCCTTCACGGTCAATCGCGGCGACTACAACAAGGCGCTCGGCGTCCTCGAAACCGTCAAGGGCCACATCGGCGCGCGCGAGATCGTCGGCGACAACAAGACCTGCAAGGTCTCCGCCGTCGGCGTCGGCATGCGCTCGCATCCCGGCATCGCCAGCCAGATGTTCCGCACGCTGGCCGAGGAAGGCATCAACATCCAGATGATCTCGACCTCCGAAATCAAGATCTCCGTCGTCATCGACGAAAAGTACCTGGAACTCGCCGTGCGCATCCTGCACAAGACCTTCGGTCTCGACAAGGAAGCGTAAGACGATTTAGGTTTGACCGGGCGCGCTGAAACCGCTATTATCGCGCCCTCCTGGAGACGTGGCCGAGAGGTCGAAGGCACTCCCCTGCTAAGGGAGCATACGGGCTAAAACTCGTATCGAGGGTTCGAATCCCTCCGTCTCCGCCAGGAAAATGAAAAAAAGTACGAAAGTACTTGAAAAAGCGAATCAGGTCTGTATAATTCGCGGCTTCAAAAGGCGCTGCGCCCGTAGCTCAGCTGGATAGAGTACTTGGCTACGAACCAAGGGGTCGGGCGTTCGAATCGCTCCGGGCGCGCCAGAATCAAGGAAAAAACCTGCAGAAATGCAGGTTTTTTTTCGTTTACCCGCCGAAACGATCAAAAACCTGCAACATCCCGACTTGGCGCCGCCAACTTGGCCTCCCCGCCGACCTGGCCTCCCAATTCGGCGCGCGGCGAGCCGGCGCTATAATCCACGCTGGCCGAAGCCGGCCAATCGACGCAGCAAGTCGCTCGCCCCCCCCTCCTGCCTCTTCGGAAACGATCGCCATGTCCACGATGACCGACCCCTTGATCACCCTCCTCCCGCGCGAGGCCCAGACGCAGGCCGCGCGGCACGCGCAGGACGGTTTCTCGCTGGCGTTCAGGCTCACCCTCGAAGCGGCGCCGGAAACGCGCCAGAAAGCGATGCTGGAGGCCGCCGCGCGGCTGGAGCAATGGATCGGCGAAGCCGAGGCGGTCGGGACGCAGGCGCTGCGCGCGGCACTGCTGCTCGGCGGCCTCGATCAATGGGGACTGGCCTACAGCCAGATTTTCGGCGCGCAGGCGATGAGCGGCCTCGGCGAACTGGTCGCCGCCCTGCGCAACGGGAAGCACGGCGCCGCCGCGCTCGACGCCATGGAGCGCATCGAGGCCGCGCAGGAATGCGCCTTCAGCTTCAAGGCCGAACTGCGCAAGGCGATCCATCTCGCGCTGTGGCACGCGATGATCGCCGAGGAGGACCGCGAAGGTGCGGTCGCCGTGCTCAAGCAGGTCGGCGGGATGATGCTCGGCCTCGTCGAAAAAATGCCCGAACTGGGCTGGATCATCGTCGCCAACACGCTGGCCGACATCCAGATTCGCTGCCTGGCGCACGGACTGGCGATCGATGGACTGGCGCAGGAGATGACCGAGCAGTTGTTCGGCGCGCTCAAGCAGCAGCTTCCTCCCGAGCAGCGCGACAGGATCATGTCCGCCGCGACGCAGACGGTCATCGCCTGGCAGCAGTCGACGCGCAGCAGCAGCGTGCACTGATCCCGCCGGACGACGGGCAGCCCCTACTGGACGCGCCCGTCCTCGGCGATCAGGCGGATGACGCGCACGGTGTCGATATCCGACTCGTGGTAGGCCGATTTGACGAACTCGAGATAGGCCACGTCCTCGGCGTCGGCCGCCTCGCCCAGCGTCGTTTCGTATACGAAGCGCAGGAACAGGCTTTCCGCCTCGGGTTCCTCGATCGAAATGGTCAGCGAACCGCCGGCGTGCGTATCGGTGACGCGGCTGTCGAAGCGCACCGAAACCTCGGGCCGTAGCGTCACGATGTCGTGCACGGTAACGCTGCCGAAGCGCAGTTCGCGCTCCAGGCGCAAGGGCTCGCGCGCGACGATCACGCAGGCTTCGAGGCCGGGCAGGAAGGGGACCGCATCCTCCGCGCGGCACAGCAGCCCGAACCATAGCTGCGCGCGGCTGAGCGGCGTCACCGCCGGATTGAAGGGATCGTTGATCTGGACGAGATGCTCGTAGCGCATGCCGGCCGCCTCAGCTGCGCTCGAAGAGCGCGATGGATTCGACGTGCGAGGTGTTCGGGAACATATTGACCACGCCCGCGCCGCAGAAGCGGTAGCCCTTCTGATTGACCAGGATGGCCGCGTCGCGCGCCAGCGTCGCCGGGCTGCAGGAAACGTAGACGATGCGACGGGGTGCGCCGCCATCCTCTTCACCCAGCGCCTTGACCAGTTCGAGCGCGCCCTCGCGCGGCGGATCGATCAGCATCTTGTCGAAGTGGCCCAGCGCGGCAAGCGTTTCCGGCGTCGCCTCGAACAGATTGGCGACCGCATATTCGGTCCGGCCGGCCAGGCCGTTGGTGGCGGCGTTTTCCGCCGCGCGGCGGACCAGTTCGGCGCTGCCTTCGATCCCCACCACCTTGGCACCCGAACGGGCGATCGGCAGCGTGAAGTTGCCGAGACCGCAGAACATGTCGGCGATGCGCTCGCCCGGTTGCGGCGCGAGCAGATTCATCGCGCGGCGCACCAGCACGCGGTTGATCGCGTGGTTCACCTGCGTGAACTCGGTCGGCGAGAAGAAATGCTCGATGCCGAACTCCGGCAGCGTGTAGGACAGCGCCGGTCCTTCCTGCGGATAGAAGCGATAGGCGGTGGCCGGCCCTTGCGGCTGCAGGTAGAAGACCACCCCGTGGCGGTCGGCGAAGGCGCGCAGCAAAGTCTCGTCGGCGCCGGTCAGCGGCTGCAGGATGCGCAGCACGAGCGCCGTGATGCGCTCGCCGACGGCGACTTCGACCTGCGGCATGCGGTCGGCGCAGGACAGCCGGCCGATCAGCTCGCGCAGCGGCAGGATCAGCGCCGAGACGTGCGGCGGCAGGATTTCGCACTGCCCCATATCGGCGACGTAGCTGCTTTTCCGTTCGTGGAAGCCGAGCAGCACACCGCCTTTTTTCGTCACCAACCGGGCCGACAGGCGCGCGCGGTGGCGATAGCCCCACGGCGATCCGTAGATCGGCGGATAGAGCTGCTCGGGCTTGATGCGCCCAAGGTGCCAGAGATTGCTTTCGAGGATGCGCTGCTTGGCCGCAACCTGCGCGCCGGGGTCCAGATGCTGCATGCTGCAGCCGCCGCATACGCCGTAATGCGGGCAGCGCGGCGCGACGCGGTCGCCCGAGGGCTTGAGCACGCGCAGGACGTGCGCCACTTCGAAGCTCGGCTTGCGGCGGTGGCTCAGGTATTCGACGCGCTCGCCCGGCAGGGCGCCCTCGACAAAGATGGTTTTCCCGTCGAGCCGGGTGATGCCCCGCGCTTCGTGGTCGAGCGATTCGATGATTCCGGTCGGCATGCGGCTCTCGTTCCAGCAAAAAAACGGGCCATTGTAGCCCCCGCGCGATTTTTTTCAATGCGCCGCGGCACGCGCGAAGGCACGCGCCGCAAAAGAAAAACGGCCGGTGAAAACCGGCCGTTGCGGCAATGCGGCGAAGCCCCCGGCGATCAGCCGAAGCGGCCGGTGATGTAGTCTTCGGTCGCCTTCTTCTGCGGCTTGATGAAGATCTGGTCGGTGACGCCGAATTCGACCATTTCGCCTAGGTACATGTAGGCGGTGTAGTCGGAAACGCGCGCCGCCTGCTGCATGTTGTGCGTCACGATGAGGATGGTCACCTTCTCCTTCAGCTCGGTGATCAGTTCCTCGATGCTGCCGGTGGCGATCGGGTCGAGCGCCGAGGTCGGCTCGTCGAACAGCATCAGCTCCGGGTCGGTCGCCAGCGCGCGCGCGATGCACAGGCGCTGCTGCTGACCGCCCGAGAGGTTAGCCCCGAGTTCCTTGAGGCGGTCCTTCACCTCGTTCCACAGCGCCGCGCCGCGCAGCGCGGCCTCGACCTTGTCGTCGATCACCGAGCGCGTGCGTTCGCCGCGCACGCGCAGGCCGTAGGCGACGTTCTCGTAGATCGACTTGGGGAACGGATTCGGTTTCTGGAAGACCATGCTGATGCGCATGCGCACCTCGATCGGATCGACCTGCGGCGACAGCAGATCGGTGCGGTCCGGGTGAAAGTCGATGCCGCCCTCGTAACGGTTGCCCGGGTAGAGGTCGTGCATGCGGTTGAAGCAGCGCAGATAGGTCGATTTGCCGCAGCCCGAGGGGCCGATCAGGGCAGTGACCTTCTTGTCGTACACCGGCATGTTGATGCCCTTGAGGGCGTGGAAGTTGCCGTAGTAGAAGTTCAGGTTACGGGCTTCGGCCTTGAGTGCGGGCGTCTGCTCGTGCAGTGCGGTTGCGGTCATTGGATTCACCATATTCAAAGAATTCTCACCACTTGATGTTCTTGCGCAAGCGGTAGCGCAGCCAGATCGCCATGCCGTTCATGATCAGCGTCATCAGCACGAGGACGAAGCCGGCGGCGGCGGCATTGTTGAGGAAGGCCGCTTCGGGGCGCGAGGTCCAGTTGAACATCTGGATCGGCATCACGGTGAAGGGCGCGAACAGCCAGTCGAACAGCCCCGCCGCCGGCTCTCCCGTGAAGGGCGCGGAAGGCAGGAAGGCGATGAAGGTCAGCGCGCCGATGGTGATGATCGGCGCGGTTTCGCCGATCGCGCGCGCCATGCCGATGATCACCCCGGTCAGGATGCCGGCGCTCGAGTAGGGAACGATGTGATCGCGCACCACCTGCCAGGTCGTCGCGCCGCAGGCGTAGGCGCCCTCGCGGATGATCTGCGGAATGGCGCGGATGGCTTCGCGCGTGGCGACGATGACGATCGGCAGGATGAGCAGCGCCAGCGTCAGGCCGGCCGAGAGGATGCTTTGCCCGAGGCCGAAGGTGTAGACGAAGAGACCGAGGGCGAGCAGGCCGTAGATGATCGACGGCACGCCGGCGAGGTTGGTGATGTTGATCTCGATGATGTCGGTAACCCAGTTCTTCGGCGCGTATTCCTCGAGATAGACGCCGGCCGCGACCCCGACCGGAACGGCGGCGAAGGCGGTGACGAACATGACCAGGGTCGACCCGACCCAGGCCGAGAGGATGCCCGCGTCGGCCGCGCGGCGCGACGGGAAGGAGAGGAAGAAATTGGCGTCGATCCGCGAAAAGCCCTTGATCGCCATGTCGGCGAACAGCGCGGTGAAGGTCAGCACGCCGATCATCAGGGCCAGGATGCCCAACACGCCGAACATGAAGTCCCAGCGCTTGTGTGCGCCGATCATGGCGCGCATCGCCTGAAGTTCTTGTTGATTCATTTTTGTGCGTCCCGAGGGCTCAGTACACTTCGCGGAAACGCTTCCGCATGTAGTAGCCGAGCAAATTGAACACCAGCGTCATCAGCATCAGGGTCAGGCCCGCCGCGAAGATCGTCTGGTAACCGATGCTGCCGTGCGGCAGGTCGCCGAGCGCAACCTGGACGATGAACGAGGTGATCGTCGCGCCCGGTTCGGTCGGATTGAAGGTGAGATTGGGCTGCATGCCGGCGGCGACGGCAAGGATCATCGTCTCGCCGACGGCGCGCGAGATGCCGAGGATGTAGGCCGAGGCGATGCCCGACGTGGCGGCCGGCATGACCACGCGCAGCGCGGTCTGCAGGCGCGTCGCGCCCATCGCGTAGGAGCCTTCGCGCAGCGCCATCGGCACGGCGCGCATGGCGTCCTCGGACAGCGAGGCGACGTAGGGAATGATCATGATGCCCATCACAATGCCGGCCGAAAGCAGGTTGAAGCCCGGCAGCTCGGGGAGAAAGTGCTGCAGCAGCGGGGTCAGGAAGACCAGCGCGAAATAGCCGTAGATGATGGTCGGCACGCCGCCGAGCAGCTCGAGGAAGGGCTTGGCCACCTCGCGCACGACGAAGGGCGCGAATTCCGAGAGGTAGATGGCGATGATGGTCCCGAGCGGAATCGCCACCAGCAGGGCGACCGCGGAACTCGTCAGGGTGCCCGAGAGGAGCACCATGATGCCGTAGTGGGCGTCGTCGAAGAGCGGCGTCCATTGCGTGTCGAACAGGAAATCGCTGAACGGAACGTGCTGGAAGAAGACCCAGGATTCGGTGATCAGGATGTAGACGATGGCGGCGGTCGTGAATACCGAGACGAAGGCCGCGAGAAACAGGATGGACTCGATCACGCGCTCCTTGAAATGGCGCGTCACGTCCTTCTTCAGGCGATCGCTGGGCTGGGACACGATGGGCAGGCCTTCGGCAGTCGATGCGATTGATGCGGTTGAACTCATGGGCGAGTCCTGAATGATAGGTTTTGCAGCGGAGCGCAACAACCCCGGGGAAGGAACTCCCCGGGGCGCGGACGGAACTTACTTGGCTTCGAGCTTCATCAGCTCTTCGATGGTCAGGCCGACCTTGTTTTCGCCGCCGAACTTGGTGCCCTTGGCGCGCTTCGCGAAATGGTCCAGGTTATAGGCGTAGGCCTTGGCGGGCAGCGGCACGTACTTCACTTCCTTGGTCAGCGCTTCGCCGTTCTTCATGTAGTACTCGACGAATTCCTTGACCTCGGGCTTCTCGGCCGACTTGGCATTGACGTAGATGAAGATCGGACGGGCGAGCGGCTGATAGGTGCCGTTGACCACGGTTTCCAGCGACGGGGCGACCGCCGCCTTGCCCGGCGCGACGACCGAAACGGCGGCCAGCTTTTCCTTGTTCTCGCTGTAGTAGGCGAAGCCGAAGTAGCCAAGGCCGCCGATGTCGCGCAAAACGCCCTGCACCAGCACGTTGTCGTCTTCCGACGCGGTGAAGTCGCCGCGCGTCGCCTTCGCCTTGCCATTGACGGCTTCGGTGAAGTACTCGAAGGTGCCCGAATCGGCGCCCGGACCGTAGAGCTTGAGAGGACGGTCCGGCCACGCCGGGTTGACCTGCTTCCAGCTGGTGATCTTGCCTTGCGCAGCGGGTTCCCAGATCGTCTTCAGCTCGGCGACGGTCATGTTCTTCGCCCAGGTGTTCTTCGGGTGGATGACGACAGTCAGCGCGTCGTAGGCAACCGGCAGTTCGAGGTACTCGACGCCGGCGGCCTTGCAGTCGTCCATTTCCTTCTTGGTGATCGGACGCGAGGCATCGGAGATGTCGGTCTCGCCGCGGCAGAACTTCTTGAAACCGCCACCCGTCCCGGAGATGCCGACGGTCACGCGAACGGCGTTCTTCTTGGATTTCTGGAAATCCTCGGCGACGGCCTCCGTGATCGGATACACCGTCGACGAACCGTCGATCTTGACCAGCGCCTGAGCTTGCGCCAGACCGGAAGCGGAGACGCCGGCGAGGGCCAACGTCACGACAGCAGCGATTTTCGCGATCTTCATGCAACACACTCCTTGGTAGATACTGCGTAGCAGCAAACGGAACGCAGTCTAGCCAGCGAATGTTACGCGTCTGTTACATCACGATGAAACCGCCTCACGCACGGCCTCCGCCAGCGTCTGCGCCGCCTCGAGGACGGTCGCGGCGTCGCGCCCCTCGACCATCACGCGCAGCAGCGGCTCGGTCCCGGAGGCACGCAGGAGCACCCGGCCGGAACCGTCGAGCGTCGACTCGACGGCGCGCTGAGCGGCGGCGATATGCGGGTGGTCCTTCCATGGGAAGCCTTTGACCAGCGGCACGTTGATCAGCTTCTGCGGATACAGTTCGAGCCCGCCGAGCAGCGCACGCAGGTCGCCCCCCGCCTGACGCAGGGCACACAGGACCTGCAGCGCGGAGACGATGCCGTCGCCGGTGCTGTGCTTGTCGAGGCAGAGGATGTGGCCGGAGTTCTCGCCGCCGTACAGCCAGCCCTTCTCCTGCAGCATTTCCATGACGTAGCGGTCGCCGACCGCGGCGCGCGCGAAGGGGACGCCGAGTTCCTTGAGCCCGTGCTCGAAGGCGAGGTTGGTCATCAGCGTGCCGACCACGCCGGACACCGGCCCCTGGCGCAGGCGACTGCGCACGATGGCGAAGAGCAGCTGGTCGCCGTCGTACAGATTGCCCTCGGCGTCGACCATCATGACGCGGTCGCCGTCGCCGTCGAGCGCGATGCCGAGGTCGGCCTGCTGCGCCAGGACGGCCTTGCGCAGCGCGGTCGGCGCCGTGGCGCCGACCTCGTCGTTGATGTTCAGACCGTTCGGTTCGGCGCCGACCGTACTCACCTCGGCGCCCAGCTCGTGCAGGACGTGCGGGGCGATGTGGTAGGCCGCGCCGTGCGCGCAGTCGACGACGATCTTCAGGCCGCGCAGGTCGAGATCGTTCGGGAAGGTGCTCTTGCAGAATTCGATGTAGCGTCCGGCGGCGTCGTTGATCCGCCGGGCGCGGCCGAGATCGGCCGACGGCACGCAGCCGAGCGGCGCGTTTTCGGCGGCCAGCACGGCGGCCTCGATCTCCGCCTCGAGCGAGTCGGGCAGCTTGGTGCCGTGCGCCGAGAAAAACTTGATCCCGTTGTCGTAGTAAGGGTTATGCGAGGCGGAAATGACGACTCCGACCTGCAGGCGCAGGGCGCGCGTCAGGTAGGCGATGGCCGGGGTCGGCATCGGGCCGACCAGGCAGACGTCGACGCCGGCCGCCGCGAAGCCGGCCTCGAGGGCGGCCTCCAGCATGTAGCCGGAAATCCGCGTGTCCTTGCCGATCAGCACCGCCGGCCGTTCGCCCGCCTTGAGCTGGGCGCGCGCCGACTCGTGCGCGACCAGCACCTTGCCCGCCGAGTAGCCGAGGCGCATCACGAAATCCGGCGTGATCGGCGCTTCGCCGACGCGACCGCGCACGCCGTCCGTACCGAAATACTTTCTTGTCATTTCACTCTCCCGGCGGCCGCAGACGCGGTCCGGCTCCAGCCAAAGACCGTCATTCTACTGAAACGATGCGAATCTAGACTAGGAATCCCGCATTCAAGGCCCTCTTCCATCATGGTCGAAGCTCCGATCCTGCCCTTGCCCCTACCGCCCAGGCCCGCACCAGCGCGCGCCGAGAGCGCCCATCTCTGTCTGGTTGGCGGCGAAGCCGACCTGCTCCGCTCCTTCATCGAGAACGACCGGCTCAGCGCCGTCTTCCAGCCGATCATCGACTTCCGCGCGCACGCCTATTTCGCCTTCGAAGGCCTGATCCGCGGCCCACAGGGGACGCCCTACCACATGCCGCAGACGCTCTTCGAAGCGGCCGATCGACACGGGCTGCGCCAGGAACTGGAGCGTGCCTGCCGGGAAGCTGTGTTCCGTGCCTTCGCCAGGCTGCAGCTGCCGGGCAAGCTGTTCATCAACGCCAGCCCCGACAGCCTCGACGACGCTGCCTTCCGCAACGGCGGCACGCTCGAGCTGCTGCGCCGCATCGGCCTTGCCCCGAGTCGGGTGGTCATCGAGCTGACCGAGAACCAGCGCGTCACCGACTTTCCGGCCATCCAACAGACGCTGGCCCACTATCGCAGCCTCGGCTACCAGATCGCCATCGACGATCTCGGCGAAGGTTTCGCCAACCTGCGCATGTGGTCGGAAGTGAAGCCCGATTACGTCAAGATCGACCGCCACTTCATCGGCGGCATCGCCGACGACCACCTCAAATTCCAGTTCGTGAAGGCCATGCAGGACCTCGCCGAAACCTGCTCGGCGCGCATCATCGCCGAGGGCATCGAAACCGAGGCCGATTGCCTGGCCGTGCGCGACCTCGGCATCGCCTGCGGGCAGGGCTATCTGATCGCCGTGCCGACCGCCGCACCGCGTCCGATTCCGAGCGAAACCATGGTCGGCATCATGAACCGGCGCAACATCATCGTTTTCCCGAGCGGCGCGGCGCAGAGCGGCAACGTCACGGTGCGCAGCCTGGCGCGGCCGATTTCGCCGGTCACGCCGGAAACCGGCAACGACGAGGTTTACCGGCGCTTCGAGGCCGAACCCGGCCTTTTCTCGCTGCCCGTCGTGGTCGCCGGCGTCCCGCTCGGACTCATCAACCGCCACGCCCTGATCGACCGCTTCGCCCGTCCGTACAGCCGCGAACTGTTCGGACGCAAGTCATGCACGCAGTTCATGGACCCGCTGCCGCTGATCATCAACGAGGATTCGACGGTGCAGGAAGTCGGCCTGCTGATCAGCCGCTCGGCGCACCGCCACCTCTACGACGGCTTCGTCGTCACCGACAACGGCAAGTACCTGGGCGTCGGCAGCGCGCACGACCTGATGGGCATGATCACCGAACTGCAGATCCAGGCCGCGCGCTACGCCAACCCGCTCACCCAGCTGCCGGGCAACGTGCCGATCAACGAACACATCGACCGCCTGCTGCACAACGGCATCGCCTTCATCGCCGCCTACTGCGACATCGACCACTTCAAGCCCTTCAACGACGCCTACGGCTATCGCAAGGGCGACGACCTGATTCAGGTGCTCGCCAGCATCCTCGGCGACGTCGCCGACGCGCAACTCGACTTCGTCGGCCACATCGGCGGCGACGACTTCATGGTGCTATTCCAGAGTCCCGACTGGGAGGTGCGCTGCGCACAGGCGCTGCGGCTTTTCGACGAACGCGTCGGCCTCGTGCTGAAGCCCGAGGATCTGCGCAATGGCGGCTATACGGGCGAAAACCGGCGCGGCGAGCCGGTCTTCCACCCGGCCCCGACGCTGTCGATCGGCGCCCTGCCGATCGCCGCGGGTGCCTTCGAGTCGCATCAGGAAATTTCCTCGACCGCCGCCGACGCCAAGAAGCACGCCAAGAAAATCCCCGGCAGCAGCCTCTTCATCGAGCGCCGGCGCCGCACCTAGACACAGCCTCCGGGTGACGCACGAGGGGCGCTGAAGCCGTCCGCCCGCCGCCGGCTCAGAGGCCTTCGAGCGCCTGCCAGACGGCCAGCGCGTCGCGTGTCTCCGCCACGTCATGCACGCGGATGATGCGCGCGCCGCGCTGCGCCGCGAGCAGCGCGGCCGACAGGCTGGCGCCCAGACGCTGCCCGACGGGCCGCCCGGTGATGCCGCCAAGCATCGACTTGCGCGACATGCCGGCGAGCACCGGCAACCCGTCGACGGTCGTCGCAGGCAAGTGGCGCAATAGCTCCAGATTGTGTGCCAGGGTCTTGCCGAAACCGAAGCCCGGATCGAGCACCAGCCGGTCGTCGGCGATGCCGGCGCCCCGCGCCGCCGCCACCCGCGCTTCGAGAAACCCCCGCACTTCGGCCACGACGTCATCGTAGTCCGGTTGCTGCTGCATGCTCAGCGGCTCGCCCTGCATGTGCATCAGGCAGACCGCGCAATCGCTCTGCGCCACCGCTTCCAGCGCGCCGGGCATGCGCAGGCCGTAGATGTCGTTGATCATCGCCGCACCGTGCGCGAGCGCCGCCTGCATCACCTCCGGCTTGTAGGTGTCGATCGAGAGCGGCACGCCGCAGCCGTCGAGCGCCTTGAGCACCGGCAGCAGCCGGCGCAACTCCTCGTCGAGCGGGGTCGGGATCGCGCCGGGACGCGACGACTCGGCGCCGAGGTCGAGCAGGTCCGCGCCGGCCTCGATCTGGCGATGCGCGTGGGCGATCACGCGCTCGGCGTCGCTCGCCACGCCGTCGCCCGAGAAGGAATCCGGCGTGAGATTGACGATGCCCATGACCAGCGGACGGTCGAGGGCAAGTTGGAATTTTCCGCAGCGAAGCATGATTGTCCGACGTAAAAAAACCGGGGGAGCCTCGCTCCCCCGGTTGCTGGTGAATGATCCGGCTCAGGCCGGTGCCGTGGCGTTCGGCGCGGCGCCCGGCGCATTGCTGTCCGGCTTGTTCGCGGCCACCGGCTGCGGCGCCTTCGGCGGGCGCGGCGGGCGGCCGGCCATGATGTCGTCGATCTGGTCGGCATCGATGGTTTCCCATTCGAGCAGCGCGGCGGTCATCGCCTCGACCTTGTCGCGGTTCTCGTCGAGCAGGCGGCGCGCCAGCGCGTACTGTTCGTCGATGATGCGGCGGATTTCGGCATCGACCTTCTGCATCGTCGCCTCGGAGACGTTCTTGTGCGTCGTCACCGAGCGGCCGAGGAAGACTTCGCCCTCGTTCTCGCCGTAGACCATCGGGCCGAGCGCGTCGGACATGCCGTAGCGCGTGACCATGTCGCGCACCATCTGCGTCGCCCGCTCGAAGTCGTTGGAAGCGCCGGTGGTCATCTGGTTCATGAACAGTTCCTCGGCGATGCGGCCGCCGAAGAGCACCGCGACGCGGCTCATGAGATAGACGCGGTCGTAGGCGTAGCGATCCTCTTCCGGCAGCTGCATGGTGACGCCGAGCGCGCGGCCGCGCGGGATGATCGTGACCTTGTGCACCGGATCGGATTTCGGCACCAGCTTGGCGACGACGGCGTGACCGGACTCGTGGTAGGCGGTGTTGCGCTTCTCTTCCTCGTTCATGACCATGCTGCGGCGCTCGGCGCCCATCATGATCTTGTCCTTGGCCTTCTCGAAGTCTTCCATGTCGACCAGACGCTTGCTGGCGCGGGCGGCGAACAGCGCCGCCTCGTTCACCAGGTTGGCGAGATCGGCACCGGAAAAGCCGGGCGTGCCGCGCGCGATGATGTCCGCCTTGACGTCGGGCGACAGCGGCACCTTGCGCATGTGCACGACGAGAATCTGCTCGCGGCCGCGGATGTCGGGCAGCGGCACGATGACCTGGCGGTCGAAACGGCCCGGGCGCATGAGCGCCGGGTCGAGGACGTCCGGGCGGTTGGTCGCGGCGATCACGATGACGCCGACGCTGCCCTCGAAGCCGTCCATCTCGACCAGCATCTGGTTCAGCGTCTGCTCGCGCTCGTCGTTGCCGCCGCCGAGACCGGCGCCGCGCTGACGGCCGACCGCGTCCAGTTCGTCAATAAAGATGATGCACGGCGCGTGCTTCTTGGCGTTCTCGAACATGTCGCGCACGCGCGCGGCGCCGACGCCGACGAACATCTCGACGAAATCGGAGCCGGAAATCGAGAAGAAAGGCACCTTGGCCTCGCCGGCGATGGCCTTGGCGAGCAAGGTCTTGCCGGTCCCCGGATTGCCGACCAGCAGCACGCCCTTGGGGATGCGCCCGCCGAGCTTCTGGAACTTGGACGGGTCGCGCAGGAAATCGACGAGTTCGGAGACTTCCTCCTTGGCTTCGTCGCAACCGGCGACGTCGGCAAAGGTGATGGTGTTGCTCGACTCGTCAAGCAGGCGCGCCTTGCTCTTGCCGAACGAGAAGGCGCCGCCGCGCCCGCCGCCCTGCATCTGGCGCATGAAGAAGACCCAGACGCCGATCAGGAGCAACATCGGGAACCACGAGACGAAGAGGTTCATCAGGAAGGAGGGCTCCTCTTCCGGACGTGCCTCGATCTTGACGCCGTACTTCAGCAGGTCGGAGACCATCCACAGGTCGGGCGGCGAATAGGAGGTCAGCTTCTTGCCGTCGATGGTCGTCGCCTTGAGCACGCGGCCCTCGATGACGACCTTGGCGATCCGCCCCTGCGTCACTTCCTCGAGAAACTGCGAATACTCCATCGCCGACTGCGCGACCTGGCGATTGTTGAACTGGTTGAAGACGGTCATCAGCACGAGACCGATCACCAGCCACACCGCCAGATTCTTGAACATGTTATTCAATGCTGCACCTCTTCATCGTTGCGAACGCGGGGAAAATCGCCCCGGAACGGCATGGAACCTGCCAAAAGCCTCATTCTAAACCGATTCGCCGCCGGCCACTCAAGCCTTCAGGCCCTTGCCGAGCAGATAGACTTCCGGGCTGCGATCGCGCGAAGCATCCGGCTTACGCGACGAAACGGTCTTGAACACCTTGCGCATCTCCTGCACGAATTCGTCGAAACCGTGCCCTTGGAAAACTTTGACCAGGAAAGCGCCGTCCGGTTTCAGCCAGTTGCGCGCGAAATCGAGACCGAGTTCCGCGAGATGCATCACCCGCGCCTGATCCGAGATGGGGATGCCCGATATATTGGGGGCCATATCGGAAAGAACAAGGCCGACCTTCTCGCCGGCCAGCATTTCTTCCAGCTTGAGCAGGATTTCCTCGTCGCGGAAATCGCCCTGGAAAAAGTCGACGCCGGGCAGCGGCGCCATCTCCAGCAGGTCGAGCGCCACCACGCGCCCCCGCCCCTTCTGCCGCTGGGCGGCGACCTGCGACCAGCCACCGGGGGTCGCGCCGAGGTCGACGACAACCTCGCCCGAACGGATCAGGCGGTCCTTGTCGTCGATCTCCATCAGCTTGTACGAGGCACGCGAACGATAGCCCTCAGACTTCGCACGCTGTACGTAAGGATCATTTACATGCTCGCGCAGCCAAGCATTGCTCGTTCTGGTTCGTGCCATCGCTGAAAATTCGGTAAAATGCGTTCTTTATAGAGGTTTAGTTCATGCTCAATCTAAGCACCGACGAGCGCCGCGCCCTGCGCGCCCGTGCCCACGCCCTGAATCCCGTCGTTGCAATCAGCCAGAACGGACTCTCCGAATCCGTCCTGAAAGAGATCGCCAACAGCCTGGCCAGCCACGAATTGATCAAGATCCGCGTCTTCAACGACGACCGGGAGCAGCGCGAGCAGTTCCTGGCGACCATTTGCCAGGAACTCGAAGCGGCGCCGGTACAGCATATCGGAAAACTGCTCGTGGTCTGGCGCCCCTCGCCCGAGAACAAGTCGGCCTCGGTGCTGCCGCAGCCCAAAACCCCGGGCCGCCCGCGCCGTTCGCGCAGCGAGCCGCGGCGCACCAAGCGCAGCTTCCAGGGCGGTTCTGGCCACTGAGAGCGCACCCGCCGCTACGGCGGCGGTTTCCCGCCCGCTCCTCACGTCTTGGCGCGGGCGACGGCTGCCACGGCCCACAGGCCGAGCAGGCTCTGCACCAGATAGAGGATGCTGGAAATACCGTGCCAGACGGCAAAACGCTCACGCAGCGCGCTCTCCATCACCTCGCGCGGCAGCGCTTCGGCTTTCATTTGCGCCATCAGCGGCTGAATGCCGAACAGGCTCGCCGCCGCCAACAGCCACATCGCCAGCAGCACGCGGAAATTCCAGCTCCGCCAGACCGCCGCGCCATGGCGCAGGCGCATGAAAATCAGCAGATAGGCACCACCGCCCACGCCAACCCAACCGATCAGGGCGAACAGCTTGCCGGCAACGACGCCGGCAAGCGCGCGATCGGCGAGCGTGGAAAACAGCGTCGGCGCAACCAGATAGCCGATTGTCCACAAGCCGCCCACCCACAGCGTCAGAACGACGGCATGGAGAGAGTCGGCAAGGCGGCGCACGGAGATGCTATTCGTAGCGGACGTCGAGCACTTCGTATTCGCGCAGCCCGCCCGGCGCCTGCACTTGGGCGATGTCGCCGGCGAACTTGCCGATCAGCGCGCGGGCGATCGGCGAATTGACGGAAATCTTGCCGCCCTTGATGTCGGCCTCGTCCTCGCCGACGATCTGGTAGGTGACCTGATCGCCGGAATCCTGGTCTTCGAGATCGACCGTCGCGCCGAAAACGCAGCGTCCGTCGGCATCGAGCAGCTTGGGGTCGATGATCTGGGCGTTCGACAGCTTGCCTTCGACTTCCTGGATGCGCCCTTCGACGAAGCCTTGGCGTTCCTTGGCGGCGTCGTACTCGGCGTTTTCCGAGAGATCGCCGTGCGAGCGCGCCTCGGCGATCGCGGCGATCACGGAAGGGCGTTCGACGGTTTTCAACCGGTGCAGTTCGGCGCGAAGTTTTTCGGCGCCGGTGAGGGTCAGGGGTACCTTGCTCATATCGTTCGCTACCAAAGCAAAACCGCCGGCGCCCGAAAAACGGGGCGTCGCCGGCGGTTCAAGGGTTGATCAACTCAGTTGTGCGTGCAGGCCCTGGATCGGGTAAACAACGAGCTCGCCACGGCTCTTGATACCTTCGGCCGCCGCTTCGGCGCCCCACAGCGTGGTGTACATCGTCACGCGCGCGGCCAGACCCGAGGTGCGGATCGAGCGCGAGTCGCTGATGGCCTGGCGCTTCTCGTCGACCGTGTTGATGATCAGGGCAATCTCGTTGTTCTTGATCATGTCGACGATGTGCGGACGGCCTTCGGTGACCTTGTTCACCGGCGTCACGGGAATGCCGGCGGCTTCGATCGCGCCGGCCGTGCCGCGCGTGGCGAGAATCGTGAAGCCGGCCGAATGCAGGTCGCGGGCAATATCGACGGCCTTCGCCTTGTCCGACTGCTTGACGCTGATGAAGACCTTGCCCGACGTCGGCAGGCGTACGCTGGCGCCGAGCTGGCTCTTGTAGAAGGCTTCCGCGAAGGTCGTGCCGACGCCCATCACCTCGCCGGTGGACTTCATTTCCGGCCCGAGGATGGTATCGACGCCGGGGAACTTGGCGAAGGGGAAGACCGCTTCCTTGACCGAGTAGTACGGCGGAATCACTTCCTTGGTCACGCCTTGCGATTTGAGCGACTGGCCGACCATGCAGCGCGCCGCGATCTTCGCCAGCTGCAGGCCGGTGGCCTTGGACACGAAGGGCACGGTGCGCGAGGCGCGCGGATTCACTTCGAGCACGTAGACCACGTCGTTCTGGATCGCGAACTGCACGTTCATCAGGCCGCACACGTTGAGACCCTTCGCCATCAGCTTGGTCTGACGGCGCAGTTCGTCCTGCAGTTCCTGCGACAGCGAGTAAGGCGGCAGCGAGCAGGCCGAATCGCCCGAATGCACGCCGGCCTGTTCGATGTGCTCCATGACGCCGCCGATGATCACTTCCTCGCCGTCGGACAGCGCGTCGACGTCCACTTCGCAGGCGTCGTTGAGGAAGCGGTCGAGCAGCACCGGCGAGTCGTTCGAGACCTTCACCGCCTCGCGCATGTAGCGCTCGAGGTCGCGCGGCTCATGGACGATCTCCATGGCGCGGCCGCCGAGCACGTAGGACGGGCGGACGACCAGCGGGTAGCCGATTTCCGCGGCCAGACGCAGGGCGTCTTCCTCGGTGCGCGCCGTCCGGTTGGGCGGCTGCTTGAGGCCGAGGTCGTGCAGCAGCTTCTGGAAGCGCTCGCGGTCTTCGGCCGCGTCGATCATGTCCGGGCTGGTGCCGATGATCGGCACGCCGTTGGCCTCGAGGTCGCGCGCCAGCTTGAGCGGCGTCTGGCCGCCGTACTGGACGATGACGCCGACCGGCTTTTCGATGGCGACGATCTCGAGCACGTCTTCGAGCGTCAGCGGCTCGAAGTACAGGCGGTCCGAGGTGTCGTAGTCGGTCGACACGGTCTCCGGATTGCAGTTGACCATGATCGTCTCGTAGCCGTCCTCGCGCATGGCGAGCGCGGCATGCACGCAGCAATAGTCGAACTCGATGCCTTGGCCGATGCGGTTCGGGCCGCCGCCGAGGACCATGATCTTCTTCTTGTCGCTCGGATTCGACTCGCACTCTTCCTCGTAGGTCGAGTACATGTAGGCGGTATCGGTCGAAAACTCGGCGGCGCAGGTGTCGACGCGCTTGTAGACCGGACGCACCTTCAGCTCGTGGCGACGCTCGCGCACGGCGCTCTGCGTCGTGTCCATCAGCTTGGCCAGGCGCTTGTCGGAGAAGCCGGCGCGCTTGAGGTGCCACAACTCGTCACGCGACAGCGATGCGAGCGGCTTGCCGCGGATGTACTCGGCCTTCTTGTAGAGGTCCTCGATCTGCGCCAGGAACCACGGATCGATGTTGGTCAGACGGTGGATTTCATCGAGGCTCATGCCGATGCGGAAGGCGTCGGCGACGTACCACAGGCGCTCGGGACCGGGCTCGGCGAGCTCGGTCTCGATCTCTTCGCGGTCGGTCGTCTTCTCGTCGAAACCGTCGACGCCGACTTCGAGACCGCGCAGCGCCTTCTGCAGCGATTCCTGCAGCGTACGACCGATCGCCATCACCTCGCCGACCGACTTCATCTGCGTCGTCAGGTGCGAATCGGCCTGCGGGAATTTCTCGAAGGCGAAGCGCGGCACCTTGGTCACGACGTAGTCGATCGAGGGCTCGAACGACGCCGGCGTCTTGCCGCCGGTGATCTCGTTGGCGAGTTCGTCGAGGGTGTAACCGACGGCCAGCTTGGCGGCGACCTTGGCGATCGGGAAGCCGGTCGCCTTGGAGGCGAGCGCCGACGAACGCGAAACGCGCGGGTTCATTTCGATGACGATCATGCGGCCGTCTTCGGGGCAGATCGAGAACTGCACGTTGGAGCCGCCGGTATCGACGCCGATCTCGCGCAGCACCGCCACCGAGGCGTCGCGCATGATCTGGTATTCCTTGTCGGTCAGCGTCTGCGCCGGCGCAACGGTGATCGAGTCGCCGGTGTGCACGCCCATCGGGTCGAGGTTCTCGATCGAGCAGATGATGATGCAGTTGTCGGCCTTGTCGCGCACGACCTCCATCTCGAACTCTTTCCAGCCGATCAGCGACTCTTCGATCAGCAGTTCGCTGGTCGGGCTGGCTTCGAGCCCGCGCTTGCAGATCTCGACGAATTCTTCCTGGTTGTAGGCGATGCCGCCGCCCGAACCGCCCATCGTGAACGACGGACGGATGATCGCCGGAAAACCGATCATCGCCTGCACCTGCTGCGCCTCTTCCATCGAGTGGGCGACGGCGGAGCGGGCCGAGCCGAGACCGATCTTGGTCATCGCGGCCTTGAACTTCTCGCGGTCCTCGGCCTTGTCGATCGCCTCGCGCGAGGCGCCGATCATCTCGACCTTGTACTTCTCGAGCACGCCGTTCTTGGCGAGATCGAGCGCGCAGTTGAGCGCGGTCTGCCCGCCCATGGTCGGCAGCAGCGCGTCGGGGCGCTCCTTCTCGATGATCTTCTCGACGACCTTCCAGGTGATCGGCTCGATGTAGGTCACATCGGCCATCTCCGGGTCGGTCATGATCGTCGCCGGGTTGGAGTTGACCAGGATGACGCGGTAGCCCTCCTCGCGCAGCGCCTTGCAGGCCTGTGCGCCGGAGTAGTCGAATTCGCACGCCTGACCGATGACGATCGGGCCGGCGCCGATGATGAGAACGCTCTTGATATCTGTACGCTTAGGCATGAGTTACTTTCCCTCGGCCTTCTTGTCTTGCATCAACTTGATGAATCGGTCGAACAGGTAGGCCACGTCGCGCGGGCCGGGGCTCGCTTCCGGGTGTCCCTGGAAGGAGAACGCCGGCACGTCGGTACGCGCCATGCCCTGCAGCGAGCCGTCAAACAGCGACACGTGCGTCGGCCGCAGAGTGGCCGGCAGCGTCTCGGCATCGACCGAAAAACCGTGGTTCTGGCTGGTGATCAGCACCTGATTGGTGTCGAGATCCTTGACCGGGTGATTGGCGCCGTGATGACCGAACTTCATCTTCATGGTCTTCGCACCGGAGGCCAGCGCCAGCAACTGGTGGCCAAGGCAGATGCCGTAAATCGGCACGCCACTGGTCAGCAGCTCCCGGATGGCGGTGATCGCGTAGTCGCACGGCTCGGGGTCGCCCGGGCCATTCGACAGGAAGATGCCGTCCGGCGCGTATTTCAGCACGTCGGCGGCGCTCGTCTGCGCCGGCACGACGGTGACCTGGCAAGCGCGCTCGGCGAGCATGCGCAGGATGTTGTGCTTGATCCCGTAGTCGTAGGCGACGACCTTGAACTGCGGCGCGGCGGGCGCCTGGTAGCCTGTCAGCGTCCATTCGCCGCCTTCCCACTCGTAAGGGGAATCGACGCTGACGACCTTGGCCA
>MKUH01000025.1:0-109986 GCA_001897745.1 Candidatus Accumulibacter sp. 66-26
TTCTGCAAAGCGGCCCCGAAAAGAGCTAACCTACTGTCCCATATACGGTTTCAAGCCCTGCGTGATTTGCGCGAAAGACTTGACACCGGCACTTTTTTGCCGCCGGGCCGCCGCAAGGCGAAAACGCCCCTCGGGGGCCGCGCCGATGCGCAGCGACAAGCGCACAGGCTTTTTTTGCACCGGAGACCGACCCCCGTGGCGCTCGATACCCCACTCTGCGATTTCGGCTGGCCCGCCCCCGATTTCACGCTGGAAGACACCGCCGGCCGCGCGCACACGCGCGACTCGCTGCGCGGCCCGAACGGCCTGTTGCTGATGTTCATCTGCAACCACTGCCCCTACGTCCAGGCGGTGATCGAGCGCATCTGCCGCGACGCGCGCGACCTGCAGGCGCTCGGGGTCGGCGTCGCGGCGATCATGAGCAACGATCCGGCCGCCTATCCGGAAGACTCGCCGGAACATATGCAGGCGCTCGCCCGCCGGCTCGACTTCAGTTTCCCCTACCTGTTCGACGCCACGCAGGACGTGGCGCGCGCCTACGGCGCCGTATGCACGCCCGACTTTTTCGGATTCAACCGCGCGCTGCAGCTGCAGTACCGCGGCCGCCTCGACGCCAGCGGGCGCGGCCCGGCCGCCCCGGACGCGCGGCGCGAGCTGTTCGAAGCGATGCGCGAGGTCGCCGTCACCGGCGCGGGGCCGCGCGCGCAGGCGCCGAGCATCGGCTGCTCGATCAAATGGCGCGCCTGAGATGAACGCCGGTCGCTCCACGCCGCCGAGCGGCGGCGAACTCAAACGCATGCTCGACGCGACCGTCGCCCTCGTGCGCGAGGTCGCGCAGCAGGAAGTGATGCCGCGCTTCCTGCGCGTGCGCCACGCCGAGCAGAAGAGCGACGGTTCGCTGTTCTCGGAAGCCGATCTGGCCGCGCAGCGCTTTCTTGCCGACCGCCTGGCGGCGATCCGCCCCTGTCCGATCGTCGGCGAGGAAATGACGCCGGCCGAACAGCGCGCCGGCTGGGCCACCGGCATGAGCGACGAACGCGGCCTGTGGTGCATCGACCCGATCGACGGGACGACCAACTTCATCAACGGCCTGCCCCACTTCGCCGTTTCGATCGCCTGGATCAGCGGCGGCCGGACGCGCCTGGCGGTGACCTACAACCCGATCACCGACGAAATGTTCTACGCCCGCGAGGGCAACGGCGCCTATCTCAACGGGCGCCGCCTGCCGTTGCGCCAAGTGACCGACGAGCTCGCGCGCGGCGTCGCCGGCGTCGATTTCAAGCGTATCCCGAAACCGCTCGCCGACCGCATCGCCGTCGATCCGCCGTTCTACTCGCAGCGCAACTTCGGCTGTTCGACGCTCGAATGGTGCAACCTCGCGGCCGGGCGACTCGACCTCAATCTGCACGGCGGCCAGATGCTGTGGGATTACGCGGCGGGCAGCCTGATTCTGCGCGAAGCGGGCGGCCGCATGTGCACGCTGACCAGCGACGACTTCGACGGCGAAGACGTCTGGCGGCGCCCGGTGGTCGCCGCCCTGCACCCGCAGGTGTTCGCCGCCTGGAAGCACTGGGTGCGCGCCAACTGCTGAGTGCAGCCGGCGCGGCCGCGGCGCCCACCTGTCGGCCGCGCCGCCGGCCCCTCGCCCGCCCCGAAACGCTGCGTTTCTAGCCGGCGACTTCCGCCGCCGCGCCCGCCACCTGCCGCCAGTCGGCCGCAATGATCTCGCGCGCCGGGCGACCGATGTGGTAGCCCTGCGCCAGATGCACGCCCATCGCGCCGAGCGCGTCGAGCACCTCGGCGTTCTCGACGAACTCGGCGACCATCGTGATGCCGAGGTCGAGCGCCAGCGAGCGGATGCTGTTGACGAAGGCGAGGTCGGTGCTGCTGCTCAGCATATTGGCGATGAACTCGCCCTCGATCTTCAGGAAGTCGATCGGGAAGCGGCGCAGGTAGTGGAAGGACGAGAAACCCGAGCCGAAATCGTCGATCGCCAGCTTGAAGCCTTCCATCTTCAGGTCGGTCAGGAAGCGCTCGAGCAGGCCGAGGTTCTTCACCGTATCGCGCTCGGTGATCTCGAACACGATGCGCGCGGGCGAAATGCCGCTCTCGGCGACGATGCGCTTCACGTCGCGCGCGAATTCGCCGAGCACCAGCGCGCGCGGCGAGAGGTTGATGAAGATGTATCCGTCATGCCCCTGCGCCTGCAGCGAGGCGAGCGCCAGTTCGATGACCAGGGTGTCGAGGCGGTGGATGACGCCCATCTTCTCGGCGATCTCGACGAACTCCTCGGCGCGCATCACCTCGCCGCCGACCTCGATGCGCGACAGCACCTCGTAGGCGACGACGCGCCTGGCCTGCACGTCGAGGATGGGCTGGAAGAAGGGAACGATGCGCTTGCGCTCGATGGCGTCGAGGATCAGCACACTCTTCTGGGTGATGTCGCGGAAGACCTCGACGACGTCCTCGTCGGTCGGCACCGCAAGACGGTCCTTGCCGCCTGCCTTGGCCTTGTACATCATGTTGTCGGCGAACAGGAAGAGGTCCTTGGACTCCGCCGCGTGGTCGGGGAAGATCGCCAGCCCGATCGAGCAGGTGCCGTGGATCGGCTGCCCGTCGACGTCGAGCGCCATCGAACTGACCGCCCCGAGCACCCGGCGGGCGGCCATGCCGGCCTCCTCAAGGTCCGATTCGGGCAGGATGACGACGAACTCGTCGCCGCCGTAGCGCGCGAAGATGTCGCCGGCGCGCAGGGTGCCATGGACGCAGCGCGCAAATTCCTGGAGATAGCTGTCGCCGACCGGGTGGCCGTAGTTGTCGTTGATCAGCTTGAAATTGTCGAGGTCGATCAACAGCAGGCCGAACTTGTAGTCGTGGCGGCGCGCGCGCTCGATCTCGTAGCCGATCATTTCCCAGAACACGCGCTGGTTGAAGAGGTCGGTCAGCGGATCGCGCGTCGCGTAGTACTCGAGGTCGCGCGTGTATTTGTAGATCGCCTTGACCGAACCGACGACGTTGAGCAGCGTCGACAGCACGCTGTCCATCACGAGGTGGCGCGTCTCGTCCTCCAGCTCGTCGGCGTGCACGCCGATGCCGACGATGCCGCCGATCTGCGGCGATTCGACGAAGAAGGACTTGACGCGCAGGCTGACCTCGCTCTCGGTCAGGTGAATCTGCCCCTCGTCGAGGATCACGTTGTGATGCAGCGTGCACGCGGTGAATTCGCTGAAGCGCGAATGCTCGGTCAGCGCCTGCCGGATGTGGCGTTCCATCATCGCGCAGGTTTCCGGCGTCGGCGGACGGAACCAGAACAGCTCCAGATCGAACAGCTCGTCGTCGATCTTGAACACCGAGAACAGCACATGCGCGCTCACCACGCGATTGATCGACACCAGCAGCTGGCCGACGTATTCGCGCCAGTCCTTGACCACGTCGGAGGTGATGACGAATTTCTCGAGCAGGCCGATCTCGAACTTGAGGATGTCCTTATCGACGGCGATGCCGCGCAGCTTGGTCAGCAGCTCGTCGAAGCCGCCGAGCACCCGGTTCAGTTCGTCGAAGCCGAGGTCGTGCCGGTCGAGCGCGACGTGGCGCAGGTCGCTCACCGCGTTGACGTTGTCGAAGCTCAGCTTGACCGCATCGACCGAGCGCTCGAGGCGCCGGCTCACCCACCAGACGGCGCCGATGGCGGCCAACGCGAGCAGCGGCAGGAAGGCGAGCAGGGAAAAGAGCAGCTCGCGCTGCGCACGCTGGAGGAGTTGCGCCAGGTCCTGGCGGACCTCGACGGCGCCGAGCACGTTGCCGATCTCGGCGTTGCGGTGGCAGCGCAGGCATTTTTCCTCGGCGACCAGCGGGTAGATATGGCGCACGGCGTCGCCCGTGTCGAGGCGGCGCGCCCGGCCGTCGCGCATGGCGGCGGCCAGTTCGGCGTCGAGCGGCGGCTGCTCGATTTCGTCGAAGCGGTCGATGACCACCTGGCTGCGGTAGATCTGGATCTCCATCGACGAGTTGTTGACCGCCTCGTGCGTCGCCTGCAGGAAGGATTCGGCCTGTTCGCGCCGCCAGCCGGTGTTCATCAGCTGATACATCGCGCCGAAGGTGACGCGCGCCACCGCTTCCGAGGTCTGCAGGGCGTTGTCGCGCACGGTGCTGCCGAAGATGTTGCCGACCGCCCAGTAGCTGCCGCCGAAGAAAAGTACCGACACGGCCGTCGAGGCCGCGAAAATGAAGGTTCTGATACGCATCTGGCCGCTCCCTGGACACACCTGCTGGCCCCGCCCCTGGATTTTTTATGTGGGCGGTTATCCGGAACGGGTATTTCGCACGCCGTTCCGCCCCGCAAAATACCCGACAAGCCTGTGGAGAACAAGAGCCGGCGCCGTGCAAAGCCATGCGCCTTGGCGTATCATCGGCATCCGCCAACGCCCGAAATCCCCTTCAGTCATCACCGGACTCCCCCGCCCTTACCGGTCGACGCCCATGCCTGCATCCCGCGAACTAAGACACCAGCTGACGCTGTTCGCCGTTTTCGCCCTGCTGGCGCTCGGGATCGGCCTCGTGGACTACTTCTTCTACCGCGCGCAGGAAGCGGCGCTGAAGACGCAGGCGCAGCAGCAGCTCTCGGTCATCGCCGATCTCAAGACCCAGCAGATCGCCCACTGGCGGAGCGAACGCCTGGGCAACGCCAACGTGCTGCGCGCCAACACGATGGTCGAAGCGACGATGACCGACTGGCTCAGGCGCGGCCTGAGCGACGGGCAGAAAGCGCGCGTCGCCGGCTGGCTGCAGAACGTCACGCGCAATTTAGACTACCGCGAAGCCTCGCTGCTCGGCCCGCAGGGCGAAATCCTGGCCGCGACGCCGGAATTCAAGCCGCTCACCGACGGCACCCGCGAACTGATGCACAGCGCCGCCCGGCACATGACGGCCGAACTGAGCGACCTCGAAAAGGCGCCGGACGCCGGAAACTACATCGAACTGATCGTTCCGCTGCACGACAGCGAAGTCGAATCCGTCCGCCTGCTCGGCTTCATCCTCTTCCGCATCGACCCGCAGCGCTTTCTCTTCCCGCTGATCGAATCCTGGCCGGTGCCCAGCACCTCAGCCGAAATCCTGCTCGTCGAGCGGCGCGGCGACCGCGTGCTCTACCTCAACGAGCTGCGCCACCAAGAGGACAGGAGCCAGCGTCTCGCGCTGCCCGTCGACCGGGAGGCACTGCCGGCCGCCCACGCGGCGCGCGGCGAATCGCTCGTCATGGAAGGCCGCGACTATCGCGGCGTAGCGGTCCTCGCGGCGACCCGGCCGATCGCCGGCACGCCCTGGGCGATGGTCGCCCAGATCGACATGCGCGAAGTCATGGCGCCGCTCAACGACCGCTTCGCCATCGTCGCGCTGGTCAGCCTGGCGATCCTCGTCGTCACGGCTGCCATCATCTTCGCGCTGTGGCGCCTGCAGCGCGAAGCCTTCCGCCGGCAGCAGCGCAGCGAGCGCGGCGCGGCGCTCGAGATCGCACGCGCCCACGAACGCCTGGTCGCCGCCCAGCGCATCGCCCGCATCGGCAGCTGGGAGCGCTCGCTGGACGGAAGCAAGCAATGGTGGTCGGAAGAAACCTATCGCCTGTTGCGCTACGAGCTCGGCATGGGCGAGATCGACCCCTCGCTCGAACTCTTCTACGCCCGCGTGCACCCCGACGACCGCGCCCGCGTGCGCCAGGCGATCGAGCACAGCGTGGCGCAGGGCAGCCACTACCACGTCGCCTACCGCGTCCTGCTGCCCTCCGGCGAAGTGCGCCAGTTCGAGAACACCAGCCGCATCGTGCGCGACGCCGAAGGCCGTCCGCAGGCGATCGCCGGCACCACGCAGGACGTCACCGAGCAGCGCCGCACCGAGGAACTGCTGCGCCGCCAGTCGGCGCAGTTCGCCGCCGTGCTCAAGAATCTGCCGCAGGGCATCAGCGTGTTCGACGAGACGCTCCACCTGCAGCTGTGGAACGAAGGCTTCATCGAGGTGCTCGGCCTGCCGCCGGAGATCGTCGTGCGCGACGCGAGCTTCGACGAGCTGACCCGCGTTCCGGCGGTACGCGGCGAATACGGTCCGGGCGATCCGGACGAGCAGGTGCGCGCGCGCAAGGCGCTGGCCATGAAGTTCGAGGCCCACCGCTTCGAGCGCATCCGGCCGAACGGCAAGGCGCATCTGGTGCAGGGCACGCCCTTCCACATCGAGGGACAGCTCGCCGGCTTCATCACCACCTACACCGACATCACCGAAAGCAAGAACGCCGAGCTGCAGCTGCAGCACCAGCACGCCCTGCTCAACACGATCATCGAGAACATCCCGGGCGGCGTCTCGCTGCTCGACGGCGAACGGAACTTCGTCGCGGTCAACCGCGAGTTCCGCCGCCTGCTCGACCTGCCGGACAGCCTGTTCGAACGCATGCCGGTGGCGGCGCGCGAGTTGGCGCACTTCAACGCCGGCGACATCGTCGACGATGCGCCGCGCGCCCCCGAACCCTACATCTTCGAGCGCACGCGGCCGAACGGCACGACCATCGAGGTGCGCGGCGCGCCGTTACCGGACGGCGGCTTCGTCACCATCTACACCGACATCACGGCGCGCCGGAAATCCGAAGAGCGCCTGCAGCTCGCCGAAAAGGTCTTCGACAACAGCCCCGACGCGATCATGATCAGCGATCACGACAACCGCATCGTGTCGATCAACGAGGCCTTCACCCAGATCACCGGCTTCGCGTCCGAGGACGTGCTCGGCGAAGACCCGCGTATCCTCGCCTCGGGCCGCCACGACGCCGAGTTCTATCGCCGGATGTGGGACGAACTGAAGCGCAACGGGCACTGGGCGGGAGAAATCTGGGACCGGCGCAAGAGCGGCGAAACCTACCCTAAGTGGATGACGATCAGCGCCGTCGTCGACCGCCACGCCGGCAAACTCACGCACTACGTGACGATGTTCTCCGACATCACCGAGCGCAAGACCGCCGAACAGCGCATCCACTACCTCGCCCACCACGATGCGCTGACCGGCCTGCCCAACCGCTTCTCGCTCGAAGCGCGTCTCGACCAGGCCTGCGTCGAAGCGCGGCGGCACGCCTGGAACGTCGCCGTCCTGTTCATCGACCTCGACCGCTTCAAGGTGATCAACGACACGCTCGGCCACCACGTCGGCGACCAGCTGCTGATCGAAGTCGCCCGCCGCTTCACCGGCGCGATCCGCGAAACCGACATGGTCGCCCGCCTCGGCGGCGACGAGTTCGTCATCGTCCTGCCCGACCTGAAAACCCCGAGCGACGCGGCCACCGTCGCCGACAAGATCATCGGCGCGCTGTCCACCGCCATCGTCGTCGACGGCAACGAACTGCACACCAGCCCGAGCGTCGGCATCAGCGTCTACCCGGACGACGGCGGCGACAGCGACACCATCATGCGCAACGCCGACACGGCGATGTATCACGCCAAGACGCTCGGCCGGAACAACTTCCAGTTCTACGCCGAGGAGATGAACCGCAACGCCAGCGAGCGCCTAGACATCGAGCGCCGCCTGCGGCAGGCGCTGACGAAGCACGAGTTCGAGCTGTACTACCAGGCGCAGCTCACCACCCAGGACCTGCGCGTCGCCGGCGTCGAGGCGCTGCTGCGCTGGAGGACCGGCGACGGCCGCCTCGTCGCGCCGGACCGCTTCATCCCGATCGCCGAGGAAACCGGCCTCATCGTTGCGCTCGGCGAATGGGTGCTGCGCACCGCCTGCCGTCAGGCCAAGGCCTGGATCGACGGCGGCCTGGCGCCGCTGCGCATCGCCGTCAACGTCTCGGCGCGCCAGCTGCGCAAGCAGGACTTCCCCGACGTCGTGGCCAGCGCGCTGGCCGACAGCGGCCTGCCGGCCCCGCTGCTTGAAATCGAGATCACCGAAAGCGCGGTCATGGAGGAACCGGAAGAGGCCCGCGCCATCCTCGTCCGCCTCAAGGAAATGGGCGTCACGCTGGCGATCGACGACTTCGGCACCGGCTATTCCTCGCTCGCCTATCTCAAGCGCTTCCCGATCGACCACCTGAAGATCGACCGTTCCTTCGTCACCGACGTCGAGCACGACGCCAACGATGCGGCGATCGCCGTCTCCATCATCGCGCTGGCCCACAACCTCGGCCTCAAGGTGATCGCCGAGGGCGTCGAAACCGACGCCCAGCTCGCGCTGCTGCGCACCCACCGCTGCGACGAGCTGCAGGGCTACCTGTTCAGCCGGCCCCTGCCGGCCGACGCCGCCGGCGACTACCTGCGGAAAAAAAATGCGCCGGCGGCCTGAGTCGGGAAAGCGTCGCCCCGCCCGGCCGAGGTAAAATGGTGCACCGCAAACGCCGGTTCCCCCGGCCGCATTCGAATTTTCCGGAGATTCACCCATGCGTCGCATCACGCTGAGCCGCTACCTGATCGAAGAACAACGCGAAAAGGGCAAGATCAACGCCGATCTTCGCCTCCTGATCGAGGTCGTCGCGCGCGCCTGCAAGAGCATCGCCATCGCCATCGGCAAGGGCGGTCTCGGCGAAGGCGGCGGCATCCTCGGCGAAGCCGGCAGCGACAACGTGCAGGGCGAGGCGCAGAAGAAGCTCGACGTGCTCTCCAACGAAATCTTCCTCGAAGCCAACGAATGGGGCGGCCATCTGGCCGGCATGGCGTCCGAGGAAATGGAACTGCCGCACGCCATTCCCAACCGCTACCCGCAGGGCGAATACCTGCTCCTCTTCGACCCGCTCGACGGCTCGTCGAACATCGACATCAACGTCTCGGTCGGCACCATCTTCTCGGTGCTGCGCTGCCCCGAAGGCGCCGACCCGACGCTGCAGGACGCCTTCCTGCAACCCGGCACGGCGCAGGTCGCCGCCGGCTACGCGGTGTACGGCCCGACGACGCTGCTCGTGCTGACCGTCGGCGACGGCGTCGCCTGCTTCACGCTCGACCGCGAGATCGGCTCCTTCGTGCTGACCGAGGAAAAGCTGCGGATTCCCGAAGAAACGAAGGAGTTCGCCATCAACATGTCGAATCGGCGTTTCTGGGAAGCGCCCGTCCAGCGCTACGTCGACGAGCTGCTGGCCGGCAAGGAAGGTCCGCGCGGCAAGGATTTCAACATGCGCTGGGTGGCCTCGATGGTCGCCGACGTGCATCGCATCATGACGCGCGGCGGCATCTTCATGTACCCGCTCGACAGCAAGATCGCCGCGCAGGGCGGCAAGCTGCGCCTGATGTACGAAGCCAACCCGATGGCCTTCATCGTCGAACAGGCGGGCGGCGCCGCGACCACCGGCCGCCAGCGCATCATGGACCTGCAACCGAACGCGCTGCACCAGCGCGTGCCGGTCATCCTCGGCTCGCGCAACGAGGTCGCCGTGGTCGCCGGCTACCACGCGCAGGACTGATCCGGCCATGTCGGCGCGCCATCCGATCATCGCCGTCACCGGTTCCTCGGGGGCCGGAACGACCAAGGTCAAGCAGACCTTCGAGCAGATTTTCTGGCGCGAGAACATCCACGGCGCGTTCGTCGAGGGCGACAGCTTCCACCGCTACCCGCGCGCCGAAATCACCCGCCTGATCCACCAGGCCGAACGCGAAGGCCGCCAGGCGCCCTCGCACTTCGGGCCGGAAGGCAACGACTTCGCCGGCATCGAGCGGCTCTTCCGCGAATACGCGGAAACCGGCAGCAGCCGCTTCCGCCACTACATCCACGACGAAGTCGAGGTCGCCAAGTTCGGCGGCGAGATCGGCACCTTCACCGACTGGCAGGAACTGCCGGCCGACAGCGACATCCTGCTCTACGAAGGCCTGCACGGCGCGGTGAAGACCGACGAGGTGGACGTCGCGCAGCATCCTGACCTGATCATCGGCGTCGTGCCGACGATCAACCTCGAATGGATCCAGAAGATCCACCGCGACACCAAGAAGCGCGGGCACTCGCTCGAAGCGGTGACGAACACCATCCTGCGGCGCATGCACGACTACGTGCACTACATCACGCCGCAGTTCTCGCGCACGCACATCAACTTCCAGCGCGTGCCGGTGGTCGACACCTCCAACCCCTTCATCGCGCGCGACATCCCGAGCCAGGACGAGTCCTTCGTCGTGATCCGCTTCGCCGACCCGCGCGGCACCGACTTCCCCTACCTGCTGACGATGATCGACCAGTCCTTCATGTCGCGCCCGAACACGCTGGTCGTTCCCGGCGGCAAGATGCCGCTGGCCATGCAGCTGATCCTGACGCCGATGATCTGGAAGATGATGGAAAAGAAGCGCGCCGCCGGCTGAGCGGCCGCCGGGCGCGCCGGCGCGGATCGCTCGCGCCGCTCAGACCCGGAAGCGGCCGATCTGCGCACGCAGGCTGACGGCGATCTGTTCGAGCTGCTCCGCCGTATCCGCCGTGCCGCGGATCGTCGAACTGGTTTCCTCGACCATCTGGGCGATCTGCTCCACCCGCTGCGCGATCGAGGTGCTGGCGGCGCTCTGCTCGCGCGTCGCGCTCGCCACCTCGCGTACGCGCTCCAGCGTGCGCCCGGCCCCGCTCTCGATCTCGCGCAGCGATTCGGAGGCGGAACCGGCCAGCTGCACGCAATGCTCGACCTCGGGCAGCGCGGCGTTCATCGCCTCGACCGCCCCCGCCGTATCGCCCTGGATGCCGACGATCATCTGCTCGATCTCGGTGGTCGCCACCGCCGTCCGCTCGGCCAGCTTGCGCACCTCGTCGGCGACCACGGCGAAGCCGCGCCCCTGCTCGCCGGCGCGCGCCGCCTCGATCGCCGCGTTGAGCGCGAGAAGATTGGTCTGCGCGGCGATCTCCTTGATCACGTTGGCGATCGACGACACCTGCGCGGCCCGCTCCTGCAGCGCATGGATGCGCCCCGAGGCATTGCTCACGGTGCCGGAAATGGTGCGGATCGCGGCGGACGCCTGGTCGACGCGCGCGCCGCCCTGCCCGGCCAGGGTCATGGCCGCGTGCGAATCCTGCTCGGTTTCATGCGCGCTCTCCGAAATGTGGCTGGAGCTCACCGTCATCTGCTCGATGGCCGCCGCCATCGCCGACGTCGCATCCGCCTGCTGGCTGGCGGCCGTCGCCACCTCGCCCGAGGCATGGCTGATCTGTTCGGCGTTACGCACCAGCTGGTCGGCCCCCGTATCGATTTCGCGCACCAGCCCGCGCAGGGCCGCGACCATCCCGCCGAGGGCGTGCAACATGCTGCCGGGCGGCGGCGCGCCGACCTCCGCCGTCAGATCGCCGTCGGCCACCCGCCGCATGACCTCGGCCGCCGCCTGCGGCTCGCCGCCGAGCTGGCGCAGGACGCTGGCGCCGACGCGCCAGCCGACTACGCTCAGCAGCACGAGCAGCCCGAGCGAAATGCCGCCGAGCAGCATGGCGTCACGCCGGAAGGCAGTGTCCACGTCGTCGATGTAGATGCCGGTGCCGACCACCCAGCCCCAGGGCGCGAAAGGCGCGGCATAGGACAGCTTGGGTTCGGGCTTGTCCTGCCCGGCCTTGGGGAACCAGTAATCGACGAAGCCGCCGCCGCGTTTGCCGGCGGCGACCAGCTCCTGGATCAGAAACTTGCCGGTCGCGTCCTTCATGTCCTTGCGGTTCTGGCCCTCGGTTTCCGGCTTCGGCGGCAGCAGCACGTAGTTGTGCTCGCCGTCGAGGATGAAGAAATAGTCGTTGCCGCCGAAGCGCAGGCTGCGCAGGCTTTCGCGCGCGGCAAGCCGGGCCTCTTCGTCCGACACTTTGCCTTCTTGCGCCAGCTTGTGATGGTGCGCCAGCACGCCGGCGGCGACCTCCACGAGATTGCGGGTCGTCTGCTTCCTGTCCTCCAGCATGCTGCTCTTGAGCTGGAACAGCGCCACCAGGCAGAGCAGCAGCAGCCCCGCCAGCGCCAGAACCACGAGCAGCTGCATGCGGGTCGCCACCCGCCACGACGTCAAACCTGACATGACCCACCCCTTTTTTTAATTCCCGCCGATCGGTGCCGCGAAAATACCATATCCGTCCGCCGCGAGAGGCGCGCAATGCGTCCGCGGCACCGCGAGCGCACGGCGGCGCCGTGCGGCGGCCCCGGTCACTGGAAAAACCCCCTGTTTTGGCGGATAATTTCGCCTTTTTGCAGATCGGCAAATCATCGTGTCCGTCGCCTCCCCCGCCGCCCCCAAGGTCGTCTTCACCCCGCTGACCGGCGCCATCCGCGCCCTCGCCATGGACGCCGTCCAGAAAGCCAACTCCGGCCACCCCGGCGCGCCGATGGGCATGGCCGAAATCGCCGAAGTGCTGTGGCGGCGCCACCTGCGCCACAATCCGGCCAATCCGCAATGGGCCGACCGCGACCGATTCGTGCTCTCCAACGGGCACGGTTCGATGCTGATCTACGCCCTGCTGCACCTCACCGGCTACGACCTGTCGATCGACGACCTGAAGAACTTCCGCCAGTTCGGCTCGCGCACCGCCGGCCACCCCGAAGTCGGCCACACGCCGGGCGTCGAGACGACGACCGGGCCGCTCGGCCAGGGCATCAGCAACGCCGTCGGCCTCGCGCTCGCCGAGAAGGTTCTGGCCGCCGAGTTCAACCGCCCGGGCCATGAAATCGTCGACCATGCGACCTACGCCTTCCTCGGCGACGGCTGCCTGATGGAAGGCATCAGCCACGAAGCCTGCTCGCTGGCCGGCACGCTCGGCCTCGGCAAGCTGATCGCCTTCTACGACGACAACGGCATTTCGATCGACGGCCACGTCGAGGGCTGGTTCACCGACGACACGCCGAAGCGCTTCGAGGCCTACGGCTGGCAGGTCATCCCGAACGTCGCCGGGCACGCCCCGGAAGCCATCGAGCAGGCCCTGCGCGCTGCGCGCGCCGAAACCGGCAAACCGACGCTGATCTGCTGCAAGACGGTGATCGGCCTCGGCGCCCCGAACAAGGCCGGCTCGCACGACGTGCACGGCGCGCCGCTCGGCGCCGACGAAATCGCCGCCGCGCGCACCGCCATCGGCTGGAACCACGCACCCTTCGAAATCCCGGCCGACGTATACGCCGCCTGGGACGCCAAGGCCAAGGGCGCCGCGCTGGAGGGCGAGTGGAACGCGCGCTTCGCCGCCTACCGCGCCGCCTTCCCCGAACTCGCCGCCGAATTCGCGCGGCGCATGGCCGGCCAACTGCCGGCCGACTGGGCCGCGGCCTCCGCCAAAGCCATCGCCGAAATCGCCGCCAAGGCCGAGAACATCGCCACGCGCAAGGCCTCGCAGAACGCGATCAACGCCTTCGCGCCGCTGCTGCCCGAACTGATCGGCGGCTCGGCCGACCTCGCCGGCTCCAACCTCACGCTGTGGAAGGGCTCCAAGGGCGTCAGCAAGACGAGTGGTGCGGAAGGCGGCGGCAACTACATCTACTACGGCGTGCGCGAATTCGGCATGACCGCGATCGCCAACGGCCTCGCGCTGCACGGCGGCCTGATCCCGTACACCGCGACCTTCCTCGTCTTCTCCGACTACGCGCGCAACGCGATCCGCATGGCGGCGCTGATGAAGCAGCGCCAGATCATGGTCTACACGCACGACTCGATCGGTCTCGGCGAGGACGGCCCGACGCACCAGCCGGTCGAGCACGTCGCCAGCCTGCGCCTGATCCCCAACCTCGACGTCTGGCGCACCGCCGACGCGACCGAAACGGCCGTCGCCTGGGCCGCCGCCATCGAGCGCCGCGACGGGCCGAGCGTCCTCGCCCTGTCGCGCCAGAACCTGCCGACGGTGACCGGCGCGATCGCCGCCGACAGCATCCGGCGCGGCGGCTACGTGCTGTCCGACGCCGCCAACGCCCAGGCCGTGCTGATCGCCACCGGCTCCGAAATCAAGCTCGCGCTCGACGCGCAGCAGGCGCTGGCCGCCGCCGGCATCGCCGTGCGCGTCGTCTCGCTGCCCTGCGCCGACGTCTTCGAGCGCCAGGACAAGGCCTACCGCGAGTCCGTGCTGCCGCGCGGCATTCCGCGCGTCGCCATCGAAGCCGGCGTGAGCGACTTCTGGCGCAAGTACGTCGGCCTCGACGGCGCCGTGATCGGCATCGACCGCTTCGGCGAATCGGCCCCGGCCGGCGAGCTGTTCAAGTTCTTCGGCTTCACCGTGGACAACGTCGTCGCCACCGTCAAAGACATTCTGTAAAAGGAGTTTTCACATGAGCATCAAAGTCGCCATCAACGGTTTCGGTCGCATCGGTCGCTGCACGCTGCGCGCGATCTACGAGCAGGGCCTGCAGAATGAATTCGACGTCGTCGCCATCAACGCCTCCGGCGACCTCGCGACCAACGCCCACCTGCTGAAGTACGACACCACGCACGGCCGCTTCGCCACCTCCGTCGACACCGAAGGCGAAAACTGCATCGTCATCGACGGCAAGAAGATTCCCTTCTACTCGACCAAGAACCCGAAGGAGGTCGACTGGGCCAAGCACGGCGTCGATCTGGTGCTCGAATGCACCGGCGCCTACACCACCAAGGAAAAGGCCAAGGCGCTGCTCGAACAGGGCGCCAAGCGCGTGCTGATCTCGGCGCCGGGCGGCGACGACGTCGATGCGACCATCGTCATGGGCGTCAACGAAGGCGTTCTCAAGGCCGACATGAGCGTCGTCTCCAACGCCTCGTGCACGACCAACTGCCTGGCCCCGGTCGCCAAGGTGCTGGCCGAGAGCATCGGCATCAAGCAGGGCCTGATGACGACGATCCACGCCTACACCAACGACCAGGTCACCGTCGACGTCCGCCACAAGGACCTGCGCCGCGCGCGCGCCGCCGCCGCCAACATCATCCCGACCAAGACCGGCGCCGCCAAGGCCGTCGGCCTCGTGCTGCCGCAGCTGGTCGGCAAGTTCGACGGCTTCTCGCTGCGCGTGCCGACGATCAACGTCTCGCTGGTCGACCTGACCTTCACCGCCGAGCGCGCAACGACCAAGGACGAAATCAACGCCCTCATGACCGCCGCCGCCAACGGCCCGCTGAAGGGCATCCTGGCGATCAACAACGAGCCGCTGGTCTCGTCGGACTTCAACCACACGACCGTCTCCTCGACCTTCGACGCGACGCAGACGCGCGTCATCCAGGGCGCCGACGGCAGCTCGCTGGTCAAGGTCCTGGCCTGGTACGACAACGAGTGGGGCTATTCCTGCCGCATGCTCGACGCCGCCCGCGCCTGGATGGCCGCAAAGTAAGCCGGCACAAGCGCCAAAACGAAAGCCGCCGGGGTAACCCGGCGGCTTTTTTCATTCCCGGAACAAGTCATTGGGCGCCGGCCCGCGCGGACGGCCGCCCCGTCCGCTACCGTCCGCCGGACAGCGCGGCCTGCAGCGCGGCGAACTCCGGCATGCCCGCCGGCGAATTGGCCAGCGCCTCGGCGCTCAGCGACTGCTGCCCCAGCAGGCCCGCCGGCAGCGCCCCCGCCGCCGGCGCCTCTTCCTCCTTCGACAGCATCCATTCCGTGATCCGCCGCGCGATCTCCGCCTCCACCGCGGCGCGCTCTTCCGGCGGCATGGCGTTGAGCTTTTCCTCGCTCAGTCCCATCTTGGCCAGGATGGCGTCGCGCATGTGCTCGGCCGGCGATTTGTTCAGGTAATCGTCAATCTCCTTGCGCAGGGCGTCGTTGGCCGCCTTGGTCTGCGCCGCCTTTGCCGCGGCCTGTTCCGCCGCCGTTTCCTCGGCCGTCCGCGCCTTGCTTCCGGCGGAGTTCGTCGCACCGCCGGCCGCCGGCTCGCCCTGCCCGGCCAGACCGGCCTGGGCGAGTATCTGCGAAAAGCTCAGGTCGCCGCCTTGCCGGGCGGATGCGGATCGGCCGACGTTCGACAGGGGATCGTAGGGGGATTCGACTTTCACGATGCAGTCTCCAAAGACAATGAGGTACGGGCACGATGCAAATCGCGTACCAGACAGCCTCATCCCCAGCTTGCGTGCGCCCGGCCAGCGTTTTCGAGGCACCGGCACGCAACGCCCGCCGGCAAGAATGTCCGCCTCCCTGCAGGAATTGCCGCCCGCGGGCGCGACGCGACGGACGCACGGCGCCCGCCGGCGTTGCCCGCTCCGGCAGTCGCCGCCGCGAGCCGCGAGCGCCCGCGCCCGCCCCGCCCTTATTCGCCTGTCTTCGCCGTGATTCCGGTTTACGCCGACAACCCTGTAAAATCCCGGCCTTCACTCTTTTTCCGATCGCCACAGTGTCCGGCTCACCCCGCCCCCTCCGCGTCGCCATCAACGGCTACGGCCGCATCGGCCGCTGCTTCCTGCGCGCGCTGCTCGAATCGCCGCTGCGCGAGGCGCTCGAAGTCGTCGCCATCAACGAGCCGGCCAAGCTCGACAGCATCGCCTACCTGACCCGCTACGATTCGACGCACGGCCGCTTCCCGGGCCAGGTCGCGCTGCGCGACGGGCAGCTCGAGATCGACGGCCGCCCGATCGCCGTCAGCCATGCGCAGACGCCCGAGGAAGTCGACTGGCGCGCGCTCGACATCGACCTGCTCGTCGAATGCTCCGGCCACTACGGCTACCGCTGCGACCTCGTGCGCTTCCTCGACGCCGGCTGCAAGCGCCTGCTCCTCTCGCACCCCGGCCACGGTGCCGAGGACGTCGACGCGACCGTCGTCTACGGCATCAACCAGCACCGGCTGACCGGCGCCGAGCGCCTCGTCTCGAACGCCTCGTGCACGACCAACGCCGTCGTTCCGGTGCTCGACCTGCTGCAGCGCACGATCGGCATCGAGCAGGTGCTGCTCACGACGCTGCACTCGGCGATGAACGACCAGCCCTTGGCCGACGGCTACCACCACGCCGACCTGCGCCGCACGCGCGCCGCGCTGCCCTCGATCATCCCGGTGTCGACCGGGCTGGCGCGCGGCGTCGAGCGCCTGCTGCCCGACCTCGCCGGCCGCGTGCAGGCCAAGGCGATCCGCGTGCCGACGCTCAACGTCTCGGCGATCGACGTCGTCGTCGAATTTTCGCGCGACGTCACGGCGGGCGAAATCAACGCCCTGCTCGCGCAGGCCGCCGCCGGCCCGCTGCGCGGGCTGCTCGCTTTTTCCGACGAGGCGCACGCCTCGATCGACTTCAACCACGACGCGCACTCGGCCATCGTCGACGGCAGCCAGACGCGCGCCGCCGGCCCGCGCCTGGTGAACCTGCTGCTCTGGTTCGACAACGAATGGGGCTTCGCCAACCGCCTGGTCGAAGTCGCCGGGCACTGGCTGCGCGCCGCGTCCGCCAAGAATTCCGCAGCACAAGACTGAAACCCTCTGGAGATCCGACCATGAACGTTCTCAAACTCGCCGACCTCGACGTCAAGGGCAAGCGCGTCTTCATCCGCGCCGACTTCAACGTGCCGCAGGACGACGCCGGCAACATCACCGAGGACACACGCATCCGCGCTGCCCTGCCCTCGCTCAAGTACTGCCTGGAAAACGGCGCGGCGGTGATGGTCACCTCGCACCTCGGCCGCCCGACCGAGGGCGAATGCGCGCCCGAGGACTCGCTGACGCCGGTCGCCGTGCGCCTCGGCCAGCTGCTGCAGAAGCCGGTGCGCCTGATCCGCGACTGGATCGACGGCGGCTTCGAGGTCGCGCCGGGCGAGATCGTCCTGCTCGAGAACTGCCGCTGCAACAAGGGCGAGAAGAAGAACAACGACGAACTGGCGCAGAAGATGGCGCAGCTGTGCGACATCTACGTCAACGACGCCTTCGGCACCGCGCACCGCGCCGAGGCCACCACGCACGGCATCGCCAAGTACGCGCCGGTCGCCTGCGCCGGCTTCCTGATGGGCGCCGAGATCGACGCCCTCTCGCGCGCGCTGGAGAACCCCAAGCGCCCGCTCGTCGCCATCGTCGCCGGCGCCAAGGTGTCGACCAAGCTGACCATCCTCAAGACGCTGGCCGAGAAGGTCGACCAGCTGATCGTCGGCGGCGGCATCGCCAACACCTTCCTGCTCGCCTCCGGCAAGCGCATCGGCGACTCGCTGGCCGAGCCCGACCTCGTCAAGGAAGCGCACGCCATCATCGACATGATGAAGGCGCGCGGCGCCGAAGTGCCGCTGCCGGTCGACGTCGTCGTCGCCGACGAAGTCTCGGCGCTGGCCCGTGCCAACAAGATCTCGGTCGACGACGTCGCACAGCACGACCGCATCCTCGACGTCGGCCCGAAGACCGCCGCGACGCTGGCGCAGATCATCGCCAACGCCGGCACCATCGTCTGGAACGGCCCGATCGGCGTCTTCGAACTCGACCAGTTCGCCGGCGGCACCAAGATGCTCGCCTCGGCCATCGCCCACTCCGACGGCTTCTCGATCGCCGGCGGCGGCGACACGCTGGCCGCCATCGCCAAGTTCCACATCCACGACGACGTCGACTACATCTCGACCGGCGGCGGCGCCTTCCTCGAATTCCTCGAAGGCAAGACGCTGCCGGCCATCGAGGTCCTGCAACAGCGCCGCGCCGGCTGAACGCCCGCCGCGCCGGAAAAAAAGGCAGCCGCAAGGCTGCCTTTTTTCATCCCGCGCCGCGCCTCAGCGCGGCGTCCACGGCACGCCGATCGACAGCCACAGCGCATGGTTGCCGCCGGCGCCCTGCCCCACGCCGAGGAAGACCGGGCCGATCAGGGTGTCGGCGCCGATGTACAGCGACGCCGAGTAGTAGCGGCCATCGGGCGTCAGCGGATCGAAGGTGCCCGCCGTGCGCGCGCCCTCCAGCGAGCCGCCGGCGTACATCCGGTTGATGATGCCGCCCAGCTGCAGGCCGAGCGGCGGCTTGATCACGCGCTGATAGCCGAGGCGCCCGAAGGTCGCCTCGCGCGCCCGGAAGCGCCACTGCCCGTAGCCGGAAAGCGACTGGAAGCCGCCCAGCGTGAAGCCTTCCTCGTAGGGCAGCGCGTCCGAGGCGCGGCCGTAGGTCAGCTGCGCGCTGAAGGTGTTCTTGCCCCAGCTGCGCGCGCCCAGCCAGTCGACGCGGCTGCGCGTGTAGGCCGTATCGCTGCCGAGCGCCTTGCTCGGCGCGAACACGTCGAGCGTCAGGCGCTGCCCGGCGCTCGGGAAATTGGCGTTGTCCAGCCGGTCGTAGTCGGCCCGCGCCGTCCACGCGCGCACCCGGCGCGTCGCGCCGGGCGCCTGCGCCAGCGCGATCACCGGCTCGAAGCGGTCCTCGCCGGCGACCGCCCCGAGACGGATCTCTGCCGCCGGCTCGAACTCGTACCCGAGCTCCAGGCCGGCGCGCAGCCGGCGCCGGGAGAACAGCGCGATCGCATCGTCGCCCGAATAGGCGCGGAACTGCTCGTGGCTGAGCAGGATGCGCGGCGCCACGAAGAACGGCGAGCGCGTGCCGAGCGGCTGATAGAACTCGCTCAGCAGGGCGCTGCGCTGGCCGAGCTGGGCCTGGTTGCGCCACTCGCCGCCCCACGCGTTGAGCCAGGTCCGGGTGTGGCTGGCGACCGCGTTGAAGCTCGTGTCGCCGCCCGCCTGCAGGCTCAGGCTCAGGCCGAAGCGCAGGAAATCGGGGCCCCATGATTTTTCCTGCGGCTCGAGCAGCGCGACGTTGCGCTCGCCGTCGCGCTGCACGCGCACACCGACGCGCTCGAAATCGCCGCGTTCGTAGAGGCGGTTCACTTCGCCGAGAAACTCGTCGGCGCGCCAGTAGCCGGGCTTGAGGTGAAAATCGGCGGCGAGCACGTCGGGGTTGATGCGCGGCGACGCGACGATGCGGATTTCGTCGAGGCGGCCGCCCTCGGCGGCGTCGCGCAGGCGCGCGGCGCGCCAGGCGGCGTAGGCCTCGGGCGCGACGGCGAGCGCGCGCAGGGCCGGCGCCCTCTGCCGCGCCGCGGCTTCGCCGGCCGCCACCAGGTCGTCGATGCGGTCAAAATCGCCGGCGCCGATGGCGCCGAGCTCGGGCGAGATCAGCACGTCGTCCGCGCCGAGGCTGGCGAGCGAGGCGCGCACGTTCTGCTCGGTAAGGATGTTCACCATCTGCACGCCGACGCCGAAGACCGAACGGATCTCGGCGCGCTTGAGCAGCGGCGTGCCGAGATTGACGGCGATCACCACGTCGGCGCACATGCCGCGCGCCACATCGACCGGCAGGTTGTTCACCAGACCGCCGTCGACCAGCGCGCGGCCGTCGATCTCCATCGGTGCCATGACGCCCGGCACCGACATCGTGGCACGCATCGCCTGCACCAGCCCGCCCTTGTCGAGAACGACCGGCATCCCCGACTCGATGTCGGTAGCGACCGCCTTGAACGGCAGCGGGAAGCGCGAGAAATCATCGATACCGAGGCTGCGCACGGCGAGCCGGGCGAACAGCATCTCCATCCGCTGCCCGTAGAGCACGCCACCGGGGACGAGGATTTCGCCGTCGCGCAGGCCGAACTCCGGGCGCGCCAGGTAGCCGCTCTCCTCGCTCTTGCGTCGGGCGTTCATCGCCCGCCGGTCGGGACGGTCCTGGAAGGTCGCCGACCAGTCGATGGCGCGCACCTGCCGTTCCATTTCATCGAGCGGCATGCCGGAAGCGAAGACGCCGCCGACCACTCCGCCCATGCTGGTGCCCGCCACGCAGTCGACCGGCACGCGCAACTCGTCGAGCACGCGCAACACGCCAAGGTGGGCGATGCCGCGCGCGCCGCCGCCGGACAACACCAGGCCGATGCGCGGCCGCGCCGGCACGGCCGTCGGCGTGCCGTCCGCAGATTCGACCGCCGCGCCGGCCGCGGCAACGGGCGCGGCCAGCGCGGCGAGCAGCGTCAGGCCCGGCAGCGCATTGTGAAATTTGATCTGAAGCATCGGAATCCCGAAACGCGAGGCGCAAAGCCGGCAACTATGACGAAACCGGCAAAATTGAGCAACGGTGCCGTTCCGCGGGCTTCCGCGCGACGCCTTATGCGCTAGAATCCTGACGCGCGCAGCACGCCGCAGGGCCGCAAAAACCAAAGAAAAGCCCGCTTCCAAGAACTCGCTAAGGATATATCGATGTCCCGCCACACCAAGATCGTCGCCACGCTCGGGCCGGCCTCGTCCGATCCGCAGGTCCTCGAACGCATGATCCGCGCCGGCGTCGACGTCGTGCGCCTGAATTTCTCGCACGGCAAGCCGGAAGACCACGTCGCGCGCGCCACCGCGGTGCGCGAGGCGGCGGCCCGCGTCGGCCGCCCGGTCGGCATCCTGGCCGACCTGCAGGGACCGAAGATCCGCGTCGGCCGCTTCGCCGACGGCAAGGTGACGCTCGAGAAGGGCGCCCGCTTCGTGCTCGACGCCAACTGCACGCTCGGCGACGTCGAACGCGCCGGCCTCGACTACAAGGATCTGCCCAGGGACGTCCGCAACGGCGATGTGCTGCTGCTCGACGACGGCCGCATCGTGCTCGACGTCGAGCGCGTGCAGGGCGCCGAAATCTTCACCGTGGTGCGCCACGGCGGCGAGCTGTCCAACAACAAGGGCATCAACCGCCAGGGCGGCGGCCTCTCGGCGCCGGCGCTGACCGCCAAGGACATGGACGACATCCGCACCGCGGCGAGCATCGGCGCCGACTACCTGGCCGTCTCCTTCCCGAAGAGCGCGGCCGACATGTACATGGCCAAGCAGCTGATCAGCGCCGCCGGCGGCCACGCGCTGACCATCGCCAAGATCGAGCGCGTCGAGGCCGTCGCCGCGCTCGAGGAGATCATCGAGGCCTCGGACGGCGTCATGGTGGCGCGCGGCGACCTCGCCGTCGAAGTCGGCGACGCGGCCGTGCCGGCGCTGCAGAAGCGCATGATCCGCATGGCGCGCGAGAACAACAAGCTGGCGATCACCGCGACGCAGATGATGGAGTCGATGATCGTCTCGCCGGTGCCGACGCGCGCCGAAGTCTCCGACGTGGCCAACGCCGTGCTCGACGGCACCGACGCCGTGATGCTCTCGGCCGAAACCGCCGCCGGCAAGTACCCGGTGGAAACCATCGAGTCGATGGCCCGCATCTGCCTCGAAGCCGAGAAGTCGGCGGAAGTGACGCTCGACCGCGAATTCCTCGACCGCATCTTCACGCGCATCGACCAGTCGATCGCCATGGCTGCCATCTGGACGGCGCACCACCTCAAGGTCAAGGCCATCGCCGCGCTCACCGAGTCGGGCTCGACGGCGCTCTGGATGAGCCGCCTGAACTGCGGCGTGCCGGTGTACGCGCTGACCCCGCTGCCCGCCGCGCAGACCAAGATGTGCCTCTACCGCGAGGTCTATCCGCTGCTCATGAAGCAGACGCACACCGACCGCGACCTCCTGCTCTACGACGCCGAACAGCTGCTGATCGAAGCCGGCGTCGTCGAGAAAGGCGACCTCATCGTGCTCACCATCGGCGAGCCGATCGGCACGCCGGGCGGCACCAACACGCTGAAGATCGTGCGCGTCGGCGAGCACCTGCCGCCCGCGGCCGGGAGCCTCGCATGATGCCCCACAGCACCGATGACGAACTGCCACAGGTCGACATCACCACCTTCCTGGCCTCGTCGGCCCACGACATGAAGAATTCGGTCAGCCTGCTGATCCGGGGCCTCGAGCAGATCCTCGCCACGACCGACGCGCAAGCCTTCCCCGGGCACCAGAATCTCGCCCAGATGACCTACGAGGCCAAGCGCATCAACAGCAATCTGATCCAGCTGCTGACGCTGTACAAGGTCGGCCAGCAGATCTACCCCTTCGATCCGCAGTCGGTTTCGCTCGCCGATTTCCTGCACAACGTTGCCGCACAGAACACCGAACTGCTCCGCTCGCAGGGCGTGGCGCTCGAATGCGAGTGCCCATCCGACCTCTACTGGGAACTCGACGAGGACCTGATCACCGGCGTGATCAGCAACGCCTTCACCAACGCGATCCACTACACGCGGGATCGCGTGCGTCTGACCGCGGCGGAAGTCGACGGCAAGCTCGAACTGCGCATCGAGGACAACGGCCAGGGCTATCCGCCGCGCATGCTGCGCGAAAGCATCGACAGCATGCGCGGCGTCGACTTTCAGGGCGGTAGCACCGGCCTCGGGCTCTTCTTTTCGGCCACCGCCGCGCGCCTGCACCGCCACGGCGGGCGCGGCGGCGAAGTGAAGCTCGAGAACGGCGGCCCGCTGGGCGGCGGCTGCTTCATCCTGCGCCTGCCCTGACCCCCATTACGACCCGGAACCCCCATGACATTCGAACCGACCGGCAGCGCGCCGGAAGCCGATTTCTCGAGCAAGACCTTCCTCATCGTCGACGATTTCCAGGGCATGCGCACCATCCTGCGCGACATCCTGCGCAGCTGCGGCGCCAATGCGAAGAATATCTCGACCGCCGGGCACGGCACCGAAGCAATCAACCTCCTGAGCTCGACCCGCTTCGACGTCGTCCTCTGCGACTTCAACCTCGGCGAGGGCAAGAACGGCCAGCAGATTCTCGAAGAGGCCAAGGTCCGCCAGCTGGTCGGGCCGGCCTGCGCCTGGATCATGGTCACCGCCGAAAAAACTGCCGACGCGGTGAGCGGCGCCGCCGAATTTCAGCCCGATACCTACCTGCTCAAGCCGATCACCGAAACCATTCTGCGCCAGCGCCTGGCGCGCATCTGGGCCAAGAAGGAAGCCTTCACCGAGATCGACCGTGCCGTGCGCGCCGGCAACCACGCCAAGGCCATTGCTCTGTGCGACCAGCGCCTGGCCTTCGACAAGGCCAACTTCACCGACCTGCTGCGCACCAAGTGCGACCTGCTGCTGGCGAGCGGCGACCTGGCGCGCGCCCGGCAGACCTACGAGACCGTGCTCGCCAGCCGCCAGATTCCCTGGGCCAAGGTCGGCGTCGCCAAGATCCTGCTGCAGACCGGCGACCCGGCCAAGGCGCGCACCCTGCTCGAAGAAGTCCTGCGCGACAACGGCGCCTACCTCGAAGCGCACGACCTGCTGGCCAAGGCACTGCAGGCACTGGGGGAATTCGAAGCGGCCGGGCAGGCGCTGGAACGCGCCGTCCGCCTGTCGCCCAATTCGGTGGTGCGGCAAAAGAACTTCGGCGAAATGGCGCTCAAGCTCGGCCAGCTCGACCACGCCGAGCGCGCCTTCCGCAAGAGCGTGACGCTCGGCGAGCACTCGGTCCTGAAAACGCCCGACGCCTACCTCGGCCTGGCCAAGACCTGCTCGGCCAAGGAGAGCCCGGAAGAAGCCCTGCGCGTACTGGGCGAACTCGGCAAGCGCTTCGACGGCGAGACCGTGCAACTGCAGGCGATGGCCGTCGAAGGCATCGTGCACCACCAGAGCGGCAACCCGGAAAAGGCGCAGCAGATCGCCGAGGAACTCGGCCGCAAGCTGGCCGACGGTAATACCAAGACGGACAGCCAGGGCACGCTGGAAGTGGCGCGCCTGCTGCTCGCCACCGGCAACAAGGAAAGCGCCGTCGCGCTGCTGCAGAACGAGGTGCAGAACAGCCCGGACAACGCCGCCCTGCTCACCGAAGTGAAGGAAATCTTCACGCACGCCGAGATGGGCGAGGAAGGCGCGCAACTGGTCGAGGCCTCGCGCGCGGAAGCGGTCGAGATGATGAACCGCGGCGTCATGCTCGTCCGCAACGGTCAGCACGACGAGGCAATCGCCGCCATGCGCATGGCACGCGAGGCGATGCCGAAGAACGTTCGCGTGCTGTTCAACCTGGTTTACGTCCTGATCGCCAAGCTGCAGAACGGCGCAGGCACCCTCGACGACATGCTGCTCGCCGAGGCCCGCGCCAGCCTCGACGCCGCCCAGCAACTCGCGCCCGGCGAAGCGCGCCACGCCCAGCTGAGCGCCTCGCTGAACGCCTTGACGCGAACCGCCGGCGCCTGAACCGCGCCAAGGCGAGGCGACTGCACGCCGCAGTCGCCTCGCCTTGCACTCTCGACTAGAATTAAGGCTTTACGGCCCCTGCCGGAGCGCTCCGCACCGCGCCCGCGCCCTTCCCGTTCGCCATACAGACACTTCTACAGAAACCCACGGAGACCATCATGCCCATCGTATCCATGCGCCAGCTGCTCGACCACGCCGCCGAGAACGGCTACGGCCTGCCCGCTTTCAACGTGAACAACATGGAACAGGTGTGGGCGATCATGGAAGCCGCCGCCCAGCTCGACGCGCCGGTCATCATGCAGGCCTCGGCCGGCGCCCGCAAATACGCCGGCGAAGCCTTCCTGCGCCACCAAATCCTCGCCGCGCTCGAAGCCTACCCGCACATTCCCGTCGTCATGCACCAGGACCACGGCCAGTCGCCGGCGGTGTGCATGGCCGCGATCAAGTCCGGCTTCTCGTCGGTGATGATGGACGGCTCGCTGGAAGCCGACGGCAAGAGCGTCGCCTCCTACGAATACAACGTCGCCGTGACGAAGAAGGTCGTCGAGTTCTCGCACTCGATCGGCGTCTCGGTCGAAGGCGAACTCGGCGTGCTCGGTTCGCTCGAAACGATGAAGGGCGACAAGGAAGACGGCCACGGCGCCGACGGCCACATGACGCGCGAGCAGTTGCTGACCGACGTCGAGCAGGCCGCCGACTTCGTCAAGCAGACCAACTGCGACGCGCTGGCCATCGCCATCGGCACCAGCCACGGCGCCTACAAGTTCACCAAGCGCCCGACCGGCGACATCCTGGCGATCGACCGCATCAAGGAAATCCACGCGCGCATCCCGAACACCCACCTCGTGATGCACGGCTCGTCGTCGGTGCCGCAGGAACTGCTCGCCGAAATCCGCGAATTCGGCGGCGACATGAAGGAAACCTACGGCGTGCCGGTCGAGGAAATCGTCAAGGGCATCGCGCACGGCGTGCGCAAGGTCAATATCGACACCGACATCCGCCTCGCGATGACCGGCGCCGTGCGCCGCTATCTGGCCGAGAACCCCTCCAAGTTCGACCCGCGCGACTTCCTGAAGCCGGCGCGCGAAGCCGCCAAGAAGATCTGCCTGGCGCGCTACGAAGCCTTCGGCTGCGCCGGCCGCGCCAGCCAGATCAAGGTCATCCCGCTCGAGAAGATGGCCGAACGCTACAAGACGGGCGAACTCAACCAGGTCGTTCGCTGAGCGCAGCACTGGCTGCGCAAGCAGCGCAGGAAGCAGCACCGCGACATTCTCCAGCAGGATGTCGCGGTTTTTCGTTGGGGGACAGGGCAGGCATGCACGCAAAATTCGAAGCGATCGGGTTCGACGAACATCCGTTGCGCCAACGGCTCAACAACGAGTTCCACGCGCGCCCGCCGATCCCGCTCGGCGGGCCGGTGCTCGTCTCGCACCTCGTGTTCAAGCACGACGGCGCCGCGCCGCCCGGCGAAAAGGCGCACCTTTCGCAACTCTGCCAGACCAGCGTCTGCTCCTTCATCGAAAGCTCCGACGCGCACCTGATGCTCGACGCCGGCAGCTTCCGCATGCGCTGGGAACTGCACACCGAATTCTCCAGCTACACCTTCTTCCGCCCGCTCGCCGCCGGCGAGCGCCTGAGCCCCGACGCCACCGCCTTCGACGCAGTGCTGCCCGAATGGCTGGCGGCGATCCCCGGCGACCTGATCGTCGCGACGCACGTCGAACTGCGCGCGGCGAGCGAGGTTTCCCCCGAATCGGTCACCGCCGGCCTCTCGCCGACCGGCCGCCAGATGGTCGCCGCGCAGGTCGCCGACGGCGCCGGCTGGGTCTTCTCCGACTTCATGTTCGACAACGGCTTCTCGCGCTTCCTGGTGCTCGACGTGGCGCTGACCCAGCGCCAGGCAGGACGCACCGTGCAACGCCTGGTCGAGATCGAGACCTACCGCATGATGGCCCTGCTCGGCCTGCCGGTGGCCAAGGAGGTCGGGCACTGGCTGTCGGGCGCCGAACAGCGCCTCGCCGACATGATGGACCGCATCGGCCACGCGCGCTCGCCCGAGGACGAACGCCAGGTCCTCGCCAGCCTGTCGACGCTGGCCGCCGAAGTCGAACATTCGGTGGCGCGCACGACCTTCCGCTTCGGCGCCGCGCGCGCCTACCACGGCCTCGTCACGCAGCGCATCGAGGAACTGCGCGAAACCCGCATCTCCGGTTTCCCGACGCTCAGCGAGTTCATGCAGCGCCGCCTGCTGCCGGCGATGCACACCTGCGCCGCCATGGCGCGCCGCCAGGACGACCTGTCCGGCCGCGTCGCGCGCAACAGCCAGCTGCTGCGCACGCGCGTCGATATCGAGCTCGAACGCCAGAACCAGGAACTGCTGGCGCAGATGAACAACCGCGCCAAGCTGCAGCTGCGCCTGCAGGAAACCGTCGAGGGCCTGTCGGTGGTGGCCATCACCTACTACGGCTCGCAGCTCGTGCAATACCTCGCCAAGGGCGGCAAGTACCTGTTCCCGGCCCTCTCGCCGGAAATCGCCACGGCCGCCGCCATTCCCCTGATCGCCGTCCTCTCGCTGTTCGGCATCAAGCGCATGCGCAAGGAACTGGCGAAGGAAGAGAACGGCGCGCACTGAGCGGCCCCCGGCGACACCGCCGGACGCCGCCCCCACCGCGCCGCGGCCACGCCGCCCGCCGCAGCCTTTATAATCCCGCCTCACTCCGCCTCACTCCGCCCCACTCACTTCCCCGCCTACGGATAGCCACCATGAGCCACGCCCTTTTCGAATCGTCCATCAAGAGCCTGCCGCTGCTCGGCCGCGGCAAGGTGCGCGACATCTACGCGGTCGACGCCGACAAGCTGCTGATCGTCACCAGCGACCGCCTGTCAGCCTTCGACGTCATCCTGCCCGACCCGATCCCGGGCAAGGGCAAGGTGCTCACGCAGCTGGCCGGCTTCTGGTTCGACAAGCTCGCGCACATCCTGCCCAACCAGCTGACCGGCATCGATCCGGAAAGCGTCGTCGCCGCCGACGAGCGCGACCAGGTGCGCGGCCGCGCACTCGTCGTCAAGCGTCTCAAGCCGCTGCCGATCGAGGCCGTGGTGCGCGGCTACCTGATCGGTTCGGGCTGGAAGGACTACCAGGACACCGGCGCCGTCTGCGGCATCCCGCTGCCGGCCGGCCTGCCGATGGCGGCCAAGCTGCCGCAGCCGATCTTCACGCCGGCGACCAAGGCCGAGATCGGCGACCACGACGAGAACATCTCCTTCGAGCAAGCGCAGATCAACTGCGGCGCGGTGCTCTCCGACGTCCTCGCCGGCACCGGCAAGAACGGCGCCGAAATCGCCACGCAGGCGCGCGACGCCGCCATCGCGCTGTACAGCGCGGCGGCCGATTACGCCGCGACGCGCGGCATCATCATCGCCGACACCAAGTTCGAGTTCGGCGTCGACGCCGCCGGCACGCTTCACCTGATCGACGAGGCGCTGACCCCCGACTCCTCGCGCTTCTGGCCGGCCGACGCCTACCGGATCGGCAGTAACCCGCCCTCCTACGACAAGCAGTACGTGCGCGACTATCTGGAAACGCTGGACTGGGGCAAGACGGCGCCCGGCCCGCAACTGCCGGACGAAGTGATCGCCCGCACGCGCGGCAAGTACGTCGAAGCCTGCGAGCTGCTCACCGGCAAGAAGTTCGCCGACTGACGAAGAACGTCGCCGCGCTCAGCGCGCGCGAACCTTCCGCCCTCCTCCGCATCCAATATTCGTTGGATCACTCCGGAGGAGGGCGCATGACCCCCACGCCGACCCCGCTCGACCGCCACTTCAACCTGCCCGAAGTGCGCCGCATCGCCCCCGACCGGCCGCTCGTCTGGCTGCGCGCCGGCTGGCGCGACCTCGCCGCCAACCCGATCGCCAGCCTCTCCTACGGCCTGCTCTTCGCGATCGGCGGCGACTTCATCCTGATCTTCGCCTGGCGCAGCCCGCAGCTGTTCACCGCCGCCGTTTCCGGCTTCTTCCTGATCGCCCCGCTGCTCGCCGGCGGCCTCTACGAAATCAGCCGCCGACGGGCCGCCGGCCGGTCCTCGACCTTCGTCGATTCGCTCGCCGGCTGGCGCCGCAACGGCCAGTCGATCGCCATGTTCGGCCTGCTCCTGGCGCTGATCGGCATCGCCTGGGAACGCATTTCGGCGATCCTCTTCGCTCTGCTCGCGCCGGACCTGACGCCCGACCTCGCGGCCTTCGTGTCGAGCATCTTCACCTCGGGCGCCTACCGCGGCCTGCTCGCCGCCTGGTTCGTCGCCGGCGGCTCGCTGGCGCTGCTCGTCTTCGCGATCAGCGCGGTATCGGTGCCCATGCTGCTCGACCGCGACACCGACTTCGTCACCGCCATGATGGCCAGCCTGCGCGCCGTCGCCCTCAACCTCGAAACCATGGTCCTGTGGGGAGCGCTGATCGTCGTCCTGACCCTGCTCGGCTTCGCCACGCTGCTCTTCGGCCTCGTCGTCCTGATGCCGCTGATCGGCCACGCCTCGTGGCACGCCTATCGCGACCTTGTAAAATAGCCGACACTATCCGACCTCGTGGGCGGCTGCGGCCGCCCACGGCTTTTTGCACAAGACCAAGAGACCCCATGACGACCAATGCCCTGCTCGACTTCTCCGGCCTGCCCCGCTTCGACGCCATCGCCCCGAGCGACGTGCAGCCGGCCATCGACCGCCTGCTCGCCGACGGCCGCACGCTGATCGAGCGCCTGACCGCCGACGCCGTCCCGGCGACCTGGGACGCCTTCGCCGCGCCGCTCGGCGACGGCATCGAGAACCTGTCGCGCGCCTGGGGCATCGTCGGCCACCTGCACTCGGTGAACGACGTCCCGGAATGGCGCGAGGCCTACAACGGCATGCTGCCGGAAGTCTCGCGCTTCTACGCCGAACTCGGGCAGAACCTCAAGCTGTTCGCCAAGTACAAGGCGCTGCGCGAGAGCCCCGAATACGCCACGCTGTCGCCCGCCCGGCGCAAGATCGTCGACAACGAAGTGCGCGACTTCCACCTCTCCGGCGCCGAACTGCCGGAGGACCGGAAGCCCCGCTTCCAGGCCATCCAGGAAGAGCTCGCCAGCCTCGCGGCGAAATTCTCGGAGAACCTGCTCGACGCAACCAATGCCTTCGCCGAGCTCGTCACCGACGAAACCGAGCTCGCCGGCCTGCCCGACGACGTCAGGGAAGCGGCGCGCCATGCCGCCGAGAAGGACGGCGCATTGACCAACACGCGCGGCTGGAAGTTCACGCTGCACATGCCGTCCTACCTGCCGGTCATGCAGTACGCCGAGAGCCGCCGCCTGCGCGCCGCCCTCTATCGCGCGCACGCGACGCGCGCCGCCGAGTTCGGCCCGGCCGAGCTCGACAACACGCCGCTCATCCGCCGCCTGCTCGAACTGCGCCGCGAGGAAGCGCAACTGCTCGGCTACGCCAACTTCGCCGAAGTCTCGCTGGTGCCCAAGATGGCCGAGTCGGTGCCGCAGGTGCTCGCCTTCCTGCGCGACCTGGCGGTCAAGGCCCGCCCCTTCGCCGAGAAGGACATCGCCGAACTGCGCGACTTCGCGCGCACGGAGCTGGGCATCGCGACGCTCGAACCGTGGGACGTCGGCTACGTATCGGAAAAGCTGCTGCAGGCGCGCTACGCCTTCTCCGAACAGGAAGTGAAGCAGTACTTCACCGAACCCAAGGTGCTGGCCGGACTCTTCCACGTCGTCGAGACCCTGTTCGGCGTGCGCATCGCGCCGGACACGGCGCCGGTCTGGCACGAGGACGTGCGCTTCTACCGCATCGAGACGCCGGCCGGCGAGCTGATCGGCCAGTTCTACCTCGACCTCTACGCGCGCGAAACGAAGCGCGGCGGCGCCTGGATGGACGAGGCGATCACCCGCCGGCGGACGGCGGGCGGCATCCAGACGCCGGTCGCCTACCTCAACTGCAACTTCCCGCGCCCGGTCGGCGAAAAGGATGGAAAACCGAGGCCGGCGACCTTCACGCACGACGACGTGACGACGCTCTTCCACGAAGCCGGACACGGCCTGCACCACCTGCTGACGCGCGTCGAGGAACTCGGCGTCTCGGGTATCCACGGCGTCGAGTGGGACGCCGTCGAACTGCCCTCGCAGTTCATGGAGAACTACTGCTGGGAATGGGACGTGCTGCAGGAAATGACCGGCCACGTCGATACCGGCGCACCGCTTCCGCGCGCCCTGTACGACAAGATGCTCGCCGCGAAGAACTTCCAGAGCGGCATGCAGACCGTGCGCCAGCTCGAATTCTCGCTGTTCGACCTGCTGCTGCACGCCGACTTCGACCCGGCCGGCGAGCGCTCGGTGCTCGACCTGCTCGCCGACGTGCGGCGCGAAGTCGCCGTGCTCGTGCCGCCGGAATGGCACCGCTTCCCGAACAGCTTCTCGCACATCTTCGGCGGCGGCTACGCGGCCGGCTACTTCAGCTACAAGTGGGCCGAAGTGCTCTCCGCCGACTGCTACGCGGCCTTCGAGGAAGCCGGCAACCCCTTCGACCCGGCGACCGGCCGCCGCTTCCTCGACGAGATCCTGGCGGCCGGCGGCGCCCGCCCGGCGCTCGAGAACTTCCGCGCCTTCCGCGGCCGCGAGCCGCAGGTCGATGCCCTGCTGCGGCACAGCGGTATGATTGGCGCGTAAGGCCGCGGCCGCCCCGCGACCGCAAGCACGACAACGACGACACAGGGAGAACGCAATGTCCCGTCCGCACGCCATATTGCCGCCCCCCGCGGCGAGGGTCGCCGCCGCACTGGCCACCCTCGCCGCTCTGCTCGCAGCCGGCACGGCGAACGCACAAACGACCTACCGCTGGGTCGACCCGGCGAGCGGCCGCACCGTCTTCTCGGACCAGCCGCCGCCGGCCGGCGCCCGTCAGGTGAGCCGCCAGGCCGGCGTCGGGCCGGCGGACGACGCGGCGCCGCAATCCTATGCCACGCGCCAGGCCGCCGAGAAGTTCCCGGTCACGCTGTACACCGCCGCCGACTGCGTCGAACCGTGCAAGCAGGCGCGCGACCTGCTCAACGGGCGCGGCGTGCCGTTCACCGAAAAGCTGCTGCAGACCAACGCCGACATCGCCGAACTCAAGCAGCGCCTCGGTGAAGAGGCCATGGCGCCGACCGTCGCCATCGGCCGCCAGTTCAACCGCGGCTTCGAGGCCGGCGCCTGGAACAACCTGCTCGACCTCGCCGGCTACCCGAAAAACGCGCCCTACGGCGCCAAACCCTCCGGAGTCTTCAGCCAATGAAACTGGCCGCCTGGAACGTCAATTCGCTCAAGGTCCGCCTGCCGCAGCTGCTCGACTGGCTGGCGGCCAGCGCGCCGGACGTCGTCTGCCTGCAGGAGACGAAACTGGAAGGCGCCAACTTCCCGCGCGCCGAAATCGAGGCCGCCGGCTATCAGGTCGCCTTTTCCGGCCAGAAGACCTACAACGGCGTCGCCCTGCTCGCGCGCGGCGAGGCGCCGGCCGACGTCGTCTGCGGCAACCCGCATTTCCCGGACGAGCAGAAGCGCCTGATCGCCGGCACGGTGCGCGGCGTGCGCGTCGTCTGCGCCTACATCCCGAACGGGCAGGCCGTGGGCAGCGACAAGTACGCCTACAAGCTGGCCTGGCTCGCCGCGCTCGAGCGCTGGCTGGGCGAGGAACTGGCGGCGCACCCGCAGCTCGCGCTGGCCGGCGACTTCAACATCGCACCGGAAGACCGCGACGTGCACGATCCGGCCGCCTGGGCCGGGCAAATCCTTTGCTCCGACCCCGAGCGCGCCGCCTTCCAGCGCCTGCAGGCGCTCGGCCTGCAGGACAGCTTCCGCCTCTTCGAACAAGCGCCCAAGAGCTTCTCGTGGTGGGACTACCGCATGCTCGGCTTCCAGAAGAACCAGGGGCTGCGCATCGACCACATCCTGCTCTCGGCGCCGCTCGCCGCGCGCTGCACGGCGGCCGGCATCGACCGCGAGATGCGCAAGCGCGAACGCCCGTCGGACCACGCCCCGGTGACCGCGGAGATCGGCGCATGACGGCAGGCGTCGAAGCGCCCGCGGCGACGGCCGCATCCTTGCCGGACACGCTGCTCGCGCTCTATCCGGTGCTGCGCGCGCTGCCGCCGGCCGCGCAGCGCGAACTGGCCGCCGCCGGCCGCCCGGACGCGCGGCTCCGCCTGCCCGCCGGCGCCCAGCTGTTCAGCGAGCGCGACGCCTGCCGCGGCTTTCCGCTGCTGCTCGCGGGTACCGTGAAGGTCGTCAAGAGCATGCCCGCCGGGCGCGAAATGCTGCTCTACCGCGTCGAACCCGGCGGCTCGTGCATCATCAGCTCGAGCTGTCTGCTCGGCCACACGCCCTATTCGGCGCGCGGCATCGCGGAAACGCCGCTCGAACTGCTGGTCCTGCCGGCGCCGCTGTTCGCCGCGCTGGTCGCCGAGCACGCGGCCTTCCGCGATTTCGTCTTCCACCTGTTCGCCGACCGCATCGCCGAACTCATGCAACTCGTCGAGGAGGTCGCCTTCCATCGCCTCGACCAGCGCCTGGCCAAACTGCTGCTCGCCCGCTGCACGCCCGAACACGCCGCCCTGCACGCCACGCACCAGGCGCTCGCCGAGGAACTCGGCAGCGTGCGCGAAATCGTCAGCCGCCTGCTCAAGGGCTTCGCCGCGCAGGGTCTGGTCGCCCTCGGTCGCGAACAGATCACGCTGCTCGACCGCGCCGGCCTGCGCCAGCTGGCCGATGCCGGCCATTGAGTCCGCCGGCCCGACCAGCCGGCAACGCCAGGCGCGAGCCGCGCGGCCCGACGCTCCGCCCCTCCGATCGATTCCGTCGACACGCGCTGTGTGACCTCGGTTACAGACGCCCGCGCGCGCCGGGCGTAGTCTGATGCCGTTTTCCACCCTCACTCACGGAGCCCAATATGAAAAACAACGTCGGCGGTATCGACAAAATCCTGCGCGTCGTCGCCGGCATCGTGCTGATCGCACTCGCCGCCACCAACGTGATCGGCGTCTGGGGCTGGATCGGCGTGGTGCCGCTGCTCACCGGCCTGGTCGGCTGGTGCCCGGCCTATACGCTGTTCGGCATGAACAGCTGCCCGATGAAGAAAAGCTGAGGCGACGCAGGCACCAAAAGAAGGCGCACTCCGGTGCGCCTTCGTCGTTTACCGGGAAGATCAGCGGACGCCGGTGCGCGGCAGCGGCACGAAAGGAATCGGCACGAGACCAGCCCGAGCGCGTCGGGAATTGCGATCCGGAGAAGCTTGCGCCGGGAGGGCGGAATACGCGAGCGAAGCGAGATGAGGCGGGAGAGCGCGGATGCGCGCCGGGCGCCACGCGCCGCGCAGGATGCGCCGCGCCGAACCTAAGCCGCCGCCGCTCCGCCGGCCGACCCGAGGTGGTTGGCGATGCGCACGTAGTCGGCGAGCGGCAGCTCTTCGGCGCGACAGGTCGGGGCGATGCCCAGCGCGGCGAAGCCGGCATCGTCGAGCAGGCCCTTGAGGTTGTTGCGCAGCATCTTGCGCCGCTGCCCGAAGGCGGCGGCGACGACCTGGGCGAACACGGTTTCGTCGCGCGCCGTCAGTTCGGCGACCGGACGCGGGATCAGGCGTACCACGGCCGAATCGACCTTGGGCGCCGGCTCGAAGCATTCGGGCGGCACGTCGAGCAGCCAGTCCATCACGAAACGGTACTGCAGCATCACCGAAAGCCGTCCGTAGTCGTTACTGCCCGGCTCGGCGACCATGCGCTCGACGACTTCCTTCTGCAGCATGAAGTGCATGTCGTACACGCGCTCGGCATAGCTCGCGAGGTGGAAGAGCAGCGGCGTCGAGATGTTGTACGGCAGGTTGCCGACGATGTGCAGCGGCGCGCCGCCGGCCGCCGCGAGCGTGCCGAAATCGAAGGCCAGCGCGTCGCCCTCGTGGATCGTCAGGCGCTCCGGCGCATAGCGCTTGCGCAGGCGGGCGATGATGTCGCGGTCGATCTCGACGACGTGCAGATGGTCCAGGCGCTCGAGCAGCGGATCGGTCAGCGCACCGAGGCCGGGGCCGATCTCGACGACGCAGTCGCCGCGGCGCGGCGCGACGGCGTTGACGATGTCCGAGATGACCTGGCGGTCGATCAGGAAGTTCTGTCCGAAACGCTTGCGGGCGACGTGCTTGCTCATGCCTGGGGTTTTTCCTGGTGGTACGCCAGCTTGCTGGCCATTTCGATGGCCTGCTCGACGGCGACGAACAGGCTTCCCGGATCGGCCCGCCCGCTGCCCGCGAGGTCGAGCGCCGTGCCGTGGTCGACCGAGGTGCGGATGATCGGCAGGCCGAGCGTGACGTTGATGCCGTGGCCGAAGCTCGCGTACTTGAGCGCGGTCAGCCCCTGGTCGTGATACATGGCCAGCACGCAGTCGCCCTGCGCCAGCACCGGCTGCGTGAACATCGTGTCGGCCGGCAGCGGGCCGAGCAGGCGCATGCCCTCGGCGCGCAGCTTCTCCAGGACCGGGGCGATCACTTCGATCTCCTCGCGGCCGAGATAACCGTCTTCGCCGGCGTGCGGGTTGAGCCCAGCGACGAGGATGCGCGGCGCGTCGATACCGTACTTGCGCCGCATCTCGGCGTGCAGGATGCGCAGCGTCTGCTCGACGGCTTGCGGCGTGACGGCGGCCGGCACGTCCTTGAGCGGCAGGTGCGTGGTGACGAGCGCGACGCGCAGGCCGCCGCCGGCCAGCATCATGACGACGCGCGGCGTGCCGGTGCGCTCGGCGAGGTATTCGGTGTGACCGGTGAAGGGCACGCCGGCGGCGTTGATGACGCCCTTGTGCACCGGTGCGGTGACCATCGCGGCGAATTCGGGCGCTTCGGTTTGCACTCCGCCGGCGCCGGCGCGGCAACCGGCCAGCGCGCGGTCGAGCAGGCGCAGCACATAAGGCGCGTTGGCCGGGTCGAGGCGGCCGGCTTGCGCCGGCTGCGCCAGCGGGAGGTGCAGCACGTCGAGCGTGCCGGGCGCGGCGGCTTCCGCGTCCGGGCGCCAGTCGCGCAGGGTGACGTTTAGGTCGAGCGCGGCGGCGCACGCGGCGAGCAGATCGCGGTCGCCGAGCACGACGAGGCGCGCGTCGAAACGGCGCCCGGCGAGGCGCAGGCAGAGCTCCGGACCGATGCCGGCCGGCTCGCCCGAGGTGACGGCGATCGCCGGCAAGGCGGGCATGCGCTCAGCGCTCCTCGAGGCGGAATTCGACATAGGCCCGGTCGCGCGCCTGACGCAGCCAGTCCTGATAGGCCTCGTCGAGCTTGCGCTCGCGCAGGGTCTGGCGCGCCGCCATGCGCTGGCGGTCGCTCGAGACGTCCTGCACGCGCCGTTCGAGCACTTCGATCAGGTGGAAGCCGAAGGGCGACTGCACCGGCTCGCTGACGACGCCCGGCTGCAGCTGGTTCATCGCGCGCTCGAACTCGGGCACCGTATCGCCCGGGTAGATCCAGCCCAGATCGCCGCCCTTGGGCGCGGAGCCGTCCTGCGAATAGAGGCGGGCCAGTTCGGCGAAGTTGCCGCCGTGCGCGAGACGTTCGCGCAGGCCTTCGAGCTTGTGCCTGGCGTCGGCCTCGGAAACGAGTTCATTGACCTTGATCAGGATGTGCCGCGCGTGCGTCTGCTGGACGGCCGCGACCGCCGCGCCGCCGCGCTTGGCGACCAGCTTGACGATGTGGAAGCCGTTCGAGCTGCGCAGCAGCGGCGCCAGCTCGCCGGCCTTGAGGCGCGTCACCGCGTCGGCGAAGATGCCGGGCAGGTTGTCGAGCGGACGCCAGCCGAGGCTGCCGCCCTGCAGACCGTCGGGCGCATCGGAATAGGCCGCGGCAACCTGCGCGAAGTCCTCGCCCTGATTCAGGCGGGCGAGCACCTGGTCGGCTTTGGCCTTGAGCTTCTGGATCTGCTCCGGGCTGGCCGATTCGGGCGCGCGCAGCAGGATATGCGCCACTTCGTATTCCTCGGACTTGCCGCCGGCCGACTCGCCGGACAGATAGTTGTCGATCTCGCCGTCGCTGATCACGATGCGGCTCTCGACCTCGCGCTCGCGCACGCGCGAAATGACGATTTCCTCGCGGATGTCCTCGCGGAAACGGGAGAAGGCGACGCCGTCGGCCTCCAGCGCCTGGCGGAACTGGGCGAGCGACATCTTGTTGTTGGCGGCGATCCGCTGCAGGGCCTGGTCGAGCTGGGCGTCGTCGACGCGCAGGCCGGTCTCGCGCGCGTACTGGAGCTGGACCTTGTCCATCACCAGACGTTCGAGCATCTGGCGCTCGAGAACGTCGCGCGGCGGCAGCGGCGTGCCTTGGCGCTTCAGCTGGCTGAGCGCCGAGTCGAGCCGGGAACGCAACTCGCGCAGGGTGATCACCTCGTCATTCACCACCGCGACGATGCGGTCGACCGGCACCGGCTCGCGCGCCGACTGCGCCAGGAGCGGGGAGGAAACGGCGGCGAGGCAGGCGGACAAAAGCAGCGTGCGGAGCAGGATCATCATGGACGGGAACCTCTTGGGTAGACCTGTTACTGACCGAAAACGGGATCGCTGGTCGGCTGGTTGATGTTGCCGTAGCCCTGGATGTTGCGCTTGAGCAGTTCGAGCGGGTTGGAGCCGATGCGCGAGAAGTCGCTCAGTTCGAGCTGGACGAAGAAGGCGGTCGATGCGGTGGTGGTCGCCGTCGCCAGGCGCTGGCCGACGACACGCAGGACCCAGCAGCCGCCGTTGAACTCGAGACCGCCGAGCGTCTCGACCGGCTGCTTTTCCTTGAGCGAGTAGTTGTAGCGGCCGACCGCATGCCAGCCGCCGAACAGCGGCCACTGTCCGGAAACGTCGATTTGGTCGATCGGCGAGGCTTCATTGCGGTTGTAGCGGTAGGCGGCGTTGAGCACCTTGCCCGGTTCCGGCAGGTAGCGCGCGCCGATCGACATGCGCTCGTAGCGCCCCCGCTGCATGTTGTACTGCAGCGCGGCGTCGGCATAGACCTTGGGCAACACCTGGCCGTTGAACGCGGCGAGGAAGTCGGACTTGTTCCACTCGCGCCTTGCCGCTCCCGGCAGGGAAACCTGCTGGTCGCTGAAGTAGAAGCGCTGGCCGATCATGCCGCGCATGATTTCACGGCCGGTGCCCGGCTCGATCAGGCGCGAGGTGACGGCGGCGGTCAGCTGGTTGGCGTCGCTGATCCGGTCCTGGCCGGTGAACTGGTTCTCCGAGAAAATCTGCGCGAAGTTGAAGTCGGCCAGGCCGCTGTCGAAGACGTTGATCCGGCTCTGGTCGCGGAACGGAACGTAGAGGTAGTAGAGGCGCGGTTCCAGCGTCTGCGTGTAGTCGCGTCCGAACAAGTTGCTCGATCGCTCGAAGGTCATCCCGGAATCGACGCTGGCGATCGGCAGGGTGCGCGTCAGGCTGTCGGGGCCGCCGGCGACCTGCCGGGCGAAGGAGTAATTGGTCGCATGCACGCCGACCTTGGGCGTCACGTACCAGCCCGGCGTGACGTACGGCAGCGCCAGCTGCGGATAGGCCACGGTCCGCTGCGCCTCGACCTGCGTCGGGTGCTTGAACGAGGTGTATTGGCCGAGGAAGCTCGCATCGAGCTGGTTCCAGTCGGGCTTGCGGGCGTTTAGGGTGATCTGCGGCAGCATCCGATACGGCGACGCGACCGGCACCTTCGGGTCGGGCTGCAGGGTCTGATAGGTCTGCAGGTTGGCGGTGGCGTTCCACCAGCCACCGCCGCCGTAGCTGAGCAGCCCCTGCTGCAGCAGCTGCGTCTGCGAGGTATTGGCGATGCGGCTCGACAGGTCGGTATAGTAGCGGTCGTCCGAAACCTTGTTGTAGTTGATCGCCCCGGAAAAGCCGTTGCCGAATATCTGATTGTGCGTCAGCGAAACGCCGTAGCGGTTTTCGTTGCGCAGCTTGTCGCCCGGCAGCAGTTCGACGCGCGCCTGGCCAAAATAGGTCGGGTCTAGGTAGCGGAATTCCGTGTTCAACTGCACGCCGCGCTTCGAGAAGACGCGCGGCGCGATCGTCGCATCCATGTTCGGCGCGATGTTCCAGTAGTACGGCAGGGTCAGGTCGAAGCCGCTCTGGCTCGTCGTGCCGAAGGTCGGCGCTAGCAGGCCCGACTTGCGCTGGTTGTTCAGCGAGAACGACAGCCAGGGCGAATAGAGGATGGGCACGCCCTTGAAATAAATGGCGCCATCGCGGCCCTCTCCGACCTCGCGGTCGTAGTCGAGATGGAGATCGCCGATGCGGGCGTACCAGTCGTCGTTGCCCGGCTTGCATGTGGTGAAGGTGCCCTGGCTCATGCGCACCTGGTTTTCACCTTCGAAGTCGAAGCGCTCGGCCTGGCCGCGCAGTTCGGTCATCGTGCGCTTGGGCTGTGCTCCGGTGCTGGAACTGGTGGTGATCGGCGGCGCGAATCCGCTTGCCGTGGTTGCCGGCATGCCGGTGAACTGCGGCGTCCCCAACGGCAGCGGCGCCGTCGTGGCGACCGGCTTGGGTTGCCGTTTGAGGAAGAACTCGGGCTGCTCGAAGAAGCCGACCTGGTCTTCGACCTTGAGGCGCAGGCGCGGTCCGGTGACCACGTCGCTGCCCTGCTCCAGGCGCACCTTGCCGGTCGCCTCCAGTTCGTCGTCGAGCGGCCAGTAGGTGAGGCGGTCGGAATTGAGCACCGTGCCGACCTTGCGCAGTTCGACCTCGCCTTCGGCCAGCGTCTCGCGCCCGGTGACGCCCGACATGCGCAGGGCGCTGATGAAGGTCGGGCGCGGCTCGTCGCTCTTGGCCGGCGGCGGCACCATGGCGGAGGCCAGATGCAGGGCGAGCGGCGTCGCATCGGTTACGTCCGCCTCGTCGCTCGACCCGCTCGTCGCAAGCGGTGCCGGGCGCGCCGGCGCCGCATCGACCGTCGCGCCGCCGGCGATGACCGGAACGACATTGGACGATGCGCGCTCCGCACGATCTGGGCTTTCAGCGCGCGCCGCATCGCCCTGAGCCACCACGGCCGGAGCACTTGCCGTAACGCTCGGCAAGGGGCCGAGCAGCGCCGGGTCGACGCGCAGCGGCGGCAGGCTGCCGGCCAGCTGCGTCGCGCCCGTGCGGGCGGCGGCGGAACGGCCGGCATCGCTTGCCGCCGACGGACGCGGCGCGCCGGCGGAGGAAATCGGCACGGCGGCCGAAGCGGTCGCCGCCGGAGCGGACGGAAAAACAGGCGCAGCGGCAGGCGTTACGACAGGCTCAGGAGCGGGCGTCCGCAAGCTTTGCGGCTCGATGGGCGCGGGCGTCGCCTCACGGCCCTCGCGTTCGCTGCGTTCGTCGCTACGTTCGTTTCTCCCCGGCACCACGGCAGGCACCTTCGCCGACTCGAGCGGAAGCGGCTGCGGCGCGGGTGCGGCGACGACGGGAGGCGTTGGCGGCGCGACGGCGCGCGCCGGGACGGCGTCCGGCGCCGCCTTTTTTACCGCCTCGACAGGCGCCGCCGGAGACGAAGCGGGGTTCTCGCCGACGACCTCGACCGCGGGCGCTGCCACGGCCCGCACCTCGGCGCGCGACGGCGCGGACGCGGCCTCCGGCTCGGCGCGCGGTGCGGGCTGCGGCGAGGCGGGTGCCGGAGCGACCGGGGCCGCCGGCGGCAAGCCGAGCAGCACCGGGTCGACGCGCAGGGGCTGCATGGCCTGGGCGTGGGCGTCGGCCGCAAAGCCTCCGGCCAGGGCGACCAGTTCGCAGCAGACGATCACGGTCAGCGGTTTGCGTTGCGCAGGCGGCATCGATAATTCCGGGGGTGTGGGACTCTGGCTAAGGCTCTGATTGGCGCTTGTTATTGTCGGCGGCGCATCGGCCCGCGGAGCGGGTGGTAAAATCGGCGCATTTTAGCATCATCGACCAAGGAGAAGCGGCATGCCGCGTACCGTGCTGCTGCGCGACTGGATCGCGCGCCAGTTTCCCGACCAAGCCTGCCGGATCGAGCCGGCGTCCGCCGACGCCAGCTTCCGCCGCTACTTCCGCGTCACCCTCGACGACGGCACGACGCGCATCGTCATGGACGCTCCGCCCGAACACGAGGATTGCCGCCCCTTCCTGAAGATCGCCGCGCTGCTGCGCGCGGCCGGCGTCAACGCGCCGGAGGTCTACGCCGAGGATCTGGCGCAGGGCTTCCTGCTCCTTTCCGACCTCGGCGGCACGACCTACCTCGACCGGCTCGACGCCGCCAGCGCGCCAGCGCTCTACCGCGACGCCTGCCGCGCGCTGATCGCCATGCAACGCGCCCCCCTTGCGGCCGAAGCCCTGCCCGCCTACGACCGCGCCCTGCTCGAACGCGAGCTGCAGCTCTTCCCCGAGTGGTACCTCGGCCACCACCTCGGCGTCACGCTCGACAGCGCGCAGCAGGCCACGCTGCGCACGGTGTTCGACACGCTGATCGCCAACAACCTGGCGCAGCCGCAGGTCTTCGTGCACCGCGACTACCATTCGCGCAACCTGATGCTGATCGAGGGCGCCGGCTCCTCAGCCAACTTTCCGGCCAATTTCCCGGCCAACCCCGGCATTCTCGATTTCCAGGACGCGGTGCTCGGGCCGATCACCTACGACGCCGTCTCGCTCTTCCGCGACGCCTACATCAACTGGGAGGAAGACCGGGAGCTCGATTTCGTGATCCGCTACTGGGAAGCGGCGCGCCAGGCCGGCCTGCCGGTGCATGCCGACTTCGCCGACTTCTACCGCGACTACGAATGGATGGGCGCGCAGCGCCAGCTCAAGGTGCTCGGCATCTTCGCCCGCCTCTGCCACCGCGACGGCAAGGACGGCTACCTGAAGGACATGCCGCGCGTGCTCGGCTACCTGCGCCACACCTGCGAGCGCTACCTCGAGCTGCGCCCGCTCGCCCGCCTGCTCGACAAGATCGAGCAGCGCCCGGTGGACGTCGGCTACACCTTCTGATGCCCGATACGACACTCAGCGGGATGAAGGCCATGATCCTCGCCGCCGGACGCGGCGAGCGCATGCGCCCGCTCACCGACACGACGCCCAAGCCGCTGCTGCCGGCCGGCGGCAAACCGCTCATCGTCTGGCACCTGGAGCGCCTGGCCGCCGCCGGCTGCCGCGAGGTCGTGATCAACCACGCCCACCTCGGCGCGCAGCTCGAAGCCGTGCTCGGCGACGGCAGCGCCTGGGGCCTGTCGATCGCCTGGTCGCCGGAACCGCCGGGCGCGCTGGAAACCGCCGGCGGCATCGCGCAGGCCCTGCCGCTGCTCGGCGACGCGCCTTTCCTCGTGCTCAACGGCGACATCTGGTGCGACTGGGACGTCCGCCGCGCCCGCGCCGCCGCCGCGCGCAACGCCGCCTGCGGGCGCCTCGCCCACCTCGTCTTCGTGGACAACCCGCCGCACCACCCGGGCGGCGACTTCCGCCTTGCCGGCGAAGCGGTCGCGCTCGCCGATCCGGCCGAACGGCCGGGCGACAACCTCACCTACGCCGGCATCGGCGTCTTCGCCCCGGCCTTCTTCGCCGGCGTGCCGCACGGCGCCGCCATGAAACTGCGCCCGCTGCTCGACGCCGGCATCGCGTGCGGCATCGTCGGCGGGGAACGGCACGCCGGCCGCTGGGTCGACGTAGGAACGCCGCAACGCCTCGCCGAGCTCGACCGCACACTCGAAGGCACTCTCGACCGGGAATCCCGACCATGCAGCCCCCACTCCAGCCAATGACGCACGCCCCCTACACGCACCGGCGCCGGCAGGTGCTCGCCCGCCTCGGCGACGGCGTCGCCGTCGTGCCGACGGCGCCCGAGCGCATCCGCAACCGCGACTCGCACCACCCCTACCGCTTCGACAGCTACTTCTGGTACCTCTCCGGCTTCCCCGAGCCGGAAGCGGTCGTCGTACTGGTCGGCGGCAAAACGCCGCGCGCCATCCTCTTCTGCCGCGAAAAGAACGAGGAGCGCGAAACCTGGGACGGCTTCCGCTACGGCCCGGCCGCCGCCTGCGAAGCCTTCGGCTTCGACGAGGCCTACCCGATCGACGAACTCGCGCAGCGCCTGCCCGAGCTGATCGCCAACCGGCAGGCGCTGTGGCACTCGCTCGGCCACGACGCCGAATGGGACGCGAAGATCGCCGCCGCGCTCAACGCCGTGCGCGCCCAGAGCCGCGCCGGCAAGCGCGCGCCGGGCGAGCTGCGCGATCTGCGCGGCCTGCTCGACGCCATGCGCCTCGTCAAGGACGCCCACGAAATCGACGTCATGCGCCGCGCCGCCGACATCGCCTCGGCCGGCCACGCACGCGCCATGCGCGCCAGCCGCCCGGGGATGGCCGAATACGAGCTCGAAGCCGAGCTCAGCCACGAGTTCCGCCGGCGCGGCGCCGACGGCCACGCCTACACGCCGATCGTCGCCGGCGGCGCCAACGCCTGCATCCTGCACTACGTCGAGAACAACCGGCTGCTCGCCGAACACACGCTGGTCCTGATCGACGCCGGCTGCGAAGTCGAAGGCTACGCCTCGGACATCACGCGCACCTTCCCGGTCGGCGGCAAGTTCTCCGCCGCCCAGCGCGACGTCTACGAAATCGTCCTCGCCGCGCAGGCCGCGGCGATCGCCGCGATCCGCCCCGGCGTCCCCTTCATGGCCTACCACGACGCCGCTTTGCGCGTCCTGACGCAGGGCCTGATCGACCTCGGCGCGCTCGCTGGCAGCGTCGACGGCGCGCTCGAAAGCGAAGCCTACAAGCCCTACTACATGCACCGCACCGGCCACTGGCTCGGCCTCGACGTGCACGACGCCGGCGACTACAAGAGCGGCGACGACTGGGTGAACCTCGTCCCCGGCATGGCCCTGACCGTCGAACCCGGCCTCTACCTGCGCCCCGGCAAGGACCTTCCCATCCACCTGCACGGCATCGGCGTACGCATCGAGGACGACGTCTTCGTCACCGAGCGCGGCTGCGAGGTCTACACCACGGCGCCGAAGACGGTCGCCGACATCGAGGAAACGATGCGCCGTGACTGAAGCCACCCGGATGGAAACGCCAGCGCAAACGGCCGATGCCGGCCCGGACGTCGATCCGGATACGATTGCGCAGGAGAACGCGGAGATGGTCACCGACATCGCGATCATCGGCGCCGGCCCGGTCGGCATGACGCTGGCCCTGGCGCTCGCTGGCGGCCCGCACAAGGTCGTCCTGATCGACCGCCAGGCGCGCGGCGCCTGGGCCGCCGACCCGCGCGCGCTGGCCCTCTCGCACGGCACGCGGCAGCTGCTCGAACGCCTCGGCGCGTGGAACGCCGCGGCCGGCACCGAAATCCGCGACATCCACGTCTCGCAGCGCGGCGGCTTAGGGCGCACCCAGATCGACGCCGCCGACTACGCGCTGCCGGCGCTCGGCTACGTCATGCGCTACCGCGATCTCGCCGCCGCCCTGGCCGGCGCGCTGACGCGCCGCGCGCCAGACATCGATTTACTCGACGAAAGCGAGCTGCTCGGCATCGACAGCGCGGCCGATCCTGCCCTCGCGCCGACGCTCACCGTGCGCCGCCACGGCGTCGCGCAGCGCATCGCCGCGCGCCTCGTCGTGCATGCCGAGGGCACGCCGACCAAGGACCCCGGCGTCACGGTGCGCGACTACCGCCAGCACGCCGTGCTCGCCGAAGTGCGCCCGGCGCCCGGCCACCGCCACCGCGCCTGGGAACGCTTCACGCCGGACGGCCCGCTCGCCCTGCTACCGCTCGGCGAGGACTACTCGGTAGTGTTCACCGTGCCGCCGGAGAAGGCCGCGCACCTCCTCGCGCTCGACGACGCCGGCTTCCTCGCCGCGCTGCGCGCCCAGTTCGGCAGCCGCCTGGACTTCGTCGCAAGCGGCCCGCGCGTCGCCTATCCGCTCGCCCTGCGCATGCGCCGCGCCTTGATGCAGACGCGCCAGGTGTGGATCGGCAACGCCGCGCAGACCCTGCACCCGGTTTCCGGCCAGGGCTTCAACCTCGGCCTGCGCGACGCCTGGGAACTCGCCGAGGCGCTGCTCGCCGACGGCGCCGACCCCGGCGCGGCGGCACCGCTCGCCGCCTACGCGCGCGGCCGGCGCGCCGACCGCATGGGCAGCGCGACCTTCACCGACGGCATCGTCCGCCTCTTCTCGAACGACCTGCCGCCGCTGCGCGCCCTGCGCGGCCTCGGCCTGCTCGCCCTCGACCTGTATCCGCCGCTGCGCCACTTCGTCGCCAAGCGCATGATCTGGGGCGCGCGCGCCTGGCCATAACCCTCCCCGCCAGCCCCTGCCAGCCGCGCGCGGCCCGGACGCATTGTCCGCGCGCCGCCCGTCGGCTAGACTCCGCCGCCAGCCCCTCCAACTCCCGCCTACCCAATCGCTCCGACCCATGCGCAAAAACAGCCGCCCGCAACTGATCGAATTCAAGGGCACCACCGTCCCGGTCGTCACCGTCACGCTGCGCTCGCTCAACGTCGAGGATCTCGCGCACACCGCGACCGACCTCTTCGGCGACAGCGACTTCTTCGACGGCGACGCCGCCCTGCTCGAACTCGCGCACGCCGGTGACGCCGACGACGCGGACTGGGGCGCCCTGCGCACGGTGTTCGCCCGCCACGGCCTGCACCTGATCGGCGTGCGCGGCGGCAGCGACGCGCTGCGCGCCACGGCCGCCGCCGCCGGGCTGCCGGCCTTCGCCGCGCTCGAACGTCCGGGCCGGAGCGCCGCCGAAGCCGCGCCGCCGCCGACCGAACCCGCAGCGCCCCCAGAACCGGCGCCCGCGCCCCCGCCGCAGGCAGCCGCCGCCCCCACAGCGCCGCCCGCCGCCGAGGCGGTGCCGACGCTCGTCGTCACCCGCCCGCTGCGCTCCGGCCAACAGGTCTATGCGCGCGGCGGCGACCTCGTCGTGCTCGCCGCCGTGAACCCCGGCGCCGAAGTGATCGCCGACGGCAGCATCCACATCTACGCCCCGCTGCGCGGCCGCGCCCTGGCCGGCGCGCGCGGCCAGCACGACGCGCGCATCTTCACGACGCACTTCGCCGCCGAGCTGGTTTCAGTCGGCGGCGTCTACCGCACCTTCGAAGGCGGCGTGCCCGCCGCACTGGCCGGCAAGCCGGTGCAGGTACAGCTCGACGAGAAGGGCGAGGCCGGCGGCAGCACGCTCGCCATCGACGTCATGACCATCGACTAGAACAAGATTGCTGCAAGGCAACACAAAACCCCATCCACAGGTAAAATCCCTTTTTTTTGAACGGAGAAGCATCCGTGACCCGCATCATCGTCGTTACCTCCGGCAAAGGCGGCGTGGGCAAGACCACGACCAGCGCCAGTTTCTCCTCGGGCCTCGCCCTGCGCGGCTTCAAGACCGCTGTCATCGACTTCGACGTCGGCCTGCGCAACCTCGACCTGATCATGGGTTGCGAGCGCCGCGTCGTCTATGACCTGGTCAACGTGCTCAACGGCGAAGCCTCGCTCAACCAGGCGCTGATCAAGGACAAGCACTGCGACAACCTGTTCGTGCTGCCCGCCTCGCAGACGCGCGACAAGGACGCGCTGACCGAGGAAGGCGTCGAGAAGGTGCTGAAGGAGCTCGAACACATGGGCTTCGACTACATCGTCTGCGACTCGCCGGCCGGCATCGAGCGCGGCGCCGTGATGGCGCTTACCTTCGCCGACGAGGCGATCGTCGTCTCCAACCCGGAAGTCTCCTCGGTGCGCGACTCGGACCGCATCCTCGGCATCCTGCAGGCCAAGTCGCGGCGCGCCCAGTCCGGCGGCGAACCGGTCAAGGAACACCTGCTGATCACGCGCTACTCGCCGAAGCGCGTCGACGACGGCGAGATGCTGTCGTACAAGGACGTGCAGGAAATCCTGCGCGTGCCGATCATCGGCGTCATTCCCGAATCGGAAATGGTCCTGCAGTCCTCCAACCAGGGCTCGCCGGCCATCCACCTGAAGGGCAGCGACGTCTCCGAGGCCTACCTCGACGTGGTCGGCCGCTTCCTCGGCGAAGACCACCCGCTGCGCTTCGTCGATTACGAAAAGCCCGGCATCCTCAAGCGCCTGTTCGGAGGGAAATAGGCATGTCCCTGCTCAACTACCTCTTCGGCACCAAGCAGAAGACGGCGACCATCGCCAAGGAACGCCTGCAGCTGATCATCGCGCACGAACGCAGCGACCTCGGCAGCAAGCCCGACTTCCTGCCCGACCTGCAGAAGGAACTGATCGCCGTCATTTCCAAGTACGTCTCGGTCAATCCGGACGACATCAAGGTGTCGCTCGAGAAACAGGACAACTACGAAGTGCTGGAAGTGAACATCGTGCTGCCGGAGCCCGGCAACACGCGCTGATTCGCCGCGCCTCCGCCGGCCCGTCCGGCGCGCCGTTCCGCCTGTCGCACCACAATCGCTTGCCCGCCCGACCGGCGGCAAGCGATTGACTATTTTTTAGGCAGTAAACCGGGTAAAATCCGCCCCTTCCTCCTGCCCTGCCCCCGCCCGTCACGCCCATGGAATTCGTCGGTTTCACGCTCAGGAACAATCTATTCGTCGCCCCGATGGCCGGGGTGACCGATCGTCCTTTCCGCCAGCTGTGCAAGAAGCTGGGGGCCGGACTCGCCGTTTCCGAGATGGTCACCTCGAACTCGCTGCTCTACGGCAGCGCCAAGACGCAGCGGCGCGCCAACCACGACGGCGAGGTCGAGCCGATCTCGGTGCAGATCGCCGGCGCCGACCCGCAGATGATGGCCGACGCCGCCCGCCACAACGTCGAGCGCGGCGCGCAGATCATCGATATCAACATGGGTTGCCCGGCCAAGAAGATCTGCAACGTGATGGCCGGCTCCGCGCTGCTCAAGGACGAGCCGCTGGTCGGGCGCATCCTCGAGAGCGTCGTGCGCGCCGTGCCCGACACGCCGGTGACGCTGAAGATCCGCACCGGCTGGGACAAGACCAACCGCAACGCGCTGCAGATCCTGCGCATCGCCGAACAGTCGGGCATCCGCGCGCTGGCCATGCACGGGCGCACGCGCGCCTGCGGCTACACCGGCCACGCCGAATACGAAACGATCGCCGCCGTGAAGGCCGCGGCAGGCATTCCGATCATCGCCAACGGCGACATCACGACGCCGGAAAAGGCCAGGCAGGTGCTCGATCTCACCGGCGCCGACGCCGTCATGATCGGCCGCGCCGCGCAGGGGCGCCCCTGGCTGTTCCGCGAGATCGAGCATTACCTGAAAACCGGCACCCATCTGCTGCCGCCGCGCGTCGCCGAAATCCACGAGGTGCTGCTCGCGCACCTGGAAGACCTCTACGACTTCTACGGCATCGAAACCGGCGTGCGCGTCGCGCGCAAGCACATCTCCTGGTACACCAAGGGGCTGGTCGGCTCGGCCAGCTTCCGCCACATGATGAACCAGCTGCCCGACATCGCGCAGCAGCGGCGGGCGGTCAACGACTTCTTCTACAGCCTCGCCGAACAAGACGAACATCTGAGCTACCAAGAGAGTAGCGACGACAACAACAGTAACGAAAACAAGGAGGGACTCGCAGCATGAAGCGTAGCAATGACATTTCCACCTGCGTCTATGGCGCGCTGGAAACCTATTTTCACGATCTGGACGGCGAGAAGCCCGCCGCCGTCTACAACATGGTGATCAAGAGCGTCGAACGCCCGATGCTCGAAGTCGTCCTCAAGCAGGCCGGCGGCAACCAGACGCTGGCCGCCGAAATCCTCGGCATCAACCGCAACACGCTGCGCAAGAAGCTCGTCGACTACAAACTCGTCGCCTGAACACCGCGCCGCGCCTCCGATTCACCGTTTCCGATAGCTCCCCGACCATGAAAATCCGTCAAGCCCTGATCAGCCTCTCCGACAAGCGCGGCGCGCTCGAATTCGCCCAAGGCCTCGCCGCCCAGGGCGTCAAGCTCCTGTCCACCGGCGGCACCGCCAAACTGCTGCGCAATGCGGGCCTCGCCGTCACCGAGATCGGCGATTACACCGGCTTCCCGGAAATGCTCGACGGCCGCGTCAAGACGCTGCATCCGAAGGTGCACGGCGGCATCCTGGCGCGCCGCGACCTGCCCGAGCACATGGCGACGATCGCCGCGCACGAAATTCCGACGATCGACCTCGTCTGCGTCAACCTCTACCCCTTCCGCGAAACGGTCGCCAAGCCGGGCGTCACGCTCGAAGACGCGATCGAGAACATTGACATCGGCGGCCCGGCCATGGTCCGCTCGTCGGCCAAGAACTACGCCGGCGTCGCCATCGTCACCGACCCCGAGGACTACAGCGCCCTGCTCGGCGAAATGCAGGCCAACGACGGCGCGCTCTCGCTGGCGACCCGCTTCGGCCTCGCCAAGAAGGCCTTCGTGCACACCGCGCGCTACGACTCGGCGATCGCCAACTGGCTGACCGCGCTCGAATCGACGGCCGAGGAAGCGCCCCGCCTGTCGCCCTTCCCGACCGCGCTGCAGACCGCCTTCGACCGCGTCGAAACCCTGCGCTACGGCGAGAATCCCCACCAGCAGGCAGCCTTCTACCGCGACCCGACGCCGACCGCCGGCGCCATCGCAAACTACGCGCAGCTGCAGGGCAAGGAACTGTCCTACAACAACATCGCCGACGCCGACGCCGCTTGGGAATGCGTCAAGACCTTCGCCACGCCGGCCTGCGTCATCATCAAGCACGCCAACCCCTGCGGCGTGGCGATCGGCGGGCAGCTGCTCGAAGCCTACGAAAAGGCCTTCAAGACCGATTCGACCTCGGCCTTCGGCGGCATCATCGCCTTCAACGGCACGGTCGACGTCGACGTGGTCAACGCCATGAACGAGCGCAAGCACTTCGTCGAAGTGCTGATCGCGCCGGCCTTCACGCTGGCCGCCAAGGCGCTGCTCGCCGCCAAGGCCAATCTGCGCGTGCTCGAAGTGCCGCTCGACAACGCCTACCACGCCTTCGAACTGAAGCGCGTCGGCGGCGGCCTGCTGGTGCAGACGCCGGACATGTTCAACGTGCAGCCGTCCGACCTCAAGGTCGTCACCAAGAAGGCGCCGACCGACCGCCAGCTCGAAGACCTGCTCTTCGCCTACCGCGTCGCCAAGTTCGTCAAGTCCAACGCCATCGTCTTCTGCGGCGGCGGCATGACGCTCGGCGTCGGCGCCGGCCAGATGAGCCGCGTCGATTCGACGCGCATCGCCGTCATCAAGGCGCAGAACGCCGGCCTCGCGCTGGCCGGCGCCTGCGTCGCCTCGGACGCCTTCTTCCCCTTCCGCGACGGCGTCGACGTGCTCGCCGCCGCCGGCGCCCAGGCCGTCATCCAGCCGGGCGGCTCGATGCGCGACGAGGAAGTGATCGCCGCCGCCGACGAGCACGGCCTGGCCATGGTCGTCACCGGCGCCCGCCACTTCCGGCATTGAGCCAGGGCATGCGCATCCTTTCGACGACCGGCCGGCTGCTCCTTGCCGGCAGCCTCGCGCTGCCGCTCGGCAGCGCCCGCGCCGACGCGCCTGAAGCGCCGGCGCCCGGCTTTTTCAACCGCGTCCAGCAACGCGTCGAAAGCACCTGGCGGGACGGACAAACCGAGCTCTACGTCCCGCTGCACACCCGCCACATGCGCTGGGCGTACACGCGGGAACAGATCGACGGCTACAACGAGACGCCGCTCGGCCTCGGCCTCGGGCGCGGCCGCTACGACGCGAACGGCGACTGGCACGGCCTCTACGTGATGGGCTTCCAGGATTCGCACTTCAAGCCCGAGTACATGTTCGGCTACGGCTACAAGACCTACTGGCCGGTGAGCGGCGCGCTCAAGGCCGGCCTGGGCTACACGGCCTTTCTCACGACGCGCTCGGACATCGCGCACTACACGCCGATCCCCGGCATCCTGCCGATCGCCTCGCTTGAATACGAGCGCTTTTCGCTCGACGCCACCTACGTTCCCGGCGGCAAGGGCAACGGCAACATCCTCTTCATCTGGAGCAAGGTGCGCTTCTAGGCGCGCGCTCCGTCGTCATCCTTTGAGGTTCACCTGACATGAAACTTCTCGTCATCGGCGGCGGCGGCCGCGAACATGCATTGGCCTGGCGCCTGGCCAAGACTCCCGGCCTGCAGAAGGTCTATGTCGCGCCGGGCAACGCCGGCACGGCGCGCGAGCACGAACTGGAAAACGTCGACATCACCGATCCGGTGGCGCTCGCCGACTTCGCCGAACGCGAAAAAATCCATCTCACCGTGGTCGGCCCCGAAGCACCGCTCGCGGCCGGCGTGGTCAACGTCTTCCGCGCGCGCGGCCTGAAGATCTTCGGCCCGAGCAAGGAAGCCGCGCAGCTCGAAAGCTCGAAGGACTTCGCCAAGCGCTTCATGGCCCGCCACGCGATCCCGACCGCCGGCTTCGAGACCTTCTCCGACATCGCCGCGGCGCATGCCTACGTCGACGCCAAGGGTGCACCGATCGTCGTCAAGGCCGACGGCCTCGCCGCCGGCAAGGGCGTCGTCGTCGCCACGAGCCTTGAAGAAGCGCACGCCGCGATCGACGACATGCTCTCCGGCAACAAATTGGGGGACGCGGGCGCGCGCGTCGTCATCGAGGACTTCCTCGACGGCGAGGAAGCCAGCTTCATCGTCATGGTCGACGGCAAGAACGTGCTGGCGCTCGCCTCCAGCCAGGACCACAAGCGCATCGGCGACGGCGACACCGGGCCGAACACCGGCGGCATGGGCGCCTACTCGCCGGCGCCGGTGGTGACGCCGGAAGTGCACGCCAAGGCGATGCGCGAAATCATCCTGCCGACCGTGCGCGGCATGGCCGCCGACGGCATTCCCTACACCGGCTTCCTGTACGCCGGGCTGATGATCGGCAAGGACGGTTCGGTCAAGACGCTCGAGTTCAACTGCCGCATGGGCGACCCGGAAACGCAGCCGATCCTGATGCGCCTCAAGTCCGACCTGCTGACGCTGCTCGAACACGCGGTCGCCGGCAAGCTCGACCAGATCGAGGCCGAATGGGACCGCCGCGTTGCGCTCGGCGTCGTGCTCGCCGCCGCCAACTACCCGGACACGCCGCGCAAGGGCGACGCGATCACCGGTCTGCCGGCCGGCAACAGCTTCGGCGAAGACGCGCACGTCTTCCACGCCGGCACCGGCGAACGGGACGGCCAGGTCGTCACCGCCGGCGGCCGCGTGCTCTGCGTCACGGCGCTCGGCGAGAACGTCAAGCAGGCGCAGAAGCGCGCCTACGAGGCGCTGCTCGGCATCCACTTCGACGGCATGCAGTACCGCAAGGACATCGGCTACCGCGCGCTCTCCCGCTGAGCGCGCAAGCTGCCCTACGCCGACCGCCGGCCGGGAGCGCGCCTCCCGGCCGGCCCTCTCCCGCTTTCGACGGCGGCGAAGAAACGACGAGACGATGAACACGCAAGCACTCAAGGACTACTTCAGCGGCCTGCAGCGCCGCATCGTGGACGCGGCCGAAGCGCTCGAAGGCCCGACCGGCAAGCGCTTCACCGCCGATCCCTGGCAGAAGCCGCCCGGCCAACCGCTCGGCGGCAGCGGCGTCACCTGCATCGTCGAGGGCGGCCGCGTCTTCGAACGCGGCGGCGTCGCCTTCTCGCACGTCAGCGGCGGCGCGCTGCCGGCCTCGGCCACCGCCAAGCGCCCCGAGCTGTCCGGGCGCAGCTTCGAGGCGATGGGCGTCTCGCTGGTCCTGCACCCGGAAAATCCCTACTGTCCGACCGCGCACATGAACGTGCGCGCGCTGGTCGCCAGCAAGCCGGGCGAAGACGACGTGTGGTGGTTCGGCGGCGGCATGGACCTGACGCCCTACTATCCCTTCGCCGAGGACATCCGCCACTTCCACGCCGCCTGCAAGACGGCGCTCGCGCCCTACGGCGCCGACACGCACGCGCGCTACAAGAAGTGGTGCGACGAGTATTTCTTCCTGAAGCACCGCAACGAACCGCGCGGCGTCGGCGGCATCTTCTTCGACGACCTCAATGAAGGCAGCTTCGAGCACTGCTTCGCGCTGACGCGCGCCGTCGGCGACGCCTTCGCCGGCGCCTACCTACCGCTTCTGGAGAAGCGCCAGCACACGCCCTACGGCGAGCGCGAACGCGACTTCCAGGCCTACCGGCGCGGACGCTACGTCGAATTCAACCTGGTCTGGGATCGCGGCACGCTGTTCGGCCTGCAGTCGGGCGGCCGCACCGAATCGATCCTGATGTCGCTGCCGCCCGTCGTCAAATGGCGCTACGACTGGCAGCCAGAAGCCGGCTCGCCGGAAGCCGAGCTGTACGCCATGCTCGAACCGCGCGACTGGGTGTAGCTGCGCGCGATCCTATTTGAGCTTGCCGCGCACCACGCGCACGCGGTCGGGCTTGGCGATCTGCATCGCGCCGCCGCCGCCGGCCAGATTCGTGCAGCGGCAGGCGCACTTGATGTGCGGCACCGAGTTGAGCACCGCCGTGCAATCGAGGCACTCGTAATAGATGTCGCCGCCCACCGGCAGGTTGGCCGGATCGGGCGCCGGCTCGACCGGTTGGAACAGATAGATCTTGCGCAGATCGATATTCAGCATCGCCAACCTCTCCCTTTGTTTTTCTGGCCGCGCCCATCCGGCGCGCACGGTCGGCCCGCATGGCCGGCCGGCTTCAAACGATCAAACGATATTGCCGGCCGCCGCCCGGTAATGCGGCATCGCCTCGTCGGTGCGCCCGGTCTGCTCGAACAGGCGCGCCAGTTCGAGGCGCACCTCGCGCCGGTCGGCCAGCGACAGCGAGGCTTCGAGATAGCTTTGCGCCTTGCCCCACAGGCGCTGCGCCAGACACAGGCGGCCCAGCGCGAGCAGCAGCGGCGCATCGCCCGGATGCTGCGCCAGCCACTTGTCGGCGCGCGCGATGCGGGCGGTCAGGTCGCCGCCGCGACAGCGCCCGTAGAGGCCGGCCAGCGCCGAATCCCAGGTGCTGTCGAGCTGCGTTTCGATGAGTTGCTGCGCCTCGCTGTCGGCGCCGAGCGCGAGCAGCGCCTCGGCCGCCCCGCGCGTCAGGCGCGGGCTGTTTTCGCGCGCCGGAATCTGGCGCAGATAGGCGAGCAGGAGGGCGCGGTCGGCGCGCCGGCGCTGGATGTTTTCCCGGTGCGCCTTGAGCTTGATCTCGGCCGCCAGCTCGGGCACCAGGCCTTCGCGCTTTTCGAGCAGGCGCGCGATGCGCAGGACCTCGTCCCAGTTGCCGCAGCCCTGCTGGGCGCGCAGTTCGAGACGCAGGGCCGCGATGTGGCGCCCGGACAACTGCTGCAGACGCTGCAGCGCGGCGGCGGCATCGTCGAAGCGGCGCTCCTCGATCAGCATCTCGGCTTCGAGCATCAGGCGCGCCGCCTGCATCTGCGGATCGTCGCGGCTGGCGCGTTCGAGCCAGCCTTCCTGCTTGTGCGGTTCGCGCAGGCGTTGCGCGGCGCGCGCGGCGACGAGCGCGGCCAGACCCGGCGACTGGCCGGCGGCGTGCGCCTCGCCGGCCTTCTTCAGGGACTGCCCGAAGCGGCCCTCGAAAAGCAGGCGGACGGCGTCGTGGAAGGTGCCGGCGGCCTTGTCGCGCTGCCGGCGTTCGCGATAGGCGCGCACGCGGGCGGGCAGCGAAAGCGTCAGCGCGACGGTGCGCAGCAGCGCGTAGAGCACGGCGAACGCGCCGACGATGAGCGCGATCGCCAAGTTCAGAGAGATTTCCGCGCGATAGGGCGGAAATACCAGCAGGACGTAACCGTCGTTGAAGCGGGCGGCGAGCGAAATGCCGACCGCCGCGGCGAACAGCGCGAGCAGCCAGAGCAGCCCTCTCATTTGCGTTGTTCCTTGCCGAGCTTGAAGGTCTTGATCGCCGCGAGGCTGTCGTTGAGCGTCGGCAGATCGATGCTGATCTCGCTCGCCGACAGCTGCTTGAGCGCGCCGAGCGCCGTCTGCGCCGCCTTGTCGCGCGCGTCGAAGTAGCGTTCGATCCAGGCCTGCGCGTACTTCAGTTCGTTGCGGAAGGTGCCCTGGTCGCGCGAGAGCAGCGCCAGGCGGGCGTTGAGCAGGCGCAGCTTGAGGTTCTCGCGCAGGAAGAAGGCCTGCCCCGGCGCCAGCAGCACCGGCTCGTCGCGGTCGAAGCGCTGGATGCGCACGAGGCTGCGCACCTCATGCCAGAAATCGAGCCCCAGGCGCTGCCAGAAATCGAAGCTGGCGGCCGAGGCCGGCGCCGGCGGCGGCGCTTCCTTCGCCTTGCCTTCGTCGCGCGGACGGACGTCGACGGCGAGCGGCAGCGTGTCGACGGCGGCGATCACGTTCTCCAGGCGGACGTTCATGCCCGGCAGGTCGACCTGCGGCAGCGCGCGCAAGCGGTCGAGGTCGCGGTTGAGCACCTTGCGCAGCCCGATGAACTGCGGCCGGCTGCTGCCCGCCAGACGGGCGTCGGCGGCCTGCAGGGCGAGCACCGCGCCGCCGATGTTGCCGGCCAGCTGCAGCTGCTGGGCGGCCAGCGTCACGCTCTGTTCGATCTCGGCCAGCGCCCATTCGTCGCGGTTGCGCGCCAGATCCTGATAGAGGGTTTCCAGCGTCGCCTGCTGGCTCTGCGATTCGGCGACCTTGGCCTCGAGGGCGCCGAACTTGCCCTGCAGCGCGGCGACCTGCTCCTGCGCCTGATTGGCCAGCGCACGGCTTTCCTTGCCGGCGGTCTCGCTCTCGGACAGACGGCGCGCCAGTTCCTGCTGCGTGTCGGCGAGCTTCAGACGGGTCTCGATCCATTGCCAGCCGGCCAGCCCGAGGGCGACGACGGCGACGATCGCCCACGGATTGCGCCAGGCCGACGGCGCGGCGGAGGCGGACGCGGACGCGGCGGGAGGAAGCGGCGCGGCCGCCGCAGGCTGCGCGGCCGCCGGCTCCGGATTTTCGGACGGGGGAAGGGGGGGCGTACTGTTATCGGTCATGATTGCTGCCAATTATATGCGCATAGACCGTCGATGATACCGGCGTCGGCCGGCCCGGTCAGGATCACGCGCCGCAGGCCGAGCGCGACGGCGATCTCCCCGATGCGCTGGTGCGGGACGAAAACGGGGGTCTCGGCGAGCCGCGCGCAGCCCTCGGCGTCGAGCAGGTCGACGAGATTGCGCAGCCCCTCGCTCGACGAGATGGCCAGCGCGTCGAGTTGTCCGGCCGCCCACAGGGCGTCCAGCGGCGCAGCGCCGCCGGCCGGCGGCGAGCGGTGGTAGCAGGTGATGCAGTCGACCGTCGCGCCGCGCATGCGCAGCGTCTCGGCGAGCAGCTCGCGGCCGCCGTTGCCGCGCAGGATCGCGACCTTGCGGCCGGCGACGCGCGCCGCCTGCAGTTCGGGCAGTTCGAGCAGCGCCTCCGAATCGAAGCGCTCGCGCGGCGCGATGCCGTTGCCGACGCCGTGCGCAGCCAGCGCCGCGACGCTGCTCGGGCCGACCGCGGCGGGCTGCAAGCCGGCCGGCCAGCGGCCTTGCGCGAGCAGCAGCGGCAGGCTGAAATCGACGGCGTTGGGGCTGACGAAGATGGCCAGCGCGTAGTCGGCCAGCCGCCCGGCGAAGGCCTGCAGCGGCGCGAGGTCGTCGGTCGGGGCGATGTCGAGCACGGGAAAGACGACCGGGCGCCCACCCCGTTCGGCGATCATCCCGGCCAGCGCGTCGGCCTGCGCGCGCGGGCGGGTGACGACGACCGTCCTGCCCTGCAACGTACCGCTCACTGGCAGGCCGCGAGCTTTTCCAGAATCGCGTCTGCGCCCTGATCGCGCAGCATCTGGGCGAGGATCAGGCCGATCTTCTCATCGTCCTCGGGCGCACCGCGCAATTCGGCGCTCACCATCTCTTTCCCGTCCGGCGTGGCGACGAAGCCGCGCAGCCAGAGATCGCCGTTCTCGAGCACGGCGTAGCCGCCGAGCGGCACCTGGCAGCTGCCGCCGAGGGCGCGCGAGAAGGCGCGCTCGGCGCGCACGCAGTGCGCCGTTTCCGGATCGTTGAGCGCCGCCACCAGCGCCTCGGCGTCCGGCCTTCCGGCCGGCACTTCGATGCCCAGCGCGCCCTGCCCGGGGGCCGGCAGCGACTGCTCGGGCGTCAGCACCGACTTGATGCGGTCCTTCAGGCCGAGGCGGATGAGGCCGGCGGCGGCGAGGATGATCGCGTCGTATTCGCCGGCGTCGAGCTTCTTCAGGCGCGTGTCGAGATTGCCGCGCAGGCTCTTGATCACGAGTTGCGGATACTTCGCGCGCAGGATCGATTCGCGGCGCAGGCTGGAGGTGCCGACGACGGCGCCGGCCGGCAGCGCGTCGAGGCCCTCGTACTTGTTGGAAACGAAGGCGTCGCGCGGATTCTCGCGCGCCGAGATGGCGGCCAGGATGAAGCCGTCCGGCATCACCATCGGCACGTCCTTCATCGAATGCACGGCGAGGTCGGCGCGGCCTTCCTGCATCGCGACTTCGAGTTCCTTGATGAACAGTCCCTTGCCGCCGATCTCGGCCAGCGGACGGTCGAGGATCTGGTCGCCCTTGGTCGTCATGCCGAGAATCTCGACCTGGCTCTGTGGATATAATTCTGCCAGACGGCCTTGCACATGCACCGCCTGCCACATGGCGAGGCGCGATTCACGCGAGGCGATGACGATACGGGAAGGAGCGGAGTTTGAAGAGTTCAAGGCAGATTCTCTTTAGGTTCGTCGAAAAGCTTGCTGCGGCACGGACGGCGGGCTTTTCCGGCGGCCTGGCGCGCGGGGTGATTCTAGCATGCCCGGGCAAGCGTCCCTCCGCGGCGCGGCGCGGCTGAACGCCGATGCGCGCCGCCAAGCCCGCCCACCAGCGCCCGGAGCTGCCCGATTTCTGGGACCTGCGCTTCCGCGAACGCACGACGCCCTGGGAAACCGGCGCAGCGCCCGCCGCCCTGCGCGCCTTCGCGCCCCGCCACGAGGAAAGCGCCGGAGGCGCGACGCCGCGCGTGCTGATTCCGGGTTGCGGCAGCGCCTGGGACGCGGCCTTTCTCGCGCAGCGCGGCTGGGACGTGACCGCGCTCGATTTCTCGGCGGCGGCGCTCGACGCCGCGCGCGCGACACTCGGCGCGGACTGGCGCGGCACGCTGCTGCACGCCGACTTCTTCGCCTTCACGCCCGACGCCGCGTTCGACGTGATCTACGAACGCGCCTTCCTGTGCGCGCTGCCGCGCGCGCTGTGGCCGGACTACGCGCCGCGCATGGCGCAGCTGCTGCGCCCCGGCGGGCTGCTCACCGGCTTCTTCTTCCTTTGCGACGACCCGAAGGGGCCGCCCTTCGGCATCCTGCCGGAACAGCTCGAAGCCTTGCTCGTGCCGAACTTCATCCGCCGCGAGGACGCGCCGGTCGACGGTTCGCTGCCGGTGTTCGCCGGGCGCGAGCGCTGGCAGGTATGGGAGCGGCGCTGAGCGCGCCGGTTCCGGCCTCTGCCGTCCGCCGCGATCCGGTTACTGTTCGGCTTCCTGGATCGAGGTGAGGTAGGCCAGCACGTCCTGGATATCCTTGGCCTGCAGCGTGTACAGCACGCCTTCCTTGGCCGTTTCCTCGTCGTGCGGACGGTCGGCCTTGAGATAGGCGTCGACCTGCTTCTTCAGGTAGCTGGTGTATTGCCCGACGAGCCGCGGGAACATGCCGCGCCCCATGCCGGTCTTGCCGTGGCAGGCGGCGCAGGCCTTCTGATAGACCGTGCCGCCGTGCTCGATGTCGCCCTCGGCGCGCGGCACGATCATCACCTTTTCCATCGCCAGCAGGCGGGTCAGCGCGTCGTCGCTGTCCTTGAAGACAGGCTGCTTGGTCGGCAGCTCGATCTGCGCGAGATAGGCGGAAACGAGCTTCATGTCCTCGTCCGGCAATTCCCGCTCCTTGGTGTAGGGAATCATCGGCAGGTTCACGCGCGTCTGCTTCTGGAAGGCCTTGAGCTGCTGCTCCATGTACTTCGCCAGCTGCCCGGCGATCCGCGGGTACTCGCCCTTCTTGCCGCCGGCGCCGAATTCGCCGTGGCAAGCGGCGCAGGGGCCGTAAATATCCTTGGCCTTTTCGAGATCGAGCGTCTCCGCCTGCGCCGGGAGGGCGGCGGCCAGTGCCAGCAGGGCGCTGGCGAGCAGTGAAAAGCGTTTGATTCTGTTCATGAAAAACCTCGGCGGATCAAGCGCACGATTATAAGCGCGGCGCGCCGCGGGCGGCCTTGATTCCCGTCAAATGCGCGCAGCGCGGCGCGCGCGGGCGCCTATTTGAGGCCGAAGAAATCGCGGATGCGCTGGCCGATCGCCGCGCTGTGCTGCGCGTGCTCGGCCTCGCTCTGTTCGCGGTGGTATTGCGTCTGCAGTTCGTCGATCTGGCGCACGCGCTCGGCGAGGATGTGCGACATGCTCTCGGCGAGTTCCGGGCGCGCGCGGATGATGTCCTCGAAACCGGATTTGTCCAGGCGGTAGCACTCGACGTCGGTCTTCGCAATGAAGGTGGTCGAGCGCGGGGCGCCGGTCATCAGGCCCATCTCGCCGAACACGCTGCCGGCCGGCACGGTGGTCAGCAGGCGGCGCTCGCCGTTCGGCGTTTCCCACAGAACCTCGGCCTCGCCGCTGGTGATCAGGTACAGCCAGTGCGCCACGGCGCCCTGCCGCGTCATCACGCCGCCGCGCGCGAAGGGCGCGTAGACGAGACGTTCGGCCAGCGTGCGCCGCTCCGTGTCTGACAGCGCGGCAAACAGCTCGACGCTGGACAGCGCCTGCAGCCGGCGCTGCACGTCGCGCTGCCAGACGCGGTCGCGATGCGCCTCGTCCTCCTGCACCAGATGCACCACCTGATCGGGCAGCGCCATGCGCCAGCCGTCGCGCTGCAGCGTGGTGAGGACGTGCTCGCGCACCAGGGAATCGGTCGGATCGTCGTTCTGCGGATCGAGCAGCCAGTAGCGCACGGCGTAGCGCACCGAGCCGGGGGCGAAGTCCATCACCACGCAGGACGGCGCCGGCGCCTTGGCGACGCCGGGGATCTCGGCCTCGCCGAGGGCGCGTTCGACGGCGGCGATCACCAGCGCCGGCGCGACGCTGAAATCGACGTTGAACCACACCCACCGCCGCCACCCGGCGACACCCAGATCGCCGTCGAGCAGCACGGTGAACTTGCCCTTCATCAGCAGGCTGTTCGGCACGACGACCTTTTCGCCGTTGCGCGTGAGGATCGCGGTATAGCGCCACTGGATTTCGACGACGCGCCCCGAGAGATCGTCGAGCTTGACCCAGTCGCCGATCTCCAGCGAATTGTCGAGCTGCAGCGTGATGCCGCCGAGGATGTTGCCGAGCGTGTCCTGCATCGCGAAAGCGAGCACCGCGGTGATCACCGCCGAAGTGGCGACCAGCCCGGACAGTTCGACGCCGAGGCTGCTCATGCGCACCATGCCCCAGACGATGTAGGCGCCGATCACCACGATGTCTTCGAGGATGCGCGGCGTCTTTACCTTCAGGCGCGGCAGCAGCAGGCGGAAGAGCGCGAGGCCCGCAAGGCGGATCAGCACGAGGCCGAGGCCGAGCAGCGCGGCCTGGTGGAAGCCGCTGGCCAGACGCGGCTCGCCGCGCACCGCGAACAGCGCCGCGATCAGGTCGGCGGCGAGCCAGATGGCGAAGAAGAGCAGCGTGTGCTTGAGCGTGCTGCGCCCGCCGTTGAGCAGGCGGGCCAGTGCGAGCAGCAGGACGACGGAGGCGCCGAGGATGTAGGGCGTTTCGTCGCGCCACAGCAGGCCGAAGGCATCGATCATGATCAGGAACTCAATTGGCGGGCATAGGATTTGACCAGCGGCCATTGCCGGCGGCTCACCGGCAGTTTTTCCGGCACGCCGCGCAGCAGCGCCTGCCACTGCGTCTCGGCGTCGTCGGGCGCGCTGCGCTCGAAGCCGGCGATCGCGTCGCGCGCCACCAGCGCGCTGCGGTGCAGGCGGATGAAGCGCTCGCAGAATTCGCGCTCGAGCTGCACCAGCGATTCGTCGAGCAGGTATTCGCGTTCGCGCGTGCGCGCCGCCACGTACTTGAGGTCGGCGCGCAGGTAGATCACGTCGGCGAGCGGGATCAGCAGGAGCCGTCCGCGCTCGTGGCAGGACAGATGGCTGCGCGCGCCCTGCTGCAGTTCGGCCAGCAGCTGCGGCGCCGGCGGCAGGGCCTGACGCGCCTTGAGCAGCGCCGCCGCGAGGCGCTGCGCGCGCACCGGCTTGAGCAGATAGTCGACGGCGTTGAGTTCGAAGGCCTGCACCGCGTAGGCGTCGTAGGCGGTGACGAAGACGAGGGCCGGCGGCGGCGCGAGACGCGCCAGATGGCGCGCCAGTTCGATGCCGTCCATGCGCGGCATGCGGATGTCGACCAGCACCACGTCGGCCGGCCGCTCGGCGAGCGCCTGCAGGGCGTGGACGCCATCGCCGGCCTCGCCGCACACCGCGTTCGGCACCTCGCGGGCGACGTCGGCAAGCAGCTCGCGCAGACGCGCGCGCGCCGGCGCCTCGTCGTCGACGATCAGCACGGACAGCGGCGGAGCGTCGGACGAGGCGGACGCGGCGGGCGGAGCGAGAGGATTCATGGCTGGTGGTTGCGGCAGGGGAGGACGATATGCACGCGATACTCGCGCCCGCCGTCCGGCAGAGCAAGCTCCCCGGTTTCCAGGCGCGCCTCGAGATCGTAGTGCAGCGCCAGGCGTTCGCGGATATTGGCCAGCGCCATGCGGTTGCCGTTCTGGTGTTCGGCACCGGCGCGGCAGGGATTGGCGAGACCGATGTGCAGTTCGCCGCCCTGGCGCGCGAAACGGATGCGCACGGTGCCGTTTTCGCCCGACGGCTCGATGCCGTGATAGACGGCGTTCTCGAGCAGCGGCTGCAGCATCAGCGGCGGCACCTTGAGGTCGGCCGGCACGTCGGCGATGTCCCATTCGACGTGCAGGCGTTCGCCGAGGCGCAGCTTTTCGAGATCGAGGTACTGGCGGCAGAGCGCGATCTCGTCGGCAAGCGGCGTCAGTTCGCGGTGGTCGCGCATCAGCGCGCGGAACAGTTCGGCCAGCTCCTCGAGCGCGGTCTCGGCGCGGCGCGGCTCGGAGCGGATCAACGAGAGCACGGCGTTCAGGCTGTTGAACAGGAAGTGCGGCCGGATACGCGCGGTGAGCGCCTGCAGCCGGGCTTCGCTGAGCGCCGGCGAAAAAGCGCGCGCGCGCAGCGCGAAATAGAGGAGCAGCGCGCCGGCGACCAGCGCCGCGAGCAGCGCGGCGCGCAGCAGGCGCTGCCAGCCACCTTCGTCGAAGCCCATGAAACGCCAGAAATCGAGCAGGAGAACGGCCGAGCCGGCCGCCAGCAGGAGCACCACGACCTGTCCGGCCGGCCACGGCAGGCGGCGCAGCGGGATGGACAGCAGCGCGAGCAGCGCCAGGTTGAGCAGGAGCAGCGGCTGCACCCAGGCCGCCATGTCGACGTAACGCGCCAGCCAGTCGCCGATCCCGGCGCTCTGCACGAGCGCGGCGCCGAGCGCGCAGAGGTTGACGCCGAGCAGGACGCGCAGCATGACGCCGAGGTTGCGGAAGTCCGGCAGGGGCAGGGGCGCGGGGTTTTGCTTTATACTTGGCATTTACCGGAAATGGCACCAATCAAGGTTTCGCGAGCCATTCTAGCCCACATACTTGCCTCCATCATGACCCAGGAAAACTCCTCCCAATACACGTGGGCCGGCCGCTTCTCCGAGCCGATGTCCGACCTCGTCAAACGCTATACGGCCTCGGTCGATTTCGACAAGCGCATGTGGCGCCAGGACATCCGCGGCTCGCTCGCGCACGCCGCGATGCTCGCCAGGCAGGGCATCATCTCGGCGCAGGATCTGGCCGACATCGAGCGCGGCATGGCGCAGGTGCGCGAGGAGATCGAATCGGGCCGCTTCGAATGGTCGCTCGACCTCGAGGACGTGCACCTCAACATCGAGAAGCGCCTGACGACGCTCGTCGGCGACGCCGGCAAGCGCCTGCACACCGGCCGCTCGCGCAACGACCAGGTGGCGACCGACATCCGCCTCTACCTGCGCGACGCGATCGACGACATCCTCGTCCTGCTCAAGCAATTCCAGTCCAACCTGCTCGACCTCGCCGAGAAGGAAGCGGCCACCCCGCTGCCCGGCTTCACGCACCTGCAGGTCGCGCAACCGGTGACCTTCGGCCACCATCTGCTGGCCTACTTCGAGATGACGCGGCGCGACGCCGAGCGCTTCGCCGACGTGCGCCGCCGCACCAACCGTCTGCCGCTCGGCGCCGCCGCGCTGGCCGGCACGACCTACCCGATCGACCGCGAATTCGTCGCTGCCCAGCTCGGCTTCGACGGCGTCTGCGAGAACTCGCTCGACGCCGTTTCCGACCGCGACTTCGCGATCGAATTCTGCGCCGCCTGCGCGCTGCTCATGATGCACTTCTCGCGCCTCTCCGAAGAGCTGGTGCTGTGGATGAACCCGCGCTTCGGCTTCGTGAAGATCGCCGACCGCTTCTGCACCGGCAGCTCGATCATGCCGCAGAAGAAGAACCCGGACGTGCCCGAACTGGCGCGCGGCAAGACCGGCCGCGTATACGGCCACCTGACCGCCCTGCTCACCCTGATGAAGGGCCAGCCGCTGGCCTACAACAAGGACAACCAGGAAGACAAGGAGCCGCTGTTCGACGCCGTCGACACGGTGACCGACACGCTGCGCATCTTCGCCGACATGATCCCCGGCATCAGCGCCCGCCCCGAGAACATGCGCGACGCGCTGCGCCAGGGCTTCGCCACGGCGACCGACCTCGCCGACTACCTGACCAAGAAGGGCCTGCCCTTCCGCGACGCGCACGAAGCCGTCGGCCTTGCCGTGCGGCGCGCCGAGGAACTCGGCGTCGACCTGCCGCAGCTGCCCTTCGCCGAGCTGCAGAAATTCTCGCCGCTGGTCGGCGAGGACGTTTTCGCCGTGCTCACCGTCGAGGGCTCGCTGGCGCAGCGCAAGCACATCGGCGGCACGGCGCCCGAGCAGGTGCGGGCCGCCGTCGTCCGGGCGCGCAGCCGCCTGTAAGCGCCGCTTGCCGATATGCGAACGATCGGCAAGTACGAAATTCTCCGCCCGCTCGGCAAGGGCGCCACGGCCGACGTCTATCTCGGCCGCGACCCCTTCGCCCGGCGCGAGGTGGCGATCAAGCTGGCGTCGCCGGACGCGCTGAAGGACCCCGAGCGCGGCCGCCTCTACGCGAAGTTCTTCCTCAACGAAGCGTCGCTGGTCGGCAAGCTGACGCATCCGCACATCGTGCAGATCTACGATGCGGCGGTTGCCGAGAATCTCTCCTACATCGTCATGGAGTACGTCGCCGGCGGCACGCTCGAAGACTTCTGCGCGCCGCATCGCCTGCTCGCCGTCGAACGCGTCGCCGAAATCGCCTTCAAGTGCTCGCGCGCGCTCGACTTCGCCTTCCACCTCGGCATCACGCACCGCGACATCAAGCCGGCCAACATCCTGTACGCCGCCGGGCAGCGCGCGGCCGGCAGCGGCGGGCACGGCCCGGACGATGTCAAGATTTCCGACTTCGGCGCGGCGATCACCGGCGGCGTCGAGCGCTCGCAGACCGCCGGCATCGGCTCGCCGGCCTACATGTCGCCGCAGCAGGTGCGCGAACAGCCGCTCGACCAGCGCACCGACATCTACTCGCTCGGCGTCGTCATGTACCAGCTGCTCACCGGGCAGCTGCCGTTCCAGGCGAGCAACAACTACAACATGATCTACCAGATCATCAACGCCGAACCGCCGCCGCCCTCGGCGCTGCGCGCCGGGATACCGCCCGAGCTCGACGCCATCGTCGCGCGCGCCATGAACAAGGACGCCGAGGCGCGCTACCCGACCTGGGACGCCTTCGCGCGCGATCTCGCCCAGGTCTTCCGCGACCGCCACCTGCGCCTGCCGGCGCTCGATTTCGCCGAGTCGGAGAAATTCGACACGCTGCGCGCCCTGCCCTTCTTCGCCGCCTTTTCCGACGTCGAGATCTGGGAGGTCCTGCGCTTTTCGCACTGGAGCCGCGCCGCGCCCGGCGCCACGATCATGCACGAGGGCGAGCGCGGCGACTTCTTCTGTTTCCTGGCCGAAGGCGAACTCAAGGTCGCCAAGGGCGGCCGCATCCTCAATCTGCTGACCGCCGGCGAATGCTTCGGCGAGATGGCCGTAATCAGCAGCGCCGCGCCGACGCGCGGCGCCGACGTCGTCGCGCTGACCGAAGCGAAGATCGTCACCGTCCGCGGCGAAGCGCTGGGGCAGGCGTCGGAAGCCTGCCGCATGCATTTCTACCAGGCTTTCCTCGAAGTCCTGGCCGGCCGCCTCGCGCTCGCCAACACCCGCCTCGCCGCATTCTGAGCCTCAAAACCCTCTCGGCATAAACAGCGGAAAACCGCACCAATCGGTCGTTTCACGCCAACCGCACCTATGCCGCCGCCATGCGGGTCCGTATGGTATAAAAGACCTACAAAAACGACACTCAGGAGACGACATGCGCTTTATTTTCTGGCCCGCCCTCGCCTTGATGAACCGGATGCGCTTTGCGCTGCGCTTCGTTCTGATCGGCGCCGCCGGCGGCGTTCTGGTCGGCGGACTGCTCATCCAGTTCCTCATGCAGGTCGGCGACAAGCTGGCCGCCACGCACAACGAGCAGGCCGGCCTGCAGATGATCGCGCCGCTGCGCCAGATCGCCCAGACGCTGGACCGCCATCTGCTCGCCAGCAGCCTCGTCTCGCTCAGCCACGACGACGCCAAGCCCCTGCTCGATGCGGCCGGCAAGGAGCTCGACGCCCTGTTCGCCGCCGGCGGCAAGGTGCCCGAGGGCCCGCTCGGCGAAGGCTGGAGCAAGATCGGCGAGGAATGGAAGCTGCTCAAGCAGGTGCTGCCGGCCTCCTCGACGCCGGAGATCCGCGAACTGCACGAGCGCCTCTCGGCCAAACTAGCGGCGCAGATCCGCCTGACGGCCGACCATTCGACGCTGACCCTCGATCCCGAGGTCGACGCCTTCTATCTCAACGACACGCTGGTCAACCGCCTGCCGCAACTCGCCGACACGATCACCCAGATCCGCCTGCGCGTCGCCAGCATCGCGTCGATCCAGATGATCGACGCGAGCGACATCGGCCGCTTCGAACGCCTGACCGCCGACGCCATCGCCCAGCTCGCGCGCATCCGCGAAAACCTCGACAAGGTCGGCGCCAGCGCACCGCAGCACAAGGCCGCGCTCGAAGAAGGCATCGCCCTCGTCGAGAAGGGCATCGGCGAAGCGCGCCGCGTGATCGAGGGGCGCCTCGTCAGCGCCGGCAGCATCGACATCCCGGTCGACGAAGCGCTGCAGCGCACCGACGCGCCGCGCAGCGCACTCGCCGAACTCGAGCGCCGCGTCATCGCTGCGCTCGGCGAGCGCCTCGAAAGCCGCGCCGAGCACATGCAGCAGCAGCGCCTCCTGAACCTCGCGGTGGTCGGCCTCGGCCTGCTCGTCGCCGGCTACCTCTCGATGGGCTCCTACCTCTCGCTGCAGGCCGGCACCGCCTGCCTGATGGAGGGCGGGCGCCGGCTGGCCGACGGCGATCTGCGCCACGTCATCGACGTCGGCACGCGCGACGAATTCGCCGACATCGCCGACAGCTTCAACCGCATGGCCGGCTCGATCCGCGAAGTGATCGGCACGCTGCGCCAGAGTTCGGACTCGGTACTGAACACCGCGCACACGCTGTCCGAGACGACGCACACGGTCGCCCAGCGCTCGGCGCAACAGAGCGAACTGACGCGCAACACGGCCGACGCCGCCGAGGAAATGGCGCACAGCGTCGAACAGGTCTCGGCCAACGCCGGCGAAGTCGACGTGATGGCGCGCGAAAGCCACCGCCAGACCGACGACGGCAACGCCGGCCTGACGCGCATGCTCGACGAGATCAAGGTCGTCGGCACGGCGGTGGAACAGATCGGCACGACGGTCAACGAGTTCGTCGCCACGACGATGGCCATCACCAGCATGACCGGCCAGGTGCGCGACATCGCCGAACAGACCAACCTGCTGGCGCTCAACGCGGCGATCGAAGCGGCGCGCGCCGGCGAGCAGGGCCGCGGCTTCGCGGTGGTCGCCGACGAAGTGCGCAAGCTGGCCGAGAAGTCGGCCCTCTCGGCCAACGAGATCGACCGCCTGACGCAGGCGCTGAGCGGGCGCTCGGGCAGCGTCACCGACGCCATCGCCTGCGGCCACGAAGCGCTCGGCGCCAGCGAAGGCTATCTGCAGAAGGTAGCCGAGCAGCTGGCGGCGGCCAGCGGCTCGGCGGCCCGGACCTCGGGCGGCGTGGACCTGATCAGCGGCGCGGTGCAGGCGCAGACCGAGGCGATCCGGCGGATCAACGGCTTCGTCGCGCAGATCGCCGACATGGCCGCGCAGAACGATGCGGCCGTGGCCCAGGCCGCCGACGAGGCGGCGCGCCTCGAAGGCCTGTCGAGCGAACTGCGCGGCGCCATCGGGCGCTTCCAGGTTTAATACGCAGACACGGCGGATTCCTTTCGCGGCGGATTCGCGGCGCCCGTTGCGGCACCGACGGATCCGCCGCCGCTCCGGTGCTAGCGCGCGCAGGCCGTGCGCCAGCGCTGGAAGCTGCTCTCCGGCCGCTGGTATGAACTGCGCACAATGCCGGTCGTCGCGTCGAACAGCACGTCGAAGCGCGAGCTTTCGCCCCAGTCGTCGCAGAAGCGCCATTCCCAGACCAGTTCGTCGCGCGCCTTGAAATATGCCGTCCATTCGGGCGCCGGCGGTCCGAGCAGACGCAGCACCGCCGCCCGGTCGCTGCGCCCCGGCTCGATACGCGCGAAATGCGCGGGATCGAGGACGTTCTCGATCCGCTGCAGGTGGCCGTCCGGCCCCAGAAATACCATGAAGGTGTGATAACCCATCGGCCCGCGCGGATACGCGAGCTGCCGGCTGCCGTCGGCATCGCTCCAGGCCAGCGCCGGCGCGCCCATGACGGCGACGACGTCGTCCTGCGTCGCAACGCCCGCCTGCAGGCCGCCGCCGCTGTACGACGCGCAGGCGCCGAGCAGCGCCAGCACCGACAGGGCGCAGCAGCGCTTGACGAAGGAGAGGATGGATTGCATGCCGGTCGGCTTTCTCGATGGGGAAGGATGGCGCAGCGAAAACACGGACAGCGGACGCGCCCGCAAGAAAGTGCGCACAGGCGTGCAGATAGGAGCGGCGCGCCCGCCCGGGAGTTCCGATTGTGCCGCAGAAGCGCGGCGCATGATATATTAGAATTTTATAATATTACGGAGAAGCCCGTGAGCAAGTCCTTCGGCACCATCACCCACGACGTCGCGAAAGCCCTCGGCACCCTGCGCAACGAGATTCCGGAAACCATGCAGGGCTTCAACGCGATGGCCAAGGCCGCCCTCGCCCCGGGCGCCATCGGCGCCCTGGAGAAGGAGCTGATCGCCCTTGCGGTCGGCGTCGCCAGCCGCTGCGACGCGTGCATCGGCTTTCACGTCAAGGCGCTGATCCGTCTCGGCGCGACGCGCGAGCAGATCATGGAAACTCTGGGAGTGTGCACCTACATGGGCGGCGGCCCGACCCTGATGTATGCCGCCGAGGCCGTGCGCGCCTACGAGGAATTCACCGCCGGAAGCGGCGTCGCCCGCAGCGGCGCCGCCTGAGGCAAGCCGCCGTGAGCGCGCTGACGACCGCTCCCTGGCTGCTCGGCGCCGCCGCGACGGGCGCTTCGCTGTGGCTGGCGCTCAACGCGGCGATCCGCCACGGCCTGCGCGCGCCGCGCGTGCCGAATGCGTGCGACCCGGCGCAGCGCGGCCAGCCTTTCGCGCGGGTGCGCATTCCGACCGTGCGCGGCAAGGCGCTTGCCGGCTGGCTGCTGCCGGCGGCGGCGGAGCGCGCGGCGCCGGCGCTGATCGTCCTGCACGGCTGGGGCGCCAACTCGGCGATGATGCTGCCGCTCGCCGCGCCGTTCCGGCGCGCCGGCTACGCGCTGCTGTTCATCGATGCGCGCTGCCACGGCGCGAGCGACGGCGACAGTTTCGCTTCGCTGCCGCGCTTTGCCGAAGACCTGGAAAGCGCCTTCGACTGGCTGCGCGTCCGGCCGGGCGTCGATCCGCGGCGCATCGCCCTGCTCGGCCATTCGGTCGGCGCCGCGGCGGCGCTCCTGCTGGCGGCGCGGCGGAACGAGGTGGCCGCCGTGGTCAGCATCGCCGCCTTCGCCCATCCGGAAAACGCCATGCGCCGCTACCTCGCCGCCCGCCGCATTCCCTTCCGGCCCGTCGGCTGGTACGTCCTGCGCTACGTGCAGAAGACGATCGGCCAGCGTTTCGCGCAGATCGCTCCGCAGCACACGATGGCGCGCATCGCCTGCCCCGTCCTCCTGGTGCATGGCGCCGAGGACGCGACGGTACCGCTCGAAGACGCCCGCCTGATTCACGCGGCAAGACGCGACGAACGCTCGAAGCTGCTCGTGGTCGCCGGCAGCCACGACGACTACCGGGAATTGGAACAGCGCGCCGACGAAGTCATCGACTTCGTGAACGGCGCGCTGGAACGGGGATAGAACGGGATTGAAGCGAAGCTGCGGCAGAAGCCGCAGCGCAAGCGACGATCAGGTGAAAATCAGGCCTGCTTGGCGATGCCTTCGAGCATCTGCTGCAGTTCGCCGGACTGGTACATCTCGCGCATGATGTCGCAGCCGCCGACGAATTCGCCGTTGATGTAGAGCTGCGGAATCGTCGGCCAGTTGGCGAAATCCTTGATGCCGTTGCGGATTTCCGGGTTCTCCAGCACGTTGACGCTGTAGAAGCCATCGACGCCGCAGGCCTTCAGAATCTGCACGGCGGTCGCTGAAAATCCGCACTGCGGAAACTGCGGCGTGCCCTTCATGTAGAGCGTCACCGCGTTGCCGGTCACCTGTTCCTTGATCAGTTGCTGAACGTCCATTGCCAAAGCCTTTAAATAGTTGAGCGAAATAATCGGGTATTAGTTTAGCGGCTCCGCTCGGGAGCCGTCAAATCCTTCGACCGCCGCTGACGCGATCAATTCCCGCAAGATCCTGCCAGCTTTGCACTTCGCTGAAGTTTTCGGCGCGCAGCAGCGTCTGCACGCCCGCCGCCTGGTCGTAGCCGTGCTCGATCAGCAGCCAGCCGCCGGCGGCGAGATGCATGGGCGCGCCGCTCACGATGGCGCGGATGCACGCCAGGCCGTCGCCGCCGGCGACGCCGTCGGTGAGCGCGCCCTGCGGCTCGAAAGGCAGGCCGTTCAGTGCGAGGTGCGGATCGCCGCTGACGACGTAGGGCGGATTGGAAACGATCAGGTCGAAGCGCTCGCCGGACAGCGGCGCGTACCAGTCGCCGGCCAGCAGACGCACCGCCGGCGCCAGGCGCGCCGCGTTGGCGGCGGCGACTGCGAGCGCTTCCGGCGAGACGTCGACGGCGCTGACCGCGGCCTGCGGGCAGAGGCGCGCCAGCGTGATGGCGACGATGCCGGAGCCGGTGCCGAGATCGACGATGCGCGGCGCCGGACAGGTCCGGGCGCGTTCGGTTGCGAACTTGGCCCCCAGTTCGACGAGCAGCTCGGTTTCCGGGCGCGGGATCAGCACGGCGGGCGAAACGTGGAATTCGAAATCGTGGAACATCGCGCTGCCGGTCAGGTAGGCGAGCGGTTCGCCGGCGGTGCGGCGGGCGACGAGCGCGTCGAGCGCCGCCGACTGTTCGGCGGAGAGCGGCGTCTCCGGGCGCGCGATGAGGTCGGCGTGCGTGCAGCCGACGACGTGTTCGACGAGCAGGCGCGCGTCGAGCCGGTCGATGCGCCGGCTGGCGGCGCGCCAGGCTTCGCCGATGCCGGCCGCCGCCCTTTCCGTCACCTTACTCGCCGTTCTCGGCGAGCAGCGCGAGCTGCTCGGCCTGGTGCTCGGTGGCCAGCGCGCCGACCAGTTCGTCGATGTCGCCGTCCATGATCGCGTCGATCTTGTACAGCGTGAGATTGATGCGATGGTCGGTGACGCGGCCCTGCGGGAAGTTGTAGGTGCGGATGCGCTCCGAGCGGTCGCCGCTGCCGATCAGGCTCTTGCGCGTCGAGGCGATCTTCGCCTGCTGCGCGCGCTCCTGCGCGTCCTTGATGCGCGCGACCAGCACCGACATGGCCTGCGCCTTGTTCTTGTGCTGCGAGCGGTCGTCCTGGCACTCGACGACGATGCCGGTCGGCAGGTGGGTGATGCGCACCGCCGAATCGGTCTTGTTGATGTGCTGGCCGCCGGCGCCCGAGGCGCGGAAGGTGTCGACGCGGATTTCGGCCGGGTTGATGTGCACGTCCTCCAGCGCGTCGGCCTCGGGCATCACGGCGACGGTGCACGCCGAGGTGTGGATGCGCCCCTGCGTTTCGGTTTCCGGAACGCGCTGCACGCGGTGCCCGCCCGACTCGAACTTCAGCTTCGAATAAGCGCCCTGCCCGACGATGCGCGCGATCACTTCCTTGTAGCCGCCGACTTCGGAGGCCGAGGACGAAATGACCTCGACCTGCCAGCGCTTGCGCTCGGCGTAGCGCATGTACATGCGGAAGAGGTTGCCGGCGAACAGCGCCGATTCGTCGCCGCCGGTGCCGGCGCGGATTTCCAGGAAGAGGTTGCGCTCGTCGTTGGGGTCCTTCGGCAGCAGCAGCTTCTGCAGATCGATCTCGATCTGCGGCAGGCGCTCCTTGGCGGACTTCATCTCGGCCTCGGCCAGCTCCTTCATTTCCGGATCGGCCATCATCTCGAGCGCTGACTCCAGATCGGCGGCGCACTGCTTCCAGATCTGGTAGAGCGCGACGACCGGGCCGAGTTCGGCGTGCTCGCGCGAAAGCTTGCGGTACTGGTCCATTTCGCGCGTCGCTTCGCCGCTCGCCAGGATGCGGTCGAGTTCGTCGAGGCGGCCGACGAGGTGTTCGAGTTTGTCGCGGATGCTTTGTTTCATGAGGACGCCGGGTAACGGTGGGCGGGAATTGCGAAATTGCGTGGGGACGAACGGGCGGAGCGGACGCGGCGCCGGAATGCCGGGCGGCGCTAATCGTCGGAATGGGGATCGCGGTGCAGATGGAACAGGCGCGAGACCACGGCCTGCAGTTCGCCGCGGTCGCCGTCGGCGCGGTTGAGCGCCTGCGTCGGCGCGTGCAGGAACTTGTTGGTCAGGCGGTGCGAAAGCTGGTCGAGCACGCGCGCCGGATCCTCGCCCTTGGCCAGCAGCTTGAGCGCGTGCTCCATCTCGTGCCGGCGCATGCGCTCGGCGCTGTCGCGCAGCGAGCGGATGACCGGCACCGTGTCGCGCGTCTGCAGCCAGTGCAGGAAGCCGTCGACGCGCTCGGTGATGATCGCCTCGGCCTCGACCACCGCCGCCTGGCGCGATTCCAGGCCGGACTCGACGACCTGCGCGAGGTCGTCGACGGTGTACAGGAAGACGTCGTCGAGTTCGCCGACCTCGATCTCGATGTCGCGCGGCACGGCGAGGTCGACCATGAAGATCGGCCGGTGGCGGCGCGCCTTGATCGCGCGCTCGACCATGCCGAGGCCGAGAATCGGCAGCGGGCTGGCCGTGCAGGAGACGACGATGTCGAACTCGGCCAGGCGCCCCGCGATGTCGTCGAGCCGGATCGCGCTGCCGCCGAAGCGCTCGGCGAGCGCGCTGCCGCGTTCGACGGTGCGGTTGGCGATGACGATTTCCTTCGGGTTCTGCGCGGCGAAGTGCGTGGCGCACAGTTCGATCATCTCGCCGGCGCCGATGAAGAGAATCTTCTGGTCGGACAGGCGCTCGAAGATGCGCTCGGCCAGATGCACGCCGGCCGCCGCCATCGAGACGATGTTGGCGCCGATCGCGGTCGTCGTGCGCACTTCCTTGGCGACCGCGAACGAGCGCTGGAACAGCTTGTGCAGCGTCGTGCCGAGCGTTCCGGCCTCTTCCGCGACGCGCACCGCATCCTTCATCTGGCCGAGGATCTGCGGCTCGCCGATGACCATCGAGTCGAGCCCGCTGGCGACCCGGAAGGCGTGGCGGATCGCCTCGCGCTCGGGGAAGGTGTAGAGATAGGGATCGATCTCATGGCGCGAAATGCGGTGATAGTCGGCCAGCCACGCGGCGGCGGCGTCCGGGTTGTCGGTCGCGAAGTAGAGTTCGGTGCGGTTGCAGGTCGACAGGATCGCCGCCTCGCGCACCGAATTGGCGCGCGTCAGGTCGGCCAGCGCCTGCTGCAGCTTCTCGGCGTGGAATGCGACCTGCTCACGGACCGCGAGCGGAGCCGTGTGATGGTTGATGCCGAGGGTGAATAGCGCCATGCGGAAAGGGTGAAAGCCGGGTCTGGGTGATTCAGGCGCGGATTATAGCACCCGCCCCCGCCCCCCCCGGGATGACCCAGATCAACTCGATGCGCCGTCAGATGCCCGAGCCGCCTTCTTCGAGCGGCTGCGTCGGCGCCGCGAAAACCTTGACCTGGCGCGGTCTGAGCCAGACCTGCTGGCCCTTGGCGAGCGCCAGTTCGGTCGCCCGCTCGCGCGTCAGCTCGACTTCGATCAGCTCGCTGCCGTGCGCCAGTTCGACCCGGACGACCGGGCCGATGGCGTGCACGTCCTGCACGCTCGACTCGAGCCCGCCGGCGACCGGGCTGCGCTCGATATCGATGTCGTGCGGCCGCACGAAGGCCATTGCGTCGCCATGCGCCGGCGAGCCTTCCGGTACCGCGCCGCCTTCGGCGCCGGCGCGCCCGATCTCGGCCCAAGCACCATGCACGCGGCTGTGGAAGACGTTCACGTTGCCGAGGAACTGGTAGACGAAAGGCGTCGCCGGATTCGAGTAAACCTCGTCGGGCGTGCCGATCTGCTCGATCTTCCCTCGGTTCATGACGACTACGCGGTCGGCCACTTCCAGCGCCTCCTCCTGATCGTGCGTGACGAAGACGCTGGAGATGTGCATCTCGTCGTGCAGGCGGCGCAGCCAGCGGCGCAGCTCCTTGCGCACCTTGGTGTCGAGCGCGCCGAAGGGCTCGTCGAGCAGCAGCACCTCGGGTTCGACGGCAAGCGCGCGGGCCAGCGCGATGCGCTGGCGCTGGCCGCCGGAAAGCTGCGAGGGATAGCGCTCGGCCAGCCAGTCGAGCTGGACGAGCTTGAGCAGGTCCATCACGCGGCGGCGGATTTCGGCCTCCGGCGGACGTTCCTTGCGCGGCTTGACGCGCAGGCCGAAGGCGACGTTCTCGAACACCGACATGTGGCGGAACAGCGCGTAGTGCTGGAAGACGAAGCCGACCTTGCGTTCGCGCGCGTGCAGGTGCGTCGCCTCGGCGCCGGAGAACAGCACCTGGCCGCTGTCCGCCGTTTCCATGCCGGCGATGATGCGCAGCAGGGTCGTCTTGCCGCAGCCCGACGGGCCGAGCAGCGCGACGAGTTCGCCGGTCGGGATGTCGAGCTGGATGTCGTCGAGTGCGACGAAGTTGCCGAAGCGTTTGCCGATACCGCGTATTTCGATGCTCATGTCCGTTTATTCCGTTTTTTCGGGCGGCAGCGCCGCGTCCAGCGTTTCCGTTTCCTTGCGCATGCGCCATTCGACGACGGTCTTGGCGACCAGCGTGACGAGCGCGAGCAGCGCCAGCACCGAGGCCGAGGCGAAGGCGCCGACCTGGTTGTACTCGTTGTAGAGAATTTCGACGTGCAGCGGCAGCGTGTTGGTTTCGCCGCGGATGTGCCCGGAGACCACCGAGACGGCGCCGAACTCGCCCATCGCGCGGGCGTTCGCCAGGATCACGCCGTAGAGCAGGCCCCATTTGATGTTGGGCAGCGTCACCCGGCGGAACATCTGCCAGCCGGTGGCGCCGAGCGAGACGGCCGCCTCCTCCTCGTCCTTGCCCTGCGCCTGCATCAGCGGGATCAGCTCGCGCGCGACGAAGGGGAAGGTGATGAACAGGGTGGCGATGATGATGCCCGGCAGCGCGAAGACGACCTTGATGTCGTGCGCCGCGAGCCACGGGCCGAAGACGCCCTGCGCGCCGAAGATGAGGATGAAGACGAGGCCGGCGACGACCGGCGAGACGGCGAACGGCAGGTCGATCAGCGTCACCAGCAGACTCTTGCCCCTGAACTCGAACTTGGCGATAGCCCAGGCCGCGGCGACGCCGAAGATCACGTTGAAGGGCAGCACGAACAGCGCGACGAACAGCGTCAGCCAGATCGCCGAACGCGCCTCGGGGTCGGCCAGCGCCTCCAGATATTTCGGCATGCCGGCGGCGAAGGCCTCGACGAAGACGGCGAGCAGCGGCAGGCCGAGGAAGAAGAAGAGAAAGCCGAGGCCGACCGCGGTCAGCGTCCAGCGCACCCAGCGCGGTTCGGCGGTGGCCTTGCGCACGCTCAGGGAACCCGTTGCACTCATCGCGCCTCTCCCGAAGTCGCCTTGTGCCGGTTCGCCGCCCACCACTGCAGGGTATTGACGGCGAGCAGCAGGATGAAGGAAAGCACCAGCATGACGATGGCCAGCGCGGTGGCGCCCACCACGTCGTACTGTTCGAGCTTGGAAATGATCAGTAGCGGCGTGATCTCGGAAATCAGCGGCATGTTGCCGGCGATGAAGATCACCGAGCCGTACTCGCCGACGGCGCGCGAGAAGGCCAGCGTGACGCCGGTCAGCAGCGCCGGGAAGATCGCCGGCAGCAGCACGCGGACGAAGGTCTGCAGGCGCGAAGCGCCGAGCGAGGCGGCGGCCTCCTCGATTTCCGGCTCGATGTCCTCGATCACCGGCTGCAGCGTGCGCACGACGAAAGGCAGCCCGATGAAGGTGAGCGCGACGACGATGCCGTAAGGCGTGTACGCGACCTTCCAGCCGAAGGCTTCGAGGTGGCGGCCGATCCAGCCGTTGCCGGCGTACAGGGTGGCCAGCGTGATGCCGGCGACCGCCGTCGGCAGCGCGAAGGGAAGATCGACCAGCGCATCGACGAAACGCTTGCCGGGGAAGGGGTAGCGCACCAGCATCCAGGCCACGACGAGGCCGAACACGCCGTTGATCGCGGCGGCCGCCAGCGAGGCGCCGAAGGTGACGCGATACGAGGCCAGCGCGCGCTCGCCGGTGGCGATGTCCCAGAACTGGTCGAAGCTCAGGCTGCTCGCCTTGAAGGCCAGCCCGGAGAGCGGCAGCAGGATGAGCAGGGAGAGGTAGACCAGCGTGTAGCCGAGCGACAGACCAAAGCCGGGGAGAACGCGTCGTTGCATTTTTTGGGAGTCGGAAAGGGGAAGTCGGAAGTCGGACCGGGCGGATTTTACCGCCGGCGCCCGACTTCCGTTGCGGGGAGATCGGAAACCGGCGGCCGGAAGTCGGGCCGGACGGATTCTACCGCCGACGCCCGACGCCCGTGTCCGGCGCCCGAAGCGGACTACTTCGACGAATAGATCTGGTCGAAGCTGCCGCCGTCCTTGAAGTGCGCGGGGAAGGCCTTGGCCCAGCCACCGAACACATCATCGACGGTGAAGGTCTTGATCGCGGGAAACTGTCCGGCGTACTTCTTCAGCACTTCGGCGTCGCGCGGCCGCAGGTAGTTCTGCGCGGCGTTCTCCTGCCCTTCCTTCGACCACAGGTAGTCGAGGTAAGCCTGCGCCTGCTTGCGCGTTCCCTTCTTGTCGACCACCTTCTCGACGATGGCGACCGGGAACTCGGTCAGGATCGACAGCGAGGGATAGACGACCTCGAACTCGCCGCGCCCGAACTCCTTGGCGATCAACTCGGCCTCGCTTTCGAAGGAGACGAGCACGTCGCCGATCTTGCGCTGCATGAAGGTGGTCGTCGCGTCGCGGCCGCCGGCGGCGAACAGCGGCGCGTTCTTCAGAAGCTTGCCGACGAATTCCTGCGCCGTCTTGTCGTTGCCGCCGGGCTGCTTGAGCGCGTAGCCCCAGGCGGCGAGATAGGAATAGCGGCCGTTACCGGTGTTCTTCGGGTGCGGCAGGATGACCTGGACGCCCGGCTTGGCGAGGTCGTTCCAGTCCTTGAGCGCCTTCGGATTGCCCTTGCGCACGATGAAAACCATCGTCGAGGTGTAGGGCGATGCGTTGGTCGGGAATTTTTTGGCGTAGTCCTTGGCCACCAGGCCCTTGTCGGCCAGAAAGTCGACGTCGGACGCCTGGTTCATGGTCACCACGTCGGCCTCCAGGCCGTCGGCGACGGCCCGCACCTGCTTGCTCGAACCGGCGTGCGACTGCTTGAGTTCGAGATTCTCGCCGGTCGTCGCCTTCCAGTGCTTCTGGAACAGCGGGTTGTAGTCCTTGTAGAAATCGCGGGCGACGTCGTACGAGACGTTGAGCAGGGAAGCGTCGGCCAGCGCCGGCAGGGAGAGCGCCGTGGCGAACAGCGCGGCGGCCAGCTTGGAAATCAGTCGGGGCACGGGATACTCCACAGGAAAGGGGAACGTGCGCCACTATAGCCAAGCCACTTAGAACGACAAAGCTTGTTTTATGCTTAGCTTATGCAAAAACAGAATAACAAACCGAGATCGATCACGCCTCCTGCCGCAGGCGATCGACGTCGCGGAGCAGGATTTCCCGCCCGTCGACGAGCAGAAGGCCGTCCCCGACCAGTTCGTGCAGGATGCGCGAGAAGTGCTCCTGCGTCAGGTTCAGGCGCGAAGCGATGTGGCTTTTGTTGACGAGCAGCGAGACGCTCATCGAGAGCTGCGCCCCGCCCCCCTCGCCGTCGCAACGCCTGTCGCCGCTTTCCGGCGGCGTCGCCCGCCCTTCGCGCAGGAGGAAGCGGACCACCCGCTGGCGGCCCGAGTGCAGCGAATAGGATTCGATGTCGGAACTCAGATCGTGCAGGCGCCGCGACAGCGTGTCGATGACCCGGTGCGCCAGGGCCGGCGCCTCCGCGAGTTCGGCCATCAGCACCGGCTTGGCGATGAACAGGAGCAGGCAGTCGGTCAGCGTCTGGGCATAGACCTGATACTTCTCGCCGAGGAACATCGTCGACTCGCAGAAGGTCGCGCCCTGATCGAGAATTTCGAGAATCTTCTCGCCGCCCTGCGGCGTGACGAAGGCCAGCTTGACCCGCCCGTAGACGAGCAGGTAGATGCCGTTGCACGGGTCGTCCTTGCGGAACAGAACCTCGCCGCGCGTTGTATGCATTTCCCGCGCGCCGCCGGCGACGCGAGCAAGTTCGGAAGGGGACATGCCGTCGAACAGCGGCACGCGCGCGAGCAGGGCTTTGGTGTCGATCCACTGGGGCGCACAGGGCATCGGATCCTCCGGAAATTCGACCCAATGCGGCGGTCGATGGGTACGGCATCGGGCATGCAGCGACTGCGCTCGTTGCGGATGAAAACAACAAGCGGCAACTTAGCAAACCTGCCATGACGAATCAACCGGAACAGGCCTCCGCGGGCGCTCGTAGCAGAAACGCGTCCCGGCAGGCGGAATCGTGCGGACAGCCGTTTTTCCGGTCGCTGGCGATATGGCGAACGTCATAGGAAAACGCGCCGGCGAAACTCATGCTAGCCTATTCGCGCACGGGGAAGACGACCCCGCGACGGCACAGCATACGGGAACGGGGAGTTTGGGGAGTGGTGTTTCGCTTAAGCGGTCGGCAGGTCATCTCGCACATGAGCACCTCGGTCGGGGCGGTGCTCCTGCTCTCGCTGGCGACGTGCTTCGCGATCATCGTCGCAGCGACCGCCCTGATCCTGGACTTGCGGCAGCGCGAACTGGACCGAGCAAAACAGACCGTCGTCAGCCTGAGCCGGGTCCTCTCCGACCAGACGACGCGTACCTTCGACAGCGTTCTGCTGACCATGCGCGCCGCCCGCGAACGGCTTTCCGACGATATCGGCAGCCGCCTCGGACTCGACAACCCGGCAATCTCCTATCTGCTCCAGGCGCGCGCGGCCGGACTGCCGCAGGTCAAGTCGATCTTCCTTGCCGACAGCCAGGGCCGCGGCATAAATTCGTCGCGCCGGGATTTCGTGCGCAACCTCTCGATGCAGAGCCGGCAGCTTTTCCGCTATCACGCGGACGGCGGCATCAACGACATCTACATCAGCGCGACCGAGAGGGCGAGCGTCGACGGCGAGTGGACCTACTACGTCAGTATTCCGCTGCACGACCGGGAGGAAATTTCCGCGGCATCCTCGGCGCCTCGATCCGGATCGATTTCTTCGAAGCGCTCTACGAATCCATCACGCTGAGCCCGGTCAGCCAGATACTCCTGCTCAACCAGCAGGGCGCGCGCCTGGCCGGAACCCCGCACGACGAAATCGGTTTCGGCCTGACCGAGGCGAACCAGGACGCGCTGAAGCGGCTCAGCGAACAACCCGAAGGCAGCGTGGTGGAAGTCAGCGAGGACTCCCTGCAAGGCCGGCGTTTCGTGGCCTATCGTGACGTCGAAAAATATCCGCTGGAACTCAGCGTCGCCGTCAACGAGCAGGATGCGCTGGTTCCCTGGCGGCATATTGCCCGGCTCATCTGCGCCATTGCTTCCCTGATGCTCGTCGCCATTTCGGGGACAACCCTGCTGGTGGTCCGGAATCTTCGCCGCAAGGGCATTCTGGAAGCCGCCCTCAAGGAGCGCGACGACCAGATCCGGCACATGGTCCAGTCGGTCCGCGACGCCATCATCACCGCCGACGCTTCCCGGCGCATCGTCCTGTTCAACCATGCGGCGGAACGGCTGTTCGGCATCAAGGCCGATGATGCGACAGGACGCCAGATCGAAGAACTGCTGCGCAGCAGCCTGCGCGAACAGCATCACGCCGACCTGCACCGGCATCTGGAGGAAAGCTGGCGCTCGCCCACCAGCTTCGCCCTGCTCACCAACATCGAACTGGTGCGCGACGGCCGCGAGCTACCGGTCGAAATCAGCCTGTCGACCAGCGCCTACCACGGCGACATCCTGCTCACCGCCGTCTTCCGGGATCTGAGCGAAAGCCAGCGCGCGGAACGCGAACTGCTGGAAACCAACCGGCAGTTGCAGGAGCTGTCGGCCGCCCAGAACAACGTCCGCGAACAGGAGCGGACGCGCATCGCGCGGGAGCTTCACGACGAACTGGGGCAACTGCTGACCGGCATCCGGATGGAAGTTTCGTGGCTGGGCGGACGCCTACCGCCCGAGCAGTCGGCCATCGCCGACAAGGTCTTCTCGATCAAGGGTCAGATCGACCAGACCATCGCCTCGATGCGCCGGATTTCCTCGGAGCTGCGGCCGCTGGTGCTCGACGACCTCGGCTTCTCGGCGGCGGCCAGCTGGTATGCCAACCAGTTCTCGGAACGTACCGGCCTGCCGGTGCATCTGGACCTTCCGGCGGAAAACCCGATGCAGGGCGGAGCCGTGGCCACCACCCTGTTCCGGGTGCTGCAGGAATCGCTGACCAACGTCGCCCGGCACGCCAACGCCTCCAGCGTCAAGGTTCGCTTGAGTCGGAACGGCAAGGAATGGACGCTGCGCGTAGCGGACGACGGCGACGGATTCATGCACGACCCGGGCAAGCGCGGCAGCCTCGGACTCGTCGGCATGCGCGAGCGGGTACAGATTCTCGGCGGGCGCCTCTCGGTCGACAGCGCGCCCGGCCGGGGCACCGCGATCGAAGCCGTCATTCCACTTGAAAAATCTCTGGAGAAAACGTGATGGAAAAATACAAGGTTCTGCTGGCGGACGACCACGCGATCATTCGCGACGGCCTCAAGCAGATCATCGACGATACCGACGACTTCACGGTCGCCGGCCAGGCAGCGAACGGCAACGAGCTCATGCAGCTGGTTCGCGATAGGGACTGGGGCGTTCTGATTCTGGACATTTCGATGCCCGGACGCAGCGGACTCGACCTGATCCGCATGATCAAGGACGAAAAACCCGAACTGCCCATCCTCGTCCTCAGCATGCATCACGAGGAGCAATACGCCGTCCGTGCCCTGCAAGCCGGCGCCTCCGGCTACCTGACCAAGGAAACCGACAGCGAAATCCTGATCGCGGCCATCCGCCAGATCGCCGGCGGCGGAGTTTACGTCACCCAGAAGGTCGCCGAACTGATGGTGCACGGCATCCGCCCGAAAACCGAACACCTCCCGCACGACCTGCTCTCGGACCGCGAGTACGAGGTGTTCAACATGATCGTCGCCGGCAAGGGGCTGACCGAAATCGGCGCGGAACTCTCGCTCAGCGTCAAGACCGTGAGCACCCACAAAACCCACATCCTGCAGAAAATGGGACTGAGCAATGTCGCCGAACTGGTGCGCTACGCCATTTCCCACGAGCTCGCCCAACCCACGGATTTCTGACGAAGTCCGCATAGCGCCCGGATACGCGCGAACGCGCGGCGTCCGGGCCGCCCCCGGCCACACTTCTCGCCGCACTCTCCGAAACGCACCCCGCTAAAGGCCGTCTTCCGACGGCAGCCCCCGCACACGCCGGACACTGACCGGGCGCCAAACCTATCCGGCAAGCCCGGCAGGCGCAGCAAAAACCCGACGTCATTTTCCGTTCACGGCCGGCCTCCCCGGCGCGTCGCTACCTGTTTTTCCTACTCACCGAGTCCGCGCCCGGACATAGGAGATTTCCTATGCCTACATTAATCCAACACCGATTGTGGGGTTTTTGCCGCCTCACTAGACTCCGTCCCAAAGGATTAAAGGTCCTTGGCAGCACGTCTCCCGAATATCGTTTAAGGAAAGGTCAGAAAAATGAAAGCCCAGTTCAGTACCGCACCCCTCCTCGCCGCCTCGCTTGCCGCCCTCCTGCTGACTTCGCCGGCGCACGCATTCGACGAAGAAGCCGCCAAGGCGCTGGCCAAGAAGAACGACTGCTTCAAGTGCCACGCGGTGGACAAGACGAAGAAGGGACCGTCGTACAAGAAGATCGCCGAGAAGTTCAAGGGCAAGCCGGACGCCGAGGAAAAGATCATCAAGAACATCACCACCGGCCCGAAGGTGAAGCTCGAGGACGGATCGGAAGAAGATCACAAGATCATCGAGACCAAAGACAAGGCCGAACTCAAGAACCTGATCGACTGGATTCTTTCGCGCTAAGGCAGGACACCAGGGCGCACTCCCGCAGAGGGTGCGCCCTCATCGTAAAAAAATCAGTGGATTGGGGAAAAGAATGAAGTCACTACGACAACTGCTCATGCTGTCTGCCGTGCTCGGCCTGGTGGGAACAGGCACAGGCGCTGCCTTCGCGGCCGAACCGGCCAAAGCCAAGGATGCGCCCAAGGATTTGATCCTGAAGGGGGACGCGAAGTGTACGGGCTGCCACGACGAGGCGGACGACACGAAACCGACGATGCTCGATCTGAAGCCTTCCGTGCTGGCGATCGGCAAGACCAAGCACGGCACCCGGGCCGACGGCCGCACGCCGACCTGTACCGACTGCCACGGCGAAAGCGAAAAGCACGTCAACCACAAGGGCAGCGACAAGCCGCCCAAGGCCGACCGCACCTTCGACAAGAAGAGCAAGACGCCGGTCGAAGCCCGCAACGACGCCTGCCTGAACTGCCACCAGGGCGGCAAGCACATGAACTGGCAATCGAGCACGCACGCCAACCGCGACGTCGCCTGCACCTCCTGCCACACGGTGCACAACGCGCACGACAAGGTGCGCGACAAGAAAACCCAGACCGAGGTCTGCTACACCTGTCACAAAGAGCAGCGCTCCCAGATGAACCGTCCGTCGCACCACCCGGTGCCGGAAGGCAAGATGCAGTGCACCTCCTGCCACGACGTGCATAACGACAATCCGAAGGCGCTGATCAAGAGCAGCACGAACGACACCTGCTACACCTGCCACATGGAAAAGCGCGGCCCCTTCGTGCATAGCCATCAGCCGGTAACCGAAGACTGCGGTATCTGCCACCAACCGCACGGCACGACCGCGCCCAGCCTGCTGAAGAGCCGTGCGCCCTTCCTGTGCCAGAGCTGCCACGATCCGCTCTCCCATCATGGCTCCGCCGTCGGCCAGCCGATGCCTGGCAACACCAGCAAATTCCAGACGGTCGGTCGTGCCTGCGTGAATTGCCATATCAGCATCCACGGCAGCAACAGCACAGAGAACAACGGTCAAGTCCAGAGCTTGCGCCGCTAAACGGGGGGATCAATCATGTTCATGACACAAAAACAGTTCCGCTTGAGTGCCGTCGCTGCCGCCCTGATGGCGGTGTTCGGCAGCGCTCTGGCCGAAGACGACGAAATCGCCGCGCTGATCGAACCGGACAGCTCGGTTTCCATCGGCGTCGGCAACTGGTCCGGCGACCGCGCCCAGCAGGGCATGTACGACGGGATGCGCGACGGCAAGGCCTACGGCCTGATCGACGCCGAGGTCAACAAGCGCGACAACGATACCGGCACCTGGCTCAAGCTCAAGACCAACAATCTGGGGCTGGACAACAGGGAGATCAAAGGGGAGTACCTGCGCCAGGGCAACGTGGGCATCAGCGCTGAATACAATCGCATCACCCGCGACGACCCGAAGACCATCAGCACCCGTCTGCAAGGCGTAGGCACCACGACCCAGGTCGAGAACGGACTGGCCTCCTTCACCAACCTGACGCTCGGGACGGTGCGGGAGCAGACCAACCTGTCGTTCTACAAGAACCTGCAGCCCGGACTAGACTTCAACCTCAACTTCAAGAACGAGGACAAGAAGGGCGACCGTCTTCACTCCCGGGGCAACGCCTTCCAGTTTGTTGCGGAGCCGATCAACGCCAACACCCGGCAACTGGAAACCAGCCTGAGCTACGCCACCAAGCAGTTCCAGTTGAGCGGCGGCTACAACGGCAGCTGGTACGACACCAAGAACGGCATGCTGACCGTCAACCCCGGAGCCCCGGTCTACCTGACCCAGGGGCTGGACAACCAGGCGCACCAGCTGTTCCTGAACGGCGGCTACAACTTCTCCAAGACCACCCGGGGCACGTTCAAGCTGGAACGTGCCGTGGCGACCCAGAACGACTTCCTTGCCACCAGCGCCGTTCCCGGTCTCGCGTTGGCCGGTACGCCCGACCGCCTGAACGGCAAGGTGGTGACGACCTTGGTGCAGTTTGGCCTGAGCGCCCGGCCGATCAAGGATCTCTCGCTGAACGCGAACCTTCGCTACCACGATGTCGACGACAAGACGCCAATCGCCACGTATAGCGCAGGCGGCGACGCGCCGGATTACATGGCCTACTCCTACCGGACGATCACCGGCAAGCTGGAAGGCACCTATCGCCTGGACCAGAACTACAGCCTGACGGCGGGGCTGGAGGACAAGCGGCAGGACCGCTCGGTGCCGCTGCTCAAGAACGGCAACGAGAAGAACGTGGTGGTGCCCTTGCGCAGGCAGCTCGACGAACTGACCGCCCGTCTGGAACTGCGGCGCTCGCTGTCCGAAACCCTAAACGGCTCCGTGTCCTATCTCAACGCCCGTCGCACCGGTGGCGACGACAAGCGCGGCAAGGCCGGCGCCGACGGCGCCTTCCTGCTGGACCTTTACAACACCATCAATCCGCTGAACACCGCAGACCGGACGCGGGACAAGTTGCGCATCGCCTTCGACTGGGCACCGACGGAAGCGCTCTCGCTCCAATTCACCGCCGAGGAAAGCCGGGACAAGTACGAGAACAGCGCGGCCAGCCCCTACGGTCTGAACAAGGGCACCGGCCGTCTGTACAGCATCGACGCGTCCTACGTCGTCAGCGAAAAGATGAAACTCAACGCTTGGTACTCTTACGACCAGAACGGCAGTAAGCAGGTCGCCTACCGCTCCAACGGCAGCGGTGGCAACCAGCCTGCCAACAAATACTACGATCTGGAGGACACCGGCAACTCCTTCGGTCTCGGTCTGCGGGCGGAGGCCACCTCCCGCCTGAACCTGGGCGCCGATCTGGAACTCTTCCACAGCGTGAGCAAGTATGGGCAGCGGATAGCACCGCTGAACGGGGCGGCCCCGGTGGCCGAGGCCAACTTCGTCACCGGCGTGCCGGATATCCGCAGCGACCGTTTGCGCCTGAGCATGTTCTCCACCTACGCGCTGGACAAGCAGTCCGACGTGCGTCTCGACGTCATCCACGAGCGCTGGAAGACCAACGACTGGACTTGGACATTTGCCAACGGCTCGTCCCTGGCCGATCCGGGAGGCACCCGGTACTTGAGCGATCCGAAGCAGATCTCCAACTTCATCGGCGCACGCTACATCTATAAGTTCCAGTAAGCGAAGTCCGCCCTGCCTGTCGATGCCCCACGCCGTTCATGGAACAGCCTCCATGGCTCGTGGGGCATCGCAGCTTTGCAGCGCCGACGCCTTGATCCAGGTCGGCGCACCACATGACGAGCGTACGGCAGCACGCGACGCTCCGATTCTTCGGGAAACCTGATAATGCATCTGAAAAACCTAGCCGCGCGGATCCTCACGATCGGCGCCTGTCTGCTGGCGGTCTCGACGCTGGCGAACGCCGCCGACAAGGCGCCGGCCAAGCTCGACAACGCCAGTTGCCTGAGTTGCCACGAAGCCGGCAAGCACAAGATCGAGGTGCCGGGAAAGGACGACGAGAACCGCCCGCTGACCCCGGTTAACGTCGCGAAACTCGGCAAGAGCGTGCACGCCAAAATGGAATGCGTGGCCTGCCACACCGACATCGTCGACGCCAAGGAAAACCACCAGAAGGTCGCGAATGCGGCCAAGCCGGACTGCGCTTCTTGCCACGAGCAGTTGTGGAATGCCTCCCGGAAGAACGGCCAGGAAAAGAGCCTGCCGCGCCTGGGCGTCGTCGCCCAGAACATCGAGGCCTATCGCGAATCCTTCCACGCCCGCCCGGACTCGGACGATCCGGACCGCGCCAAGGCCACCTGCCACGAATGTCATGCCACGCACGAGTTCGCCGTGCCGGCGAAAGGCACGCCGGAGCGCGACCAGTGGCGCCTGACGGTGCCCCAGACCTGCGGCGCGAAGTGCCACGAGGAGCAGCTCGAAGACTTCGAAGGCTCGGTGCACGGCGAACTGGTGATGGGCAAGGAAGACCCCAAGGGCGCGGTCTGTTCCGATTGCCACAGCACACACCAGATCAAGGGCGCTTCCTCCGACGCCTTCAAACTGAAGAACGTCGAGGCCTGCGGCGACTGCCATCAGGAAGAACTGAACAGCTACCGCGACACCTACCACGGCCAGGTGCACAAGCTCGGTTTCACCTACACGGCAAAATGCTCGAACTGCCACGGCAGCCACGGCATCAAGAAGGGCGACGACCCGGCCTCGAAGGTCAATCCGAAGAATCGCCTGAAGACCTGCCAGAGCTGCCACAACGGCAAGCCGAACGGCCTGCCGCTGGCGACCGAGGGCTTCATCACCTTCGGCCCGCACGCCAACAGCCACGACTTCGACAAGTATCCGCAGATGTGGATCACCACGAAGTTCATGGTCGGCCTGCTGATCGGCGTCTTCGCCTTCTTCTGGCTGCACTGCGCCCTGTGGTACTACCGCGAATGGCAGGAACGCAAGACGAAGACGCATGAAACCCGCGTTCGTGCGCACGAGGCGCTCGGCATTCCGCCCGGCAAGCACTTCGTCCGCTTCGCCTGGGGCTGGCGCGTCGCCCACCTGTGCTTCGCCCTGGTCACCATGACCCTGGTGCTGACCGGCACGACGGTGATGTTCGCCGACAGCAGCTGGGCGCCGGTCGTGGCCAGCGCGCTGGGCGGTCCGAAGGTGCTCGGCTACATCCACCGCATCGCGGCGGCATGCTTCGTCGGCATCTTCATGATCCACTTCATCTATGTCATGCAGAAGCTGCTGCGCAGCAAGACCTTCCGCTGGTTCGGACCGGATTCGCTGATCCCGAACTGGAAGGATCTGAAGGATTGCGTCGACATGTTCAAGTGGTTCTTCGGCAAGGGCCCGCGTCCACACTTCGATCGCTGGACCTACTTCGAGAAGTTCGACTACTGGGCGGTCTTCTGGGGTGTGAACATCATCGGCTGGAGCGGCCTCATGCTGGCCTTCCCGCACGTCACGGCGAAGTTCCTGCCGGGCTGGGTGTTCAACGTCGGCACGCTGGTCCACGGTGAAGAAGCCTTCCTGGCAGCCGTCTTCCTCTTCACGGTGCACTTCTTCAACAACCACTTCCGTCCGGACAAGCTGCCGCCGCCCGACGTGGTGATGTTCACCGGAACGCAGTCGCTCGAGGAATTCAGCCACGAGCATCCGGCGCAGTACCAGCGCCTGGTCGAAAGCGGCGAGCTGGAGAAGTATCTGGTCGACGCTCCGTCCCGCCAGATGCATGTCGGCTCGGTGATTCTCGGCCTGCTGCTGATCACCGTCGGCCTGACGCTGCTGGTACTGGTGACCACCGGCTTCTTCAAGATCTAAAGCGCAACTGAGCCGGGCCTGTTCGGGGAGGGATTCGTCCCTCCCCTTTTTTCATCTATCAGCGAACTCACGACCATGACACTTTTCATCCTGCTGGCAACCGTCCTGCTCGCTCTGGTACTTGCGTTGATCGTTCCGCCGCTCTGGAAAAAGCGCGGCGCCGGCGTCTCGGACGCGGAAGGAAGGGAGGCCAATCTGGCCGTCTTCCGCAACCAGCTCGCCGAGCTCGAGCGCGAACGCGACGAGGGCTCCCTAGCCGCGGCAGAATTCGAACAGGCGCAGGGCGAGCTGCGCCGCCGCCTGCTCGAGGAAGTTTCTTCCGCAAGCACGGCGGCGCCCGAGGGCCGCACGGCGCCCAGCCGCAAGACCGCGATAGCCCTGATCTTCGTCCTCCCCCTGCTGGCCGCCGCCGGCTATGCGCAGTTCGGCACGCCGCGCGCATTCGACCCGCTCGCCGCCGCCCAGGCGCCGTCGCTGGCCCCGGAGAAAATCCAGGGGATGATCGACGGACTGTCCAAGCACCTGCAAGACAACCCGGGCGATACCGAAAGCTGGCTGATGCTCGCCCGCGCCAACCTGTCGCTCGAACGCCACTCGGAAGCGGCGGCCGCTTACGGCAAGGTCGAGGACGCCATGGGTGGCGACCCCGACTACCTGACGAGCTACGCCGACCTCCTGGCGATGCTCGCCGGCGGCAAGCTGAGCGGCAAACCGCTCGACCTGATCGAAAAAGCGCTGCGCATCGACCCCGAGCACGTCCTGGGACTCTGGCTGGCGGGCACCGCGGCCTACAACCGCAACGATTACGCGGGCGCCGCCGGCTACTGGGAACGCGCCATCAAGGTGCTGCCGCCCGACTCGGAGGACGCCCGCATGCTGGGCGAGAGCGCAGCCGAAGCCAAACGGCGCGCCACGCTGAAGATCGACCCGGCGCAAACGGTCGCCGGCAAGGTGGAACTGTCGCCCAAGCTCGCGACGCAGGCCGCCCCGGACGACACGGTCTTCATCTTTGCCCGCCCGGCCGACGGTACGCGCGTCCCGCTCGCCGTCGCCCGGGTGCGCGTCGCCGACCTGCCCTACGCCTTCGTCCTCGACGACAGCACGGCGATGACGCCCGAGCGGAGCATCTCCGGTGAAAGCCGCGTCATCGTCGAAGCCCGCGTATCGCGCACCGGCAACGCAATCGCCAAGGACGGCGACCTGCAGAGCGAAGCGCTCACGACCAGAGTCGGCGAACGCAGCCTGCGCCTGAAGATCAATCGCATCGTCCGCCGCCCGGCTCCCGGCGCATGACGGATCCCCGCCGGCCGCGACGAAACGCAGCCGGCGCCCCCCCCTTGGGCACGGCAGTCAATGCAATACGACTTTCAGCCAACCTAACGATGAATTTCGACTTTCATACAAGCACTTTCAACCCGGCCGCCATCAACACCAGCGCCAAGGCAACCTGTATCCAGCGCCCTACGATTTTCCCGGAAAGCAGGCTTCCCAACAGCACTGAGGGGATGGAACCCACCAGCAAGCTGGACAACATCCACCAGTCCACCATCCTGGCGAACAGATAACCGAGACCTGCGACAATGGCCACCGGAATGGCATGGACGATATCGGTGGCCACCAACCGATGGGGCGTCATTCGCAACGGATATAGGTACAGCAATATCACGCTACCAAGCGCACCGGCACCGACCGAGGTAAGGGCAACGCTTAAACCCAAGCCCCCCCCAGAAAATACTGTCAACGCGGGTTGCATGGCTTTGAACCGTTCAGGCTGACCAATTCTTCGTCCGCGGGCATACGTCACCAGCTTTGGCGCAACCAGCAAGCCAACCGCCGTGATCAGGACCACCACGCCAATGGCTTTGGTCAACCAATCAACCCTGTCGATTTGTGCCCCCAAACTAACAATCACAACGATGAGCGACGCCACCGGCAAGCTTCCCATCCACAGGCGTCTGGCCACTTGCCAATCGACATGACCATTGGTGTGATGCACCCGAGCACCGACGAGTTTGGTGATGGCTGCAAACCAAAGGTCTGTCGCAATAGCAGTGGTCGGAGACACCCCAAAGACGATCAGCAAGATGGGCGTCATCAGCGCCCCACCTCCGACCCCGGTCAATCCGACCACAAAGCCGGTCAGCGCACCGGCGCAGGCATAAGCCGCATTGATCATGCGGCGATCAGTTCCGCGTCACGCGTGGCGACAAAGGAAAAGGGAGCGTATCAGGCTCGTCGCAACGCGGTAGCTGGCCGCATACCAACGGTTCCAGATGATTAAGCGGCACCTGATGTACTGCCAAGCCAGCCTCCGTGAGCGGACTCAGGTCGGCTTTTTGCTGCCCAGCCCCATTTCCTAACGCGTGCCTCGCCATGGTGGCATCACCCACCAAGCGAACGACCGACAAGCCCTGTTCGATAAGAGCCGCACAACCATTTTGTCGCATAACACATTTCTTTGTGCTTTAATTTATAAAAACAATCTTAACACGAAAAATTACAGAACGATGCCAGCAAATATACATACTGCGACACACCAGAATCCAGCTTTGCTCAACCTCGACGCTCTGCAAGTCTGGGACACTGAACTCGCCTTCGTTCACCTTCGCGCAATGGGCGAAGCTGACACCAAGCGCACCGCGGAACGGCGGCTGAATGCACTTGCATTGCTGCCCAAAGAACTTACCCAGACCGACTTACTGGATGAAGGCGACCACCCACCAAACCGCCTCGTGCTCGATTGGGCCATTGACCAAGCCCGTAAGCGGCGTGACCGGGTGTTGTTCGCCCAGCTAAGCCCGCTGCCTGGTGGTCAGCCCTGCCTACACGCCAACGATGCCCGAGGCGCGCGCTTCTGGGTGCCGCTGGATAGCGCGGAAGACCGTGCCGCCCAGCAGGCCCTGGCCGACCTACGGCAACACATCGGCAAGCCCATCGCTGTTTTTCCGCATGGCGCTCTGGTCGGTCAACTGCGAGACGTGGTCAGCACTCCAGATATCCAGCTGTGTCCGCATGCCTACCGACCGGTTCTGCCAAGAGGCTTGACCCTAACTGGCAACACTCGACCCGAGTTGGCGGCCTCGCCGCACTTGAAGCGCCTGGAAGCTGAGAGCATCCACATCCTCCGCGAAGCCGTGGCCGAGGCCCGGAAACCGGTGATGATGTACTCCATCGGCAAGGACAGTGGCGTCATGCTGCACCTGGCCCGCAAAGCCTTCTATCCGGCACCGCCGCCGTTTCCGCTGCTGCATATCGACACCCACTGGAAGTTCCAGGAGATGTATCTGTTTCGCGACTTCATGGCCCGAGAGAGCGGCATGGACCTCCTGGTACACACCAACCCGGAAGCCATCGAGAAGAACATCAACCCGTTTGAACACGGCTCGGCCCTACACATTGACGTTACCAAGACCGAAGGCCTGAAGCAGGCGCTGGACCAATACAAGTTCGACGCGGTGATCGGTGGCGCCCGGCGCGACGAAGAAAAATCCCGCGCCAAGGAGCGCGTGCTCTCCTTCCGCACCGCAACCCACCGCCGGGACCCCAAAAACCAGCGCCCAGAACTCTGGAACCTCTACAACACCCGCAAGCACCCGGGCGAAAGCATCCGGGTGTTTCCGCTGTCCAACTGGACCGAGATCGACATCTGGCAGTACATATATCAGGAGAGCATCCCTGTGGTGCCGCTGTATTTCGCCAAACCCCGGCCCGTGGTGGTGCGGCCCGAGATGATCATGATGGTGGACGATGAGCGCTGCCGCCTGCTGCCCGGCGAGGAAGTGCAGATCAAGAAGGTGCGCTTTCGCACCCTGGGCTGCTACCCGCTGACGGGCGCGGTTGAGTCCGAGGCCGAAACGCTGGAGGAAATCCTGCTGGAGATCATCAACACCCGCCAGTCGGAACGCCAGGGCCGCAAGATCGACACTGACAGCGCCGGGTCAATGGAAATCAAGAAGCAGGAGGGCTATTTCTGATGGCACGCCCCAAGAAAACCATTCCCGTTACCCCTGCCAAAAAAGCCGCCACGGTCGACGAGTGGATGAGGCAGCAAGCGCAACAGGATCTGCTGCGCTTCATCACTTGCGGCAGCGTTGACGACGGCAAGAGCACGCTCATCGGCCGCCTGCTGTGGGAATCGCAACAGGTGTTTGACGACCAGTTACGGACCTTGCAGGACGACTCAAAGCGGCACGGTACCCAGGGCAGCGACCTCGATTTCGCCCTGCTGGTGGATGGGCTGGCCGCCGAGCGCGAGCAGAGCATCACCATCGACGTGGCCTACCGCTTCTTCTCCACCCCTAGGCGCAAGTTCATCGTGGCCGACACGCCGGGACACGAGCGATACACCCGCAACATGGTGACCGGCGCATCCACCGCCGACATGGCCGTGCTGCTGACCGACGCCCGCCAAGGCGTGCTTACCCAGACCCGGCGGCATGCCTATCTTGCCTCACTGATGGGCATCAGGCATGTGGTATTCGCCATCAACAAGATGGACTTGGTCGAATACCGGAGGGACGTATTTGATGCTATCGTCGCCGCATTTGCGTCGATGGCAAAGTCGCTGGGATTCCAATCCATCACCCCCATCCCGTTGTCGGCCCTCAGGGGCGACAACATCACCACGCGCGCGGCCCATACCCCCTGGTACCAAGGGCCAACGCTGATGGGTTGCCTCGAAACCATCGAAATCCAGCAACCGACTCAACACAAGACGGCATTCCCGGTACAGTGGGTGAACCGGCCCAACGCCAGCTTCCGAGGGTTCAGCGGCACCGTCGCTTCGGGTCAGTTTACAGTGGGCGATACCTTACGCGTCACAGCCTCCGGCCAAACCGCCATTTTGACGCAGATCGTCACAGCCGATGGCAACTTGCCAGCAGTACACCCGGGCGAGGCCGTGACTTTGGTGTTGGACCGCGAGATCGATGCCTCCCGTGGCGACGTGATCGCCCTGGCCGACCAACCGCTGGAGATGACCGACCAGTTCGAAGCCACGCTGGTGTGGATGCACGACGAACCGGGACACCTGGGCCGCGCCTACGAACTCAAACTGGCCAACCAGTGGGCCAGCGCCAGCCTCACCAACCTGAAGCATCGGGTCAATGTGAACACCCTGGCGCACGAATCCTGCAAGCAACTGGCGCTGAACGACATCGCCGTCGCCAACCTAGCACTGAGCAAGCCGCTAGTGTTCGAGCCTTACGCAGAAAACCCAACGCTGGGCGGCTTCATTCTGGTGGACAAGTTCACGCACGCTACCGTGGCCGCAGGCATGATCCGCCACAACCTGCGCCGAGCGCAGAACGTACACCGCCAGGCGCTGAGCATCACCCGCGAAGACCGGGAACGACTTAACGGCCACAAAGGCAAGGTCATCTGGTTTACTGGACTATCAGGTTCTGGCAAGTCCACTATCGCTAACGCACTGGAAACAGAACTCCACGCTCAAGGCAAGCGCACCTACATCCTGGACGGTGACAACATCCGCCAAGGCCTGAACAAAGACTTGGGCTTCACCAACGCCGACCGTGTTGAGAACATCCGCCGCGTGGCCGAAGTCGCCAAGTTGATGATGGATGCGGGCCTGATCGTCATGACCGCCTTCATCAGCCCCTTCCGGGCCGAGCGGGAAATGGCGCGAGAACTTATCGGGGCAGAGGACTTCATCGAGGTTTTCGTGGACGCGCCGCTGGCGGTGTGTGAGCAACGCGACCCGAAAGGTCTGTACAAGAAGGCACGCAGCGGCCAGTTGCCGAATATGACTGGCGTAAACAGTCCATACGAACCTCCGCTCCAGCCCGACCTCGTCATCAATACCAATCAATCTGAGCAAGAAAGTCCAGTATCAGACATCTGCAAGCTGATCTCAAAGCAACGCTAAGCGTTCAGAAAAATATTACTCAGCACCAACTCGTCATTAACTCACGATACAAATCCACATAGGATCGAACCATTTGATCTGCGGTGAAATACCGCCAGTACCTCGCTTCGGCCTTAAGCCCCATCTCGGCTGCAGCGCTGGGGTTCTCCCACAAATATTTCATAGCATTCCGCAATGCTATCGGGTCACTCGGCGGCACCACCAGCCCAGTTTCATCAGCGATATTGATGAACGTTGTACCTGTCCCGATTTCGCTGGAAATCATTGGCTTGCCGTACATCGCCCCTTCCAGCAAAGATATGCCGAACGCTTCTGAACGCAAGTGAGAAGGGAAGAGAACGCCATAGCATTGCATTAGCAACGCAACTTTGCCCTCATCCGGCAAATGCCCCAAAAAATGGATGTTTCGCAGCCCAAGTTGCGCAGACTGAGCTTTCAGTTCCTCCTCAATGGGACCAGCACCAACAATTACGATGGGATATCCTGTTCCTCGCGCGGCCTCGATCAAAATATGCAGGCCTTTGTAATAGCGAATAACTCCAACAAACAAGAAGAACTTCGGGCCAAATCTATCACGCCAATACGTCAGCTTCTCTGGAGATGGTACAGGATAAGTGGTCTTATCCAACCCAATCGGAATCACGTTGACCTTATGTTCGTACTTCGCCAACACATCGCTGGTCGCCAAGTAGTTGGGCGACGTGGCTACGATACGACTCATGTCACCCAAAAACCTCCACTTCAGCGGACGGTATAACTTGAGCAGATGCTTTTGTCGAATGATGTCCGAGTGATAAGTCACCACTGTCGGTTTTCTCACCATCGTCGCAAAGTGCACCACGTCCATGAATGGCCAAGGAAAGTGGTAATGGATCACATCCGCTTTCTTTGCCAACTGCGCAAAACGCAAAAAAACCGACATAGAAAAGGCGGTTGAGGCGATTTGCACATCGAGTCTGGCCCGATGCGCCAAATATCCATCTATTTCAACCGTACGCGGCACCCGCTCTGGCGTGAGTGACAGCACATCAGTCCTGACACCGAACTTGTTGGCGCCCCTGGCGATCTGGTTGATGACTTGCTCCACCCCCCCCATCGTGTCAGGAAATGACGTTTTGTAGAAATGAAGAACTCTCATAACACCCTGGAATTCCAACTATCCGGCTATTGATTTTAACCACACGGAATATGGCTGCGCCAACCACCACTTCAGTGGCACGCGACCATGGTATTTGCGCACCACCGCCATTGCCTCCTGATAGTGGAGACGGCGCAGGGTCTTGGTCTTGGTGGCCTCGTGATCCCGGTTTGCAGCAACGAAGTCATTCACAAAGTGCAATGAGCCTATCTGTTTATATAACCGCCACCACAAGTCATAATCCATCGCCATATGCAACTGACCATCCACTCCTCCGACGGACTCCCATGCTGAACGACGAATAAGTGTTGCCGGCTGAGAAATGATGCAACGCAACGCCAACCTGCTTTCAGCAAACGGCTCCACCCACACCGGAGTTCTCTTCCCCGTTTTTTGCACCACGTTCCACGATCGTCCGTACACGGCAGGTGCTTTAGGGTGCGCTTGCAATTCACCAAGTAATTTTGACAAACCGCCGTTTAAAAACCAGTCGTCACTATTTAACCAACATACAAAGGGAGCGCTGCCCAGCGCGATGCCTTCGTTAATGGCAAATGCCTGCCCATCATCGGCACCGCTACGCCAACCGGCCAATCGCGATTCCCATTTTCGGATAACATCAACGGAGTTATCAGTTGCCCCCCCATCCAGCACAAACACCTCTACGGGAACGTGTTGCTGAAAAATTGATGTCAAAGCATCACCAAGAAACCGCCCCTGGTTGAACGACGGCACAGCGATTGTTACCAACGGAGTTATTGGGGGAGTTCTCATATCGACGCAACAGCTTTGGTCAGAAATCCTTCATTAGCCTTTACAAAGGCTCCATGCAGCAATGTCTTTCCTGCCATCCAACGCATGCATATGATCCACATTTAGCAGATTGCGCGAGGAGCTATCGTGCTTTCTAGCGTCAAAGAATCTCCTCCTCAAAACCAGCACGTCCATCACCGTTTCGGTCATTCACGAATAATCCCATTTTACTTATAGTTGCCATTGAGGCCGTTGAGCCCCCCCCTGTTCTTTTAGCAGTGGTCAGATGTTGAGCGTGTTAGCTGACCTCCGTTGCAAAGCAATGCCACCGAGCGCCATAGGTGACACTGATGCACTCCGGGCCGTTATCGCTGCCAAACGCCTGCGACTTGCCGCGCCACTCGATGATTTGATCAAGCGCTCGCACGACCTGTTCGGACGGCAACGACAGGCCAATGTCGATCGCGGGGGCTCCCGGTTGCAGTCATCGATGACATTGAACAGCCGGCAACTCTGCCCAAGCCAAGCGGATGGTGATGCCTTGGTGTTCGACAAGTAGTTGGGCCATCTCCCGCCGGCAAGATGGCTTCACCACTTTTTTTGTAGCGCCTCCTGAACGATCTCGGCCTTCAAGCGTTCTTCGGCATACATCTTCTTGAGCTGCCGGTTCTAGTCTTAGAGCATCTTCAGGCGAGTCATCCGCGAGGCATCCACGCCCCCGAAGTTGCTACGCCATTTGTAAAACGTGGCGGAGTTGATGCCGAATTCACGGCAGCGCTCAGGAACTTGGCTGCCGACTTCGACTTGCTTGAGCACAGCAATGATCTGGCTGCCTGAAAAGCGAGATGTCTTCATATAAAACTTCCTCGAGCTGCCGCGCAGAAGATTCTACGTTCAACTACCGATAGTTTCCGGGGGGGATTCCCGACGAACCCCGCCCCTATACTCGCCTGGCAATAGCCGAGCCGGCCATGCCACGCTGGCCGGCAACGTAAATCTTGGCGTACTTGTCCATTCGCTTACTCGCGATAGTCCATGGTCTTGTACCCATGCTTCTTCACCAGTTCGTCGCGCTCGGCAGCCTTAAGATCCTCGCGCACCATCTCGGTGACCAGTTCACCAAAAGTAGTTCTGGGGGTCCAACCGAGCTTCTGCTTGGCCTTGCTGGGGTCGCCCAGCAAAGTTTCGACTTCGGCGGGGCGGAAGTAGCGCGGGTCAACGGCGATAATGCAATTATTGTTGGCGTCATAGCCCTTTTCGTCGACACCCAGACCTTCCCAGCGAATAGATATGCCGAGCTCCTTTGCTGCGGCGTTAACAAAGTCTCGCACGCTGTACTGCACGCCGGTGGCAATGACAAAATCCTCGGGCGTCTCCTGCTGCAGCATCAGCCACTGCATCTCGACGTAGTCCTTGGCATGTCCCCAATCGCGTTTGGAGTCCAAGTTGCCGAGAAAAAGACAGTCCTGGAGCCCTAACTTGATGCGCGCCAGCGCGCGGGTGATCTTGCGGGTGACGAAGGTCTCGCCGCGATTTGGACTCTCATGGTTGAACAAGATGCCGTTGCATGCGTATATACCGTAGGCCTCGCGGTAGTTGACGGTGATCCAGTAGGCGTAGAGCTTGGCGACCGCATAGGGGCTGCGCGGATAGAAAGGGGTTGTCTCCTTCTGCGGAATCTCTTGCACCAAGCCATAAAGCTCGGAGGTCGACGCCTGATAAAAACGGGTCTTTTTTTCGAGACCCAAAATGCGGATCGCCTCGAGGAGGCGCAGCGCACCCAATGCATCCGAATTTGCGGTGTACTCAGGCTCCTCGAAGGAAACAGCAACATGACTCTGTGCGGCGAGGTTGTAAATTTCGTCGGGCTGCACCTGCTGGATGATGCGGATGAGGCTCGACGAATCGGTGAGGTCGCCGTGGTGCAGAATGAAGCGTCGCCCCGTCTCGTGCGGATCTTGGTACAGATGGTCGATACGGTCGGTATTGAACAGCGAAGTGCGGCGCTTGATGCCGTGGACTTCGTAGCCCTTTTCCAATAACAGTTCAGCCAGATAGGCGCCGTCCTGGCCGGTTACGCCTGTGATGAGTGCTTTCTTCAATTGTTTTCCCTTCAAAAAGTAAATTCTCTAAAGTCAATTCAAATGGTTGGTCACATTTTTCAGCCGAACCATTTGCTCGGACACCATTTTCTTGACCATTTCCTCAAAGCTGACAGTTGGCCGCCATTCCAACTGCTTGCGTGCCTTTGAAGCGTCCGCGAGCGTTTGACCAGACTCAAGCGGACGCACGAGCGCGGGGTCGCTCAACACGCTTTCGCGCCAATCCTTATCCACACAACGGTAGGCGATCTCGCACAAATCTCTCAAGGTGTGCAGTTCGCCCGTTCCAATCACGAAATCACCCGCGGACTCCTGCTGCAGCATGAGCCACATAGCGCGCACAAAATCCCTGGCGTACCCCCAATCCCGCGCAATCTCAAGGTTGCCCAAGGCAAGCTTGCCATGCTGAACGATAGGCCTCCCCATCTCGTTAATGTCCAACGAATCTGAAATCCCCAGCGCAGCACAAGCGGCACCATAAGCTACTTTTTGCGTCAGAAAATGCAGTGGCCTACGTTCGCTCTCGTGATTGAACAAAATTCCTGTCGCGATGTAGAGTCCATAGCTCTCTCGGTAGATTTTCGCCATCTGATGTGCGTAAACCTTTGCCGCCGCATAGGGATTAACCGGATTGAACGGCGTTTGCTCGTTTTGGGGCGAGACGGCTGCCTGACCGAACATCTCCGAAGACGATGCGTGGTACACCCGACACGCCGGACAATTGTGCCGAACTGCCTCAAAAAGACGAATTGCGCCCAAACCGTTGACTTGAAGCGTCTCGGGCGCCCGTGCCCACGATTCGCCCGGGCGTGACTGCGAGGCCAAATTGTAAATTTCGTCGGGCTTAGCATCCTGAATGGCCGAGGCAATATCCACGCCTTCAGACATATCACCAAACAGAACCTCTATGCGCCCAGCCAAATGGCTCGCGCTGTTCGGCCGATACCAGCTTTCCCTGCGAGCCAGACCGAAAACCCGATACCCCTTCTCGAGCAGCCACTCAGCCAGGAAGGATCCATCCTGTCCGGTAATGCCAGTAATCAGCGCCCTCTTCATATCAACATCCGCCGCTTTGGAGAAGCCATCGCCTCTTCGTAAAGCTGCAGCAATGCTGCAGCGCTGCGCCTCCAGTCAAACAACCCGGCCTGCTCCTCCGCAACGGCGCTCATTTTCTCTCTTTCTGATCTGTTTGCAGCCAGGCGCAGCATTGCTTGTGCCCAGCCTTCGGTATCCTCCGGGGCGAGTAGTCTGGCGGCAGTCCCGGCTACTTCTGGAATCGAGCTAGAATTCGAAGCCAACGTCGGCGCACCAAACTGCATCCCTTCCAGCACGGGCAGCCCAAATCCTTCGAACAGCGACGGATAGAGGTTCGCGTAGCAATTCCGGTAAAGCCAAATAAGCTCCTCATCTGATACATAGCCGGTCATCACAACCTGAGCCTCAATTCCCAATTCGTACAAATGCTTCTGAAAATCCTCCATCAACCACCCCTTGCCCCCCGCTAACACCAGCGGCATGGGCGCCCCCCCCAAAGCCAGATAGCGGGCATACGCTTCGGCGAGACGGCGCTGATTTTTCCTTGGCTCCACCGTCCCGACGTTCAACCAAAAGCCACCGGCAGGTACACCATCAAGCGCCTTTGGCCGACGCCCCCCGGCTGTCGAATCGGCAAAGCGCGAGCATGGATAGATCACCCGGATGCGCCCCTCCGGAAAGTGAGGAAACACGCGCAGATAATGCGCTTTCGAAGCCTCGGAAATAGCCACCACCCAATCAGCCGCGATGGCCGAACGAAAAACACCATCAAAACACCCGACTCGGTTTGCCTCCGTTGTCCAGGCTGGCTCCACCGCAAACCCCATGTCGTAAAAGGTGTAAATTAGTCGGCTCGCCCCCAATTGCATTGGGCACCAGAAATTATTTGCATGAACCACATCCGGGTTTCCCAGCGAGGACTCTACTTGGTCTCCAAGCCAGTATTTGCGCGCTGCTTCACGAGAAAGATGACGCGGGCCATAATGCGTATCGCGACCTGGATAAGGATTCAGGATCGGCATTAGGGCATCAAAATAAAAATCACCAAAACTCGGAAAAAGTGAATAACGATGTTCCGGCGCAAGTTCCAGCATCGCTTTAATCAAAGCATGTGCGTAATAGCCGCACCCGGCCTTGCCGGAGCCGGTCTGGGAAATATCAAAACCAAGATGCAATGCTTTCCTCACGCTTAATAAACCTCAATCTCTATTTCGTCACCACCCACAAACCAGCGAACATTTTCCTGGACTGGACTGATTACCAGCTTGTATTTTCCAGGAGGCTTCGGAACCTTAAGAAAAAATGCAATTTTGGCTAGATCGCGAGGATACATCGGCTCAGGAAATGGAGTTCTATCCCCCTCTAGAACCATCTGGTTGTTTTGATCGAACCAACGATAAGCCAAGTTTACGAACATACCGGCGCGAAGAGTTCCGTCAGCGGGCCAAACCTCTTCCCCTGTATTTTGAACCGTTACGCGGATTTCCCTGACTTCTCCGGATTTCATGCGTATCGGCGCATTCACACCGCCGATACGATAGGCCGGCGCCTCAAGCGGTAGAATTTTAGCCAGAGGCAGTACCTCGCGGATTACCAACATCGCTGCGTAGCCAGCGTATCTCATACTATCCGCCGCGGAAACCGAGCAATCAGAATTACGAATCAGACAAATATTTATCCAATCCCATAATGACCACCTCGGCAGCACCCACGTCGAGTCGCTTCGATATATCTCGCTGTAGGACGGCGCACGCAGCGGAGGTTTAACCCGAATACTCTGGAATGGGTTAAAAACCAATAAATCGCCGACTTTCGCCACATAAGCCTGTTCCGAGGCCAAGCCGTGAAAGTCGCTAATTTTCTTGTTATCGCTCGGCTCAGTAAATTTGATATCAAAAGAGGAGACCGGTGTGCCTAGTGAAACGAGAAAAGTTTTGAGGCTATGAGCAATCTCCACACCGCTACCGGGACTTACTCCTACAAGAACGATATTCTGCGACCGACGCGGAGCCTCAGAATTCGCCTGCAACCACTCGGAAAAAAACCCAACAAACTTATAGTGATTGTTGACAATCAGCTTTTGCGCTAGGACATCAGAAAGCCCCACAGGAAATAAATTTACACAAAAAAGAAAAACAAATGCCAGCACGGCGCGCCGCGGGATTTTATTAAAGAAAAAGGCCAAAACACCAGCTAAACCAACGACAGAAAACGCATAGGCCGGCAGAAGATAATAGGTATTGAACATCCTCAGCAGCAGGAAGGCACTTACATAAGCACACGCAGCCAGCATGAATGAGTCATATATCGAGTAACACTCCGGGCGGCGCAGGATAGAAAAGACACGAAAAACGGCCACTGGAAGCACTATAAAAATGATGAATGGATCGTTGCTTGCGAACAGCGCGAGAACATTAAAAACCGTAGTGGAATGAAAATCGGAATAGGAGCCGGTTGTATATATATGGCGCCATACTGCATAAGAAGCGATATATACGATACTGATCAGTAGAATCACCACAACAAAGACAGTAGGCTTTGATTTCTTTGCCCAATACGCGCGAACAATCTCTGACAGGGAGAAAAACAAACCAAATGAAAAAACCAATTCCTTGTAAAAAAGGGCTAGAAAAAAACCCAAGCCACCGACGATAGCATACATCGTTGTTACAACAACTGCAGAGCCCGCCCTATCTCGCAGCATCAGAACACACCATGTGAATAAAGTCATTAAGATGAGCACATTGAGCTCACCGGCATGCAGCCGAAATACAGCGTTCGCCATCCCCATGGAAAAAATGACGGCCGACCAAAGAATAGCCGATGCAAAACCTCCCAACCCCGTCAAAGTTATGCAGAAAAACAACAAACCGCCGCAGATTAAAATTTTTAATGCGTTAATCAAATAAAACATCTGCGCCGACGGGCCGAAAAGCTTCGATGCCAATACGTACTCTTGCGCAGTTAGAGGGAAAAATCGCCCCAACTCAGGCGCTATATAAACGCCAAATTCTTTTCCTTGGAAGATCGTATGGATGAAATGATGGTCATCAAGCGGGCCTAATCCCGCTGTACCCGCAACCCAGACCATGAGCCCCGCCATGACAGAGCTGCAATATATTGCTAATTTGCACATATTCGACTTGAGGATGAACGAAAAGTCAGCAGCATTGAGTTTTTTTTGCAGGTCTACGTGCATTAGGACATTTACTATGCATCGCTAACATTCCAGATTTCTGGTCGTTTTAAAAACAAAGCACTTATTCATCAAGTAAGAGGCGGTAACATACACTGCGCCGGCCAATACTTGGCTCAAACCCTCATACACCTCTAAACCATGAATAAGGAGTAGCAAAGTCAAGAAATTCAGGCCATAAGCGAAGGCAAATACAGCTAGAAATTTTACAAACTCACCTCGGCGTGTTGAAGCACTTTTAAAGGTGAACGATTTATTTAGTAGATAAGAAACAATCAGCCCCACAGAATAACCAATGACGTTGCTAGCCCAGGGCGACATCTCGGCAACGTACATGCAGCCGAAGATGACTGAAAAGCCCAATGCCGTATTCGCGACCCCAACCAGAAGGAATCTCGAAAATTGGGTCATGCGGGTCTCGTGGCTTTTACCCAATACTGCCCCCCTAGAGGCAGCCAGCCGAGTTTCGCTTCGATTGGCATCAGCACCGAAAGTGACGGCGGAACAAACAGGCAGTAGGCACCGTGGCGCACCGGCAATCCGGCGCCAACCAACAATTCCCGGAGCTCCGATGGCCGGAGGAGTACCGCATCCCGATCGTACGGGCAGTCGTTAACTATTCTCCGAGTTACCGGATTGTATGGGTTGTGTTCGAAGACGACGATTGTTCCGCCAGGGGAAAGCCGGAGGAAGAGCGTTCTCATCACGGCAGCCCGCTCCCCCAACGGAATGTGGTGGAAGACTCCCGCGATGAAGATGACCTCGTACAAATCGGCAACATCTGTATCGGCATGCTCAAGGAAGAATTCGACGCCTGGATTCTCCTTGCGCGCAATCTCCAGACTGGCCTCCGAAATGTCGGAGCCGGTGATCGTCGCCTCCGGGAAAGCAGCCCGAAGGAATGGAATGTTGCGCCCTATTCCGCAACCGTATTCGAGCAACCGCTTCACGCCCACCGGAACCTCGCGGCGCAGGATGTCTACCTTGTACTTGGCAAAATACGCCTCACTCTCGGAGAAGAAACCAGTGCTCTCGCGCAGCAGGCTGTTGTAGTTCTCCGTGTAATCGTCGAAATCAACCTTGGGTTCGTTCATCGCATGAAATCTCTTCGTCAATGATGTAGCGAGGGCGGTCTTTCACCTCTTCGTAGATGCCACCTATATAAGCGCCAATAATTCCCAGGACGATCAGTTGAATTCCACTAAACATAAGCAACAGGACGACGAGCGTCGTCCATCCACTGGGGATCGATTTATCGATGAAGAACTCCACAACCGCCCACATCATGATGATGAATGACAGCAAAGAAAAGAGAGCGCCTGCAAAAATACCTAGCTGCAGGGGTTTGGTGCTAAAAGAAAGAATCGCGGCTGTTGCCAGCTGCAGCATTTTCGAGAGTGAATACTTCGAATAACCACCGACACGCTTCCCCGCGACGTAATCGATCCCGGTCTGTCGAAAGCCGATCCAGGTGAAGAGTCCCCGGAGGAACATGTTCCGCTCACGGAAGTCCGTCGACAAAATCTTGGCCACCCTGCCTGAAATCAGGCGGAAGTCTGCCGCATTGGCGTTCATCGGAACACGAGAAAGCCCGGACAGCAGGCGGTAGAAGCAGTTACCGGCCAGCCTGCGGAGAGGATTGATGCCTTCCGTGTCGCGGCGAACGGTATAAACGACCTCGAAGCCGCGCCGAAAGTTATCGATCAGTTCGGGAATTAGCTCTGGCGGGTGCTGAAGATCACTATCCATCATGATGACGGCGTCGGAATCAAGCGAGTCGTCAATCCCAGCAACCAGTGACATTTGATGGCCGAAGCGTGAGGAAAGCGTAATGACCTTGGCGCGGGGATCGCGTCTGACAAGTGTGCGCAGGATCTCTACGGTATTGTCCGTGCAGCGGTCTACGACATAGAGAACTCTCGAGTCGATGTCCGCAAGCGAGGCCAGCACTTCGCTCAAGCGGGCGTGGAAGGCGCCGATGACATCCTCCTCGTTGTAGACAGGAGCGATGACGGTCAACTTAATGTTCGGCATGGAATTCCCGTTTCTTCAGTAATGCGACGGTCCTGGCGATGTCAGCGTAGATCGACGGCACATCGTAGCCGCGTCGGTTCGTGAGAGCGGCCCCCTCTACAACAATCGACTCGGGCAGCCCGTGGGCGGCCAACTCGCGGATGAGCAACTCGCGCATCGTGATCGGCTGGCCGCTGGCAACGTGATAGACCTTTCCCGCTTTGCCGAAGTCAGCGACGGCGAGCAGTTGCGTGACCGCATCGTCGATCGGGAGGTAATCCCTGATAGCCGAGAGTGGCCCGACCTCGATGCGCGTCCGCACGCCACGACGGAGTTCGGCAATCTGCATGTGCAACCGACCAACGAATAAGCGCTCCGACAGGTGCGGGCCAATCAGGTTAAAAATGCGTGCGACGACGATATTGGCGCCGCGACTCGCGTGGAGATAAGCAAGTTCGGTTTGCCAGGCCTTTGTGATGCCATAAGCCGATACCGGGCGTAGCACGTGATCTTCCCCGATCGGATTTTCATCTGCGATGACCGCCCCGTACTCTGCCGCCGATCCGATCAGCACGATACGCACCGGCTGCCCGGAGGCTTCGACCGCCTCAAGCATGTGGCGGGTTGCGGCCACGTTGACGGCGAATGCTTCGTCGAAGTCGTTTGAAAAGGTCGCTGCAAGATGCAGGATCAGGTCCGGACGCACGCGTTCGATGGTACGTGCGATCTGATCGCCGTGGCGCAGATCCACTGAATTCTCGCCACCGTCGCGCCTGGGCGCGAAGACGGTAAAACTCTCGGGATTAGCACGAAGGCGACCGGCGAGTGCCTGCCCAAGCGCGCCGGTCGATCCCGTAAGAAGTACCTTGCGATTCATTGGATGCGAAGACGAGTGGCGAGGTCGTCAAAATTCGCGTCGGCGTATTCATAGTCGTCAGGACGGCCAATGTCGAGCCAATAGCCGGAGAACGCCCGAATGTCGACACGCCGGCCAGCAGCCAGGCTGTCAAGCATCAGATTGTCAAAGCCGTATTTCTGGCCGCGGGGCAAGACTTCGATCACGGAGCGACTAATGCAATAGATGCCCATGCTGACGTCGAAGTCGTACTCGGGTTTCTCCTGGAAGCTCTCGAGCCGGCCGGCGGCATCGTACCGTAGGACACCAAAATCGATCTTCACGTGACGCCGAAAAGCGGAAACGGAAATTTGACTACCGGCAGCCACATGCGCGTTGAAGAACGCCCGGTAGTCTAGGTCGCAGAGGATGTCGCCGTTCATGACGAGGAAGGACTCGGGCAGGTCGTCGATCAGCGTCAGGGGGCCTATGGTGCTCAACTCCCCCTCTTCGCGCGAGTAATCAAGACGAACCCCGAGGTGCGAACCGTCGCCGAAATATGCCATTATCAACTGAGAAAGGTGGTTAACCGCTAAGGTGATATGTGTAAAACCCGCCTTACGAAGCTGCAAGATAATGATTTCTAGGATCGAATACTTTCCTCCGAGCGGGACCAGCGGTTTTGGAATTAATGTTGTGTAAGGACGCAGACGTGTCCCTTTACCGCCGGCAAGAATAATTGCTCTCATGAAATACTTCCTGTCAGAGATTGTAAAGCCAAGCCTTGTAGCGTGAAATATTCTCTTTTTCTTTAAACCAGTCGACGGTCTTCTTAATTCCCGAACGTAAGTCGTGAGCAGGACGCCAACCGGTCAGTTCAGTAATTTTCTTGTTATCGCCGATCAGGCGAAAAACCTCCGATGCATCCGGGCGCAAGCGCTGCTCGTCTGTCATGATCGTTGCAGCAGGATTGATTTCCGCAATCAGGAGGTTGGCGACATCACCGATGGTGTGCTCCACCCCGGTTGCGATGTTAACTTCCTCCCCAAGCGCCGAATCGCACTCCGCGAGGGCAATGAAACCCTCCACGGTATCTGCGACGAAGTTGAAGTCGCGGGTAGGACTCAAACTCCCCAGGCGCAGGCGCGTCTCTCCAGACAACAGCTGAGTTATTACCGTGGGGATCACGGCGCGTGCTGACTGACGGGGTCCATAGGTATTAAACGGGCGCGCAATAGTGACGGGGGTTTCGAACGATCTGAAGAAAGATTCGGCCAGCCTATCCGCGCCAATCTTTGTGGCACTGTACGGTGACTGCCCTTGGAAAGGGTGACGTTCATCGATAGGCGCATACTGCGCGGTTCCGTAAACCTCGGAGGTGGACGTCACAACGACTCGCTCAGTCCCGAAACGCCGGGCCGCCTGCAAGACGTTTAATGTGCCCTTGATGTTCGTGTCGACGTAAGAGTCCGGAGAATGGTAGGAAAACGGAATAGCAATTAGTGCGGCCAGATGGAACACAACATCACACCCCTCCATTGCCTTGGCAACGCCATTCGGATCGCGAATATCGCCGGCAAAGACATCCAGCCCGCGGGCCTTTTCCGGCGGCAATGTATCCAGCCACCCCCAGCTATTAAACGAGTTGTAATACACGAACGCCCGGACATCGCATCCGCGATCCATTAAGGCCTGTACAAGGTGGCTTCCTATAAATCCGTCTGCCCCAGTTACAAGAACTTTTTTCCCTTTGATTTTCACAACAGAACCTCGCAATCGTTTCATTTACCGCGCACGGGTTTTTCCAAAAATTTTTGAATCAGTCTGCTCATGCGATCTTCTTAAAAATAGGAATCCATTGCTTTAACGTCGTGGCCATATTTTCTGAAACCTGACGATTCCATCGTAAGGATGCATAAATAGATGAAAACGCGAGTTTTCCAAAAAAAAATAGTGGATACTTTTCCCGATTGACGCGCTGAAGCTTGGCATGTGCATAGTTAAAAAGCCACCGATCAGGCACCCTGCCAAATTTTCTCTTAAGCATATCGTTAATTTCCTCGTGCACCTTCACCCGTGCCCCCAAGGTTTTGTTGTCCTCGTACAATCTGGAACCAGCCAACTTCTCTTCCAAATACCCAAATCGCGCGCCAACCTTCCCTAGCCGCAACCAATATTCATAGTCCATACAATAGTTCAGTGACTCATCGAGTAGGCCATGTTGCTCGATGACCCGTCGCCGGAAGAACAATGCCGGCTGGCAAATAAAACAGGTTTCCTGCAGCCGCTTGAAGTCCCAGGGCTCCGTGGGATACTCTTCAAAGGCTTTGTCATCAAGATCGATGTGATCCGCCATACCATAGACGACATCAACCTCGGGATACCGGGTAAAATATTCAGCGACTCGCTCAATGGCGCCGGGGTAATAAATATCGTCTGAGTTGAGCCAGCCGATAATTTCACCATCGGTGGCACGAATGCCCTTATTGACAGCCTCGGTTTGGCCCTTGTCCTTTTCCGACACCCACCGAATGCCGCGACCGAATCTTTTTAGGATTTCAACGGTTCCGTCGGTGCTACCACCATCGAATATTACGTGTTCGATTTCCACACCGGACTGAATGAAAACGCTTTGCAGCGTCCGCTCAACAAATCTAGCCTGATTATATGAGGGGGTGACAATACTTACTTTAATCATTTTAATTTCGGGAAGTTATATATTACAGCCACCAAAAACCATTTCCCCGAAGGAAATAAAAGTCAACGACCAACGCTTATTTTTTTATCACGAAAAATGTATTAGAAAGACTATTTGGCGTACGCCCATCGGCCCAACCATCCTCTCTAACTTCGACCAGATCACATCTGGAATTATTTAATATTGAAAATATTTCCGACTGAGGCAAAACATGCATTTCCATGTGTAGCGGACTTGGGCAACCAATATACTCTGAAAGATCAAAACGGTACGAGCGCCGATAAGTTGGAACCTGAAAAACAGCAGCCCCTCCAGGATTCAATTTATCTAAAATACATTCAAGAATAAACTTTATAACCGGAGGAGGATTATGCTGAAGCACAATCATAGAAACAAAAAAATCAAACCTCGGAAGCTCCATCAGTTGCCGAACATCAGTTATGCAATTCAAGGAGACATTCTTAACGCCATTTTGCCGCAACTCCTCCCGACATACATCGAGATGAAATTTTGAAATATCAGCCCCAATAACACTCTCAAAAATCTGAGACAAGTGCAGCGTAATTCTCCCGACACCACACCCCAACTCAAAGCAGCTCCTATAATTCTCAACCGGCACCCCATTCCGATCCGAAAATGCCCTAACTATATTCGCAACAAACCTCCCCGACTCAAAAAACCCGCTTTTATTCTCAGAAATAAATTTTTTCTTATAGGAGGCATGTGTCAGGACCGACCAATGCGGATCTTTCTCACCGAACTCCTCCCATTCTCTTTTTATTCTATCCAAAAGCGCTTGCATTTGTTGTGGGTCTGCTTCGATATCCACACTCAGCGGAGGCATATCCTGTGGCAACATAAAACCCTCGATATCCACCGCCCCGCTTCTGGAGTATTTCTGGGAAAACTCCTGGGAATCCAGAAATCTAATTCGCAGCTCTTCAAGTGAGGCCGCAGACATGTGGGTCATTACAACGTCGTCACTCTCCGGCTCGCGCCCAAGAATATAACGATAGGCATTAACAACATCGTCCTTATTAACCATCAACCGCTCCAATTCAGGATCTTCAAATACCATAGCGCTGTCGCACCAGCACATGACACGACATCAGTGCTCTCTAAGCACCATACAAAGACACTCTCTCGCTTTCATCACGTTCAATGGTGCATCTGCGCACCATCACCGATAGCAGCCTCCCATCCTCGCCAAAACCATAATGCGAAGGAATAAAAGAAGGGGAGATGCTTATCGCTACGCGGCCTCCATCAGCGGGAAAATCAAGTGTAAGAGTTGTCGATTTGCCACGCGAAAAATATATTGAATCATCTACAGACCGACAAAACTCTTTAGCAATTCTTACGCGCATTTTTTCACAGGGCGTAAATTCGGGCAAAAAAAGCTCCAACACCAAAAACTGCTTAATTCTGGCTGGAGCTACGCTTATCGATATTTGAGAGCTAGCCCAACCGTCTTCATAGACGCCGGTAAGCAGATCTACATGCTTCTGGTTGCCCATTGCATATAGAAAAACATCCCAATACTCCCGTGCCATTCTCGAGGAATCGGCAAACTCATCGACCCTCTGCTGTCCGGCCCGAACAAGCCGTGCGCGCAACGCTTCATTCTTGACCAGTGAAACGATGGATTGGGCGATCTGAACGGGCAGTTTCGGGTCAAACAAGATAGCTGCATCGCCCACCACTTCTGGCAGAGACGCAGTGTTGCTGCAGGCGACCGGAACCCCCGCTGCCATGGCCTCGATAACTGGTAAACCAAACCCCTCGTAGAGCGAGGGGAAGATCATACCGTTTGAATTCTCCATCAAGGTTACCAAGTCGTTGCTTGGAAGATAGCCCGGAAAAACAACACGCCCCTCGAGCCCCATTTCACAGGCGGCATTCTTCAGGCACGCCTGTCGCGCCCCCGGCGCGCCGGTGCACAGCAGTTTGATGTCCGCCGGCAATCCTTCGTGACACGCAATGCCAAAAGCTGTCAGGAGCATTTCGTGGTTTTTGTGCCGCCAAAAATTGGCCGGATAAATGAGATATTTTCCTGGCAGCAGACCGTAGCGCCTAACGACCTCTTTGTTCTCCTTCAGATCCGTTGAACTTCGTTTAGCCATCCGATGAAGAATCGTCCGAATACGATCAGACTTGATCTCACCATGCCCCATAGCGCTACTACGTGAGTAATCGGAAACAGCTATAATCGCTGTAGCTTTATTGCAAACATCAATAAAAACGCGATCGCGATGCGACACATCCTCAGGAGTAAAGAACTCGGGATAAGTCTTGTATTGCAGATCATGAATCGTGCAGACCGTCGGCAGCCCCGGTTCAAAATAAGTTGGAGCGGTAAATGGGCAAAAAAGTAGATCAACCTCCATGTCGCGCAACAGCGAACCGGAAGCGCTCCGCTTGAAATTCGTGAGCACCCTGCTAGCCAGCCTGCCAACAACCCGGCGCAGTCTAACCGGGAAATACGGCAGGACTTTGGTAACCACGCCCTGAGCACGCATACGCAGGGAGCCCCTCTCTAGAGAGCCAGCAACTATCAGGCGCCGCATGTTTGGGCGATCCATTGTCGCCAGTTCATCATGTGAAATAGCTTGCGTGAGCAATACGAACTGGGTATCGGGAGCCATGTCCGCTAGGCAGCGCAACAATTCGAGCACAACAATCTTCGCCCCCCCATTCTCCCCCCCTGGGAGAACAGGGGTTAGATCCACAGCAATTGTTCTAAGCTGATTACTCATTGCGTCCGCCAAACCATTCAGTTATTTTTTTTGCTTCTGGCCATCGAAAAACCTTGGCCAACCACCGAAAGCCCGGGCGGGTAAACAAGACCTGCAAATCTACCTTCAGCGATTCAATCTGCTCATCTCGAGCTGCTCGGTCAGACTCTAACTCCCTCACCACCCTTGTCAGCAATTCAATCTGTTGAGCTTGGACTGCTCGATCGGACTCGGCCTCCCTCGCCATTTTCGTCAGCGATTCAATCTGCTCGCCTCGGGCTGCTCGGTCAGACTCCGACTCTCTCACCATTTTCGTCAGCGATTCAATCTGCTCGCCTCGGGCTGCTCGGTCAGACTCCGACTCTCTCACCATTTTCGTCAGCGATTCAATCTGCTCGCCTCGGACTGCTCGGTCAGACTCCGACTCTCTCAC
>MKUH01000025.1:110008-184428 GCA_001897745.1 Candidatus Accumulibacter sp. 66-26
TGAAATCTCTGCGCAAGGCACAACTCCCGTTCTCGCAAATCAAGCAAAGCGGAGACAAGACGCCCACCTGATTGGGCCTGCAGGGCTGCATTGATCTGGTCCAGCGCATTGTGATGAAATGGCTCCCGACTCACCGCCAAAAACATGTCGTAGTGCCCAAAAATCGCCGGCTCGAACTGGATATGTTCAGCGCCGAGCCCTTCGAACAGACTGGAAACTGAACGATCACTGAACAGGTACAGATGCTCGTCAGCCTTGAGCTGTTCAAGAAAAGAGGCATTCGTCTCAACCAGTGTGTTGTAGTTCATCCCTTTCTTGAAGTGAGGAGTCTGTATGAGCAGAACTCCTTCTGGCTTCAGCAACCAGAGGCAATGAGCCATCGTCGCGACTGGGTCTGGCAGATGTTCGAGCACGTCCATCAAAGCTATGACATCAAGGCTGCCAGCGGCTATTTCGAGCCCTTCGACCGGTCCGACAGAAATTGGCACACCGAAGGTCTTCTGGCCGAATTCGACGACCCAAGGACTCATTTCGACCCCGGCAGCGTCGTATCCGGCCAACCGCATCAGGGCGACGAAGCTGCCATGTGAGCAGCCAAGCTCCAGAATTTTGGCCGGTGGCAGTCTGTGCTTAAGCAGCGCTCTCAGCCAATGCAGGTTGCGCTCGGTGAGGTCGTTGCGGGCCCGTTTGTAAATATCGGGAAAACCGAGATCATCGCTTTGATAACCCAGCCAGTACTGCTTGCCATAAAAGTCAGTCTCGTCATTAACGACTTGCAATTCCTCAGCAGACGTCCCGACAAGAGAAACGAGGGTGCCGCATGCCTTGCATTCGCCATACTCAGGGCTGAATTGGGCGAGGTCGGCGTTGCCGCACCAGCAAACGCGCATCGCTGTCACCCCGGCTTGCGGACAAGAAAAACCGCACCGCTACAGTCTTGCCAGTCTGTTTCCATATCCAGCACCCCCGCAAACACTTTACGAAATCCGGCCGGGAAATTCTCATTGGCAGATAAAAACGGGAAGATTACATCCCCCATCTCCCCTCCAGCCTTCCGCTTGACGTGCCAGAGCGCATCCATCAACAAAAATATGCCGCTGTTGCATTTTGGCAGGATGGGCACATGTTCTTCAGCAACTAGGCCCGCCTGACTGAAACGCTTCGCCCAGTCACCAACGGAAAGAGGATTGGCCAGATGGTGATAATCGAGGAAATCCTTCTGAAGTGAAGCAGACGCCTCCGCAAATCCAGCCATGGCGACAAGATTTGGCAGCAGCGACCACTCGACAAAACGATCCGTCACCACGCTGCACAACAGGGTGCCGCCCGGCTTGAGACAACGGTGAATCTCCGCCAGCACCGCATCAAGATGATCCATGTGCTCCAATGAGCAGTTGGCGAAAACATGGTCGAAGCTGGCATCGGGTTCCGGCACCTGGTGTGCAGGAGCAATATGGACTGCCCGATACACGCCACTCTGGCGACCTAGCTCGGCAACCCCGGGGTTCATATCTACCCCAACCACATCGGTGGCCTGCGGCCAGATGAGCCGAAAATATTGACCATCACCACAACCAAGATCTAATACGCGGCCATCGAGGCGATAGCGCTGGTAGGCGGCGTATTCCCATGAGCGCCAGTGGCTTAGGGGGGGGATGTGTGGATACAGGGCAACGACGGAGTCGTAACCAGAGATCACTTCTTCCTTGGCAAGCAAAGTTCTCTTCCGACAGCAACTCATCTATCCCCCCCAATTCCTGCTGGATTCATACCTTAGGGACAAAAGCGTCTCTCCAGCCACAGCTTTGAAATCGGCAATGTTTTTCTCCGAAAAGTGATTAACCCAATCGCCAGCGACCCCTTTTCGTACAAAAGTATTGTGTCTAAATGCCTTACCTAAAGCACGAGCAAAATTTTCCTTAGAAAACCTATCAACCGTACGTTCCAACATGTCCTTTTTGACATCAGACCCAATCAGCGACTTAATTAATCGCCCAAGACACTCCGCCGGCTCTTGTAAAAAATCTTCATACCGAACAAGCAGAACCGAACTCGCGCGCCATGCCTCAACATAATTAGCCCATTCAGCAGCTGTTTTTTTTACATACACATCAAAATCAATATCGAAAGACGTAGTTATGCCATTATTCACGCAAAAATATTTTTCGAAATGCCACTTGGAAACAACAACATCGCGCCCATCCCTCACTAAATGCACATATTTGGCATCAAAATCAATAAGCCCTGACCTAGGAAATTCATGACTCTTAATAACCGAACAACGCGGAAAATCCAAATCATTGCTCCCGGCATACCACGGATGTTTTTTTATATCAAACAAATCAAACCCGGGATTAACATATATATCCCGCTGAGGCACCCCTAGGACATCCCCTAGCATTGAGGTAACCCACGACCCTCCGGATTTAGGGAACTCCGTAACAACTATCGGTTTATCTATTTGCATTCTGGCAATTCAAATAAAGGAAGACTTCTAAATTCACTCAACCAGCAACTCCATCGCGCCATCAAGATTAGCCACCCCATGATGCCGAAGGACATCGACTCCATGCTCAGAAGCCAATCCTATTGAAAAACAACCTACTTGAGGCACATGGCACAGCCGCATTACCCTGCCTTCAAGATTATAGTGAGAAATTGACCCCCTGTATTTCCAAGTCACCTCATCGGTAGAGGCTAGGCCAACTTGAAAAGTGTATTCACCCGGTGCAATATCAAGACGAATTTTATGACGGCAAATCACCCTAGTGGGTAGGTCATTCGCAGTTTTAGAAATAGGATCTCGCGAATACTGAAGGGAATTTTTGCCGTGAACAATGATTCCGCGCTCATTGGTAATGGTTACACCGCAAACCGGAATACCAATTTCTTCAGCAAGTTCGAACTCGTAGTAAAAAACCGCCCAATCCCCCTGGCGAAAGCTGTTGCACGGCTCGCCATCCGCGTTACACAGGGCAACACTGACACAACGCGCTTGCCCATTGCTCACCTGCGACTTGCCGGTCAGATCGATAAAGGCTTGATGGGGAGGGCGATCAATCGCTGCGGTTGCAGGGCATGAAACCTTTCCGGGCATCGGTTCATGCGATCGCACCAAATCTCTCCGCGATGCCGCCTGGTGTAGCAGGTAGTAGTGCTTCGCCGCCTCGGAGGCCGGGCCGATAAACCGTACCTGGCCATGATCCAGCAGGAGAGCCCGTTCGCAATATTGTTCGATATCGGGCATGGAATGAGAAACCAGCAGGATGGCGGCTCCGGCATCCCGTAACTGCTGCAGACGCGCGTAGCACTTCTGACGGAAAAACACGTCGCCAACAGCCAGTGCCTCATCGATGATGACGATGGATGCATCAATGTGCGCCTGTACCGCAAAGGCAAGACGCACAAACATGCCACTTGAGTAGGTCTTGACGGGTTGCTCGATGAACTCGCCGATGTCAGCGAAGGCGACGATCTGGTCGTAGCGGGCTTCGATTTCTTTCTGGCTGAGTCCGAGAATGCGTCCGTTCAGGAAGACGTTTTCGCGGCCGGTAAACTCGGGGCTGAAGCCGCTACCCAATTCCAGCAACGCGGCGATGCGGCCACGGATATTCGCTTCACCACTCGTCGGCGCCAGCGTGCCGGCGAGGATTTGCAACAGGGTGCTCTTGCCGCTGCCATTGCGGCCAATGATGCCGAATGTTTCGCCGCGCCGCACCTGCAACGAGACGTCCTGCAAGGCCCAGAATTCTCGAAAATAACTCGGCGGGCGTCGCTGTTTCGATACGCCGAGCGTCATGCCCGCGCGATTGGCAGCCAAGTGCAACCGGGGCAAGACAAGCTGTTTCAGTCGGTCTCGCGGCGAGTTGTAGACTTCGTAACGCTTGCTCAGGTTACGAACGTCGATGACGATTTCTTCAGAGGACATCTGCAAATCCTCGGCGAGATTTCTGGAACCACCAGTGACCTGCTTGGCAAATTCCAAGTCCGACAACCAGGCTGATCGCCCAGTTCCCCCATTGAATCGGTTTCCCCCAGAGCATCAGGTCACGAAATTGAATGATGGGTAAGGTGAGCGGATTCCACGTCAAGATTGTCTGGTAGGCATCGGGAAGTATTTCGATCGGGTAAAAAACCGGTGCCATGAAAAGCGCAACGGTGGTCACCATACCGATGACTTGGGACAGGTCACGCAGATAGACTCCCAGCGAGGCGAACAGCCACGAAAGCCCAAGCATCATCAATATCAGAGGAATTAGGCTAATAGGGATTAGTAGCGTACCGACATGGACGGCAACACCAGCAAGAAGGCAAAAAACGAGAAGCACCCCAAAACTGACAAGAAAATGCATCGCGGCGGAGAGCAATGTCATCCACGGCAATATTTCGAGAGGGAATACCACTTTCTTGACGTAATTTGGATGGCTGATTATTAGAGTAGGGGCTCGATTAAGGCATTCGGAAAAAAAACTGTGGACGATCATCCCCGAGAACAGCACGATGGCAAATGCAACTTTGCTCTCCTCACCTGCCCCCCATTTTGCTTTGAAGGCCACGCTAAACACAAAGGTGTAGATGGCCAGCATCAGCATGGGATTGAACAAGGACCAGACGATGCCCAGTACGGAGCCCTTGTAGCGTCCTATGAAATCACGTTTGGTCAACTCCCAAAGCAGGTCACGGTGACGGAGAGGGCTGGCCACTATTTCTACGGGTGATGTTGAATGATTGATGCTCACGCGCTGATTCGCCCGTAGCTGTCCTCAAAACGAACAATATCGTCTTCACCGACATATTTTCCGCACTGCACCTCGATCATTACGCAAGAGGTCGGGCCTGAGTTTGTCAACCTATGCTTGTGCCCCGCAGGTATAAATGTGGACTCGTTGGTGTTAATCAAAATCTCATGGTCACCGTTAATCACCTTTGCAAAACCGCTGACGACCACCCAGTGCTCGCTGCGGTGGTGATGCATCTGCAAACTTAGGGAAGCACCTGGCTTCACTTCAATGCGCTTGATCTTGAAGCCGTCGTCTTCCTCCAGTACGGTATAAGTCCCCCAAGGACGATGTACGGTGCGGTGCAACTTGTGAGCTTCGTGGCCTTGGGCTTTGAGCTCAGCGTAGATGTGTTTGACATCTTGAGCATGGGCTTTGTTGGCAACTAACACGGCATCTGGCGTATCGATGATGATGAGGTTGTCCACACCCACGGCACCGACCAAACGACCGTCGCTCTGGATGGTGCAGTTGCGCGTGTTGTGCAGTATGGCCTCGCCTTGGATACGGTTACCACAGGCGTCTACCGCACCAAGATCACCCAACGCCGCCCAAGAGCCAATGTCGCTCCAACCTATGGAGCAAGGAACAACTGCTACTTGGTCAGATTTTTCCATCACCGCGTAGTCGATGGAGTTATCGGGCACGGTCTGAAATGCGTTGGCATCCAACTCTAGCTGGCTAAAACCATCCCCTGTCGCCAAGCGCGACTGCTCAATGCAGGCTTGAGTAGCAGTGAGTATGGCTGGGCAGTGCTTCTCCATCTGTCCCAATATGGCGCCAGCTGCAAAACAGAACATGCCGGAATTCCAGAGGAAACGCCCTGATGCGAGGTAGCTTTGGGCTTTTTCAAGAGAGGGTTTTTCTACAAAACGCAGAACCCTGTTGCCTTCGGATTCGATATAGCCGTAGCCAGTTTCTGCCGTATCCGGCTGAATCCCAAAGGTGACGAGCTTGCCCTGTTGGGCAAGCTCAACCGCGTTGACTACCGCTTGCTCGAAGCCGGTTTGGTCGGAAATCAAATGATCTGCGGCCAATATCAAAAGAATGGCATCGGGGCCATGCGTCGCTGCAACCTGCAGCGCAGCTGCTGCGATGGCAGGTGCGGTATTACGACCGAACGGTTCAAGGATGAATGCGGTTGATGCTTGGGTGGCGTTGACTTCGCGAAACTCATCTTCGGTTTTGAAGAAAAGTTCTCTATTCGTCACTGTCATCAGATGATTCACGCCAGGCAGTTGGGCGCCACGCAGATAGGCTTTTTGGAGGAGACTTTGTCCGTCCGCCAAACGAATGAATGGTTTGGGGTGGAGTTCCCGTGAAACTGGCCAAAGCCTGGTGCCGGCGCCACCACAGAGAATGGTGGGAATTAGGCAAAAAGCGTCATGCACAGCAACCGAACCTCGCGAGCTGGTTTCCGAACCAAGGCACTTACCTGGCAGACTCATTGAATCCATGCTAGTTACGGCCTTAGTGAGTTGATTCATAACCCCGCCTCCTCCTGTAAAAAAAACCCCGCTCGCAACACCCAGACTGTCGTCAGAGGCATCCGACTTCGGGGAAGGGGGAGCATCACAGCCTTCCTAAAAGACCGCAAACACCCTGTCATTACTAAATCACATTATGACAAGTATAGCTTGCCATTCCGATCATAGACAATTCACCAAGGTTAGCAGCGCTTCGCTTACAAAACATTTAGGGCAAGATGCAACGGTCGTGAGAAACGCACAGGCGCAACGACGCGGCCTGCCGAATTTCGCTTGCATGAAGTTGGCCGACCTGCTTGAGACCGAGTGGATTGAAATGATTGCAGCTTCTGAACTCGTGTTCGAGAAGAACCCGGAAAGCCGGGAAGTCTGGCTCCCTTTTGTCCTCGCGGCCAAGGCCCGGATGCTTGCGGAAATTGCGACGTCGACGAATGCGACGGCAGAAACGACGACGGCCCCCCGCTAGGGAGCCGTCTGAAAAGATGGTGGCCAATCGCGGAATCGAACCACGGACACGCGGATTTTCAATCCGCTGCTCTACCAACTGAGCTAATTGGCCAACGAGGCGGCATTATAGCGAGCCCCCCCGGCTTCGTCAAAGGAAAATCAGCGGAATGCCGCATTTCGTATCGCCCTCCGCCAAACACCGGAAATACTCAGGCGAAACCGGCGGGAAGGTTGCCGGGCAGAGCCGGGCTTCCTGCTTCCGAAGCCGCCGGGGAACGATGGATCGGAAAGACGACGCGGGCGATCGAACCGCGGACCGTGCCGTCGGCCGACGGTCGCGGATTCGGACGCAGGCTGGCGGCGGCGCGGTGCAGTTCGGCGATCTCGCGCACGATCGCCAGCCCCAGTCCGCTGCCTTCGACACCGGTGCCGTCGACGCGGTAGAAGCGGTCGAACACGCGCTGCGCGTCCTCTTCGGAAATGCCGATGCCGCTGTCTTCGATTTCGAGCACCGCGAAATCGCCCTGCGCGACGACGCGGCAGGTCACCCGCCCGTCGTCCGGCGTATAGCGCAGGGCGTTGTCGATCAGGTTGTTGAGCATCTCGCGCAGCAGAAAGCTGTTGCCGAGGACGCTGACCGGCCCGGCGGGTTCGAAGCCGAGGTCGATGCGGCGCGCGATCGCTCGCTCGACCCAGCCCTCGATCACTTCGCGCAGCAGGCGCTCCAGATCGAGCGGCACCAGCGCCTGCTGCGAGTGCTCGCTGGCTTCGGCGCGGGCCAGCGCGAGCAGTTGATTGACGAGGTGCGAGGCGCGGTCGACGCTGGTCGCGATCAGGCGCAGGGCGTGGCGCAACTCGGCCGGATCGCTCTCGCGCATGGCCAGCTGGGCCTGCATCTTGAGCCCGGTGAGCGGCGTGCGCATCTGGTGCGCGGCATCGGCGATGAAGCGGCTCTGCGCCTCCATGTTGTTCTGCATGCGCCCGAGCATGGCATTGAAGGCTTCGGTCAGCGGCTGCAGTTCTTCGGGAACGCGGCGCGCCGGAATCGGCGACAGATCGCCCTCGCGCCGCGCCTGAATGCGCTCGCGCAGGCGCGTGAGCGGGCGCAGGCCCTGCGAGAGGCCGAACCAGACGAGGATGACGGCGAGCGGAATGATGACGAATTGCGGCAGGATGACGCTGGCGATGATCTTGTTGGCCAGCTGCGAGCGCTTCTCCATCGTCTCGCCGACCTCGACGAGCACCCAGGCGTCGCGCGGCATGCCCGGATCGCTGAGATAGAGATAGGCGACCCGCAGATCCTGCCCGTTGTATTCGGCGTCGCGGAAATAGGCTTCGCCGGCATCCGCCAGCGCCCGCTCGTCCTCCCGCGGCAGCGGCAACTCCCGGTCGCCGGCCAGCAGCTTGCCGCCGCGCCCGATCACGTGGAAATACACGCTGTCGATCTCGTCGGAGCGCAGCAGCGCGCGCGCCGAGCCGGAGAGCATGACCTGCGGCCGGCCGTCGACGAAGCGGATCTGGCGGGCGATGGCGCCGACGCTCTCGCGCAGCGCCTGGTCGTAGGGAAAGCTGGCGACGCTGTTGGCAAAGTAGTGCGTCACCGCGATGCTGATCGGCCACACGAAAAGCAGCGGCGCCAGCATCCAGTCCAGTATCTCGCCGAACAGCGAGCGCTGGCCCTCAGGACTTGCGCTCTTCCGCGGGCTTTTCAAGGCAGTATCCGAGGCCGCGCACGGTGGCGATGCGCACGCCGCCCGATTCCAGCTTCTTGCGCAGGCGGTGCACGTAAACTTCGATGGCGTTGTGGCTGACCTCTTCGCCCCAGCCGCACAGGTGGTCGACCAGCTGGTCCTTGCTGACCAGACGGCCGGCGCGCGAAAGGAGGATTTCGAGCAGGCCCAGTTCGCGCGCCGAGAGGTCGAGCATGGCGCCGTTCAGCTGCGCGCTGCGGTCGGAACGGTCGAAAGTCAGCGCGCCGCACTCGATGACCGGCGCCGCCCCCGCCGACCGCCGCGTCAGCGCACGCACGCGCGCTTCGAGTTCGGGCAGTTCGAAAGGCTTGGCCATGTAGTCGTCGGCGCCGAGATCGAGTCCCTTGACGCGGTCGTTGATCCCGTCGAGCGCCGTCAGGATCAGCACCGGCACCTGCGACTTGCGGCCGCGCAGGCGGCGCAGCACGTCCAGCCCGCTCAGGCGGGGCAGGCCGAGGTCGAGAATCACGAGGTCGTAAGCGTTGGTCATCAGCGCCGTATCGGCGTCTATCCCGTTGTAGGTGCAGTCGATGGCGTAGCCGGTCTGGCGCAGCGAACGGCACAGGCCGTCGGCAATGATCTGGTCGTCTTCAGCTAGGAGAATCCGCATGAGGCTCCGTCAAGTGGTTGGCGCACGTAAGTTTTTTGTAAGCGTCGAGTCATACACTGCGCGCGCTGTTCTCCTTTTATGGTCTTAGGAGTTCCGGCTTCGGCCGGGACTCGGGGGGTGCCCGAATCCTGCACCGGGCGCTCCCCGCCACTTTTCTTCCGCGCCCGACTCCGCAACTCCCCGCACCGGCTTTGCCGCATCGCAACCAGCGCGCCCGTGCATCTCCCATGACGAGTGTATCAAAATCGGCAGGCCGCCGTTTTTGCAGCGCAGCAAGACAAAATCACCCGCCGAAAAAGAAAAACCCCGCAAGCTTCTGCGGGGTTTTCGTGAGCTGGAAAGCCCGGACCGGGATTACATCCCCATGTCCATGCCGCCCATGCCACCCATACCGCCCATGCCGCCCATGCCGCCGGCAGCCGGCTTGTCTTCGGCCAGTTCGGCGACCATGCACTCGGTGGTCAGCATCAGGCCGGCAACCGAAGCGGCGTTCTGCAGCGCGGTGCGGGTGACCTTGGTCGGATCCAGCACGCCCATTTCGACCATGTCGCCGTAGGTGCCGTTGGCGGCGTTGTAGCCGTAGTTGCCCTTGCCTTCGATGACCTTGTTGGCCACGACGGACGGCTCGTCGCCGGCGTTGGCGACGATTTCGCGCAGCGGCTGCTCCATCGCGCGCAGGACGATCTTGATGCCGGCGTCCTGGTCGTGGTTGTCGCCCTTGAGATCGCCGATGCCGGCACGGGCGCGCAGCAGCGCGACGCCGCCGCCGGGGACGATGCCTTCTTCAACGGCGGCACGCGTGGCGTGCAGCGCGTCTTCGACGCGGGCCTTCTTTTCCTTCATTTCGACTTCGGTCGCAGCACCGACCTTGATCACGGCAACGCCGCCAGCCAGCTTGGCGACACGCTCCTGTAGCTTTTCCTTGTCGTAGTCGCTGGTCGCGGTTTCGATCTGGGCGCGGATCTGCTTGACGCGCGCTTCGATGTTGGCGGCAACGCCGGCGCCGTCGATGATCGTGGTGTTTTCCTTGCCGATCTCGATGCGGGCAGCCTGGCCGAGTTCGGCCAGCGTGGCCTTCTCGAGAGTCAGACCGACTTCCTCGGCGATCACCTGGCCACCGGTCAGGATAGCGATGTCCTCGAGCATGGCCTTGCGGCGGTCGCCGAAGCCCGGCGCCTTGACGGAGCAGGTCTTCAGGATGCCGCGGATGTTGTTGACCACGAGGGTGGCCAGCGCTTCGCCTTCGACGTCCTCGGCGATGATCAGCAGCGGACGGCCGGCCTTGGCGACTTGCTCCAGGACGGGCAGCAGGTCACGGATGTTGCTGACCTTCTTGTCGAAGAGCAGAACGAAGGGGTTTTCCAGAATGGCGATCTGCTTTTCCGGATTGTTGATGAAGTAGGGCGACAGGTAGCCGCGATCGAACTGCATGCCCTCGACGACGTCGAGTTCGTTCTGCAGCGACTTGCCGTCTTCGACGGTGATGACGCCTTCCTTGCCGACCTTCTCCATGGCCTGGGCGATGATGTCGCCGATCGAGGTGTCGGAGTTGGCGGAAATCGAGCCGACCTGGGCGATTTCCTTGTTGGTCGTGCACGGCTTGGAGATCTTCTTCAGCTCTTCGATGGTGGCGATCACGGCCTTGTCGATGCCGCGCTTCAGGTCCATCGGGTTCATGCCGGCGGTGACGTACTTCATGCCTTCGCGGACGATCGACTGGGCCAGAACGGTGGCGGTGGTGGTGCCGTCGCCGGCGATGTCGGAGGTCTTGGAAGCGACTTCCTTGACCATCTGCGCGCCCATGTTGGCGAACTTGTCCTTCAGTTCGATTTCCTTGGCGACGGAAACGCCGTCCTTGGTCACCGTCGGGGCGCCGAACGAGCGCTCCAGCACGACGTTGCGGCCCTTCGGACCGAGGGTCACCTTGACCGCGTCGGCCAGGATGTTGATGCCTTCGACCATACGGGCGCGGGCGGAATCACCGAATTTGACTTCTTTGGCTGCCATAACGAAATACTCCTGAATTCAGTTGGTTACTTGGGCGGACCGCGAAGCTCAGGCTTCGACCACGCCCATGATGTCTTCTTCGCGCATGACCAGCAGTTCCTGGCCATCGACCTTGACGGTCTGGCCGGCGTACTTGCCGAACAGCACGCGATCGCCAACCTTCACGTCCAGAACGACTTGCTTGCCGTTCTCGTCGCGCTTGCCCGGGCCGACGGCGAGGATTTCGCCCTGATCCGGCTTTTCGGCGGCGGTATCGGGAATGACGATGCCAGAGGCGGTCTTGCGCTCGTCCTCGAGGCGCTTGACGATCACACGGTCGTGCAACGGACGGATTTTCATGTAGTTTCTCCTTGGTTTTAGGCGTAGGCGACTACTAACTCATCAATACTCGCGGGGCCGTCGCCAGACGGCCCCGCGCGCAGGACTGTTAGCACTCAAAGCTAACGAGTGCTAATAATAGGGGCGCACCAAGTGAATTTCAAGCGCCGGGGGCACAAATAAAGTTCTGCACAAATATAGTGGCAGACAAAAAAATAAACCGGCAGACAAGCGTAGTGGCCCCTATGACCGGGAGAGCTAGCCTTGTCTAAAAAGCAAAGGCTACTGACCTTTGTTCCCCCGCCCCTACCGGACCAGACCCTGTTTAGCTGGATTTGGATGTATCACCGCATGTCGGGAAATGCCTTTATCAGCTACTCCGCTCAGCAAGCCCTGGGGCAACCAGCGGGAAATTCCATTTCCACGTACCCTCACACCTGAATTACCTTCGCTTGGCTGCGGAAGGCCTCTGGGACTCTCCAGAACAGGTCATCCTGAATCACCCCTGATTTTGTAGAGACTGCGCAGTCAGTTTTGCGCACTACTGCAGCCGTTCAAGCGGGATGGCGCGAATGGCGGTAATGGCCGAACAGCGGATTAAGGCACACTTCCCCACCCCACTTCGCTTGACCTTATTCATCTTTCATAAGACGCCAAACGTCAAAATGACGCCTATCGCACGTCCACCTGCTCGCAAGCATTGCGCTTGGCAAGGCCAACAAATTCCGCAGCCACCTCGTCGGCGATGATGCCGTCCATGACAGACCGCATCCAATCCTTCAGCGGCGGCCACGACACACCCAGCAGTTCCAGTTGGCGCCGCGAGTATCCGCCGCGCGCACTTAGGCCGGAGGCCAGAAACTCTTCGGTAATTCTCATGACGGCAGATCGCTGAGCCAGCGCGGGCACGACTCTCCTTGACGAACGTCAAGTAGCTTACCGCCCGTTCCGGTCCATTGATACACCTCGATTAAGTGCCGAGCCATCGTCTCGCTGTCCTTGGCGTCCACGGGCTTGCCGCCAACCTCTCTCCTGAAGAGAACATCGAATCCGCCATTCATTGCTGTATGCCCTTTGCTCACTAGGTGCGCCAAGCCGCTCATCATTGACGCTAAACGTTTATCTAATGGCCGCGCGACCGCCATTCACCTCTCGCGCCTGCTCTCGATCACTGAACAGACCAAGATGCACAAGGCGCGCAAGAATCGCCCCCTCTCCCCGACCGAATCGCTCGCCCAGAAACGCCGCTGTCGCTGAATTATCGGACTCCCATGCGGTTCTCAGCGCCTCGTCATCACCGGTCGTCCATGGCTTGCCATGCATGACTGGCCGTGAGGTCGTTGCTGAAACTCCCGATGAAGAGTTGAAGTGTTTCACCATCCTCCGCAATTTCGCCAGATAGTTTAGGCGCGCCTTGTCGAGATCGGGGTCGCGTGGCGTCTCCAAAAACGCCCCATCCCTCGGGTCGACTCCGCGGCAAATAGCTTCCAGAAGCTCAAGTTCCTTGATCATGCTCTCCCCTGTAAATAAGCAATGCTTCATGCTCCAATGCCCCACCGAACTCCGCCATTAGTCGGAGAAGCCCTTGCACCCTATTGTGCGGACTCCGCTGCAGCGCCGGTAGCAGCCCTGCCGATCGCGATAATAGCTCCCGATCCGAATACTGAGAAAACAGGCGCCCGATCTCAGCCGGAATGAACAGGTCGGCTCGGTCGCCAAGCGCCGCTTCGAGCCGGCAGAACTCACCGAGGCCAACTGGATCGTAGTCGCCGTAATGGACAACGCGGGCATCCCGCATGGACTCGCTGGCCAGCCAGTCGATGAGCCGGCGTGACATTCGCCCGTAGGTTGCGATTGCTAGGTCGACGCCGGCGTTTGCCCAGTCGTGCCGAATGAGGACGGTCGGATTCTCGACGGTGGCCACTACGCCAGAGAATCGCACTTCGCGGTTAACCGGGCGCGCACCGTAGAGGACGAATGCACCGAGGTCACCGGACACCCCGGACCAGCCGACGGCCGTACCGCCAATCAGCAACGGCACCTTGCCGGTCAACCGGTATTCGACGATTTCGAAGTCGAGGCCGCCCAGTGCCTTCGTATCCCGGTACCGAGACAGTGCCAGCGTCCGTCGGTCTAGGCCTTCCTCGGCTGCGGCATTGCTGAACAGGCCGGCGGGGTAATGTCGCTCAATGAACCGCGCCAAGGTGTCCGCGTTGCGTACTTCGATGCGCCGGCCGGCGCCAGCGCGCCGCTCCACCAGCACATCGGCCGAAAACAGCGGCGCTAGGCGCTCCCGCGCCTTGGCGGACAACCGGCTCGCCGGCACCACGCCATCGGCAGCCAGGTCGGCGAGAAGCCCGGCAAAGGCATCAAGCGGCGTCTGCACGGATCGCCTCTTTGGCCTTGCGCTGGATGCGCGACTTCGGGTCGATGATGGCGCGGCTGTCCGGCGTCAGGCGAACGATGTAGATGCTCTCTGCCGCCGCTACTGGCACTGTCGATGCCAGAATCGGGCAGAAGCCCTTGTCGTTAGCCACTGCCAGTATCTCCCGCAGGTTGCCCTCGTCGATCTGGTTGGCCTCATCGATGTAGAACGGCAGAACGAACTGCCGACGGTCGCGCATCATGGCCTGGATCAGCACGATATTCACAAGCGCCTTGATAGACATCGTGGTGCCGTTCGATTCGATCTTGGAAAGATCGTTGTAGACCGTCTCCAGGCCATCAGCGGTCTTGACCACAAATTGCACGCCAAACCAGTCTGCCAGCCGCAGCACCGGCGCCCGCTGGATGGTTTGGTGGATGGCGCTGATGGCGCTTTCACTGTCAGCGAGGTTTGACAGGAGGTCGGCGGCGCCGGCCTCCACCACCGAACGATAGTTCCGCGTTACTTCGGTGTTTTCGACGATCTTCACCGAGAAGCCGCGCAGGTTCGAGATGGCAACGTTGCCGATCGCTCGGCTGAACTGCTCGGCGGACTCGGACAGGCTGCCCAGCGCCTCGAACATCCGCTTGAACGTTGCCCGCATCCCCTTAATGACGTTTGTCAGGTGGTCACGGTAGGCGTTGTCGCGCTCGCCCAAGGAATCGACGGCCTCGATGATTGCCTCGATCTTCTCGTCGTCGCTACTGCCGGCGAAGCCATCCGGGTTCAGCAGCTCCGCCTCGGACAGGATGCGCAGGACTTCGGCCTCGGACTGCAGATACCCGTTGTAGGTCTGCGAGTACAGCGACGCCAGTTCCATCGCATCCTCCGGCCACTCGGGGTCCGGCGTACCCATCGGCCAGGAGGGCTTCGGTGGAATCGGCCGCAGGCCGTCCAGCTTGGCCAATTGCTCGGTCTTCATCCGGATGTCGCCATTGATGCCAGTCTTCTGGTGCTCGCGTTGCACGCCTTTTTGCTCGAGCAATTGCCGGGCGGTGACGTTCGCCGCCTTCGCCTTCTTCTGCGCCTCGTCGGCCTTCCTCTGGTCGGGCAGCTTGGCGGCGTCTTCAGCATGCCGGAGGAAGCACCGGTGCAGCTCTTCGGACACTTGCAGCTGGGCTTTCAGCTCATCCCGCTTTGCCTGCACAGCCGCCATGTTCTGCGCCGTGGCCAAGTCCGCCACCTGTTTCTTCACCTCGTGCTCGAGGTCAGCGATTTCCGCATTAAGTGTCGCCAGATCGGCCACACGCACCGATTCGCGGGTCGCCACCTGGTCCAGCGGAATCGACACGCCGTCAACGACCAGCCGGCCGTCGGCAATCTTTCCGTGAATGCGGCGCAGCAGGGCGAGCAGCGCCTCTTCATCGGACAGCAACACTCCCCCTTCCTCCAGCGGCAGGCGCAACAGCTCCGGGTGGAAGATCCGGCCAAGGTCGGTCATAACTTCCGGGCCAAGCCGTTCCTGCAGGCATGTACCGAGGAGCTGGGCATACTTGTCGCGCCGCCCGATTATCGCCCCCAACTTCTTCCGCGTACGTTCCAGCCGCGCTTCAAGTTCCGCAGGGTCGCCGGCGGTGACCAAGCTAGCGGTCAATTGGTCGATCGTGGCCCCCAGGCTCTTGCGCGTGGCCGCCTCGATGTCCGGTAGATAGTCCCGAAGGGCTGTCTTGTCGGCTTCAAACGCCTTGAACCAGTCCTCCAGCACAATGCCGGCACGAACGATATCGTCGTTCTCGTCCTCCAGACGCTGCCGTTCGTCCTTGGCAGCCAGCGCCGTGGCAGCGACCTCCTCCAGTCGCTGCTGGTCACGTTCGATGCCCTTCTCCAGCATCGTCCGTTGCCGGGCCTTCGCCCCGACGATCGTCGCATACAGTGCGGGCAAATCTCGGCTGGCACGAATGCGTTTCTCTTGCTCAGCCTTCAGGTGGTTGGCGATCAGCGCCACCTGGCGAATGTTGGCCAGCCTAGCCTTTTCGACCATGAGGGCGCTGTAGGCGTCGTTGTACTCCCTGTGCAGGTCCACCTCGATGGCGTTGCGGATACCGTGGCGGTAGACCGTCAGCAGCGTGTCCTTGACGTCCTTCTGACTCAGGTTGGTGAGCCGCAGCAGATTCTTGAACAGGTACGCAAAGTCGCCGTAGCGGCCGACGTCGCGCAGAGGCACGATCCCCATGTTGAGCTGCCGGACGCCGAGCTCGCCGATGAGCGCGGCGCGGATTTCGTTCGGCTCCATCTCCTTCAAGAAGCGGCCCTCGACGATGCGGCGCTTCACCTCATCGAACGGCCGGACGCGGTTCTCATCGTCGATGAAGTCTTCCTTGCGGTAGGCGCCCTCGAAAGCAAAGCGGTCAACCTGGAAGGCGCCGAGCTGCCCCTTGCCACGCAGGCCAACCGTGACGAATCGGCCATCGCTCGTCACCGTCTCGAACAGGATGGTCGAGGTATCGAGGCGGAAGTAGTAGCGACGCGTCTCATCCCACGGCCGGCTGAAGCTCATCTCGTTGAAGCTGGGCACGTAGAGCATCTGCAGCGTGGCAATAAGCGATGTCTTGCCGGCGTTGTTTTCGCCGACCAAATGGGCGGAACGGCCAAGTACGACTTCCGCGTAGTCGTACCGACCGGCGCGAATCAGAACAATGCGTTTCGGTCCCGGCGTCAGCATTGGGACTCCTCTTCAGCAGTTTTCTCGGTGTCCAGGCCCGCAGCTACGCATGCATCGACGATTCGGTGCGCTGGCGGGAGCAAGCGGAATCTGCCATCGCCGCCTTGTGCCAGGAAGCCAAAGTTTTCCATCGTACGAATGGTTTCAGCCAGGTCGGCCGGCGTCGAGATTCCGACATGCTGCAGGTAGCCGCGGTAGCGCTCGCTGGCCAGATGCGGAAGTTGATCGACGTTGAAGCTCTTGCCGGCGAGCGCCGCAGTGATCCCCTCGCCGTTGTCGGCCAGCCAGTCTATGAGGATGTAAAGGAACAGGGCCAGCCGATTCACGTTATTCGCAGTCGCCCGCGCGCCGAAGAAGTAGTAGAAGCCGCGAGCATCACATACCAGCTCGAACCCCAGCTTCTTGAAGACCGCTTGGTAGTCGTCGGGATGCTTTTCGAGAGCCGCGAACAGATCGCCGTCCGCGGCAGACAGGTGCCGACCCCGCGACAGTTCCCGGAAAATGTCTTCCAGCTTTTCAAGGTGATCAAGCATTGGCAGAGATGTGCGTTGGAAGGTACGTGTAGATGGCCGTCTCCGTTTCCGCCTGCACAGGCTGGTCGCCGAAGGCACACTGAAAACCGGGGGAGCCGGAGATGTTGTGGAAGGCCTGAAGCAGCTGCTGGTCGGGATAGGCGCTGAACGTGCCGACGATCCATGCCAGCAAGTCTTTCTGTTCGCCGGCGGCCAGCAGGCTCTCGACCACTTCGTCTGGATCGAGGACTGGCGGCGCCACGCTGTCGCTCAGAGTGGCCAACGGGCCCGGATCGGGATTGGCGACGTAGTTGGCGACACCTGAAAGGTATTCCTCGAGCGCGTAGGTGCTGAAGACGTTGTCCGGACGCCAGCGCGCGATCGGCAGCTGGTCGACCACCTTGTCCAGCCCCTTCGCCCCTTCCCTTCCAACTCGATCAAGCTGCCGGCTTATAGCAACCGCCATCGCATGATCGCGCCGAATCTGGCGGAACAGCGGCGTGACCTCGCGCAACGAAGAGTGAAAGTCGCTCCAGGCATCGTCCTTCAGCCGGCGCACGCCTGCGATTACCTTCGACGTCAGCTCCGGCACGAAGGGGTCATCGGGCATCGAGTTGCAGCCCAGCTTTGCGACAGCGATCAACTCACTAGCGCGTCTCTCCATCTCTCCGCCAACTTCGACCAGTGCACCCAATGGGGTCAGGTGCTTCTCGTGCAGATAGGTGATAAACAGGTAGCGCTCCCGCAGACTCCTATGGTCCTCGCGAGTCTTGATGCGCATGACCTCGTTCACGATGGATTGCGAGTTGCCTCGGGACAGCCCGCGCGCCGCGTCGAGAGCCTGCTTGATGCTGTTGCTGGCCTGCCGAACGCGATCAATGTCTGACGCCTCGAAGGCCATGCGCAAATCTTCAGTCAGCCGGGCCACTTCTTCGATAATCGGTCCGAGCAGGCCCGGCGCCGAAAGACGTTGGCGCATCGACAGGTGTCGCAAGAATTCGCCGACGACGTAGGGGACCTCCCATGAGTTGTCCGAATCCGCAGCCTTTTCAAATAAGCCGAACTGCTCAAGCAACTCCGCCACCTTCTCAGGCGCACGCTCACCTTCGGGATGATGCTTCTGCAGCAGCGACCGCAAATCGCCTAGGCTGACCGAATCTCCTTGCGAGGCGAGATCCGACAGTAGGCCGTAGTATTCGGCAACAAGCGCAAGCGTGCGCTGGGGGTTGGTGCTCATGACGTCATTCTATCCGCATCGAAATACCCATAGGGGCAAAGAACTGAGGAGAGAATAGAAAATGCATGGCTCATGAGGGTGAGCCTCCACGACAACGATCACTGGAGGACAACTCCGCATATTAGAGAAGTTCATCGCCTTCAGACGACTTGGCCGATGGAACCGGGAGTCACAACCTGAGTCGGCGAAATCGATGTCGACGATTATCAGACGCTTTGTATCAAGGGACTGCCGAGGCCAAAGATCGAAAATTGTTGCAGTTCCCCCGCACCGCTTTGTTTGACATTACCCCCAGTAGATCAGAAGTTCTGCCTTTCCAGCCGTTTGATTCAGCCCGACACAGTGGCTGGTCTGGGGAGAAATGCAGACCTCGCGGCGACCATTAAAAGCGGGGCGATTCAGACAGACCAGAATTTTCGTCGCGAAAATTCCAGGCGACGCCCTGAGCCTTAGCTCCTACGATGGCACTTCCATTTCATCCACTCAGGAGCACGTATGACCAAGCAAGCCAAAGCCCCGCAGACCCAACAGCAACTGAACCATCGCGCAAATGCGCTGAACAAGAACACGGGCACATCCGGCACCAACCCCGTGAACGCGCAAGTACACGGCAATCGCGGCAAGCAGTTGAATCCGAACCAGCGCTGATTCATCCTTTGTACCCTCCACTGACGTGGAGGGTAATCCTCTTACCCGCGACAGGAACATCTTCGCCATGCACGCCAGCTTTGTCTCTCTCGGCCAACTCATCAAATTCGCCTACGACGCGACAGGCGTCCTACCCAGAAAACGGAGCGAGAAGACGGGCCTAAACGACAAGGACATCAAGCGCATCCAAAAACAACTGGAGCGACTAATCGATGAAGAGGGAAGCCTGACGGATCGGTGCGGAGAACTGATCCAAGCGCTCGCATTCGAACTCACGGGCACGATCCAGAACCCCAAGGTCAACTATGCCATCGGGGAAACAATGGTTGACCTGCTGGAAGTCTATAAAGCAGTTGTTCGCGACGATGGAACTTACCTCTCACCGAAGGACAGTCTGAGGTGGTTTTGTGGCGCATACGCCATTCCAAGGCTGCAGCTATCGATTCATAAGCATGCGCTGCGCTTCAATGTCGCGGCGGAAGGTTTCCTAACACCAACGGAAGCGGATTGGTATCTACCGACCATCTCTGGGACCTCGATTACGTGGCCCTTGGAAAAGGCCATAAACTGGGCATATAAGCAATGTCGAAGCAGCCGGGCGCAATTTCATAGCCCCGGCAAAGTAGTTGATCAGGATGATCCAGAGAGTCACCAGAACCTTGAGAATGCATCCAACTGGCTGAGTGGTGAAGCGTTCCCATCTTGGCCGGGCCTGCATTGGAATTTCTCGCGGTCAATTGACCGCCTCGTTGCCACAGAGGAACCGTACGGGCGATCAGTCTCCGAGAAGGAAAAGGAGAGCATTCTGTATGTTCTCTTTCTGGCACGTCTTAGCACCTACGTAACGAAGGCACTGCACGACGCTTACGGAGCCGAAGTGCTGATCGACATGGTGGGCCGGTTCAAGCGACATCGAGATTGGCTGGCCGTGGACCTGAAAGTATTTAAGGCAGAAACGCTAACGTACATTGAAAGATACGGAGCGCTCGAGTCTGCCTCTGACAAAATCTGGCTGGAGTCCTCTGATCAGTACTGGCGGTGGTTTGCTGACCGCGCTCAGCATTGCGCGATGACGATGCAGAGGCTGCTCGACACATTTGATGACCACATCATACCGGACGACCTGGTTACCCAGCTGTGTGATCAGTACGGGGATTACACCGCTCGTTCGGCGCTGGACTCGATGTACTGCGCCAGCGACCTGAAGATTCAGGAGTGTTTTCCGGAAGCGCTCTTCAAAGGGTTCGATCTGAAGAAGAGCAGTTCAACGATGGATGCCGATATTAATGCCTACGAAGCGGAGATCAAAGAAAAGGGACTGACGACCAGTCTGGAATGGATGGTGCACTGGAATCGCGCTGCGCTCTTTTACAAAAAGGAGCAGCACGAAGAAGCCTTCGTACACATCCAGAAAGCCTTCGACTTGGCAAAGTATTCCGCAGGCAAAAATCAGTACCAGATCGTCAATCAGTACATCGAGCTTTCGGCCAAGAACAACAGCTAGAAGAACTTTAAGAAAGGTGTTGCTTGGGCATCCTTCCTTGGACTCTCCGTCCGATGGCTGAGAGACGACGAGCCCACGGAAGATAACCTACGTGGGGTCTTCGAACTCATGAAAAGAGTTCGCTACCCCGCTTTTTGAACTTGCGCCGCACCAAAAACTTCTCTCCATAAAAATACTCATGGTATTTTTAATTCTTTTCATTTTCCGGAAGTGAATCGCCCCAACTTTTGTGGGCGTACTCGTGGGCTGCTCTGCGACCAAAAATGACATCACATTGAGCTGATCAGAACGCCAGCAAAGACCGATCACCAGACATACGAGGCTAATTATTGTCGTCAACATTGCATGCAAATTGGCTAGCAAACGGATAACATAACTACTTGTTTTTAACAACAGATTAGTCTTCCGGTATATTTTCAGGCACCACCCGCCTCGCTCCGGAAAACGGCCGAATGCAGGAGACGGCAAGGCGTCGGGATCGGAAATCCCCGCGTCGCAGATTCCGCCTCGGGCACGGCCGCTGCGCAAAAGGCGACACAGGGCACGCGCCGCACGGGATGCGTGCTCCCTCCGAAATCGCCGACCCGCCGCTCCGGCACCGACTGTTTTCCGGCAAGAACGGATCGGGACGGCAGGAAGGCGCCAGACAAGCCGTCTCCTTGGCGCCCCGTTCACGCCGCCCCGCCGCACCTACCCGATCCACATAAAAAACCCCTCTGTCGTCCCGGCCAAGAGTAATATTTCCCGTAGAACTTCAACCGGATACCGCTTCCGGCTACGAAAGGTCACCCACGCGCATCCACCCGCCCCCAAGCCAAACCGGGATGGATGCGCTCAAGAGGAATATCCTCAATGAAGAACAACAATCAGCAGGTCATCGACGCCACTGCGCAAACGATGCTCGCCGATGCGCGCCACTACGTCGAAGCGGTGGCCGCGATGGCCGAAACCACGGCGCTGAGCGCCGCGCAGGACATCGTTTCGAGCACGGGAATCAAGCTGATCGCACGCGGCGCGCGGATCGACGCGAGCCTGCGCGAAAAACTGCGCGGCCACCGCCTGTCGGGAATGACGCTGGAGAAGAGCCTCGCGGTCGCCGGCGGCGTCACCCCGGAAACGCTGGCCATCGACATGAGTCGCCTGATCGACGAGGACGCCTGGTTTCGGAGCCTCGCCGCGCGCTCCGGCGATCCGGGCGCAATGCGCCACGGCGCCGCCCGCCTGAACCTGCCGCGCGAAATCCTGTTTCGCCTGACCGTGGCGCGCGAGCAACGCCCGACGCTTTATCTGCACACCGTTCGCGTCGCCGTCATCTGCCATTACCTGGCATTGCGCCTGCCGCTACGAGCGACAGGCATCGACAACCTCGTGATTGCGGCGCTGTGCCACGACCTCGGCGAACTGTTCATCGATCCGGCGATCCTCGACGCGGAGCACCGGATCGCCGAAGAGGAGCGTCGCTACATCGACGTGCACCCGATCGTGAGTTGGCTGATGGTCTGCGATCTGCCGGGACTGCCCGCGGAAGCGGCGAGCGCGATCCTCCAGCATCAGGAGCGCCTGGACGGCAGCGGCTACCCCTACGGGCGCAAGGAAAACGAGCTTGGACTCCCGGGACGCATGCTGGCCGCCGCCGATCTCGCCGCCTCGATCGTGGCCCGCTTCAAGGACCGCCACCGTTTATCCACCCTGCTGCGCCTGAACAACAACCGCTACGACACCACGGTCACCAACCTGCTGCACGAGGCCACCCGGCACGATGCGCCGCCCAGCGGGCGCCTGGAGCACGAAGCGGTGATGAAGCGCCTGAGCGGCTTCGTGGCCATCCTCGACGGCTGGGGGCAACTGCGTGCCGCGCGCGAGATTGGGCCGAACGTCTTCGGCGACTTTCTCTCGACGCGCATGTTCAACCTGCGCTCGCTCGTCGTCCAGTTCGGCTTCGACCCTTACAACCTCGCCACGCCGCTGCAACTTGCCGCGGAAGACCCGACGATCGCAGCGGAGCTGAACGCCGTGCTCGATGAGCTGCAGTTCCAGCTCGCCGATCTCGGGCGCGAATTCGACCGCCGCACCGCGACCTTGATGGCGACGGTCGAGCCGCTTGCCGCGAGCGCGCTGACGGACTGGCGCCGGCAGTTGCAGGAATGCATCGGCGCGTGATCCGCATCGCGCCGCTGCCATCGCCCCGCGCCCCGTAGCGTTCCACCTTCCGGCCACGCTGAGCGATGCCTTCCGGCAAGCCGCCGGGAAGAATGGCGCAGCGCCCCTGTCGGCGGGGATGCCGCCGCACCGGAAGAGGCCCCGCGCGCCGCGCCTACAGCAGATCGACGAGTTGCTGCAGATCGTCGGCCTCGACGTCCGAAACGGCGCGAAAGTTCATCCCGGAAGCCGTCTTGCCAAGTACGTGATAGCCCTGCAGCGTGTGTGCCGGCGGACGCTGCGCCGTCTCGTCGGCGGGCCAGATGAAGACGTCGATCACGTGCTGTCGATGACGGTAGACCAGCACCGCGACCGCGCGCCGTTCCAGATAGTCAAGGCGGGCGCCGGCGAGGGAAAAACCGCGCTCGCCGAAATCGCGGACCGGCGGCGAGAAGTCGAGCCGGCCGCTGAACCACGGTTTGACGGTATGCCGGTCGGACGAGGCGACATCGAGCGCGTGCCCGGTCAACTGCGCCCGCGCATGCGCGGCGACGACCGCTTCGGCCAACCGCCCGTCGGCCGATGGGCGTTGCGGCAACAGAACGGCGAGCGCGATTGCCGCGCAGGCGGCAGCGACGAGGCCGGCGCCGTTCAGCAGGCGCCAGCCGAAAAACCAACCGCTCCCCCTCCCCGCGCGTGCGACCGGACGTCTTGGCGGCGGAGCGCTGACGGCCGGCCTCGGCTCGTCGTCCACCGCGGCGCCCGGCAAGGCGCCGGCAATCGCCTCGCGCAGGGAAAGCGGCGCGCGATGATAGCTCGCCGCGCGCCGCAGCGCCGCCCGGGCCGTCGCATGCGTCTGCCGGAACTGCCGGCAGGCGGGGCACGCTTCGAGATGCGCATCGAGCGCCGCCTCGGCCGGCGCATCCAGTTCGCCGTCGAGCGCAAGCACGATGCGCCGGCACATTTCCTCGCAGTCCATCACAACTCACCTCCCCCGTCCGCCGTCAGATAGCGGGCCAGCAGATGCCGCCCGCGCGCCAGCCGGGACATCACGGTTCCCACCGGAATCGACAGCACGCCGGCGATTTCCTTGTAGGACAAATCCTCCAGTTCGCGCAGCACGACGACTTCGCGAAACTCCGGCGGCAAATGCGCGATGGCCGCATCGACGCGCTGCCGCTCGTCCGCCCGCAGCGCCAGCCAGGCGGGGTCCGCCGCCGGGTCGCTCTGGGCGTGCTGCGACTCCTCGTAGGACACCTGCCCCCGAGCCTCCCGATTGTGCGCCAGCCAGGTGAAGCAGGTGTTGCGGACGATGGCCAGCAGCCAAGGCCGAGCATTGTCGCCGCGCAAGCCGTCGAAGGCATCGAAAGCGCGCAGGAAGGCTTCCTGGACGATATCGCGCGCATCGTCGCTGTCGCGCGCCAGCCAGCGCGCCAGATTGAAGGCGGCATCCAGATGCGGCAAGGCCAGCGCCTCGAAGCGCGCGCGCCTGCTCGACAGGTTCGGGTCGTCTGCCATCGCCTACCTCGGCAATACCGTTGCACCGCTGCAAATATTCCCGCGCGGACGGGAATATCCGGCCGGGCGGCCGGGTATTGCACCATGAACGCACGGTGCGTGAATGAAGGAGCATAGATCATGAAACGGACAATCGACCGACGTGAATTCCTGCGCCTGGCAGCGCTCGGCGGCATCGTCTTCGCGTCCGGCGTGCGCGCGGCGGACGACGCCGGCGCGCCAACGGGCGGCGGCGCCAGCGCCGCCGACGACTTCTACTTCGTGCAGCTGTCCGATACGCACTGGGGCTTCGACGGCCCGCCCAACCCGGATGCGCGCGGCACGCTGCCGAAAGCCATCGCCGCGGTCAACGCGCTGGCGCAAGCGCCGGACTTCGTCGTATTCACCGGCGACCTCACTCACCTGACGCTGGACCCGAAGCTGCGCCGCGCGCGCATGGCGGAGTTTCGCGACATCGCTTCCGGGCTGAAGGTCCGCGACGTGCGCTTTCTGCCCGGCGAACACGATGCCTCGGTCGATCGCGGCGAAGCCTTCCAGGAATTCTTCGGGCCGACGCACTACAGCTTCGAGCACAAGGGCGTGCACTTTATCGTCCTCGACAACGTTTCCGACCCCAAGGGCGCCCTCGGCGACGGCCAGATGGCCTGGCTCGGGGAAGTTCTGGCGCCGCTTCCGAAGAGCGCGCCCATCGTCGTCCTCACCCACCGGCCACTGTTCGACCTCGTTCCGGAATGGGGCTGGTCGACGCGCGACGGCACGCAGGCCATCGAGCTTCTCTTGCCGTACCGCAAGGTCACCGTGTTCTACGGCCACATCCACCAGCCGCACCGGCACATGACCGGACACATCGCGCACCATGCGGCAAAATCCCTGATCTTTCCGCTGCCGCCGCCTGGATCGCCGGACCACAAGCCGGTGCCGTGGGATCCCGCCCAGCCCTATCGCGGACTGGGCTGGCGCGACGTCGAGGCCGCAGCGCGGAGCGCCGCTTATGAAATCCATGAACACCCCGTCCAGCCCGCCTGAGGACTTGCGCTCCGGCGCCCGGCGGCGGACGGCCGCCATTCTGACGAGCGGCGCGCTCCTCCTGCTCGGCGCCGCGGCATCCGATGCCCCAGCCGGCGACGGCGACCGGCTGACGTTCACCGCGACGCAGGCGGACGTTGCGGTCGACGGCGAATTCCGGAGCTTCACGGCGGATATCGATTTCGACCCGGCGCATCCGGCGGACGGCAAGGTCACGCTCACGATCGAGCTGGCTTCGGTCAGCACCGGCAGCCGCGACGCGGACGAGCTTCTCAGGGGCAGGGATTTCTTCGACGTCGCGCACTTCCCGCAGGCGAGCTTCAGTTCGACGGCGATCAGCACCGACGGCCCGGAGCGCTTCCAAGCGCAGGGGCAGTTCAGCCTGAAGGGGCGCAGCAGCCGCCTCGCCATCCCCTTCGCCGCGCACCCGGCGGGCAGCGCGCTACGGATCGAAGGCAGCGTTCAGCTGTCGCGCCTGGCGTACAGGGTCGGCGAGGGCGAATGGGCCGATACCGGAACACTGGCCGACCGGGTGCTGATCCGCTTCGATCTGCATCTGCCGCGCGACAGCCATCGGGTCCGGGGCCGCGGTATCTGAACCGGGAACGCCAGGAGTAGCGGGAGACGGCCGGAACGAACGCAAAAAAAACGGCCCGGAAAACTCCGGGCCGTTCTGTTGCCGGACACAAGCGTCCGGCGGATGCGGTGACCGCTTAGTGGCCGGAGGCGCCGGAAGCGCCGATCCCGGTTTCCGAGCGGACCTGCTGGGCGATATACGCCTCGCGCTCGTTCTGGGCCTGCTTGCTGCGGTCCATCATCGAGACCACGTAGATGGTCAGGAAGGCGGCCGTCATCGAGAACAGGGCCGGCGACGAGTAGGGGAACAGGGCCGAACCCTTCGGGTTGTGCAGCACGGCTTCCCACACAGAGGCCGAGACGACGGTCAGGCCGACCGAGGTGATCAGGCCGACGAAGCCGCCCGCGACCGCACCCTTGGTGGTGCAGTCCTTCCACAGCACGGACATGAAGAGCACCGGGAAGTTGGCCGAACAGGCAATCGCGAAGGCCAGCATCACCATGTAGGCGACGTTTTCCTTCTCGAAGGCGATGCCGAGGAACACCGCAACGATGCCGAGGCAGATCGTGGTGATCTTCGAAACGCGCAGTTCGGAAGCCGAGTCGGCCTGGCCCTTCTTGAACACCGTGGCGTACAGGTCGTGCGACACGGCCGAGGCGCCGGACAGCGTCAGGCCGGCCACCACCGCGAGGATCGTGGCGAAGGCCACGGCGGAGATGAAGCCGAGGAAGACGTTGCCGCCGACCGCGTTGGCCAGGTGGATGGCCGCCATGTTGCCGCCGCCCTTAAGGCCCTTGGCGATATCGCCATCGACGTAGTAGAGCTCCGGATGCTGCGTGAGCATCACGATGGCGCCGAAGCCGATGATGAAGGTCAGGATGTAGAAGTAGCCGATCCAGGTCGTCGCCCAGCCCACGGACTTGCGGGCTTCCTTGGCGCTCGGCACGGTGAAGAAGCGCATCAGAATGTGCGGCAGGCCGGCGGTACCGAACATCAGCGCCATGCCGACCGAGATGGCCGATATCGGATCCTTGATCAGGCCGCCCGGCGCCATGATGGCGTCGCCCTTGCTGTGCACTTCGACCGCCTTGGCGAACAGCGCCTCGGGGTTGAAGCCGAACTGCCAGAGCACGGCGACGGCCATGAAGGTCGCGCCGGAGAGCAGCATGACGGCCTTGATGATCTGCACCCACGTCGTGGCGGTCATGCCGCCGAACAGCACGTAGCACATCATCAGCACGCCGACGATGATCACCGCGTAGGTGTATTCGAGACCGAATAGCACCTTGATCAGCTGACCGGCGCCGACCATCTGGGCGATCATGTAGAAGGCCACGACGACCAGCGAACCGGTGGCGGCGAAAGTGCGCATCGGCGTCTGCGAGAAGCGGTAGGCGGCGACGTCGGCGAAGGTGAACTTGCCGAGGTTGCGCAGGCGTTCGGCCATCAGGAAGGTGATGATCGGCCAGCCGACCAGCCAGCCGATCGAGAAGATCAGGCCGTCGAAGCCGCTGCCGAACACCAGGCCGGAAATGCCGAGGAAGGACGCGGCGGACATGTAGTCGCCGGCGATCGCCAGACCGTTCTGGAAGCCGGTGATGCCGCCGCCGGCGGTATAGAAGTCGGCCGCCGACTTGGTCTTGGCGGCTGCCCATTTGGTGATCCACAGCGTGAACACGACGAAGGCGCCGAACATGCCGATGGCCGTCCAGTTGGTCGCCTGCTTGGTGGTGTTGCCGAGGTCGGCGCCGGCCGCGACGGCGGCGCCGGCGACCAGCAGGCCGAGCACCAGGCCCAGACCGTTACGGGTGAGTTTGGTCATCATTTGTGGGCTTCCTCCTTGACGATTTCGGCGGTCAGGTCGTCGAACTCGGTGTTCGCGCGGCGCACGTAGATATTGGTCAGGATGATCGTGATGACGATCACGCCGAGGCCCAGCGGGATGCCGAGCGACGTGGTCATGCCGGCGCCGAGCTTCTTGGCGAGCAGTTCCTTGTCGAAGGCAACCAGGATGATGTAACCGTAATAGGTCAGCATCATCAGGATGGTCATGATGATCGCGTAGCGCGACCGGGTGCTTTTCAGCTTTTCGTATTTTGGGTTTGCGGCAATGCGTACCGCCATATCGTCTTTCATTTTGCCTCCTCGCAAATGAACGGGAATCGAGCCATCAGCATGACTACCGGGGAGACATTAGCGGCGAAAGCTGACTCGATCCTTACGAAAACCGCACGAACATCACAAAATCGTAAATTGATTTCTCTCTACGTAACCCGCTGCGTAAACGACGGAGGCCGGAGCCTTACCGGCTCCGGCCTCCGCGCGGACCGTCCGAGGGCGCAGACCTAGCGCATCGCCGCGGCCCCCGCCGCGCCCGCCCACATCCGCTCGACGCAGGGCGAGCGCGCGCCGATGCTCACCGCGTACTGTTCGGCGGCGATCAGGCACAGGGCCAGCCCGCCGCTGTCGATCTCGGTCACGCCGGACAGATCGAGTTCGGCGACGCCGACCCGCGTCAGGCTGTGCATGAAATCGCTGCGCAGGCCGTTGTTCAGGCCGCCGGCGATGCGCATCACCTTGCGCCCCTGCAGATCATGTATGCTCAAGATCGACGCCTTGCCGGCGGCGAGCGCGCCGTCGATCGCCTCCTGGATCAGCACCTCGCTGATCGGCCCGGCCTGGAAGCGCGCGCCGTAGAGGTCGCCGATCTTGCTCACCACCATCGCCGGCATGTCGATCAGCGGCGAGCCGAAAACCGAGAATTCACAGCCGAAGGTTTCACCGACCTTGAGCGCCACATCGGTGCGCAGCATCAACCCGCCGAGCGACAGGTTCTCCAGCGTTCCCTGGCCGGACAGGCCGTGCTGTCCGAGGCGGACGGGCGGCGGGGCATTGAACCGGATTCTCTGGTGACGACGTTGTTCGCGCATGGACTCTTTACCGGGGGCTGGGAATAATGACAATCCGTGCATATTACCAATTTCATAGTCGCATGATGCAGCCGCCAGCCCTCCCCGCCATCCTCCACCGCGCCGTTGCCCGCACCTTCCGCTCCTTGCACGCTCTCCTGCCCTGGCTGCTGGCGCTGCTGCTCGCCCCGGCCGCCCACGGTGCGCCCTTGCCGCCGGCCGTCGGCAACGCGCTGCGCGCGGCCGGGATCGCGCCGCAGGACATCGCCATCGTCGTGCACGGCGTCGACGCCGGCGCGCCGCTGCTCAGCCACAACGCGCGCCGGGCGATGAATCCGGCGTCGACGATAAAACTCGTCACCACCTACGCCGGCCTCGAATTGCTCGGCCCCGCCTACCGCTGGAAAACCGAGGCGTTGAGCGAGGCGCCGCCGGTCGCCGGCCGCCTCGCCGGCAACCTCTACCTGCGCGGCAGCGGCGACCCCAAGCTGACGCTCGAACAGTTCTGGCTGCTGCTGCGCCAGCTGCGCGTGCGGGGCGTCGCCGAGATCGGCGGCGATCTGGTACTCGACCGCAGCGCCTTCGCCCTGCCGCCGCACGACCCGGCCGAATTCGACGGGGAGCCGCTGCGCCCCTACAACGCCGGCCCGGATGCGCTGCTGGTCAACCTCAAGAGCGTGCGTCTGACGCTGCTGCCCGACCCCGCGCGCAACGCCGTCGCGGTGCTCGCCGAGACGCCGAGCGACGGCCTGCGCCTCGACAACCGACTGAGCCTCGGCCAGGAGAGCTGCGGCGACTGGCGCGAGAAGCTGCGGGCCACGGTCGACGGCGAAACCATCCAGCTGGCCGGCGGCTTTCCGGCGGCCTGCGGCGAAAAGGCACTGCATCTCGCGCCATGGCCGGCCGACGCGCAGGTCGACCGCCTTTTCCGCGCGCTCTGGAACGAACTCGGCGGCACGCTGCGCGGCACCGTGCGCGCCGGAACGGCCCCGGTCGACGCCGGCGTCGTCGCCGCGCAGGACTCGCCGCCGCTCGCCGAAATCGTGCGCGACATCAACAAGTACAGCAACAACGTGATGGCGCGCCAGCTTTTCCTGAGCCTCGCCGCCGAGCGCCCGGCGACGCCGGAAGGCGCGCGCCGGCGTGTCGCCGACTGGCTCGCCGGCAAGGCGCTGCAATTGCCCGAACTGGTGCTCGATAACGGTTCCGGCCTGTCGCGCACCGAACGCATCTCGGCCGCCGGTCTCGGCGATCTGCTGCTCGCCGCCTGGCGCAGCCCGGTGATGCCCGAACTGATGGCCTCGCTGCCGCTCGCCGGCGTCGACGGGACGCTGAAGAAACGCCTCGGCGACAGCCCGGCGGCCGGCCGCGCGCATCTGAAGACGGGCTATCTGGAAGGCGTGCGCGCGCTCGCCGGCTACGTGCTCGACGCCAGCGGCAGGCGCTGGGTGGTGGTATGCCTGATCAACGGCCCGCGCGCCCAGGCCGGCAAACCGGCGATGGACGCGCTGCTGCGCTGGGTGGCCGAGCGCTGAACGCAATTTCCCTTTACCGCTGTACCGGAAGCCGAGCGCGCTGCCCGGCGGAGCTCAAACGTCGATCGTGCGCTGCGCGTTGAGCGCGAGCCAGCCGCGCGCCACGCGGTAGATCAGCCACAGGGTGACGAGCACGAGGATGCCGATGGCGAGCGGCAGGCCGATCACCGTCAGGGCAAGGCAGACCGCGACGACGACCCACAGGGCGCAGAACCAGAAGGTGCGGATCTGCCAGCGGAAGTGGCTGTCGAGCCAGGTGCCGGCGACCTCGCCGCGCTTCACGTAGTTGAGGATGACGGCGATGATCGACGGCCAGCCGACGAGGAAGGCGCCGATCACGCTGGCCGCGCCGAAGACGCCAGTGAGCACCGAAAAGGCGTGCAGCGCGTAGATCACGTGGCACCAGGCGCGCGCGCCGTCGAGGTTCGGTTGCGGTGCGATGACATCGTTCATTGCCGGCTCCCTAAAGTCCGAGTTGCTGCCACAGCGCGTCGACACGCTGCTTCACCGCGTCGTCCATGACGATCGGCGTTCCCCACTCGCGGCTCGTTTCGCCCGGCCACTTGTTGGTCGCGTCGATGCCCATCTTGCTGCCGAGGCCGGCCACCGGCGAAGCGAAGTCGAGGTAGTCGATCGGCGTGTTCTCGGCGATCAGCGTGTCGCGCGCCGCGTCGACGCGCGTCGTCATCGCCCAGATCACTTCCTTCCAGTCGCGGATGTTCACGTCGTCGTCCACGACGATGATGAACTTGGTGTACATGAACTGGCGCAGGAAGCTCCAGATGCCGAACATCACGCGCTTGGCGTGGCCCGGGTACTGCTTCCTGATGCTGACGCTGGCCAGCCGGTAAGAGCAGCCCTCGGGCGGCAGGTAGAAGTCGACGATCTCCGGGAACTGCTTCTGCAGCAGCGGCACGAAGACCTCGTTGAGCGCCACGCCGAGCATCGCCGGCTCGTCCGGCGGCTTGCCGGTGTAGGTGCTGTGGTAGATCGGGTTCTTGCGCATCGTGATGCGCTCGACGGTGAACACCGGGAACGGCGCCTGCTCGTTGTAGTAGCCGGTATGGTCGCCGTAGGGGCCTTCGACGGCCGTCTCCTGCGGGTCGATGTAGCCTTCGAGCACGATCTCGCTCGACGCCGGCACCTGCAGGTCGGAGCCCAGGCATTTGACGACCTCGGTCTTGGCGCCGCGCAGCAGGCCGGCGAACTGGTATTCGGAGAGGTTGTCCGGCACCGGCGTCACGGCGCCGAGGATGGTCGCCGGATCACAGCCGATCACGGTCGCCACCGGGAAGGGCTGGCCCGGGTTCTGCAGGCAGTGCTCGCGGAAGTCGAGCGCGCCGCCGCGGTGCGCCAGCCAGCGCATGATCAGCTTGTTCGGGCCGATCACCTGCTGGCGGTAGATGCCGAGGTTCTGCCGGGTCTTCGAAGTTGGCAAACCCTGCGGCCCGCGCGTCACGGTCAGCCCCCAGGTGATCAGCGGCGCCACGTCGCCCGGCCAGCAGTGCTGGATCGGCAGGCGCGACAGGTCAACGTCCTGGCCTTCCCACACCACCTCCTGGCACGGCGCCGACGACACCACCTTCGGCGCCATGTTGAGCACCTGCTTGAGGATGGGCAGCTTGTCCCAGGCGTCCTTGAGGCCCTTCGGCGGCTCCGGTTCCTTGAGGTAGGCGAGCAGCTTGCCGACCTCGCGCAGCGCCTCGACCGACTCCTCGCCCATGCCGAGCGCGACGCGGCGCGGCGTGCCGAACAGGTTGGCGAGCACCGGGATGGCATGCCCCTTCGGTTTCTCGAAGAGCACCGCCGGGCCGCCGGCGCGCAGCACGCGGTCGCAGATTTCGGTCATTTCGAGCCGGGTATCGACTTCGACGCCGACGCGCTTGAGTTCGCCGGTCTTTTCCAGTTGCACGATGAAGTCGCGCAGGTCGTGATATTTCATGGTTCAGCGAAGCCCCGGAGGAAGCAGGAAGTCGAGCGCGATGCCGGCGAAGATCGCCGCGCCGATCCAGTTGTTGTGCAGGAAGGCCTTGAAGCAAGGAGGGCCCTCGCGTTCGCGGATCAGGGTGTAGTGGTAGCCGGCGATGCCGGCCGAAATGACGAGCCCGGCGTAGAAAGGCCAGCCCATCTGCCGGCCGTAGCCGATCCAGGCGATCAGGCCGAGCGTGACCGCGTAGCACGCCATCACCGCCGCCACGTCGTAGCGGCCGAAGGTGATCGCCGAGGTTTTGATGCCGATCTTCAGATCGTCGGGCCGGTCGACCATCGCGTACTCGGTGTCGTAGGCGACCGCCCAGAAAACGTTGGCGAGCAGCAGCCACCACGCTTCGGCCGGCACGCCGCCGGTCTGCGCGGCGTAGGCCATCGGGATGCCGAAGCCGAAGGCGATGCCGAGATAGGCCTGCGGGATCGCGAAGAAGCGCTTGGTGAAGGGATAGCTCGCGGCGAGGAAGACGGCCAGCGCCGCCAGCCCGAGCAGCAGGGGCGTCAGCAGCGGCAGGACGAGCAGGAAGGACGCGACGACCAGCGCGGCGAAGAGGAACAGCGCCTCCCTGACGCTGACCTTGCCGGAAGTCAGCGGCCGCGCCTTCGTGCGCGCCACGTGCAGGTCGAAGTCGCGGTCGGCGTAGTCGTTGATCACGCAGCCGGCCGAACGCATGAGCACGGTGCCGAGCGCGAAGATCCACACCACGATCCAGTCCGGCCGCCCGTCCGCCGACAGCCAGAGCGCCCAGAAGGTCGGCCAGAACAGGAGCAGGATGCCGATCGGCTTGTCGAGGCGCATCAGCTTCTCGTAGAGATCGAGGCGCTCGCGCAGGAAGGGAGTATTCAGATTCATGGCCGCCATTTTAACGATTTAGCGCAGCGCCGCCGCGCTCACTTGAAGCCGCCGCGCAGTTCGGCGACCACCGTCTGCAGGCGCTCCGGCGTGGCGTCGGCGGGCGAGAGCGGCGGCGCGCCGACGAGCACCACCTTCGAGAACAGCCGGCGCCGGAACAAACGCCGCAGCAGCCAGCCCGGCGAACGCTGCATCGCCGCCCCGCCCTGCCGGCTGAAGAAGCTGCCCCACAGGCCGCGCAGCGCAAGCGGCACGACCGGCACCGGCGTGCGCGCGACGATGCGCTGGATGCCGGGGCGGAAGGGGTAAAGCTCGCCGGTATCGGTGATGCGCCCCTCGGGGAAGAGGCCGACCAGTTCGCCGGCCTCGAGCGCGCGCGCCACCTCGTCGAAGGCGCGCTCCATCATCGCCGGGTCTTCCTTGGCCGACGCGATCGGAATGGCGCGGCCTTCGCGGAAAACGAAGCTGACGATCGGCGTGCGGAAGATGCGGTGATCCATCACGAAGCGAATCGGCCGCCGGCAGGCGGCGGTGATCACCAGCGCGTCGACGAAGCTGACGTGGTTGCAGACGACGACCGCCGGCCCCTCCTCCGGAATGTTTTCCAGGCCGCGCTGTTTCAGGCGATAGACCGAGTGGATGAGCAGCCAGACGATGAAGCGCAGCAGGAACTCGGGCACCAGCCGGTAGATGTAGAGCGCGACCAGCGCGTTGCCGACGGCGGCGATGCCGAACAGCGCCGGGATCGAGACGCCGGCGCCGAGCAGGCCGCCCGCCGCGAGCGCGCCGACGACCATGAACAGGGCGTTGAGAATGTTGTTGGCGGCGATGATCCGGGCGCGCTGCTCGGCCGGGCTGCGCAGCTGGATCAGCGCGTAGAGCGGCACGATGAAGAAGCCGCCGAACAGGCCGAGGCCGAGCAGGTCGAGCAGGACGCGCCAGTTGCCTGGCTGCGCGAGCACTTCGCCGAACGCCAGCGGCGCGCCGGCCGGCAGCGCGGCCGGCGAGGCGAACGCCAGGTCGAGGCCGAACAGCGAGAGGCCGAGCGAGCCGAAAGGCACCAGTCCGATCTCGACGTGCTTGCCCGAAAGCTTCTCGCAGAACAGCGAACCGAGGCCGATGCCGACCGTGAAGGTGGCGAGCAACAGGGTCACCGTCGTCTCGCCGCCGCCCAGCACGTTCTTCGCGTAGGCCGGGAACTGGGCGAGGAAGAGCGCACCGTACAGCCAGAACCAGGAGATGCCGAGAATGGACAGGAAGACGGTGCGGTTGCCGCGCGCGAAGCCGATGTTGCGCCAGGTTTCCGAGAGCGGGTTGAGGTTGATGCGCAGTTCCGGCGCCGGCGCGGGCGCGGCCGGGATGCCGCGGCTGAACAGGTAGCCGGCGGCGGCGCAGAGCAGGCCGGCGACGGCCACCCACACAGGGTCGCCACCCGCTCCGGCGAGCAGGCCGCCGGCCAGCGTGCCGAGCAGGATGGCGACGAAGGTGCCGGCCTCGACCAGCGCGTTGCCGCCGACCAGTTCGTCCTCGTGCAGGTGCTGCGGCAGGATTGCGTACTTGACCGGGCCGAACAGCGTCGAGTGCAGGCCGAGCAGGAAGAGCGCGGCGAACAGCACGGGCAGGCTGCGCAGCGCGAAACCGGCCGCGGCGACGCCCATGATCAGCATTTCGAGCGCCTTCACGAGGCGCGCCAGCGCCGCCTTGTCGTACTTGTCGGCCAGCTGCCCGGCGGTCGCCGAGAAGAGGAAGTAGGGCAGGATGAAGATGCCCGCCGCGAGGTTGGCCAGCACGCCGGCCGACAGCGTCGTCCAGCTCGCCGCCTGGAAGGTGAGAAGGACGACCAGCGCGTTCTTGAACAGGTTGTCGTTGAAGGCGCCGAGAAACTGCGTGCCGAAGAAGGGCGCGAAGCGGCGCGTTTGCAGAAGCTTGAACTGGCTCATCGTGGCGTTCTCTTTTCTTGTCCCTGGTTGTGTTCGCCGTCCGCAGCGGCCGCGCGCATGCGTCGCTGCGAGCGGAGGTCGGCAAGGCCCTGCGTCAGGCCTTCAAGCTTATTATGCTTTCAGCAACTCCTCGCGCGACCCGAACCAGCGCTTGAGGTGCCGTTCGGCGCGGGCGGGGTCGTCGCGCAGCAGGCGCTCGGCCATTTCGCGCGCCAGTTCGACGAGGTCGGTATCGAGTTCGAGGTCGGCGTAGCGCAGCAGCGGCACGCCCGACTGGCGGCTGCCGACGAACTCGCCGGGGCCGCGCAGGCGGAGATCCTGGCGCGCGATCTCGAAGCCGTCGGTATTCTCGTAGATGATCTTGAGGCGCGCGCGCGCCGTCTCGGACAGCGGCTGCTGGTAGAGCAGGACGCAGACCGAATCGTGCGCGCCGCGCCCGACGCGGCCGCGCAGCTGGTGCAGCTGCGAGAGGCCGAAGCGCTCGGCGTGCTCGATCACCATCAGGCTGGCGTTCGGCACGTCGACGCCGACCTCGATCACCGTCGTGGCGACCAGCACGTCGATCTCGCCGGCGGCGAAAGCGGCCATCGTCGCCGCCTTCTCGTCGGCCTTCAGGCGGCCGTGCACGAGGCCGATGCGCAGGTCGTCGAGCTCCTCGGCCAGCGTCTGGTAGGTGTCGAGCGCCGTTTGCAGCTGCAGTTTCTCCGACTCTTCAATCAGCGGGCACACCCAGTAGGCCTGCCGCCCTTGGGCGACGGCGCCGCGCACGCCGGCGATCACCTCGTCGCGGCGGGCGTCGGAAACGAGCTTGGTCCTGATCGGCGTGCGCCCGGGCGGCAGTTCGTCGAGCACCGAGACGTCGAGGTCGGCGTAGTAGCTCATGGCCAGCGTGCGCGGGATCGGCGTCGCCGACATCATCAGCTGGTGCGGCAGGCTCGCCGCGCGTTCGCCCTTCTTGCGCAGCTCCAGGCGCTGCGCGACGCCGAAACGGTGCTGCTCGTCGACGATGGACAGGCCGAGGCGGGCGAAGTCGACGCTCTCCTGGATCAGCGCGTGCGTGCCGACGATCAGCTGCGCCGTGCTCGCCGCCTGCTGCTGCATGGCGCGCTTGGCGGCCGCCTTGAGGCTGCCGGAGAGCCAGGCGACCTCGACGCCGAGCGGACGCAGCCAGGCCGAGAGCTTCAGATAGTGCTGCTCGGCGAGGATTTCGGTCGGCGCCATGAAGGCCGCCTGGTAGCCGGCCTCGATCGCCTGGCAGGCGGCGAGCGCGGCGACGATGGTCTTGCCGCTGCCGACGTCGCCCTGCAGCAGGCGCTGCATTGGGTAGGGCTGCGCGAGGTCGGCGGCGATTTCGGCGACGACGCGCCGCTGCGCGCCGGTCAGGCCGAAGGGCAGCGCAGCCAGCACCTGCTGCGCCAGACGGCCGGCCGGCGCGAGGCGCGGCGCGCCCTTCTGGCGCCGGGCGTTGTAGGCGCGGCGCAGCGAGAGCTGCTGCGCGAGCACTTCGTCGAACTTGATGCGCCGCCAGGCCGGGTGCGCGCGCAGCTGCAGCGCGGCCTCCGGTACGCCGGGCGGCGGCGCGTGCAGCAGGCGGACGGCGGCGGCGAATTCGGGCAGGGCGTGCCCGGCCAGCCACGGGGCGTCGAGCAGTTCGCCGAGTTCGGCCTGCGCCTCGGCCTCGGCGAGCGCGCGGCCGATCAGCTTGCGCAGGGCGTTCTGCGAGACGCCGGCGGTGGTCGGATAGACCGGCGTCAGCGACTGCGGCAGCGCCTCCTCCTCCGCCACCGCGCGATAGCGCGGATGCACCATCTCGGCGCCGAGAAAGCCGTGGCGGATTTCGCCGAAGATGCGCAGCTTGCGCCCGGTATCGCGCGCGCCTTCGAGCTGCTTGGTCTGGCTGCCGTAGAAGTTGAGGAAGCGCAGCGTCAGTTCGCCGCTCGCGTCGGCGACGCGCGCCACGAGCTGTCGGCGCGGGCGGAACTGCACCGCAACGTCGAGCACCTCGGCCTCGACCTGCACCGGCGCGCCGGGCGGCGCGTCGGCGATCGGCGTGACGGCGGTCTCGTCCTCGTAGCGCAGCGGCAGGTGCAGGACGAGATCGCCGCGCCGCGCCAGGCCGAGCTTCGCGAGCTTGCCGAGGATCGCGGGCGGCGCCTTGATCTCGCCGGAAACGGGCATCGGCCGCGCCGGACCGATGTCAGCCGGAGACGACCATGACCGCGTCGGCCTCGACCAGCGCGCCGCGCGGCAGGGCGGCGACGCCGACGGCGGCGCGCGCCGGGAAGGGCTCGGCGAAATACTGCGCCATCGTTTCGTTGACCTTGGCGAAGTGGCCGAGGTCGGTCAGGAAGACGTTGAGCTTGACGACGTCGCCCAGCGAACCGCCGGCGGCCTCGGCGACGGCCCTGAGGTTGTCGAAGACGCGAACGATCTGCGCGTCGATGCCGTCTACCAGTTGCATGCTCGCCGGATCGAGACCGATCTGGCCGGAAAGATAGACCGTGTCGCCGACCTTGACGGCCTGCGAGTAGGTGCCGATGGCGGCCGGTGCGTGGGGAGTTGCGACGATCAGTCTGGCCATGGGGCAGTCCTCTAGAATGGATGCAGCGAACACTTGAACACTGGGAAAACGGGGAATCTTAAATGACGACAGCGATCATCGCCAATCTCGAAAAACTGCTCGACGGCCCGCGCGACAATGCGCTGTTGCGCTATTCGCTCGGCAGCGAGTGGCTGAAGGCGGGCGACCCGGCGCAGGCGGCGCGGCGCCTGCGCGAGGCGGTGGAGCGCGACGCCGGTTTTTCGGCGGCCTGGAAGCTGCTCGGCAAGGCGCTCGCCGAGAGCGGACAGGCGGCGGAAGCGCTGGCCGCCTATGAACGCGGGATCGGCGTCGCCGAGAGCAAGGGCGACGTGCAGGCGGCGAAGGAAATGACCGTCTTCGCCAGGCGCCTGCAGAAACAACTCGCCGGCGGCTGAACGCCCGCCCCGGCGCCTCAGCGTCTCGACGCCGCCTTGGGCGGCGGCAACAGCAGCGCATCGATGCCGAGCGCCTTCATCTTGGCGCGCGCCGCCTCGGCTTCTTCGCGCGTCTTGAACGGACCGACCTGGACGCGCGATTCGATGGTCGACGGAATGCCGTTCAGGGTGAGTTTGGCGTGCAGCTCTTCGGCCCGGTGCGTATCGGAGAAGACGCCGGCCTGCAGCGCGTAGCCCGAAAACAGGCGCACGCCGGGCGTCGCGACGGACTGCGGCGCCGGCCGGGCGGCGGCTTCGGGACGCGGCGCGGCATGGGCGGCGGGCGCGGGAGCCGCAGATTCGACGCGCACGGCGGGCGCCGGCTCGGCGGCCGGCGCCCGCTGCGACCCGGCCGCGCGCGGCAAATGCGGCTGCGCGGCGACGTCGGGGCGCGGCGGCGGGCCGGACGGCGCCACCGATTTGTCGACCGGCGCGGCGCTGGCCTCGGGCTCGGCGGCCGGCGCCACTTTTTCGCCTTCCGGCGCAGGCTCGGCCGGCGTCACCGCCTGCGCGACTTCCTTGCGCCCCACCGGCACAGGCTCGGTGAAGCGCGGCTCGGCCGGCGCCGTTTCCTCCGGCGCGTTCATGCGGTCGAAAACGGCGAGCGTGGCGAGCAGCAGGACGATCATCAAGCCGGCGAAACCGACCCGCATGACGAGTTTGCGCTTGAGGTCGGAGGCTTCCTCCGGTTTGTCGGTCGCGCGCGTCGGGCTGTCAGCCATTCCCCTCCCCTTTCTGTCCTGTCTTGAGCGTTTCTGCCGACACCATTAGCGGTCTTCCTGGTCGCGGTTGCGCACCAGCGCGACGACGAGTTCCGCCTCGGCGCGGGCGATTCCGCAATGCTCCGAAATATCGGCGGCGCTGTGGCCCTGCATGGCCATCTGCATGGCGTCGCTGTACAGCGGCGAGGCGTTCTGCACGGCGCGGTTTTGCGACATCTCGCGCTGCAATTCCTCGCGCACGGCGCGCAAATCCTCGTCGACCACGCGCAACTCGGCGCGCAGCGTCGCCACTTCGTGCCGCAACTGCGCCGTTTCGCGCTCCAGCGCCTCCACTCTTTCCTGCCCGGGAATCGGCTCGGGCGGTTCGTTCCAGGCGAACGAGGGTTCGCTCGGCCCGGCCGGCGGCAGGCCCGCCTCGACGTCCTGCACCGCAGCATAGGCGGCGGCCGCGCTCGTCGGCTTGACCGCCGGCTCGGCGCCGGGCAGCGCCGGCGGCCGTTTCAGGCGACGCATGCGCAGCAGGACGACGACGACGTAGAGCACCAGCAACGCGATGATCGCGACCAGTGCCTCGCGCCAGCCCAGGTTGACCAGTGCTTCGAAATCCATCGTTTGCCTGCGTGATTGAGTCTGGCCGGTATTATGCCAGACACTTCGCCGGCCTCCGCGCCCTTGTTGGCGCGCCATCCGGGGGATGTCGGCCGCCGTTTCACGGGTACGGCGACGACGGAGCGGAATGCGGCGACGCGCGCCTTCGACGGCCGCCCCGCCGGACGAAAAAAAAAATGGAGGTCAGCTTGCGCCGACCTCCAAAACGCTCACAACAAACCTGGAGCCTAGAGGATCGATTCGAACAGCCCGGCGGCGCCCATGCCGGTGCCGATGCACATGCTGACCAGGCCATAGCGCTTCTTGGTGCGCTGCAGGCCATGCACGATGGTCGCCGTGCGCACGGCGCCGGTCGCGCCGAGCGGGTGACCGAGAGCGATGGCGCCGCCCAGCGGGTTGACCTTGGCCGGATCGAGGTCGAGCGTGCGCATGACGGCCAGCGCCTGCGCCGCGAAGGCTTCGTTGAGCTCGATCCAGTCCACGTCCTGCTGGCTGATGCCGGCCTGCTTGAGCACGCGCGGAATCGCCTCGATCGGGCCGATGCCCATGATCTCGGGCGGCACGCCGGCCACCGAGAAACCGGCGAAGCGGGCGAGCGGCTTGAGGTTGAACTGCTTGAGGATCTTTTCCGAGACCAGCAGCACGGCGCCGGCGCCGTCCGACATCTGCGAACTGTTGCCGGCCGTCACCGAGCCGCGCGCGGCGAACACCGGCTTGAGCTTGGCGAGCCTTTCCAGCGAACTGTCCGAACGCGGACCTTCGTCGGTATCGGCCAGGTATTCCTTGACGCGGACTTCGCCGCTCTTCAGATCCGGCACGTGTGCCTTCACCGCGTAGGGCGAAATCTCTGCCTTGAAGTGACCGGCGGCAATCGCCGCGCAGGCCTTCTGGTGCGAGGCGACGGCGAAGGCGTCCTGCTCGTCGCGCGAGACCTTCCACTGCTGCGCGACCTTCTCGGCGGTGAGGCCCATGCCGAAGGCGATCGCGTAGTTCTCGTCGCTTTCGAAGAAGGCCGGGTTGATGGCGATCTTGTTGCCCATCATCTGGTTCATCAGCGACATCGTCTCGGTGCCGGCGGCGATCATCACGTCGGCTTCGCCGAGGCGGATGCGCGCTGCGGCGTCGGCGACGGCCTGCGAACCGGACGAGCAGAAGCGGTTGATGGTGATGCCCGGTACCGTGTTCGGCAGGCCGGCGAGCAGCACGCCGATGCGCGCGACGTTCATGCCCTGCTCGGCCTCCGGCATCGCGCAGCCGACGATCACGTCCTCGACCAGCGCCGGATCAAGCCCCGGCGCCTGCGCCATCACCGATTTGATGGCGTGGGCCAGCATGTCGTCCGGCCGCACGTGGCCGAACATGCCCTTGCGCTTGCCGACCGGCAGACGGGTGGCGGCGACGATATAGGCGTCCTGAATCTGTTTGCTCATCTGTAATCTCCTCGTCCGCTCAGTTGCGCAGCGGCTTGCCGGTTTCCAGCATGTGCTGGATGCGTTGCTGGGTCTTTTCGGTCTTCAAGAGCTCGACGAAAAGCTTGCGCTCGACGGTGAGCAGCCACTGTTCGTCGACCAGCGAACCGGTCTCGACGTCGCCGCCGCACAGGGCGGTCGCGGCAGCCTTGGCGACCGCGTAGTCGTGCGCCGAGATCATGCCGCCTTCCTTCATGTTGGCGAGCATCATTTCGCAGTTGGCGATGCCGGTGCGACCGGCGACCTTGACCGCGCGCGGCGACAGCTTCGGGTAGTAGCCGGCTTCGGCCAGCGCGCGCGCTTCGCGCACGGCGACGTAGAGCAGCTCATGGGCGTTGAAGACGATCTTGTCGGTTTCCTGAACGAAGCCGAGCTCCTTCGCCTGCGCGCCGCTCTTCGAGACGTTAGCCATGGCGATCGTCATGAACACCGGCTGGATGAACTCGAAGGGATCGTTGCCGCCGGTCTTCGCCGCGTGCTGCGCGGCGCGGATGGCGAATTCCTTGCAGCCGCCGCCGGCCGGGATCAGGCCGACGCCGGCCTCGACGAGGCCGATGTACGACTCGAGCGCGACGACGCGCTTGGCGGCGTGCATCAGGAACTCGCAGCCACCGCCGAGAGCCATGCCCTGTACGGCGGCGACGACCGGCACCTTGGCGTACTTGAGCGTCATCGACGCTTTCTGGAACTCGCCGACGTACTGGTCGAGCAGGTCGAACTTGCCGGCGGCGAGGCCCTCGGCGACTTCCTTCAGGTTGGCGCCGACGGCGAAGGGTGCCTCGTGCCAGATGACCAGCGCCTTGAGCTCCTGCTCGGCGCGGGCGACGGCTTCCTGCAGGCCTTCGATCACGTCGCGGCCGAGCGCGTGCATCTTGGTCGTGAAGGAGACGATGCCGACCGAAGCGTCGAGCTGCGGCAGCGTCCACAGACGCACGCCGGCGTTTTCCCACAGCGTCGTGCCTTGCGCCGAGGGCTCGCCGAGCACGCGCTCGGGGAAGATCTGGCGTTGATAGACGGGCAGCGTCGAACGCGGCTTGTAGGCGTCGGCGCTCGCCGAGTACGAGCCTTCCGGCGCATGCACGCCCTGGCGGCCGAACACCCAGGCCGGCAGGGCGGCGTTGCTCATCGCCTTGCCGCCGTCGATATCGGCCTTGACGGCGTCGGCGATGGCCTGCCAGCCGGCCGCCTGCCAGGTTTCGAACGGGCCTTGCGACCAGCCGAAGCCCCAGCGCATCGCGAAGTCGAGATCGCGGGCGTTGTCGGCGATGTCGGCAAGGTGGAAGGCGGCGTAGTGGAAGATGTCGCGGAAGATCGCCCACAGGAACTGTGCCTGCGGATGGCTGCTGGCGCGCAGTTGGGCAAATTTTTCGGCCGGGTTCTTGGTCTTCAGGATGGCCAGCACCTCCGGCGCCACTTCGGCGGCCGAATCGCGGTAGTCCTGTGCGGCGAGATCGAGGACCTTGATCGCCTTGCCTTCCTTCTTGAAGATGCCGCAGCGCGTCTTCTGCCCGAGCGCGCCCTTGCCGATCAGCGCGGCGAGCCAGGTCGGCGCGGCGTAGAAACCGTGCCAGGGATCGTTCGGCAGCGTGTCCTGCATCGTCTTGATGACGTGCGCCATGGTGTCCAGACCGACGACGTCGGCGGTGCGGTAGGTGGCGCTCTTCGGCCGGCCGATCAAGGGACCGGTCAGCGCATCGACGACGTCGAAACCAAGGCCGTACTGCTGCGTGTGGTGCATGACGGCGAGGATCGAGAAGACGCCGACGCGGTTGGCGACGAAGTTCGGCGTGTCCTTGGCGCGCACGACGCCCTTGCCGAGGCGCGAGACGAGCCAGGATTCGAGGTTGTCGAGCAGCGCAGGATCGGTCGTCTGCGTCGCGATCAGCTCGACGAGGTGCATGTAGCGCGGCGGGTTGAAGAAATGAATGCCGCAGAAGCGCGAACGCAGCGCCGCCGGCAAGCCTTCCGACAGGCGATTGATCGACAGGCCCGAGGTGTTGGAAGCGATGATCGCGTTCGGCGCGATGTGCGGTGCGATCTTGCGGTACAGATCGTCCTTCCATTCCATTTTCTCGGCGATCGCCTCGATGATCAGATCGCAGTCCTTGAGCAACTCGAGGTGCTGCTCGTAATTGGCAGCGTCGATATAGGCGACGCGGTCCTTGGTGGCGAGGGGAGACGGCTCGAGCTTCTTGAGTCCGTCGATGGCTTTCCTGACGATCCCGTTCGGATCGCCTTCCTTGGCCGGCAGATCGAAAAGCACCACCGGCACTTCGGCATTCGCGAGATGCGCGGCGATCTGCGCACCCATCACGCCCGCGCCGAGCACGGCGGCCTTGCGTACGATGAAGTTGCTCAAGCTGTTCTCCTTTTGTTGTCTGGGTTCGCCGGGAATTCCCCGGAGCAAGGCGCTACGGACAGGCATCACAATCCGGAGAACGCTGCTAAAACGAACGTTTGAATTATACGAGTCGATGCTGCTACGTCAAGTCGTCGGCACAAATAAAAAAACGCCCCGAAATTCGGGGCGCTTTTGCTCAACAGAAGCGTTCGATCAGAAGGCCATCGAATACTGCACACCAAGCAGGATACCGCTCGAATCGTAGCTACCCTTCACATAGCCCTTGTTCTGCGCAGTTGCGTTATGGTCGATTTCAGTATTCTTGACGAACAGATACGCAGCACCAACATCCACCGCCGAAGTCTTGCTCGGTTTCCACTGGAAGCCAGCCGAGAGCCAGGTACGGTCGTTATCCGGCAGCGAGGTCAAACGATGCTGAGCATTCGGCACGGGCGACTTATCGTAGGCGATACCGAACTTGAATGTCATTGCGTCGTTGTACTTGTAGTTGGTACCCAATGCGACGCGCCAAGTATCCTTAAACTGAGTATCCAGCTTATCCAGCGAAACGTTGCTTCCGTTCATGATATTCAACTGCGGAATCGAGCTCCAGCCGGTCCACGAAACATCGCCGAGCATTTCCCAGCGGTCATTCAGTTTTTGCGTCACGCTGAGGATGAAGGTATCGGGCAAGGTCAGGTCAGCCTTTGCTGCAGTATTCACCGCCCCCTTGATATCGCCTTCCAAGTTGTATTTTATCTGGGATCGATAAGAGACCCCGACCTTAGTCGCCGGTGTCAGCGTAAACAACGCGCCGATATTCCAGCCGTAGGCCGTGTCGTTAGCATTTAGGGTGACCTTGGCGGTCGGAGTCGCTTGCCGAATATACTCGGCTTCAAAACGCTGGATGTTCACCCCGAAGCCGAGCGAGACGGTGTCATTCACTCGGTAAGCGATTGACGGGTTGATATTGTAGGTTTTGATATCGAAGGAAGTCGATTGGTAACGCCCCATCCAGTTATCGCCATACTCGGTCTTCAGGCCGAATGGCGCACCGACACCGACGCCAACGTAAAGGTCCTTGCTCAGGGCCCACGACATGTAGCCGTTCGGAATGATGCCCAACGTGCCGCCATTGTCATTGGGACCAGCAGGCTGCCCAAAGGGGCGGGTGCTCCCATTGTCCTTAAAATCGAACTTCGTCTGCACCGCCGTCACGCCCGCAGAGAATTCGCGTGCCTGCAACTGCGTCATGCCGGCCGGGTTGTAGAAAATCGTGCTCGCGTTATCAGCAACGGCCGCCGAACCGGCGTACGCATTGCCGATACCGCTGGCGTTCTGCTCGAGCAGCTGAAAACCGGCAGCCGATGCGTAACCCGAGAACAGCCCAAGAACAGCCGCCGAAATCAGCTTCATGTTAGTCCCTCTAGCCATTGACTTACTCTCCTTTAGAGATGGTTGTTTTTCGCGGTTTTCTATCCGCGTCTTGCAAAAAATGCCGCTTTGATTCTATCGGCAACACCAGGTACAACTCTTCAATTATTCGACAACCGGCAGTTCGCGCTTGTTGCCGTGTTGGTCAATTGCAACATAGGTGAGCGTCGCCTCCGTTACCTTGACCGTCAGAGGGTTCGCCGGATGGCGCTCAGCGTAGACCTCGACGTTGACCTTGATCGAGGTGCGGCCGGTTTCGACCACTTCGGCGAAGAAGCTGACGACGTCGCCGACCGAGACCGGCTGCTTGAACAGGAAGGAGTTCACCGACACCGTTGCCACCTTGCCGCGCGCGCGGCGCATGGCGGGGATGGCGCCGGCCACGTCGACCTGCGCCATGATCCAGCCGCCGAAGACGTCTCCGTTCTGGTTGACGTCGGATGGCATCGGCATGACGCGCAGGGCGGGTTGCTTGTTCGGCAGCTCGGCGGGGATTTCAGGCATTTTGGCTCTTCAGGTAATTGAGGGGGCCGCCCGTGAAGGGGGCGAAACCGGTCCCGAATATTACCCCGGCGTCGGCCAGGTCGGCGTCGGCGACGATGCCTTCATTCACCAGGCTCTGCGTGCGTTCGAGCAGCGGCTTGACGAGGCGTGCGGCAAGCCCGGCCGGCACCGCGCCCGGCGCGCCCTTGGCCGCCTTTCCGCTGCTGTGGTCGTAGAATCCCCGGCCGGTCTTCTTGCCGAGCTGGCCGGCGCTCACACGCTCGACCAGGCATTTCGGCGCCTGAACGCCGCTCCCTGCGCCGGCGCCGGTCAGCCCCTTGCCGGCGGCCATCGCGACGTCGAGCCCGACCATGTCGACGAGTTCGATCGGTCCCATCGGCATGCCGAAGGCGAGCATCGCTTCGTCGACCGTTTCCGGCGAGACGCCTTCGTCGACGGCGCGCATCGCTTCGAGCATGTAGGGACCGAGCACGGCGTTGACGAGGAAGCCCGGTGCGCTCTTCACCGGCAGCGGCAGACGATCGATCTGCTTGACGAAAGCGGCGGCGCGTCGGGCCATTTCCGGGTCGGTGCCTTCGGCGGCGACGACCTCGACGAGCGGCATGCGCGCCACCGGGTTGAAGAAGTGGATGCCGACCAGACGCGCCGGATTGGCCAGCACGCCGCGCAGGTCCTCGAGCTTGAGGCTGGAAGTATTCGTGGCGAGCACGGCGTCGGGCTTCATCACCGCGTCGAGTTTCCCGAGCAGCGCGTGCTTGGCCTCGACGTTCTCGAAGATGGCCTCGATCACGACGTCGGCCTGCGCCGCGCCGTGACCTTCGGGGTCGGGGATCAGGCGGTCCATCACGTTGCGCAGCTGGAACTTGTCCTTGATGCGTTTGGCGTAGCTCGCGTAGGCCCGTTTCAGCGCCGGCGCGATGCGCTCCATGCTCTGGTCCTGCAGCGTCACGGTCAGTCCGCGCAGCGCGCACCAGGCCGCGATGTCGCCGCCCATGACGCCGGCGCCGACCACGTGCACGCGCTTGGCCTGGAAATCACTTTCTTTGCCGAAAGCCTTCAGACGCTCCTGCATGAAGAAGACGCGCACCAGATTGCGTGCCGTCGGCGAGCGCACGATGGCGTCGATCAGTTGCGGTGCGACGAGCGCATTTCCGCCGTGCCTGGCCCAGATGTCGATGATCGCGTAAGGCGCCGGGTAGTGCTCGGGACGCGCGCGCTTGGCGACCTGCTTCTTCGCGCCGTTGGCGACGATGCTCTTGAGCGGGCCGTTGAGCAGACGCTGCATGAAGGGCAACGGACGGCGCGGCGTGTTCGAGACGAGCAGGATTTTGGCGGCGCTGTCCATGACGCGCGGCGGCACGCAGTCGTCGGCCAGCCCTATGCGCTTGGCGCGCTTGGCGTCGATCGTCTTGCCGGTGAGCATCATGTCGAGCGCGGCCTGCGGGCCGACGCGCTCGGGCAGGCGCAACATGCCCCCCCAGCCCGGGAAGATACCGAGCATGACTTCCGGCAGGCCCATCTTGGTGCCCGGCTCGTCGACCGCCAGCAGGTAGCGACAGGCCAGCGCCAGTTCGAGGCCGCCGCCGAGGCAGTGGCCGCGCACCAGCGCCAGCGTCGGGTAGCGCACGGCGGCGAGGCGGTTGAACAGCTTCCAGCCGCGTTCGACGAGGGCCAGCCCCTTCTCCGGCGTATCGAGCTGCGTGAATTCCTGGATGTCGGCACCGGCGATGAAACCCGCCGGCTTTCCGGAGCGGAAGATCAAGCCTTTCGGCGGGTAGGTGTCGAGCTGGTCGAGCAGCAGGCCGAGCTCGTCCATCACGGCGCCCGACAGCGAGTTGGCCGACTCCCCGGCCTTGTCCAGCGTGGCCCAGGCGATGCCGTCGGCGTCGACTTCGAGTTGCCAGTGGCGGTAATTTTGTTCGTTCATTTCTCGGATTCCTATTGCAGCGTCGGGCGGGTCGCGGCGAAAGCCAGCGATACGGCGCCCGGACCGACATTGACGGCGGCGGTCTTGCTCATCGGCGAGACCAGAACGGAGATGTCGCGCTCGGCGGCGGCGCGCAGCATTTCCTTGTAACCCGGCATCTGCGGCAGCCGATCGAGCGCGCCGCCGTAGCTGACGCAGACGAAAGGCACTTCCAGTCCGGTGCGAATCTGCTCCGTGGCATTGGCGAACAGCTTCTCGACGCCGGCCTCGAAACCGCGCACCTTGGCGACCGGCTCGGTGCGGTCCTGGTTGCAGTGCAGGATGGGCTTCACGTCGAGCATCGAGCCGAGCGCATAGGACGCCCAGCCGATGCTCTGATCGCCTTTCTTGGAGGCCCGCTTGTAGATGTGGAAGAGGTCTTCCGGGACCAGATAGGTGTGCGTCTGATCGACCAGCTGGCGCAGGCGTGCGCCGATCTCGCTCGGCGTCCCGCCCTGCCGGATCAGGTGGATGGCGGCCGCGGCCTGCACCGCCTGCCCGGTGAACATGTTGCGCGAGGACAGCACCGCGAGGCCGAAGCGCTCGGGAACCCCGGCATCGCGCCGCACCTGCTTGTATTTCGTCAGGATCGCGCGCGACGCCTTCATGGCGTTCTCGTAGATCGGACTGCGGCCGCTGGTGATCGTCAGGCAGAACACGTAGTCGTAATCGAGCACCAGACGCTCGAGAAAAAGGCGTTCGATCTGCTCGACCGAGTACGGAATCGACTCGGCGAAATCCTCGCCTTTGCGGTCGAGATGCGTCGCATAGAAGGCGTGCGTTTCGGCCGGGTCGCGCCGGTCCTCGACCAGATCGTGACCGATACGCAGGGTGATCGGCATGACGACGATGTCGTGTTCATCGATGAATGACTTCGGCAGATCGCACGCCGAGTCGACCAGGACGCCGATGCGCATGGCTCAGCCCAGCGTCTCGACGAGCATGGCGCCACCCTGCCCGCCGCCGATGCAGATCGAGGCGATGCCGCGCTTGGCCTGGCACGCGCGCAGCACATGCAGCAGGTGCAAGACGATGCGCGCGCCGGAGGCGCCGACCGGGTGGCCGAGGGCGACGGCGCCGCCGTCCACGTTGAGGCGCCCCTGGTCGAGCGCGCCGAGCGCGCCGGGCAGGTCGAGCTGCTCGCGGCAATACTCGTCGGATTCCCAGGCGGCGACACAGCCGAGCACCTGCGCGGCAAAGGCTTCGTTGATTTCCCAGGCATCGACGTCGCCCAGGCCGAGTCCGTTGCGTTGCAGGATGGGCGTCGCGGCATGCACTGGGCCGAGGCCCATCTGCGCCGGATCGAGACCCGCCCACTGGCTGTCGCTGATCTTGCCGAGCGGCTCCAGGCCCCACTTGTTCACCGCGGCTTCCGAAGCGAGGATCAGCCACGCCGCACCGTCGGTGATCTGCGAACTGTTGCCCGGCGTCACGCGCCCGTATTTCTTGTCGAAGAAGGGCTTGAGCTTGGCCAAGCCTTCCAGGCTCGAATCGGCGCGCACGCCGTCGTCTTCCAGATAGACCTTGCCCTTGGCGTCGACCAGCGGAACGATTTCACCGAGATGGCCGGCGTCGCGGCCGGCCACCGCGCGCTGGTGGCTGCGCACTGAGAACTCGTCCATCTGGCGCCGCGTGATGCTGAACTTCCAGGCCAGATTTTCGGCGGTCTGCCCCATCAGCAGGCCGATCACCGGATCGGTCAGCCCCTTCATCAGGCCGATTACCGGCGAGAGCAGCACCGAGGGGCGCAGCTTGGCGAACTGGCCGAGCTTGGCGCCCAGGGTGCGCGCCTGCATCATCTGCGCAAACCACAGCACCATCGCGTCGGAATAGAGCAGCGGCGCGCGCGACAGGGCGTCGACGCCGCCGGCCAGCACGAGCTCGGAACGCCCGGCCTGAATGTTGGAAATCGCCGAATCGAGCGCCTGCATGCCGCTCGCGCAATTGCGCATCACGGTCCAGCCCGGCACCTTGTTGCCGCAACCGAGGCGCAGCGCGACGACGCGACCGATATTGACTTCATCCGGCGAAGGACCGGCGCAACCGAGAATGACTTCGTCGAGATCGGTCGCTGCGAATTTCTGCCGCATGAGCAGCGAGCGCCCGGCTTGTACCGCCAGGTCGCTCGCCGCGAACGGCCCAGGTGCATTGCGTGCTTTCAGGAAAGGCGTTCTTGCGCCATCCACGACGTACACGGGCTGGAATGCCACGGCTTCCTCCTTTGGTTTCATTCTTATTCGAACGCGCTGCGCACGTTCGGCACATCACTGGGGAATAGCTCCGGGAGCCGCTCCCCAGGCAATCATCCGTTTCAGGCGGCGGCCCGATCGGCGACGGGCAGAGGCTGCTGCGCACTGCGTCCGAAGTCGAAGGGGAAATCGTCGACGCGGATCACGATGTCGCGCAGATCGTTGCGGCGCTTGAGCACGGCGTATTCGTCGGCGCTGACGATGCCGGCCTTGAGCGCCGCCTGTGCGACGTCGCGCACGTTGGCCTCCGGGTTGTCGTCGAACACGCCGCTCTTCTCCGCGGCGCGGATCTTAGCTTCAATCGGCTCGGCCTCGAGCGTGGCCTTGAGGGCCAGCTCGATGGCGCCGACCGGTTCGTTCTCGACCAACGGCAGATAGGCTTCGGCGGTCAAGCGATCGCGCGTCGCCGACGGTTCGATGAGCGCCTTCGCCACGCGGTGGCCGATCTCGTCGGACGGCGCCACGAGGGGCTGCCCGAGCGGGAAGAGGACACGTTTCAGGAACCACGCCACCGGCTTGCTCGGGTAGTTGGCCAGCACGCCGTCGAATGCCTGCTGCGCCTTGAACAGAGCGTCCTGAACGGACCAGTGCATGAGCGGCGCATCGGCCGCCTGGCGGCCTTCGGCCTCGAAGCGCTTGAGCGTCGCCGAGCACAGATACATCATCGAGAGGATGTCGCCGAGGCGTGCGGAAAGCTTCTCGCGCCGCTTCAGGCCGCCGCCGAGCACCAGCATCGAAACGTCGGAAAGGAAGGCGAACGCGGACGAAAAACGCGTCAGCTGCCGATAGTAGCCCTGCGCTTCCGGCGCGACGCCGGCCGGAACGGAAACGAAGCGCGATCCGGTCAGCCCCATCCACAGGGCGCGCATCGCGTTCGAAACGGAGAAACCGATGTGACCGAACAGCGCGGCGTCGAATTCGACGAGGCCTTGGGCCCCGTCCTTGTTCTGCGCCGCCTGCATTTCCTTGAGCACGTACGGATGGCAGCGGATGGCGCCCTGCCCGAAGAGAATCAGGCTGCGCGTGAGGATGTTGGCGCCTTCGACCGTGATGCCGATCGGAATCTGCTGATAGGCGCGGCCGAGGAAGTTCGACGGGCCGAGGCAGATGCCCTTGCCGCCGATGATGTCCATGCCGTCGTTGACCACCTGGCGCGCGCGCTCGGTGACGTGGTACTTGGCGATCGCCGAGACGACCGAGGGCTTCTCACCGAGGTCGACGGCGCCGGCCGTCATCTTGCGCACGGCGTCCATCATGTAGGTGTAAGCGCCGATGCGGGTGAGCGCCTCCTCGACGCCTTCGAACTTGCCGACCGCCATCTTGAACTGGCTGCGCACGCGGGCGTAGCCGCCGACGGCGCGCGCCGTGAGCTGCGCCATGCCGGTATTCGACGAAGGCAGCGAGATCGAGCGTCCGGCGGCCAGGCACTCCATCAGCATGCGCCAACCCTGGCCGGCCATCTGCGGGCCGCCGATGATGTAGTCGAGCGGCATGAAGACATCCTTGCCTCGCGTCGGGCCGTTCATGAACTGCGCGTTGAGCGGGAACAAGCGGCGGCGCGTTTCGACGCCCGGGGTGTCCCACGGCACCAGCGCGCAGGTAATGCCGATGTGCTTTTTGTCGCCGAGCAGGCCGTCCGGGTCGTACATATGGAAGGCCAGTCCGAGGATGGTGCACACCGGGCCGAGCGTGATGTAGCGCTTGTCCCAGGTGACGCGCATGCCGAGCACTTCCTTGCCCTGCCACATGCCCTTGCAGACGATGCCGACATCGGGAATCGACGCCGCATCCGACCCCGCCCACGGACTGGTCAGCGCGAAGGCGGGAATCTCCAACCCCTTGGCCAGACGCGGCAGATAGTGGTTCTTCTGCGCTTCGGTACCGTAGTGCAGCAGCAATTCGGCCGGACCGAGCGAATTAGGCACCATCACCGAGACGGCCAGCGCCGACGAACGCGTCGACAGCTTGGTCACCACCTGCGAGTGGGCGTAGGCCGAGAATTCGAGGCCGCCGTACTTCTTCGGAATGATCATCCCGAGGAAGCCCTTGTCCTTGATGAACTGCCACGTTTCGGGCGTCATGTCCTGCAGTTCGTGCGACACCTGCCAGTCGTCGACGAGGGCGCAGGCCTGCGCCACCTCGTTGTCCATGAAAGACTGCTCTTCCGGCTTCAACGTCGGCTGCGGATAGGCGAGCAGCTTGTTCCAGTCCGGCTTGCCGCGGAACAGTTCGCCGTCCCACCACACCGTGCCGGCCTCGAGCGCTTCGCGCTCGGTGTCGGACATCTGGGGCAAGATCTTCTTGTACGTTTTGAAAATGGACCGGCTGATCAGCGCGCGCCGCAGGGGGCGAACACCGATCAGCACGGCAACTGCCACGACGGCGGTACCGACGAGCAGAGGGATGATCGATTCGATCATTGCTGGTTCTCCTGATTTATGGTCTTAGGCCGTTTTCGGCAACGGCATTTCTTGTTGTTGGTAGGCATCGCCCTCGAACTGCGGCAGCGGGGCGCGCAGGCCGCCGAGCAGGAAGGGCATGACGCGCGCGGCCAGTTGCTTGGCCGCATTCCTCTCGCCGGCCTTCTCTCCAGAAAGATCGCCCAGTTCGCAACCGGTGACGACCTGCAGGATGTCGGTGCCGGCGATCGCATAGGACATTGCGCCGAGCATGAAGTGGAAGCGCCAGATGATCTCGGCCTTAGGCACGTCGGGCAGTGCGCGAAACAACGCGAGCTTGTAACGCTCGATCACTTCGGCGTACTCACCGGCGAAGAAAGTCCGGATAAAATCCGCCGGCTCGGTCAGCGTGCGGCCGAGCAGGCGCAGGAAGGTCATGCCGCCGAGCGCTTCGTTCTCGCCCATGCGCAGTAGCGTGCCGAAAAACGCCTCGAGCACCTGCGAAGGCTTGAGCGGCGCGCCGCCCGCTTCGGCTTCGAGCGCGTCGAGTTCGTGCAGGCGCTCGTGGTTGAGCCAGGCCAGCCGGCGCCGGAACACCTCGCGCAGCAGCGCTTCCTTGGAACCGAAGTGGTAATTGACCGCCGCCAGATTGACCTCGGCGTCGCCGGTGATCATCCGCATCGACGTTCCCTCGTAGCCATGCGCCATGAACAGGCGCTCGGCGACGTCGAGAATGCGCTCGCGGGTATCCTGGCTGGTCTTGTTGTCTGACATATACGGCTCGCTGGAAAGATAAAAACAGACGCTTGGTTCAAACGTTCGTTTAAATCATATGGATATCCATTGGCGAATGCAAGATTTTTTTACGATTCCGTAACTTGGCGGTGAAAACCCGGCGATTCGCCCGGCCGGGCCAGCGTGTCATACTTGGCGCCTCGATTGAAAACCCTACGTCTGCCACATGCGCCGTTCCTCCAGCCCCCGCCCTCCCGTCGGCCAGCCGCCCGCCGAAACCCATCTCTGGCGAACTCTGAACAGCCTCGCTCCGTATCTGTGGCAGTACAAGTGGCGCGTTCTGCTGGCGCTTTCCTGTCTGCTCGGCGCGAAGCTCGCCAACGTTGCCGTGCCGCTCGTCTTCAAGGAGATGATCGACGGCCTCACCGGAGAGCAGCAACTGCTCGCCCTGCCGGCGCTGCTGCTCACGCTGTACGGCGCGCTACGGTTTTCGACCTCGCTATTCACCGAACTGCGCGAAATCCTGTTCGCCCGCGTCACGCAGCAGGCGGTCCGGCGCATCGCGCTGCAGGTCTTCCGCCACCTGCACGCGCTGTCGCTGCGCTTCCACCTCGACCGGCAGACGGGCGGCGTATCGCGCGACATCGAGCGCGGAACGCGGTCGATTTCCAGCCTGATCAGCTACACCCTGTACTCGATCCTGCCGACCCTGGTCGAAATCACGCTCGTTCTCGGCATCCTGTTCTTCAAGTACGACAGCGGCTTCGTCGTCATCACGCTGATTTCGCTGACGGCCTACATCGTGTTCACGATCACGGTCAGCAACTGGCGCATCGACCTGCGCCGCAAGGTCAACGACAGCGACTCGGCGGCCAACACGCGCGCCATCGACAGCCTGCTCAACTACGAGACGGTCAAATACTTCAACAACGAGGAATTCGAGGCGCGGCGCTACGACACGCAGATGCGCAACTGGGAGGACGCGGCGACGCGCAGCCAGATTTCGCTCTCCTACCTCAACCTCGGACAGCAGATCATCATCGCCCTCGGCGTCACGGCGATGATGTGGCGGGCCGCCAGCGGCGTCGTCGCCGGCACGATGACGATCGGCGATCTGGTCCTGGTCAATGCCTTCCTGATCCAGCTCTACATGCCGCTCAATTTCCTCGGCATCGTCTATCGCGAGATCCGCCAGGCGCTGGCGGACATCGAGCGCATGTTCGATCTGCTGGCGGTGAACCGCGAGGTCGCCGATGCGCCGGATGCCGTCGACCTCGCGCCGGGACCGCTCGCGGTACGCTTCGAGGCCGTCGACTTCAGCTACGACCCGAAGCGCCAAATCCTGCACGAGGTGGATTTCGCGATTCCGGCCGGCCATACGCTGGCCGTCGTCGGGCATTCCGGCTCGGGGAAATCGACGTTGGCACGCCTGCTCTACCGCTTCTACGACGTCGGTCGCGGGCACGTCCGTTTGAACGGACACGATCTGCGCGCGCTCACCCAGTCGAGCCTGCGCGCAGCGATCGGCATCGTTCCGCAGGACACGGTGCTGTTCAACGACACGATTTTCTACAACATCCAGTACGGCCGCCCGGACGCCGCGCGCGACGAGGTACTGGCCGCGGCCCGCGCCGCGCAGCTCGCCGGCTTCATCGAGTCGCTGCCCGACGGCTACGAAACACGCGTCGGCGAACGCGGCCTCAAGCTCTCGGGCGGCGAGAAGCAGCGCGTCGCCATCGCCCGCGCGCTGCTCAAGAATCCGCCGCTCCTGATCTTCGACGAAGCGACCTCGGCGCTCGACTCGAAAACCGAGAAGGCCATCCAGGCCAGTCTCGACTACGCCGCGCGCGGCCGCACCACGCTGGTCATCGCGCACCGCCTGTCGACGGTAATGAACGCCGACGAGATTCTCGTCATGGACGGCGGACGCATCGTCGAGCGCGGCGCCCACCCGGCACTGCTCGAGGCCGGCGGACGCTACGCGCAGATGTGGGCCCTGCAGCAGCAGGAGGAAGCGCTGGCGGACGCACCGGCTGAAACGCCCGCCCCCACGCCAGCCCTCAGTCCGGCCGTCTGAGCCCCGGCCGCCGGCATGTCCCGCCTCTCCCCGCGCAGCGCAAAGCGCTCTCCTCGGCTGCTCCCCATCGCCGTCACGCTCGTCTCGCTGGCCTTGACGCTGGGCATCTGGGCACGCGAGCAGCGCAACGAAACGGAGGTGCGGCAGGCAGCGATGGCGCGTGAAATCGCACTGATCAGCGTCGAACTGCGCGACCGTCTGAATTCGCACGCGCTGTTTCTGCGCAGCATTCGCGCCTTCTTTGCCAGCACGCCGAAAGTCACGCCCGAACAATGGCGCAGCTTCACGCGCCAGCTCGACATCGAACACCACGCTCCCGGACTCGAAGCGTACGGCTACGCGCAGCGCGCCAATCCGGACGCGGCGCAGGCCTACTTCAGCGCGCTCTACCGCGAGAACCGTCCGCCGGACCCCATGAAGCAAATGTCCGCCGAGTTCGACGCGCCTTTCCGCCTGATCCACATCGCGCCGCTGGTCGAGCATGTGCAGCGCGGACTGGGCAACGATATCCTCGCGGAGAATCACCGGCGCCAGGCGGCCGAGCAGGCGCGCGATACCGACGATGTCGCCCTGACCGGGCGCACCGCACTGCGCATCGACACCAGCGCGCTCCCCCAACCCGCCCTGCTGATGATGATGCCGGTCTACCTTGCCGGCACGGCGCCGCGCACGGTCGGCGAACGCCGCGCCGCCATCGTCGGCCTGGTGACCGCGGCCTACCGTATGAGCGATCTGGTCGGCTCGCTCAACGCCGCCCGCAACAGCGACCTCGCGCTGCGCATCTTCGACGACGAAGGCGAGGGCAACGGCGACGACGGAGAAGGGCTGACCCTGCTCTTCGATTCTTTCCCGGCAGCCGGCACTTCTGCGCCGCCGGAAGAGCGCGAGCTTCTTTTCGGACAGCGCAAATGGCTGCTCCAGTTTCAGCCGAAAAGCAGGCCGCCCCTGTTCGGCGAATCCACCCTGCTGCTCGCCGGCGGCCTGACGATCACCCTGCTGCTCGGCCTGCTGACCTGGAATCTGGCGACGCGGCGCGCCTCGGCCGAAGCCTACGCCCGACGGACCAACGCAGAGCTGCTGCATTCGGAAGAACGCTTCCAGCTGGTGACGCAGGGAACCAACGACGGCCTGTGGGATCGCGACCTGGCGAGCGGCGACATCTACTTCTCCGAACGTCTGGAACAGCTCATCGGGTATGCGCCCGGCACGTTGCCGCGCGATGCCGGCTTCCTCCTCTCGCGCATCCATCCGGAGGATCTGCCCAACGTGCGCGCCGCCGGACGGCGCCACCTGAAGGAGCGGGCTCCCTACGACATCGAGTACCGGGTGCTGGCGGCCGACAACCGCTGGCGCTGGTTCCGCGCTCGCGGGCAGGCGGTCTGGGACGACAGCGGACGCGCGGTACGCATGGCCGGCTCGATCAGCGACGTCAGCCCGCGCAAGGAAGCCGAATCGCAGCTCGAACACTACAAAAACTTCCTCAGCACCGTCCTGCGCTCGATCCCCCTCCCCGTCTTCGTCAAGGATCGCGACGGCCGCTTCATCATGGTCAATGCCGCGATGTGCGAGTTTGCCAACGGCGACGAAAAAAAGCTGACCGGCGCGCGCGAACTCGCCAACGCCCCCCAGGCGCCGGAGACGGAACTGAAGATCCGCGCCATGGACGAACGCGTTTTTTCGAGCGGCCGGACGCAAACCGAAGAGTACGCGCTGGCGATTCCGGGGCGCGGCCTGCGCAGCGTGATCGCCCACAAGACGAAGGCCACGACCCCGGACGGTGCCCCGATCATGATCGGCACGCTGACCGACGTGACCGAGCAGCGCGCGGCGGAGCGCGCCACCTTGCGCAGCAACCGGAAGCTGCAGGCGATCCTCGACGCCACGACCGAAGTTTCGATCATCTCGACGGATACCGCGGGCATCATCCGGACCTTCAATCGCGGCGCGGAAAAGATGCTGGCCTATGCGGCGGACGAAATGATCGACCGCCAGTCGCTGACGGCCCTCCATCTCGAATCGGAAATCGCGCAACGCGGCGGCGAGCTTTCCGCGCAGCTCGGCCATCCCGTTTCCGGCTTCGACATTTTCATCTCCCACCCTCGGCTAGGCGGCGTCGAGCGGCGCGAATGGACCTATGTGCGGCGCGACGGAAGCCAGCTCGCGGTCAGTCTGGTGGTGACCGCGGTACATGACGAATCCGGAGAAATTTCGGGCTATCTCGGCATCGCCCTGGACATCACCGAGCGCCTGCGCGCCGAGGCGGAGCTGCTCCGCCATCGCGACCACCTGCGCGAACTGGTCTCCGAACAGACCGCCGAACTGCTCTACGCCAAGGAGGCCGCCGAACGGGCGAGCGCGGCCAAATCGGAGTTCCTGGCCAATATGTCGCACGAACTGCGCACGCCGATGCATGCGGTTCTCGGCTTCGCCGAGCTCGGCGAGGGCAAGTCGCGCACGGTAGGCGTAGAAAAGCTGCAGCACTACTTCGAACGCATCCGCCAGAGCGGCGAACGTCTGCTGGCGCTGCTCAACGATCTGCTCGACCTGTCCAAGCTGGAAGCCGGAAAAATGTCCGTCGAGCTCGCCCGGCACGACGTCCTGGCCTGCCTGCGCGACGCGGCCGGCGAACTCGAACCGCTGCTCGCGAACCGCCGGCAACAGCTGCTCATCGAAGACCCGCCCGGCTCCACCGACGCCGTCTGCGATCCCATCCGTCTCGGCCAGGTCTTCCGCAACCTGCTGTCGAACGCGATCAAGTTCTCGCCGGAAGGCGGGCGGATCGTCGTCCGCTTCGCTCCCGACACGCTTCCCGCCGGCCGCCGTACCGGCGACGATGCGGCGCTGCCGGCCTTGCGCATCACCATCAGCGACGACGGCCCCGGCATTCCGCCCGAGGAACTCGAGGCGATCTTCGACAAATTCATGCAGAGCAGCAAGACCAAGAGCGGCGCCGGCGGCACCGGCCTCGGGCTGGCCATCTGCCGCGAAATCCTGAATGCGCACCGCGGCAGTATCCGGGCATGCAATAATCCGGCGGGCGGCGCATCGTTCATCGTGCAGTTGCCCGTCATTCCCAACCCGTTGCTCGCATCCCGCTCGCGCAAGGAATCATGAGTGCCAACCTGCTGATCGTCGATGACGAGCCCATCAACCTCGAGATCATCTCCGAGTACTTCGAAGGCACCGGCTATCGGCTGAAGCTGTTCGAGAGCGGGGACGCCGCCTGGACGTACCTGCAGACGAGCGACTACGCATGCGATCTGGCGATTCTGGATCGCATGATGCCGGGCCTCGACGGCATCGCGCTGCTCAAGCGGATCAAGTCGGACGCCCGTCTGGCCAACCTGCCGGTCGTGATGCAGACCGCGGCGTCGGCCCCCGACCAGCTGCGCGAAGGCCTGTTGGCCGGCGCCTACTACTACCTGACGAAGCCCTACGAGCGCGACTCGCTGCTCTCGATCGTCCGCGCCGCGTTGAGCGACGCGGCAACCAAGACGACCCTGCAGCAGCGCCTGCGCGAAAACGCGGATGCGCTGCAACTGCTCCGCGAAGCCCGCTTCGAGATCGGCACGATCGAGGAAGCGAGCCGCCTCGCGACATTCCTCGCGCAGGCTTGCCCGCGCCCGGACGGCGCCATCCTGGGGCTGTCCGAATTGCTGATCAACGCCGTCGAGCACGGCAATCTCGGCATCAACTACACCTTCAAGGCCGAGCTCAAGCGGCAGGATCGCTGGCTGGACGAAGTCGCGCGCCGCGCGGCCCTGCCGGAAAACCGCGACAAGCGCGTGCACGTGCACGTCGCCCGGGAAACCGGCCGCCTGGTCGTCCGCATCAGCGACGAGGGGCAGGGCTTCGATTGGCACCAGTATCTCGATTTCGATCCGGCACGCGCCTTCGACCCGAACGGCCGCGGCATCGCGCTGGCGCGCCTGGGCAGCTTCGACAGTCTCGAATACCAAGGCTGCGGCAACGTCGTCGTCGCCACGATCGCCGACCATCAACCACCGACACCCGAATCCGCATGAACAGCGCCGCCCAGATTCCCGACCAGCCGCCGCCTTCGTTGCGCGTGCTCGTGGTCGACGACAACCGCACCAACCAGCAGATACTCCAGGTCTTCCTGAAGAAGCTGGGGCACAGCACGACGCTGGCGGAGAACGGCGAGCAAGCCGTGGCGCTGTGCGCAGCGCAGCAACCCGACCTGATCCTGCTCGACATCATGATGCCGGTGATGGACGGTTTCGAGGCGGCCCGGCGAATTCGCGCGCAGGCCAGCGACCGCTGGATTCCCATCGTCTTTCTCTCGGCGCTCGACCGCGACGAGAATCTCGTCGCCGGCCTCGAAGCGGGCGGCGACGATTTCATGTCGAAGCCGATCAACTTCGTCGTCCTCGAGGCCAAGATGCGCTCGATGCAGCGCATGGTGGTGCTGCAGCGGCAGGCCATCGAATCGCTGAAGCGGATCGAGGCGATCTCCGACAATACCCTCGACGCAATCGTCACCATCGATACGCAGGCCAACATCGTCGCCTGCAACGCTTCGTGCGAACGCATCTTCGGCTGGGAACCGCGGGAAATGATCGGCCACAACGTGCGCATGCTGATGCCCGAACCGCATCGCAGCGAGCACGACACCTACGTGCGCAACTACGTGCAAGGCGGTCCGCCCCAGATCATCGGCTTCGGCCGCGAGGTGTACGCCGCGCACAAAAGCGGCGGCACTTTTCCGATCGAAATCGGCGTCACCGAGGTGCGCTACGATCAGCAGCGCCTGTTCATTGCGGTCATCCGCGACATCAGCGAACGCAAGCAGACCGAACGCCAACTGCGGGAAAACGCCGAACTGCTGCAACGCTACTACGACGAAACCGAATCGGAGGCCCAATTGGCGCGCGCCCTGATCGAGAAGCAACTGCTCCGGGCCAGCTTGAACGACCCGCAACTGCACTACTGGCTGACGCCAGCCCAGCACTTCAGCGGCGACGTCGTGGCCGCCGCACGCGGCCCCTGCGGCAAGCTCTATGCATTGCTCGCCGATGCCACCGGCCACGGCCTGACCGCCGCGATCAGCACCCTGCCCGTGCTGACGATCTTCTACGGCATGGTCAGCGACGGCAAACCGCTCGCCGAACTGGTCGGCGAAATCAACAGCCAGCTGAAGCAGTCGATGCCGGTCGGCCGCTTCGTCGCGGCGACGCTGATCTGCGTCGACCATGCGGAGCGCCGGGGCGAGATCTGGATCGGCGGCACCCCGGAGGCGCTCCTGCTCGACGAGGAAGGCAAGGTCGCCCAGCGCTTCACATCGCAACAGGTTCCGCTAGGCATCCTAGAAACCGATGAAAACCTCGTCCGGAGCACCCCTTTCAGCTGGCAGTCAGACTGCCAGTTGCTGGTGTTTTCGGATGGACTGATCGAAGCAAGCAACCGCGAAGCGCTCGCTTTCGGCGTCGACGCCCTGCTGGCAGCACTGGCGGAGGCGCCCCGGCATCTGCGCCATGAAGCGGTGCGCAGCGCACTGGCGCGCCACCTCGACGGGCAAGCCGCCCACGACGACGTCTCGCTGCTGCTGGTCGACTGCCCCGCCGTCAGTGCACGCGTCTCGGCGCTCGCCGACGGCATTTAGAGGGGTTCGCTACCCGCCGTCTAAACCAACACGCGCGGGACTCCTCAGGGACGCCTTCGAGCCGCCAACACCGCCCGGATCTCTAAGCCCCCTACGCACGCATAGAGACACGGAACTGACGCCTTTCTGGCCTCACGCCAAAAAAGCTTCACCATCGACGGAGCGTAGGCTCTCCTTCGCTCCGTCTCCAAACAGAAGACACATATCTCACTCCCCTGCGAGAAGAAGACACGGTTGTGAACAAAATAAAAAAAGCCAGGCAAAGCCTGGCTTTTTCGAGCGCGAAGAAGAAGTCGCTTACGCAGCTTCAGCCTCGGCGGCGGGAGCTTCGACTGCTTCCGGCTGATCCAGCAGCTCGACGAACGCCATCGGCGCGTTGTCGCCCTGACGGAAGCCGCACTTCAGGATGCGCAGGTAGCCGCCGTTGCGGGTTGCGTAGCGCGGCCCGATTTCGTCGAACAGCTTGACGACCATCTCGCGGTCGCGCAGGCGGTCGAACGCCAGACGACGATTCGCGAGACTGGGCTTCTTGCCCAGGGTGATGATCGGCTCGACGACGCGGCGCAGCTCTTTGGCCTTCGGCAGCGTGGTCTTGATCGTTTCGTGACGCAGCAGCGAAACGGTCATGTTGCGCAGCATCGCCAGGCGATGGCTGCTGGTGCGATTGAGTTTGCGGAGACCCAAACGGTGACGCATATCAGTTCCTTCCTATTCTTGTCCGGGCGGTTTACTTCTCGAGACCGGCCGGCGGCCAGTTTTCGAGTTTCATGCCCAGCGTCAGGCCGCGGGCGGCCAGCACTTCCTTGATTTCGTTGAGCGACTTGCGACCAAGGTTCGGGGTCTTCAGCAACTCGTTTTCCGTACGCTGAATCAGATCGCCGATGTAGTAGATGTTCTCGGCCTTCAGACAGTTGGCGGAACGCACCGTCAGTTCGAGATCATCGACCGGGCGCAGCAGAATGGGATCAACCTGAACCGCCTTCTGATGCTCGACCGGCAGCGCCGTACCTTCCAGATCGGCGAATACCGACAGCTGCTCCATCAGGATGCGGGCAGCCGTGCGGATCGCTTCTTCCGGCTCGATAACGCCGTTGGTCTCGATGTCCATGATCAGCTTGTCGAGGTCGGTACGCTGCTCGACACGCGCGCTCTCGACGGCGTAGCTGACGCGACGAACGGGGCTGAACGAAGCGTCCAGCACCAGCTTACCGATCGTCTTGCTGCCGTCGCCCAGATTGCGGACGTTGCCCGGAATGTAGCCGCGGGCCTTCTCGACCTTCAACTCCATCGCCAGCTTGCCGCCTGCGGACAGGTGAGCGATCACGTGATCCGGGTTGATGATCTCGACGTCGTGCGACGTTTCGATATCGCTGGCGCGAACGACGCCTTCGCCTTCCTTTTTGAGCTGCAGAACGACTTCGTCGCGATTGTGCAGCTTGAATACGACGCCCTTGAGATTCAGGAGGATGTCGACGACATCCTCCTGAACGCCGTCAATGGTGGAGTACTCATGGAGCACGCCATCAATGCTGACTTCCGTCGGCGCGTAACCGGGCATCGACGAGAGCAGGATGCGACGCAGTGCATTGCCCAGCGTGTGACCGTAGCCGCGTTCAAACGGCTCCATCACCACCCGGGCCTGCACCGGCGACAAGCTCTGCACATCGATGATGCGCGGTTTCAATAGTCCACTGCTTTGCATGTGCTGTCCTTTGCCTGATTCAGTCAAGCGGGGCCGTGATTACTTGGAGTACAGTTCGATCACGAGGCTCTCGTTGATCGTCGACGGCAATTCGCTACGCTGCGGACGGGCCTTGAAGGTACCCTTGGCCGCCTTGGCATCCACTTCGACCCACTCGGGGAAGCCACGCGACTCGGCGGCGGCGAGCGCTGCCTTGACGCGCAGGTGGTTCTTGGCCTTTTCGCTGAGTTCGACGACATCGCCCGGACGGACCTGGAACGACGGAATGTTCACACGACGACCATTGACCAGAACGCCGTTGTGGCGAACGACTTGGCGCGACTCCGAACGCGAGGCGCCGAAACCCATGCGGTAGGCAACGTTGTCCAGGCGGGACTCGAGCAACTGCAGGAGGTTTTCGCCGGTCACGCCCTTGCGACGGTCGGCTTCCGAGTAAACCTTGCGGAACTGGCCTTCGAGGACGCCGTAGATACGACGAATCTTTTGCTTTTCACGCAGGTGCACACCGTAGTCCGACAGACGCTGACCGGACTTCTGGCCGTGCTGGCCGGGAGCATAGGCGCGGCGCTCAATGGCGCACTTGTCGGTGAAGCACTTTTCGCCCTTCAGAAACAGCTTTTCGCCTTCGCGACGGCACTGACGGCATTTGGGATCGAGATTACGAGCCACTTGTCTTTCTCCTTAAATGCGACGCTTTTTAGGCGGACGGCAGCCGTTGTGCGGGATCGGCGTCACGTCGGTGATCGACGAAATCTTAATGCCGAGAGCGTTCAGTGCGCGAACCGAGGACTCGCGACCAGGACCGGGGCCCTTGATGCGCACTTCGAGGTTCTTCACGCCGCACTCCAGGGCCACCTTGCCGGCGGCTTCGGCGGCGACCTGCGCAGCGAACGGCGTGCTCTTGCGCGAGCCCTTGAAGCCGGCGCCGCCCGAGGTCGCCCACGACAGGGCGTTGCCCTGACGGTCGGTGATGGTGATGATGGTGTTATTGAACGAAGCGTGGATGTGGGCGATGCCCTCGGCCACGTTCTTCTTTACCTTTTTGCGAACTTTCGCAGCAGTCTTGGCCATGATCAGTTCCTAATTATTTCTTGCCAGCAATGGCCTTGCGCGGCCCCTTGCGGGTGCGCGCATTCGTGCGCGTGCGCTGGCCACGGCAAGGAAGACCCTTGCGATGACGAAGACCACGATAGCAACCAAGGTCCATGAGACGCTTGATGCTCATCGTCACTTCACGACGAAGATCGCCCTCGACGGTGAACTTGCCGACGTTGTCGCGCAAGCGCTCCATCTCGGCTTCCGTCAGGTCTTTCATCTTGGTGGAACGGTTAACCCCAGCAGCGTCACAAATCTTCTGCGCGCGCGTACGGCCGATACCGTAGATCGCGGTCAGCGCGATTTCGGCATGCTGGTGGTTGGGAATGTTTACCCCTGCGATGCGGGCCATCGATTCACCCCAAATATGCGAAACTTACAATTATATCTTCAATCGACCAGCTACTCAATGAAACGAGCAGCGGCGATCAGCCTTGACGCTGTTTGTGACGCGGATCGGTACAGATCACGCGCACAATTCCATTACGCCGAATGATCTTGCAATTGCGGCAGATGCGCTTCACAGATGCCAGCACTTTCATGTTTAGCTCCTAATTGCTCGGCGCCGGGCGCAGCCAGCCGTTTGCCGAATTGCTTCTATTGCGTAGAGATTCTTTACTTGGCGCGGAAAACTATGCGGGCGCGACTGAGATCGTAAGGCGTCAGTTGCACGGTAACCTTGTCGCCGGGGAGGATGCGGATGTAGTGCATGCGCATCTTGCCGGAAATGAAACCAAGGACCATGTGACCGTTCTCTAGCTTTACCCTGAAGGTTGCATTCGGGAGGTTCTCAACGACCTCCCCCTGCATTTCAATCAAGTCTTCCTTTGCCATCCTATTTAGCCGGGAATCCGGAGCCTTTGAAATTGGCCTTCTTCAAGAGGCTCTCGTACTGGTGGGACATGATGTAGGCCTGAACCTGCGACATAAAGTCCATCGTCACCACAACAATGATCAACAGCGACGTGCCGCCGAAATAAAACGGCACGTTCCACTTCAAAATCAAAAACTCGGGCAGCAGACAAACGATCGTGATGTAGGCCGCACCAACCAGGGTCAACCGCGACAGGATCTTGTCGATGTAGCGGGCCGTTTGTTCACCAGGGCGAATACCAGGCACAAAGGCACCGCTCTTCTTCAGGTTGTCCGCGGTTTCCTTCGAATTGAAGACCAGGGCCGTATAGAAGAAGCAGAAGAAAATGATCGCCGCCGCGTACAGCATCACGTAGATCGGCTGCCCGGGGGACAGGGCACCGGCCATATCCTTGAGCCAGCGCATCGACTCGCCCGACCCGAACCAGCCAGCAATCGTCGCCGGGAAGAGGATGATCGAGGACGCGAAAATCGGCGGAATGACCCCTGCCATATTCAGCTTGAGTGGCAGATGCGAACTCTGGCCGCCATAGATCTTGTTGCCGACCTGACGCTTCGCGTAGTTGACCAGAATCTTGCGCTGTCCCCGTTCGACGAAGACCACGAATGCCGTAACCAACCCCACGAGCAGCGTGATGAAGATCGCCGTCAGCGGGTGCATCGCACCGGTCCGTACCAACTCGAGCAAGCCGCCGATCGCATTGGGCAAGCCCGCGGCAATACCGGCGAAGATGATGATCGAAATGCCGTTACCCAAACCGCGCTCGGTGATCTGCTCGCCCAGCCACATCAGGAACATCGTTCCCGTGAGCAGGGTGACGACGGTCACGAAGCGGAACATTAGTCCCGGATCGATGACCAGACCGGGCTGCGATTCAACAGCAATCGCAATCCCCAGGCCCTGGAAGAGCGCCAAGGCGACCGTCCCGTAGCGAGTGTACTGGGTGATCTTGCGTCGGCCGGCTTCGCCTTCCTTCTTGAGCGCCTCCAGTTGCGGACTGGCGACCGTCATCAACTGCATGATGATGGACGCCGAGATGTACGGCATGATGCCGAGCGCAAAAATTGTAAAGCGCGACAGGGCGCCGCCCGAGAACATGTTGAACATGCCCAGGATGCCGCCCTGCTGGCGATTGAAGAGCTCGCTCAGCGCCTGCGCATCGATGCCCGGCACCGGAATGTGGGCGCCAATGCGGTAGACGATCAGCGCGCCGAGCAGGAACCAAAGCCGGCGCTTGAGATCGCCGAACTTTCCGCCCTTGCTGACCTGATTCGGATTAGTCGCCAAGACCCGTTACCTATTAAATCTGATTACTCGGCGACGCTGCCGCCGGCGGCTTCGATCGCGGCCTTGGCGCCCTTGGTGGCGCCAACGCCCTTCAGGACGACCTTGCGAGCGATCGCGCCGGAGAGAACGACCTTGGCCGACAGCGCGTGCTGGCTGACCAGGTTGGCCTGCTTGAGCGTCAGCAGATCGATTTCGTCGACCGGCAGATCGTTGATTTCCGACAGGCGGACTTCAACGTTGCGCGCATTGGTCAGCGAAACGAAACCGCGCTTCGGCAGACGGCGCTGCAGCGGCATCTGACCGCCCTCGAAGCCGACCTTGTGGAAACCGCCGGCGCGGGACTTTTGACCCTTGTGGCCGCGACCACAGGTCTTGCCGAGGCCCGAACCGATGCCGCGACCGACGCGACGCTTGGCGTGCTTGGCGCCTTCTGCGGGCTGAATGGTATTGAGCTTCATCTTAGCCCTCGTACTTCAGAAGGTAGGAAACCTTGTTGATCATGCCACGAACGGCGGGGGTATCCTGCAGTTCGGACGTGCTATTCAGGCGACGCAGCCCCAGACCGCGCACGGTGGCGCGATGCGACTGCTTGGTGCCGATCAGGCTCTTGACGAGCGTGACCTTGATTTTCTTGTCAGCCATGTCTTACCCCAGAATCTCTTCGACGGACTTGCCACGTTTGGCGGCAATTTCCGACGGCGTATTCATCGCCTGCAGACCGTTGATGGTTGCGCGAACGATGTTGTACGGATTGGTGGAACCATGAGCCTTGGCCACGACGTTGGTCATGCCCATGACGTCGAAGACGGCGCGCATGGCGCCGCCGGCGATGACGCCGGTACCGTCGGGTGCCGGTTGGATCATCACCACGGAAGCGCCGTGACGGCCGACGACCGTGTGGTGCAAGGTGCCGTGCTTGAGGCTGACCTTGACCATCTTGCGGCGCGCTTCTTCCATCGCCTTCTGCACGGCGACCGGAACTTCGCGGGACTTGCCCTTGCCCATGCCGATGCCGCCGTCGCCATCGCCGACCACGGTCAATGCTGCGAAGCCGAGAATACGACCACCCTTCACCACCTTGGTGACGCGGTTGATCGATACCATCTTCTCGCGCATGCCGTCATCACGCTCTTCGGCTTGCTGAGGTTTTCTGCTTTGCGGTTTAGCCATTACTTACTCCGATCCTTTTCCGGGCCGCTTAGAACTTCAGACCGGCTTCACGCGCGGCTTCGGCCAGCGCCTTGATGCGTCCGTGGTACTGGAAGCCGCCGCGGTCGAAAGCGACCTGCTCGACGCCAGCTTTCTTGGCCCGCTCGGCGATCAGCTTGCCGATCGCGGTAGCAGCACCGACGTTACCGCCATTGGTCAGGCTCTTGCGCACTTCCGGCTCCAGCGAGGAGGCGGCGGCCAGCACCTTGGATCCGCAGGCGGAAAACACCTGGGCGTAGATGTGGCTGTTAGTGCGATGCACCGACAAGCGCACGGACTTCAGTTCGGCAATCTTGGCCCGGGTTTTACGGGCTCTGCGCAACCGCGCCTGGTTCTTGTCAATCATTTAAGCACCCTTACTTCTTTTTCGTTTCCTTGAGGACGATCACTTCGTCGGAATACCGCACACCCTTGCCCTTATAGGGCTCCGGCTTGCGGTAGGCGCGGATTTCCGCCGCGACCTGACCGACGAGCTGCTTGTCGACACCCTTGATCAGGATCTCGGTCTGGGTCGGCGTCTCGGCCTTCACACCGGCCGGCATCTTGTGCGCGACCGGATGCGAAAAGCCGAGCGTCAGGTTCAGGGTATCGCCCTGAGCCTGGGCGCGATAACCCACGCCGACGAGCGTGAGCTTGCGCTCGAAGCCCTTGCTGACGCCAGTCACCATGTTGGCGACGATCGCACGCACGGTACCGGATAGCGCGCCGGCATTCGGCATGCCATCGACGGGACGGCAAAGCAGGCTATCGCCCTCTTGCTCGACCTTGACGGCCGGGTTCGCGGCAAACTGGATCGCGCCGAGCGGTCCCTTGACGGAGATTTCTTCGGCCGACAGTGCGACTTGCACGCCCTGGGGCAGGACAATTGGATTCTTTGCAACGCGGGACATTTTTTCCCCTTACGCGACGATGCAGAGCACTTCGCCACCAACCTTGCTGGCGCGGGCTTTGCGGTCGGTCATGACGCCACGGGGAGTCGACACAATGGCCACACCCAGTCCGTTCATGACGCGCGGAATATCTTCGGAGCCCTTGTAAACGCGCAGACCGGGCTTCGAGACGCGTTCGATGCGCTCGATGACCGGACGTCCGGCGTAATACTTCAGACCGATTTCAAGGGACGGCTTGCCGTCGTTCTCACGAACGGCGAAGTCTTCAACGTAACCCTCGTCTTTAAGCACCTTCGCAATCGCCACTTTCAGCTTCGAAGACGGCATGGCAACAGTCGCCTTTTCAGCCATCTGGGCATTGCGGATGCGGGTCAGCATATCGCTGATCGGATCGCTCATACTCATATCGTTCTCTCCTGCTTACCAGCTAGCCTTGGTCATACCAGGGACTTCGCCGCGCATCGCGATCTCGCGCAACTTGCTACGACCCAAACCGAACTTACGATAGACGCCACGCGGACGCCCCGTGATCTGGCAGCGGTTGCGCAAACGAACCGGGCTGGAATTGCGGGGCAGCGCCTGAAACTTCAGACGAGCCTCGAAACGCTCTTCGTCGGAACGGGTGACATCGTTAAAGATGGCTTCCAACTCGGCACGCTTCTTGGCGTACTTTTCGACCATCTTGCGCCGCTTTTCATCGCGGTTGATCAGTGCAAGTTTCGCCATTTTCGCCTCAATTCTTGAACGGGAATTTGAACGCGCCAAGCAGTGCGCGCGCTTCTTCGTCGGTTTTGGCGGTGGTGGTGACGCTGATGTTCATACCACGCAACGCATCGATCTTGTCGTACTCGATTTCCGGGAAGATGATCTGTTCCTTGACGCCCATGTTGTAGTTGCCACGGCCGTCGAAACCCTTGCCGGAAATGCCGCGGAAGTCGCGGACGCGGGGCAGGGCAACAGTCACCAGACGATCGAGGAACTCGAACATGCGCGGCCCGCGAAGGGTCACCATGCAACCGATCGGATAACCGTCGCGAATCTTGAAACCGGCGATCGATTTACGCGACTTCGTGACAACCGGCTTCTGGCCGGCGATCTTGGTCATGTCACCGACAGCGTGCTCGAGCACTTTCTTGTCCGCAACCGCTTCGCCAACACCCATGTTCAGGGTGATCTTCGTGATGCGCGGAACTTCCATGTTCGACTTGTAGCCAAACTTCTGGGTCAGCTCCTGCACCACGGTACTTTTGTAGTAATCCAGCAAACGCGCCATGATCGCTCCTTACGCCCCCACCACTTCGCCGTTCGACTTGAAGAAACGAACCTTCGTGCCGTCTTCAAGCTGCTTGAAGCCAACGCGATCCGCCTTCTGAGTCGCCGGGTTGTAGAGCGAAATATTCGAAACGTGGATCGGCATGTCCTTGTCGACAATACCGCCAACCACGCCCTTGACCGGGTTCGGCTTGACGTGCTTCTTGGCGCGATTGACGCCTTCGACCACGACATGCTCAGCATCGACGCGCGTCAGCACGGTGCCGCGCTTACCCTTGTCCTTGCCTGCGATAACGACGATTTCGTCGCCTTTACGAATCTTATTCATGGCCGCTCCTTACAGCACTTCCGGCGCCAGCGACACGATCTTCATGAAGCGCTCGCTCCGCAGCTCGCGGGTAACCGGCCCAAAGATACGCGTGCCAATCGGCTCCATCTTGTTATTGAGGAGCACAGCCGCATTGTTGTCGAACTTGACCAGCGAACCATCGGGGCGACGAACGCCCTTGGCAGTACGCACCACAACCGCGCTGTAAACGTCGCCCTTCTTGACGCGACCGCGCGGAGCGGCATCTTTGATACTGACCTTGATGATGTCGCCGATGCTGGCGTAGCGACGCTTGGAGCCGCCCAGCACCTTTATACACATCACCGAACGCGCGCCAGTATTGTCGGCGACGTCCAGAACCGTCTGCATTTGAATCATTTTCTACTCCAACTTATCCCGCCGATTCGCGGTCAGTCTTGGAACCCGTGCGGGAGAAACACCCGACCAAGAAAGGCCGAGCGCGAAAAAAGGGGGATTATACCCCCTTTTTCAGAAAAAGCAAGCTTAGATAGCTACCGCTTTTTCCAGCAACTTGGTCACAACCCAAGCTTTCGTCTTCGAAAGCGGGCGGCACTCCTCAATCTGGACCAGGTCACCGGATTTCGCTTCGTTGTTCTCGTTGTGCGCGTGATACTTGCTCGAACGCACAATGATTTTTTCGTACATCGGGTGCTTGACGCGACGTTCGATCAGGACGGTAACCGTCTTGTCCATCTTGTCGCTGACGACGCGCCCGACCAGGGTACGCTTGATGCTGGTCGTTTCGCTCATTGTTGTACCGCCTTTTCACGGAGAAGGGTGCGCGCACGCGCGATGTCGCGACGCACCTTGCCGAGCTGACTGGTGTTGGAGAGCTGCTGCGTCGCGACCTGCATGCGCAGACCGAACTGCGCGCGCAACAGATCCAGCAGCTCCTTGTTCAGTTCCTCGACGCTCTTTGCTCTGAGTTCACTGGCTTTCATGATTAACCCACCATTCGCGTGACGAAAGTCGTCGGGATCGGCAGCTTGGCCGCTGCGAGCGCGAAGGCTTCACGAGCCAGTTGCTCGCCGACGCCATCCATCTCGTACAGAACCTTGCCCGGCTGAATCTCGGCAACATAGTATTCCGGATTGCCCTTGCCGTTACCCATACGCACTTCAGCGGGCTTCTTGGAAATGGGTTTGTCCGGGAAAATGCGGATCCAAATCCGGCCACCACGCTTGATGTGACGGGTCATGGCACGACGGGCCGCCTCGATCTGGCGAGCGGTCAGACGACCGCGGCCGATCGCCTTCAGGCCGTACTCGCCGAAGCTGACTTTGGCGCCGCGCGTCGCGAGGCCGGTGTTACGGCCCTTTTGCTCTTTGCGGTACTTTCTTCTAGCTGGCTGCAGCATCTTTGGTTCCTGCCTTTCTTACACGTTTCGCCGGCGCCTTGGCATCGCCTTCAGCACCTTCGGTCTTCGCAACTTCCGAGGCGTCGGCCTTGGCCTTCACCGTGCGGCTTTTCGGCTTGTCACCGGCTTCACCAGCGGGACGCGGGGCGCGACGCGCCTTGCGAGCCTGCTCGTCGGCGGACTCCGGAGATGCCACAGGCTGCTCGTTGCGATTCAGAATCTCGCCCTTGAACACCCACACCTTGATACCGATGATGCCGTACGTCGTTTCGGCTTCGGACGTGGCGTAGTCGATATCGGCACGCAGCGTATGAAGCGGCACGCGGCCTTCGCGATACCATTCGCGACGGGCGATCTCAGCACCGTTCAGACGCCCGGAACTCATGATCTTGATGCCCTGGGCACCGAGGCGCATGGCGTTCTGCATCGCACGCTTCATGGCGCGGCGGAACATGATGCGCTTCTCGAGTTGCTGGGCGATCGAGTCGGCGATCAGCTGGGCGTCAAGCTCCGGCTTGCGGATTTCTTCGATGCTGACATGGACCGGCACGCCCATGATCTTCTGCAGATCGGAGCGCAACTGGTCGATCTCTTCGCCCTTCTTGCCGATGACAACGCCGGGGCGAGCCGAGTAGACCGTGACGCGAGCGTTTTTGGCCGGGCGCTCGATCAGCACGCGACCGACGGAAGCGTGCTTCAGCTTTTTCTTCAGGTATTCGCGAACCTTGACGTCTTCATTGAGCATGCCGGCAAAATTCTGACTGTTGGCATACCAGCGCGAGGACCAGTCACGGGTGACAGCCAGGCGAAAACCGGTCGGATGAATCTTCTGTCCCATTCTTTATCCTCAGTTGCCGACGGTCAGGAAAATATGGCAGGTCGGCTTGACGATCCGATTGCCACGCCCCTTTGCCCGGGCCGTGAAGCGCTTGAGCACCATGCCCTTTTCGACGTAAATGGTCTTGACCTTCAGCTCGTCGATATCGGCACCGTCGTTATGCTCGGCGTTGGCAATCGCCGACTCGAGCACCTTCTTGATGATGCCAGCACCTTTTTTCGGGCTGAACGCGAGAATGTTGAGCGCCTTATCCACCGGCAGGCCGCGGATCTGGTCGGCCACCAGTCGACCCTTTTGGTCCGACAGCCGAACGCCGCGCAAAATAGCACGAGTTTCCATATCCATTCCTTTACTTCTTCGCCTTCTTGCCGGCGGTGTGACCCTTGAAGGTGCGGGTCAGGGAGAATTCGCCCAACTTGTGGCCGACCATGTTTTCGGTGACATACACCGGAATGTGCTGCTTGCCGTTGTGGACGGCGATGGTCAGGCCGACGAAATCCGGCAGCACCGTCGAACGACGCGACCAGGTCTTGATCGGGCGCTTGTCGTTGGTCGCGCGCACCGCGTCGACTTTTTTGATCAAGTGGGCATCGACGAACGGGCCCTTTTTAATGGAACGTCCCATAGTTCTCTACCCCTTAACGTTTGTGACGGCGCTGCACGATCATCGAGGTCGTGCGCTTGTTGCTGCGGGTACGGTAACCCTTGGTCTTGGTACCCCACGGGCTGACCGGGTGCATACCGGCAGCCGTGCGCCCTTCGCCACCACCGTGCGGGTGATCGACCGGGTTCATCGCAACGCCACGAACAGTCGGGCGGATGCCGCGCCAGCGATTCGCACCGGCCTTGCCGATCGAGCGCAGGCTATGCTCCTCGTTGCCGACTTCACCGATCGTCGCACGGCATTCGACGTGCACACGGCGAATTTCACCGGAGCGCAGGCGAAGCTGGGCGTAAACGCCTTCACGAGCGAGCAGTTGAACCGAGGTGCCAGCGGCGCGCGCCAGCTGGGCGCCCTTGCCGGGGATCATCTCGATGCAGTGGATCGTCGTACCGACCGGAATATTGCGAATCGGCAGGGTGTTACCGGCCTTGATCGGCGCTTCGGAACCGCTAACCAGTTGCTGACCGACCACCACGCCACGCGGCGCAATGATGTAGCGACGCTCGCCGTCCGCGTAGAGCAGAAGGGCGATGTTGGCGCTGCGGTTCGGATCGTACTCAAGGCGCTCGACCTTGGCCGGGATTCCGTCCTTGTTGCGCTTGAAGTCGACCACGCGATAGTGCTGCTTGTGACCGCCGCCCTGGTGACGCGTCGTGATGTGGCCATTGTTGTTACGACCGGCCTTCTTCGATTGCGACTCAAGCAGACCTGCGAAAGGCTTGCCCTTGTGCAGGCTCGAATTGACGACCTTGACTACGGCGCGACGGCCAGGCGAAGTCGGCTTGACTTTGACGAGTGCCATTTAAGCAGCCCCCCCTTCGACGAAGTTGATCTCCTGACCGGACTTCAGGCAGACATATGCCTTCTTCCAATCTTTGCGACGGCCCATGAAACGGCCGAAACGCTTTTGCTTGCCCTTGACGTTGGAGATCTGCACGGACTCGACTTCGACCTTGAACAGCAGCTCGACCGCAGCCTTGACTTCCGGCTTGGTAGCATCGGAGGCAACGCGGAAAATGACTTGTTCGTTCTTGTCGGCCACCCAGGTCGCCTTTTCGGAAATCTGGGGCGCAAGCAGAACTTGCATCAGACGTTCTTGATTCATCCCAGGATCTCCTCAAACTTGGCGACGGCGCTCTTGGTCATCAGCACCTTCGGGAAGCGGACCAGCGACACCGGATCGGCCTCGTTGACTTCCAGCACCAGCACGTTCGGCAGGTTGCGCGAAGCGAGAAACACGTTCTCGTCGAGGTTATCGGTAATCACCAGCACCGACTCGTAGCCCATACCCTTGATCTTCTGCGCGAACAGCTTGGTCTTCGGCGCATCGACGGCAAGGCTATCGACAACCGCCAGACGGTCTTCACGGGCCAGCTGCGAAAGAATGGACGCCATGCCGGCGCGATACATCTTCTTGTTCAGCTTCTGGCTAAAATTTTCATCCGGGGAGTTCGGGAAAATCCGGCCGCCGCCACGCCACAGCGGCGAGGAGGACATACCGGCACGGGCGCGGCCCGTTCCCTTTTGACGCCACGGCTTCTTGGTCGTGTGCTTGACCTGCTCGCGATCCTTCTGCGCGCGATTGCCGCTGCGTGCGTTGGCCTGATACGCAACGACGATCTGGTGGATCAGCGCTTCGTTGTAGTCGCGGCCGAACAGCAGATCGGAAGCTTGCAGCTTGGATGCCTCGAGACCTTGTTCGTTGATTACTTTGAGTTCCATGTCGCCCCCTTAGCCCTTGACCGCTGCGCGGACAACAACGTCCGAACCCTTGGAGCCCGGAACGGCACCCTTCACCAGCAGCAGCTGGCGTTCGGTATCGACACGAACGATCTCGAGATTCTGCGTGGTCGACTTGACGTCGCCCAAGTGCCCGGCCATGCGCTTACCCGGAAAAACACGGCCCGGATCCTGCGCCATACCGATCGAACCCGGAGCGTTGTGCGACACGGAGTTACCGTGCGACGCGCGCTGGGAACTGAAATTGTGGCGTTTAATGCCGCCAGCAAAACCCTTACCGATCGACTGACCGGTCACATCGACCTTCTGGCCGACGGAAAACAGAGTCACGCTGATCTGATCGCCTGGCTTAAGGTTGGCGAGCTCGTCGGCAGAAACCGGAAACTCTTTGAGAACGTGACCCGCCTCGACGCCAGCCTTGGCGAGGTGACCCGCCAGGGACTTGTTGACACGGGAGGGACGACGCTTGCCGAAAGCGACCTGCACCGCGGCGTAGCCGTCGGTTTCGGTCGTCTTGATCTGGGCGACGCGGTTGTTCGACACGTCGAGCACAGTTACCGGAACGGTCGCACCGTCCTCGGTAAAAATGCGCGTCATGCCGACCTTGCGCCCTACAAGGCCTAGACTCATGGTTATTCTCCTCTAGCCGGCTACGATTGGCCGGCGAGCACTACAAGTCAAAATGGGCGACGTCAACGACGCCACCCCGCGAAAGCTGCGGATTATACCCGCAGAAAAACGATTACTGCAACTTGATTTCGACGTCAACGCCAGCCGGCAGATCCAGCTTCATCAGCGCATCGACGGTCTTGTCAGTCGGGTCGATGATGTCCATCAGGCGGAGATGGGTGCGGATTTCGAACTGGTCGCGCGACGTCTTGTTGACGTGCGGCGAACGCAGAACGTCGTAGCGCTGAATACGGGTCGGCAGCGGAACCGGACCGCGAACGACAGCGCCGGTGCGCTTGGCGGTTTCGACGATTTCCTGGGCGGACTGATCGATCAGACGATAGTCGAAAGCCTTCAGGCGGATACGGATTTTCTGGCTTTGCATAGTGTTTCCCAAAGAGCGATGGAGTGAGGCGCAAGCCCCACTCCGAAGTTAAGAATTACTCGATGATTTTGGCGACG
>MKUH01000026.1 GCA_001897745.1 Candidatus Accumulibacter sp. 66-26
GCCGGGCTTTCGTCGTACGGCGGCGTTCGGGTTATCTGAGGAGCGATAAAACGTTTTGCGGTAGGGAGTTCGCCTGTGCGAGCATCGCGGTGCCGGCCTGCTGGAGGATCTGGGCGCGGGCCAGCTTGGCGGTTTCGGCCGCGTAGTCGGTATCCATGATGCGGCTGCGCGAGGCGTCGACGTTTTCCACGGCGTTTGCGAGCTGCGTGAGGACGCCTTCGAAGCGGGCTTGGACGGCGCCGAGCGTGGCGCGGTTGTCGTTTACCGTGTTGATCGCGATGTCGAGTGCGTCCATGGCGGCCGTTGCGGACGCGGCATCGGAAATGCTGCCCAGTGCGCTGGCGGCGACGGAGGCGATGGTGACGGAGATCTGCGATTCCGACGAGGTCGTCGCGCCGATCTGGAAGTTGATGCCGCTGAAGCTGCCGTCGAGGAGCTTGGTGCCGTTGAAGTTGGTGGCCTGGACGGCGCGCGTGATTTCGCTGGCGAGTTGCTGGTATTCCTTGTCCAGGGCGCCGCGGTTGGTGCTGTCGTACTGGCCGGAAGCGGCCTGCGTGGCGAGTTCGCGCATGCGCTGTAGGTGGCCGGTGACGGCGCTGAGGCCGGCTTCGGCGGTCTGCGCGGCGGAGATGCCGTCGTTCGAGTTGCGCATGGCGACGACCATGCCGCGCGATTGGGAATTCATTTTCTCGGCGATCGCGAGGCCGGCGGCGTCGTCCTTGGCGCTGTTGATGCGCAAGCCGGAGGAGAGGCGCTGCAGCGAGGTGTTCAGCGCGCCTTGAGAAGTGTTGAGGTTACGCTGGGCGTTGAGCGAGGCGATGTTGGTGTTGATGACTTGAGGCATTTTGTTCTCCTTCGAGGAAAAGCCGATCGATTACGAGTGCCGCACGTCACACATGCATGACGCTGAATCTCTACCCCAAGCTCGACGAGTCTACTTGCTCGTAGGCGGCAAAAAATTACGGACAGCTTTTCAAAAGCACAAAATATGCCAGAATTTCCCTCGGGCTCACTTCCAGAAATCTGCCCGGGTTCGGTTTGTTTACTCTGCTGCTGACGCGCGGCAAAGGAATTCAAGCTCAGGCGTTACACTTTCACCCATCAGAAAATTGCGAGGGAGCTGAAAAAATGGGCAACGACGTTAAAGGCTTGCTTGAAAAAGGCCGGAAGGCGTTGGCTGCCGGCAAGCTCGAGCTGGCCGGGCAGCTTTTCGAGGAGGCTGTCCAGGCGGCGCCGGAGGCGCATGGCGGATGGTTCGGCCTGGGAGAAATCGCGCTCAAGGTCGGGGAGTTGGAGTCGGCCCTGCCGTTCTTCGAGTACGCGGCGCAGTTGAATCCCGGCTCGGCGCGTTATCTGCAGCGTCTGGGGGAAACGTGCTGTCGCGTTGGCTTGTCGGACGAAGGGATAGCTAGCCTGAGAAAGGCCCGCAGTCTGGCGAAAACCGATATGGGGATTCTCTGCAGTCTGAGCGGGGCCTATGCGGCGGGCGGCAACTGGGCAAGAGCCAAGACGGTGCTCAACGACGTGGTGTCCAGCCCGAAGGCGCTGGCCGCCCATTATTGCCTGCGCGGCCTGGCTTCCCAGCATCTTGGCGAGCTGGACGACGCCCTGAGTGATTTCCGCAAGGCCGTGAAACGCGACCCGCGCTATCCGGATGCCTGGCTGTCGCTGGGGCATCTGCAAATGGGGAAGGGCTTGGTAAAGGAGGCGGGAGAATCCTTGATCCGCCTACGGGCTCTGGCTCCGGAGCGGGTCGAGACGCTCGAACTGGCCGGCGATCTAGAGTTGCGGCGCGGCAATTTCGGCGAAGCGGCAAACTTTTTCCGGCAGGCGGCGGCCAAGGCGGCAAATTCTGCCGAGTTGCAGGCCAAGCTCGGCTTAGCGCTCGTGCAGAGCGGCGATGCCATCGCCGCGGTCGAGGCGATGGAGCGGGCGCATGCGATGGGGGTGTCGGAAGACTGGATTCTCGAACACCTGGGCCTCTTGTTCACCACCAAAGGGCAGCTAGACGTGGCGCGCGAGAATCTGGAAATGGCGGTCGAACGCCAGCCGCTCAACCTGAATGCGTGGAACACCCTGATCGTGGTGTATACAAAGCTGGGCGAAAGCGAGAAGGCGCGGCAGGCGGCCGAGACGATCCTGGAAACCGACCCGCGCCATGTCAATGCCCTGCTTAACCTGGGCAGTTGGTTTTCCGATCAGGCGCGCACCGTGGAAGCCCTGGCGTATTTCAGGAAGGCGCTCGATGTCGACCCGGCGCGGCCCATTGCCTACGTCAATTCGCTATGGTCGCTGGTCCATTCGACCGAGGCGACGGCGCAGGACGTCCTCGACATGGCGCGAGCCTTCGACCGCAACCTGTGCCGCCAGTATCGACGAGAGGACGATTTCAGCGATCGGGACCGGGCGCCTGCCCGGCGCCTGCGTATCGGCTGGGTTACCTCGGATATGCGCGAGCATCCGGTCGCCGCTTTCGTGCTGCCCTTCCTCGGCGTACTGGATCGAGCCCAGCTGGAGAGCACGGTTTATTACAATTCGACGGCCTTCGATGCCGCGACGGCGATGGCCAAGCAGCGCGCGGACCGTTGGCGCGATGTGGTGGCGCTGGGCGACGATGCGCTGGCGGATCTGATCCGTTCCGACGAAATCGATATCGTCGTCGACCTCAACGGCAATACGGAAGGCGGTCGGCTGCTGGCGCTGGCGCGTAAACCCGCGCCCGTCATGGTGACCTGGCTCGGCTTTCCGGGAACGAGCGGCATGTCGGCGATGGATTACATCATCGTCCCGCCGGACCCGGTGCTCGAAGCCGGGGCGTGGTGTACCGAGACGCCCTGGCCGCTGCCGGATTGCTACGGGGTCCGCACGGGCATTCCCGATATTCCGGTTCAGCCGGGTCTGCCCTGCGAACGCCTCGGAAAACCATTCACCTTTGCCTGCCTGAACAATTTCCGCAAGGTGAGCCAGGGGGCGATCGCGCTGTGGAGCGGCATCCTCAAGCGGGTTCCGGACTCCCGCCTGATCCTCGTGGCGCGCGGCGGGCGCGATGGCACGCTGATCCGCTACATTCAGGAGCAGTTCGGGCGCTACGGCGTTGCGCCCGAACGCCTCGACATTCGCGGAATCACCCCGCAGCGCGAGTACTTCGACACTTACAACGAGGTCGATCTGTGCCTCGATCCCTTCCCGTTCAACGGCGGGACGACCGGCTACGACTCGCTGTGGATGGGCGTTCCCTTCATCACGTGGCCCGGGGATACGCTGGTCGCCCGCATGGGCAAGGCGATCCTGGACAACGTGGGCCTGAGCGAACTGGTCGTGGATAGCGCGGCGGCCTACGAAGATCTGGCCGCCGCTTTGGCGAACGACCGGGAGCGCTTGAAGGCAGTGCGCTGGCAGTTGCGCGAGCGGATGCAGGCCAGCCCTCTGATGGATGCGCCGCGACTGGCCCGCGGCCTGGAGGCCGCGTTCCGGGGCATGTGGGTGCGCTGGTGCGATTCCGCTTCGGATCAGGCGTGATCGGATTACTCGGGCGCGGTGCTTCGGCTATCGCGCCGCATGGCGATCGTCGCCCGCTTGAGCAGGTCGGGCTGCCAGGATCGCAACAGGGCATGGTGATCCAGGAGCCGAATCGTTCGCCACGCGGATTCTCCGTTTGTGGCGCCGGCATTCGTGTTCTCTAGATAGTCGTTGTATTTGTCAATGAAACGTTCTGCATAGTGCCGATGTTGATCCGCGAAATTGCCGGATGACTCATGGATGATGGGAATGTCGCAACAGACGCCCAGTTTGCGCCCGGCGAGGTAGGCCGAGAAGCTGAAGTCCAAGTCGTAGAGATGAAAACCGTCGAAGGTGGCGGCATCGAAACCTATGGCTTGGGCCGTTTCCCGGGTGGCGACCATGCAAAAGCCATCGATGGCTTGAATGCCTCCTTTCGTTGGCCAGTCCGAAACACCGAAAACGTCCAGGGTTAAATGAGATTTTCCGGGCTTCCCGTGCGAGACAGCGCCGTACGTATGAGGTTGCCCTGCGCAAAACCAGGTGGCGTTGGTGAGTTTGTCGGTGCCGGCGAATCCCAGGACGTCGTAAACTTTCAGGCGTTCCGAGATTTTCACGGGGAAATCAGGGTCGAGAATCAGGATGTCGTCGTGGGAAAAAACCAGGATATCGCCGGAGGCGTGCGCGATGCCGCGGTTATAGCCTTCCGCCAGCGACGTGGCGTCGTGGATGCCGATGATTTCGTGGGGGCGGTCGGCGAGTAATCGTTCGTAGCATTCGCTCACTCTGGCGAATTTCATCGCATCGATGCTGCATACGATGACGGATATCCTTGGGGCCGGCATCAAAGGTCTCCCCGGTAGCGTTGTTCAATCAGGTCGGCAAAGGTGAGCGTCAGCACCGAGGCCTGGCCGGATTCGATGTCTTGCAGTTTTTGTCTCAAGCCGGGAGGCTGCGGTAGGGGGGGCCGGGAAAGATCGCAGGCGAGGGCAATGTAGGCTTCGACGGAGTCCGCCAGGAATTGATCCTGCCCTGCTTGCCTGAGCAGAGCGCCCGGACGACGGGACCAGGAAGAGTCTCCGCGTAGCGCAATATAGCATTTCTCCATCCACAGGGCCGCAGGCAAGGCCATGTCGCCGGGGCCGTGCAGCGGGGCGAGGCCGACATCGACCAGATTCCACGCCGTGCAGAGTGAGGAAATGTCGGTGGCGTGAATGAAATCCAGACGCAGGAGGTCAACGCCTTGCGCGATAAAGAATGTGCTGATGAATTCCTGGGCCGATGCGCCGAGTTCTCCCAGGTTCACGACCAAGCGGCTATCGGGTGCGCGGGCCAGGATGAGAGCATAGCTTTCCCAGCAATCCCGGCTGAAATGGACGGCGCTGGAAAGGCAGCCGAAAGTCAGCGGCGCTGCCGCGACGCGGGGACTCGTCTCCATGCGCGGGAGCGCAAGAATTTCACCTAGCCCCGGCAGTAGCACGTCGGTATCCGAGGCTTCTCCTTCGTTCAGCAGGGCAGCTCCCCGCACGCACGCGATGCCGGCCTCTCGAAGCAAGGGCGTGTCGCTCCAGGAGAGCTTGAGCGGGACATCCGCCGCGCCGAACAGGGAGAGGCGATGTTCGACTCCCAGCCCATCCATGTCCACCAGTATTTGTATGTCCAGTTCGCGCATGGCCTGCAGGACATCGATGTCCTCCCGGCCGACCGTGATCAGGCTGTGGTCGTTGATGAGGCTGCAACGCTGGGCCGTTTCATTTTCTCCTGCTTGTGGGTCGTTGTAGAGGACGACGCTGATGAAGCGCTCCGGCGGCAGGTGTTGCAGCAGGGCCTCCAGGCGCCCGGACAGCTGCTCGCGCCGGAAGTCGCTGACCAGGAAAGCGATGACCAACGGCGCACCGGCCTTCCCTCGATTCGGCATCGAAGCGGTTAGGCCGCTGGCGAGGTAGGGTTGCACGTAGTGTCTGGCCTCTGCCCGAATTCTCTCCGGCGGCATTCCCGTGCGTGTCAGCAAGGCTATGCCAAGAGCCTGGTAGCCGGGATGGTTGCGGAGCCGCAGGCATACTTCGGGGATGGCATCGATATTAGCCTGGGTGGCCAGCCATTCCAGCAGCAGGCCAAGAATCTGCTCTTGGGCCGCCGAGGGAATGGCGGCGGCGCTGTTCAGCAAGTGAATGGCTTGATCCTGCCTATCGTTCAAACGCAAGGCTTCGGCGAGGGCGGGGTAGGCTGGGAACAGGTCGGGCTGTTTATCAACGGCCTGTTGCAGATAGCGCAGGGCGTCCCTGTTATGGCCGTTCTTCAGGCACTCCTCCCCGAGGGCGGCAACGAAATCGTGGCGCTCCGGGGCAAGGGACTGGGCAAACTGGATGAAGTTCTCCGCCTCCTCAAGCAAATTGCTCCTGGCAGAGATCAACGCCAGGTAAACATAGGGGATGGGGTCTTCAGGGGCTTCCGCCAGGGCGGTGCTGAGGTGTTTGGCTGCCGTATCGTTGTCAGCGTTGTTGAAGGCCTGGATGCCTGCGGCGACGGCGTTCGTGGGCGCTCTGCCTGCTGTCGGGGCGGACGCCTGCATTTCCTGGGAGAGCTTGATGAACTGCGCGAGCTGGGTGACGAAATCCTGACGTTCTTTACGGTGAGTCTCCTGGAATGCAACCGTGTTCTGCCGTGCCAGCGCCAATTCGGCTACCGAGTCGCCGCTGCTGATCCCAGGGTGTTCCACGAAGCCGTCAATCTTGTCTGGATCGTGAAAATCCTTGGGGCGTACTGTGAACGGTGAAGTCATTATGACAACCGGGCAGCCGCACAGGACTGCCTCGGCCGCGATCGCTGAGTTGGAGAAGCAGTAGAGCGCGGTCGATTTGCGTAGCAGGGCGGCCAGTTCCTCGTGGGTTTGCGGCCACTGATAGGTGATGACGGTCCCTTTGTCGAACAGGTCCGGATGTTCCTCCCTGGCCTTGCTGTAGCGTCCGGGATAGATCAGGTAGCCGCTCCGCTTGTCATCATGGCCGTTGTCTTCATTGTTGAAGATGGTGATGTCTATCGTCGGCGTGGTGAGGATGAGCTGATTGTTGATCTTGCTGACGTCGTTCTGGAATTCGCTGTGGTAGCAAATGAGCAATTCTGAATCGTCAAATGTCTTGGGGCCGCCGAGTAGTCCGGGGTGGTTCAGGATGTAGCGCACCACGTGCTTCGTATTGAGCGGGTTGCCGTGCAGTATTTCAGGATAGACGGCGATGGGCTGGGCATCGATCGCTGCGTGGCGTTTCCGTACCTCGTCCGTCAGCAGCGGCGTGCGCAGCTTCAGGTTGGTCTGTTGGGTGTGGACATAGGCCTCCTCCCCCATCTTGTTCAGATAGTGACATAGCAGGTGCAGTGCCTTGATACCCGCGGAAATGCGCACGTAATCAGGTGCGTAGATGTAGTAAGGGCGTCGGTGGCTGGTGTAAATGTCATTCATCGCGGTGCTTAGCCGAATATCTGTCGTGGGGCCGAAGTGGGGCAGGAAGGGGGGGGCGGACGTTTCGAATCGGCATGGACTGTCTTCCGTCAGTTTTCTCGATGGACAGACAGGACCGCGCCGTCTCAGGCGGATTTGCAAACCTCCAGTCCGGACTCCCTGAGGATCGCGAATGGCAGCCGGGTTCCGAATCGTTCCCGGACGATGTCGGCGACCTCGTCGGAGTAACTCGCCGCCATGATGATGAGAGCGGATGCCGGCGTGGCGGTCAATGCGTCGGGCGAAACGATGGGCAGATGGCTGGCCGGCGTATACCTGCCCTGTTTGAAGGGGGCAGAATCGACCACGTACTTGATGTCGCCTGCGATTTTTGCAAGGCTGATCATTGCCAGTGCCTGATGGCTGGCTCCCCAGATCGCAACCGATCCTTGCGGGTAAGCGTCGATGAATTTCCGGAGTTCTCCGCTGATTTTTTCCTGTGCCCCGGAAAAGTTTGACAGGTCCAGTCTCCGGCGTTTTCTGACGATTGCCGATAGTACGTAGTCGTCGCGCAAGGCCGTGCATTCGATGACCTCGAAGCCATTGTGCTGGAGTGCAAAGGCGAGTGTTTCCCGGGTGAAGTATGTCAGATGATCTGCGATGAACTCTGCGAATACGGAGTTCTCGATCACCATATCGAAGTTGGGCACTTCGATAAGGCCGATCGCATCGTCGGCGAGATTGTTGCGTATGCCTGTCAGGACCGCGTTGGGATCGGGCATGTGCTCCATGAACATCAGGAGAGCAAAGGCGTCGTAGGGGGCGCCAGGCAGGCGGTAATCGGCGGAGTCGATGTAGCCTTGCGTCACATCTAGTCCCTGTGCCCGGCAGGCCGTTACGGCGGTTTCGGCGTTCTCAAGTCCACAGGCCTGCACTCCCAGGTTTTGCCAGAGAGCAAGAAACTCGCCCTTGCCGCACCCGATTTCGATAAGCCGTTTCCCGCGGAGGCCGTACTGCGCCACCAGTCGCGAGAATTGCTCCCGCTTGAGTTTTTTGAGGGTTTGCGAGACGGCGGCCGCACGGATCACGTCCCTGTAGTAGGGGACCGGCGGGTCGCTCAATTGCACGAGGCCACAGGCGGAGCATTGGCATACCGTCAGATCGGCGCCATGCTCGCTGGCCAGGTCGGCCTGAGCCGGGAAATGCTGCGCTGCCTTGGGCATGTTTTCATAGTGCAGCAAAGGCTCATCGGATAAGGCTTTTCCACAGACACGGCAATTGCTTTCGCTCATCAGACGATCCTGTTTTTACGGAGATTGGTCCACTCGGCTCTGAACGGGGCGGATGCATTTTCAATGCGGAGAATAGATTTTCCGGTCTCGCCAACAAGCCTTGTTATTGATTCACGTCTTGTTTCAGCGGCCGCAGCTTCTCAACCGGAAAGCCGTCGATATTGTCCTTCGTGTAGTGATCGCTTCGGAAAATATCGCAGCGGGCGCACGATGAATTCTCATTCTTGCGGTTTTCGAGCTGCATTTTCTGGAACTCAAGCCACGCGTTGGAATTCCAGATTTCCTGCAGGCTCTGAGTTTCGATGTCGCCAATGTTGGTCCCGCCGATGTAGTCGACACAACACGGGGCGACGGCACCGTTGGCGCGTACGGCCATGGTCGTGAATGCCATCGGGCATGCAACGCGCTGAGTGCTGTGGTCTTCGAAGTCTTTTTCTGCGCTCGACGTTTTTTTACCGTAGAAATTTTTGATGAAGTTGACCCCGTCGACCTTGATCCAGGTGTGCGGCTTGTCGAGATAAACCTCGTCCGCGACATCGCGGAACATGCTCAGGAAACGGTCGTTTTCGTCGCTGAATTCATCCAGCATTTTGCAGCTGACATACGGTCGCTCGGTTCCCGCACGTCGCTTGGCCTCCTGCAGGAACAGCAGGTTCTCGCGTATCCGCTCGATGTCGAACTTCGATCCGGTAACTTCCTGGTGACGATCTTGCCGCGTCGCATAGATAGATACGCGCACATAGTCGAGCCCGTGCCTGACCATGCTTTCGGCGATTTCCGGCGAAAGCAGGCTGGCGTTGGTCGTTGTTTCGATCCGCTCGGCAATGTCGGCCTGTTTTGCGAGCGCCAGCATCTCCGGGAAGTCCGGCGCGATCAGAGGTTCGCCGTAGAGGCTCAGCTTCAACACCTTGAGTTTGGGCCCCGGCCATTGCTGGAGCTGCTCGATGATGCGGCGGAACCGCGCCATCGGCATGCTGAGGAGGTTTTGGCTGAAATACGAATCCGTTTTGATGCTCTGGAAGCACTGGATGCATCTGAAATTGCAAAGACTCGAAGGCTCAATCAGGAGAGTGAACGGTTTCGCCAGAGGCAGAACCTCGCGAAGGTTCTGCCGGTTGGTCGAAGACAACGCGGTGTATTTGATCATCTGATGTAATCATCGTCGCTGAACGCTTCCGTCCAGTGAATCGGAAGCTGCTTGCCATAGGCTTTCGCCATGTACTTCTCGATGAACTCGCGATCCTCACCCGACAGGCAGAGCGGGTTGTATTCATTGAACTTCTTGATGCTCTGCCCGCGTTTGATCGCATCGGCAAGCGTACCGTCAAAAATATTGCCGATGGAAATGTGGATGTACACACAAGGCATGACATCGCCGTACTGGGTCAGGTGCAAGGTCGAGTGCACCGCGCCGGAGCCTTTGTTCATGCCATAGGCCGGCCAGACGTCGCGGTGCAATACCGGATATTCCTGGTGTGCTTTCCAGAGAAAATCGGCGTCCTCGGGGGTGATCAGGGTGTCGAAGCGACCTTCCCAGGCGCCCGTGGGGCGGGCGACGAGGATGTCGATGCTGAAATCGTGTTCCGTCGCGAACTTGGCCATTTCCCGGATGCGCGGCGTTTGGCAGTTCTGGTGCGTGATCACCGTCTGGATGACGACGCTCAAGCCCGCTTCCTTGGCGTTGAACAAGGCGGCCATTGCCTTTTGATAGGCGCCGGGAAGGTGTCGATTGGCGTCATGGAACTTGGGGTCAAAATCGTCCAGGCTGATTTTCACCTTGTCGAGTCCCAGCGATTTCAGATGTCGGCACTTCTCCTTGGTCAGGAAATGGCCGTGCGTGCTCATGGTGAGGTGGAACTTGTCCGGCTGAAGAGCCAGGATCACGTCATCGAGTTCCTTGAGAATGGTGGGTTCGCCGCCTGACAAGCAGAACTGGGCCAGTCCAAGCTCATGAGCTTCATCGCTCATCTTGCGCAGATCCTTGGGCGTCAGCTTTCTGGCTCCGCCCGAGCGCAGCCACCGTCCGCGCCACGCGGTGCAATGATCGCAGGTCAGGTCGCAGGCGTAGCTATAGGCGATATCGATGATTGGCGTGGCGATTCCCTGGCTATGCCGCTCAGGGATTTTCATTATTTTTTCAAAAACCTGGGGTTTTTCCCTTTTTAGTTTTTCTCTCTTGGCTTGTTCGATTTCGTTGAGTGTCGTCATTGTGCTTCTCCGCTGGTTTGTCTTGGGCTGAAACAGAAAAATGCCATCTGTTTATTGTTTGTGCTCTGGCGGTATGGCATAGCAAACCGTTTCATATTCCAGGTTTGTATGGTGCCTCAGATAGAGCTTGTGGTCCGGTAGTAGTTCCCGGATATAAAGAGGGATTTTCCAGAGATGTGAAATATGGTGATAAACGCAGATTGCCAGCTTTGGATTCTGCTTTCGTATGGTGTTCTGTGCCCCCGAAAGCGCGTGAAGCTCAGCGCCCTCAATATCCATTTTTATTAACGTGACCTTCTGTCCGGCCAGTATCGAGTCCAGCGGCACTACGTGCGCTATTTTTTTTCCATAACCTATTGTTGTATCTGATTTTCCTTCGCTGAAGTTTATGTCACACTCAGTGTCCCAGATCCCCAGGTTGTGAGTATGAATACGATCCGAGTTTGGGAGATCTGAGGCGCTTTTTGCGAGCTGTCTGTAGTTGTCGGGGTCAATTTCAAAGGCATGAATTTTCTCGAATTTTCCTTGGCTCGCAGATGTGAAATGTCTCAAGGTGTCGCCATCATATGCGCCAATGTCGACGTAACACTCGTCGTCAGAGAGTGGCATGAGGTTGGGGACAAAGTATTGATTTGGTTCGCAGATCGACGGCATCAGATTGATATCTTCGCCGCCGCCGATCGCGCGCTTGACGATGGTGTCGAAGACCTGATGTGATCTGGCGTCGGAAAACAGTCTGCGCGCAGACTTGAGTTGGTTGCCAACGATTTCGTTGTCGTGCTCATCGAGAAAGGCGGATGCAACCAAGTCATACTTATAGATTAAGTTGATTGATGGAAAGCCCGCTGATCTCAGGTAGTTAAATATTGGAGAAAAGAAACTGATGGTGACAAATACCACGCAGTCCGATTTTATATTTTTTAGCTCCTCGGGTGAAAGACAAACAACCCCGTTGAAATATTTTCCCCATTTTTTTGGATCGCTATCGCAGCAATAGTCGATGGGGCGGTCCATGTGCTCTAGCCATTTGTCGACAATGTTGTCGTAGATTGTTCCACAGCCATAGAAGACGACGTATTTGTATTTCTCCGTTAAGCCTTTGATTTTTTTTTTGTAGCTTTTTCTGTTTTCCAGCAATTCAAAAATTTCATCCGGCATGGCAATTTCCTTTCTCGGTTCTCCGCTTTCGAGGAATATGGGTCGGTCTCGAAAGGATGGGGTAATGGAGTTCGCTTTGTTTTTCGATTCGGTACGAATGGTTTTCCGGGTTTCCTGCCCGGGCGATGATCAATGAACCCGCCGAATGCCGGCGGGGTCGAGGTGTCGAGTCTTGCTCATCGTTCGGCCACCATCTGCGCGGCGAACTCGTCTCTCTCCAGGAAGGGATATAGATCTTCCAACGGGCTGGTTTCCGGTTTGCCATGTTCGTTCAGGCGGGTCATTACGCGCGGAACGCGAGCTTCCTCTATCTGTACGAATATTTCGCAGATCACCGGTCCGGGCTGCGCCAGCACCGCGCCCACCTTGTTTTCCATGTTTTCATGCCGGTCGATGCGCGCATAGCCGACGCCATAAGCGGCAACCAGAGCGGCCAGGTCCGGAAGTTTCAGGCCGCTGCTGGCGTCGGCGCCAACCAGCAGGTTGAAGTGCGTGTTTTGGGAGGCGCGGATCGAGGCGTAGCCTTGATTATTGACGACGAAGCATTTGATCGGCAGATTTTGCGCGGCAATCGTCGCCAATTCCTGAACGTTGAGCTGGAAGCCGCCGTCACCCTCAAGGCAGATTGTGCGTTTGCGCCCGGATGCCAGGCAGGCGCCAATCGCCGATGGAATGCCGAATCCCATCGAGCCTGTGCCACGGTTGTGGAAGCAGCGCTGGCCCTGCTTGATGCGGAGGTTGAGCAGGAAAAGCTCCGATGCGAAGCCCGAACTTCCCGGAGCAATCACATCCCCACTGTCGAGGAGGCCGGACAACTTGTCCGTAAAGTAATACATGCTCACGCCCTGGCTATCGTCGCCATGCTCCGGTTGTAGCAGGGGGTAGCGCGAACGCCAGTCCGCGATGCGTGTGCGCCAAGTGGAGAAATCCGGCAGTGGGTCGGTCGTAACGGCAGCGTCCAGAGCTTCGATAAAAGGCTTGACGTTGCTCACTACCGGCACTTCGATCGGCATTTGCAGCTTGGCGATTTCCGCAGGGTCGATATCGACCACCACTTTTTTCGCATGGGGTGCGAAATGGGCGTGGTTGTAAGCTGTCAGCGCCATGTCTAGGCGTGAGCCGAGGACGATGAGCAAATCGCAGTTCTGCAAGGTGAAGTTGGCCCACCGCGGCGCAATGGAGCCGGGGCGCCCGCCGTAGAGCGGATGTGCATCGTCGATCAGGTCCATCGCGAGCCAGGTCGGCATCACTGGAATGCCGACCCGGTGAATCAGGGCGTTGAAGGCTTCGACGGCGCCGGCCATGCGGATGCCGCTGCCGGCGATGATGCCTGGGCGCTTGGACGACTTGAGCAGCGCCAGTGTTCGCGCCACCGGCCCGGCGAGATCGACCGATGCCGGCGCCGGAGGCAGTTGGGCACGGCGCAAGCGGTTGGGGTCGATCCGCGCGGCCTGTACGTCCAGGGGGACGTCGAGCCAGACCGGTCCGCGCCGGCCGCTGAGCGCCGCGTGCTCCAATTCGTCGAAAACCTCAGCAACTGCCTGTGGGTCGGTCAGGGTCACGGCGCGCTTGGTGATCGGTGCGACGATGGAAACGATATCGGCTTCCTGCACACCCAGCATACGCAGTCCGGTGCCCGCTTTCAGGTCGGCAGTCTTGACCTGGCCGGAGATGAAGAACACCGGCGTCGAGTCGAGCCATGCGCCGAGCGTGGCAGTCACGGCGTTCGTTGCGCCCGGGCCGCAGGTCGTCAGGCAGGCGCTCGGGCCGCCTGACAGCTTGCCGGCGGCTTCCGCTGCGATCCCGGCCGCTTGCTCGTGCAGGCAGAGCACGGCCTCCAGATCCGGGTGTCGTCCCAAGGCATCGTTCAGGTGCATGGCGCCGCCACCGGGCAGGAAATAAACTTGCCGGACACCGAGATTGGCCAGGCGGGACATGATGTAGTCTGCTACGCGCATTTGTCGTTCCGAAAAGTGAGGACGGTTTGCCTATTGGCCCAGTCGCTCTAAAAATTCCAGGGCCGACCAGAAGCCGGCGCCATGGTCCTTGTGTCCCTGCCAGACTTCCGGGATGAAACTCATCTGAGGATAGTTGCGGACCTGAGTCCAGGTGGCCGGCCAGTCAATGTCGCCGGTGCCGATCAGGACGCCTTCGCCGTTGCTGCCCTTGGCGTCGGCCACGTGCAAGTGGACCGAGTGGGGCAACAGCAGGGCCAGGGCTGCCTGGAAGTCCAGTCCAAAGTGATGGCAGGTCATCTGCAGATGGGACAGGTCCAGACACAGGCGCAGGCCGAGGGCCTGGGCTTTTGCCGCCAACTCCTCGGGCATCATGAAGATGTTCTGGTGGCGCTGGCCGCCGAAATGCCAGGGGAAGGGCGCCATATTCTGGGGGATCAGCTCCGTTCGGCCGAAACGTACTTGGGCGCAGGCTTCCTGAAAGCGCCTGTAGAGTTCCGCCCGGTGGACGAGGGGCACGGGCGTATCGGCGGAGAAACCGCCTACGTTGGCCACGATCAGCAGGTCCTGCGCGCGGGGAAAGAATTCGGCGATCTGCAGCGTGGCATCCACGACCCGTTGCAGATTGGCGATGGAGCGCCGGCGATACTCCGCATCCTCCGACGTCAGATCCAGAAGTTCGCTGTTTTCGAAGAGTTCGGGGGCGTGCACCACGAGCCGTGAACAGTCCACCGTCTCCAGGTAGGGCTGGGGGAGGACGCTCAGGTCCCGGTAGGAGAGGTGGAATTCGAACAGGTCCGGTCGTATCCATTGCCGGTACTGGCGGAAGTCGTGGTAGCGGACGGGGACGCCCCAGCGGATGGGCAGGAGGAAATCCCGTCTGACTTCGCTCTGCTCGCGCAGGTCGCTCTCGAAGAGAAAATCTCCCTCCTCAAGGTCCCGGTTGGCCCGGCGGCCGAGAAGCTTCTCCAGCTTATAGGGAGCTAGCCCCTGCCCTGGGCTGGCGACCCGCAACATCTGCTGCTTGAAAATTTCGCCCTTGGCGATGGGGCGAGCGGCGATCACGCTCTTGCCCAGATTTTCCCGGTTGAGCAGTTCGCCCTGGCTGGCGTGGCGTCCGGGGCCCTGACAGGGAAGCGCCTGTTCGATTTGTCGGATGCCTTCCACCAACTGGCGAAATTCAGCCGGCTCCAGACTGGCGAGGTGGTCCGGTCCTTCCATGTCTCGATCCAGGGTGATGTGGCGCTCCACCAGTTTTGCCCCGAGTGCCACGGCAGCAAAGGTGATGGCGATGCCTCGTTCGTGTCCGGAATAGCCGATCAGGCCGTGCAGTTCTCTCAGGCGGGTGATGTAAGCCAGCTGGATGTCGCATTCCGGGGCCGGATAGGCGCTATTGCAGTGGAGAAGGGCAAAGGGCGTGTTCAGAGCGCGCAGCTGTTCGATGGCCCGGATGATCTCGTGCTCGAAGGACATGCCAGTGGACAGGATCAGCGGTTTGCCCAGGCTCGCGGCTTTTGCGATCAGGTAGGGATTGCACAGGTCAGCCGAGGCGATTTTCAAGGCGGGAACGTCTAATTCTGCCAATACGTCTACGCTGGGCTCGTCCCACGGGGTGCACAAATAAGTGATGCCCTTTTCGGCGCAGTAGGCGCGCACCTGCCGGTGTTCGTCCATGCTCAACTCGACTTTGTCGAGCAGGTCCTGGATGTATTCCACGCCGAGATCTTCGGCGCGGGAGCCATCGGCCTTGCTCCGATATAGGGCGTCCCGGTTGCGGATCTGGAACTTGGCGCAGTCGGCCCCGGCTTCGATGGCCGCGTCCACCAGGCGCTTGGCCTGGTTCAGAGAGCCGTTGTGGTTGTTGCCGATTTCGGCGATCACAAAAATTCGTTCGCCGCCGACCTGGAAGCCGCCGATGTCGATGATGTGGTTTTTCATTTGATTTTTGTGCGCCACGAAACGACCCCATGAGGTTCGAAACGGAAATTGGTCGTCTGACATCCCAAGGATTGCACGGCACGGATGACCGCTTGGCGATGCTGGGGTTGGACGTAAAAGAGAAAGAAGCCGCCGGCGCCGGCGCCCAGAAGTTTGCCACCCAGGGCGCCGCTGGCGATTGCCGCAGCGTAGACCTGATCGAGTTGGGGGGCGCTGACCGACTTGGAAAACTGCTTTTTTAACAGCCAGGCTTCATGCAGACACAGCCCGAAGTCGCGCAGTTCTGAACGGATCAGGTGTCGGTGCATCCGGCGGCACAGGGTCACGCTTTGATGCAACAGATCGGTCTGGGCGGATTCGGCTTCCATTTCCTGGCGCTGGATTTCGTGCAGCTTGCCCGAATCGTGGGTCGTGCCGGTGTCGCAGAGCAGCAGACAGGCTTCCAGTTCGTTACGGGTAGCGTCTTCCAGGCGGATTGGATGCACCATATTGCGCTGGTGCTCGAACTCGATCAGGTTGATGCCCCCGAAGGCGGAGGCGTACTGGTCCTGCCAGCCGCCGGCGATGCCGAAACAGAGGCGCTCCGCTTGGAAGGCCAGTTCGGCGATTTCGTAAGTATTCCAGTGATCCTGGCGCAGTTCGTTGAAGGCCGCGATGGTGGCCGTAGTCGCCGCCGAGGAGCCGCCCAAGCCAGAGCCCACTGGAAAGTCCGAATGCAGATAGAAATCGAAGCCGTAGCGGGGGCGGATGACTGAAATGATGGTGGCGAGCAGCCCTTTGTCAGCGTTGGCAATAAGGTCCTGCAAGGATTCGTACGATTCTTCCCGGTCCAGGTCCTCGGAAAAAATGCGGATTCTGCTGTCGTCCCGGGGAACTAGGGTTGCATGTGCGTAAAGGCCCACCGTGCAACTGAGCACCGCGGCCGGATGATCGATGAAGAAGTAGGTCAGATCCGCGCCACCTCCGCAGAAGCTCATCCTTACCGGTGCCCGGGCGCGAGCCAGCACCGGGGTTTCCGGATTGGCCGTCAGATGTATCGTGTAGATGTCCTTGAGCCGGCCCTCATGATCCAGGCCGGGAATGGCGTTGTATCCAAGGTCGAAGATTTTCAGCAGTTCTTCCCGCGGGGTGCCCGCTTGCACAGCCCGGAACTGCCGGTTCATGCACACGGTGACGGGTTGGTTGGGGGTGCCGCCTTGCAGCAGGTAGCGGCGGATGTCGCCGTTGGTGACGATGCCGGCCAGCCTTTGATTCGGCTCAACGACGAAGGCAATTTGCAGGTTCCCGGACTCGATGCATTCCACCGCGTCGAGGATGGACTGGTCGGTGCCTACCGTCAGTTCCCTGATTAGCTTTTGCATTGCGCGGTTTCGAGTTTGAAGGCTTCCAAGGATTCCGGCGTGCCGATGTCGCGGAAAGGGCCGGAGTATTCCACGGCAAACAACTGCCCGCGTCGAATCAGTTCCGGCAGGATGTCATGTTCCATGGAACATGGGCGAATCGGCAGTTCCGCCAGGGTCGTTGCGGAGAATCCGTAGACTCCCCCGTTGATCAGGCCGGGGCCGGCGACTCCCTTCTCCTGTAGCTGCTGCACCAGACCGTCGTCCCGGCACTCGAGGCTACCAAAGCGTGCGCGGTCCGTCATGCGTACCGCCACCAGACAATCGTGGCGGGCGGCTATTGCCTGCCGATAGGCTTCGGCATCGAGAAAGGTGTCGGCGTTGACAACCAGATAGCGCTCCCGAGGAGGGGTCTGCCGGAGGCCATTGAGGACGGCGCCGCCAGTGCCCAAAGGGGCGGTTTCGATGATCAGGTCAAGGTCGAGTCCGGAATTTTTTGCTATCTCGGGCAGCAATTCGGCGAGTTGGTCGGCCCGGTAGCCGGCGCAAAGCGTTGCCCTGGTGATGCCTGCCCGGCGCAACTGGCCCAGTACCAAGGAGAGGAACGGGCGGCCGTGGATATCCACCACGGTCTTTTGCGTATTCTTTGTGACGCTGCGCAAGCGTGTACCCTGGCCGCCACAGAGAATGTAAGCCTGCATCAATTGTTTCCTGTCGTCGCGGCGGTGAACGGAACAACAGCCGTGTATATAGGGTTTGCAGTTAGGAGGCTCACGGTGGTCTCGATCAAAAAATACTGTCCGTACCATTATCGGAAAAAAGCCGGCAATCTTGAATATTGACTTTCCGGCGATGATGTTTTTGGTTCAGGGGAGGTGCCACTCGAGGGTACGGCGAATCGCCTCTGCCAAGGGGATGCGGACTGTCAGACCGAGTTCCTGCCGAGCACGAGTGATATCCGGTACGTAGCGCTGAGGTGCTTTGCCGGAGGCTGGAGGGCGGAGTGTCTGGGACTGCTGCTGGCGCCCAAGCGGAGTATCGGCGACTAGTCCGGCCAGCGCCGCGATATTCAGCGATTGGTCGGAGCCAACGTTGTAAGGACGGCCGACCTGACCCTTGAGCAGAATGGTCAGCAGCCAGATGACGAGGTCGGCCATGTGCAGGTAGGAGCGCAGGGGGCTGCCGTCGCCCTGCACGGTGATGTTGCGCCCATGGAGTACGTCGTTCATGAAATTGCCGATGGCGAAGTGCTTGTCCATGGGCAGGTGCGGGCCGACAAAGGTGAAGCAGCGTGCGATCTTGGTTTCCAGTCCAAATTGCTGAGCGTAGAGGGTTCCCAGAAGTTCGGCGGCACGCTTCCCTTCGGCATAGGCGGATGTCGCATCGCTGCAGTCCGGCGCGCCGTTGTAGTGTTCGGGAATGTGCGTGAGTTCTGGAGGCTGCGGGCCATAGACGGCCCCGGAGCCGATCAGCAGGACGTTGCGTGCACCCGCGTGAAGCGCGAAGTCCAGTACGCGACGCGTTCCCTGAACGATAGTGTCGAAAGATGTAAGCGGCGGCTCCGGAACGCCGCGAACGTGAATTTCGGTGGCTCCGTGGATGATATGCGTGAAAGGTGTCGCAGGAAACGCGAAATCTCGAACATCCCCCGTCAACCAGTCGAGAGCAGGATTTTTTGCCAGATGAGGGAGGCGGGTGTGAAAAGCGCCCGGTGAGCGCGACAGGATGGTCGCATGAATGTCGAGCCTGAGTTGCTCACGCGCAAAGATCAGTGATTCGAGAAGCCAGATGCCGAAGAAGCCTGTGCCTCCGGTGATGAACAGGCGCGCACCCTCCAACTCATCCCAGAGCGGACGGGTATGCGCGAGAACGTGCTCTAGGTCGGCCGGAGGGAGGGGGCGCGGCATCTACCAGCCTTTGCCGAAGAATTGTTCCAGTTTGGCGGCTACGAAATCGAGGTGTTCTTGATGCAAGCCGGGATAGAGGCCGAGCCAGAAGGTGCGCTCCATGATGGCATCCGCGTTGTCCAGCATGCCGGAGATTCGGTGCGATTTGTCCGCGAAATAGGGCTGGCGGGTCAGATTGCCGGCGAACAGGAGGCGGCTGCCGATCTTGTGCTGGTCCAGGTAGCGCAGAAGGTCGACGCGGTCTATGTCGCAGTCGCTGCGCAGCGTCAGCGGAAAGCCGAACCACGAGGGGGCGCTGTCTGCTGTCGCCTCGGGCAGGATAAAGTAATCCTCAAGTTCGGTGAGCCGGGTTTTCAGATAGTCGAAATTCTTCCTGCGTGCGGCCACGAATTCGTCGATGCGCGAGAGTTGCGAGAGGCCGATGGCCGCCTGCATGTCCGTTATCTTCAGGTTGTAGCCGGCGTGCGAATAAACGTATTTGTGGTCGTATCCCTTCGGAAGTTCGCCAAGTTGCCAGTCGAAGCGCTTGCCGCAGGTGTTGTCGCAACCCGGCGCGCACCAGCAGTCGCGCCCCCAGTCGCGGAAGGATTCAAGCAGGCGCTTGAGCGTGGGGTCCGAGGTGAAGACGGCGCCTCCTTCACCCATCGTGATGTGATGCGCCGGGTAGAAGCTCAGGGTGCCGATATGTCCGAAGGTCCCCACCTTGCGACCTTTGTAGGTCGAGCCGAGGGCGTCGCAGCAGTCTTCGATCAGCCAGAGTTTATGCCGGTCCGCGATGGCGCGGATTTCTTCGGCGGCGAAGGGATTGCCCAGCGTGTGGGCGAGCATGATGGCGCGGGTCTTGTCCGAGAGCGCTGCCTTCACTGCTTCGGGCGTCGGGTTGTAGGTCGGGATGTGGGAGTCTACGAAAACCGGCACCAGATTGTTTTGCAGGATGGGATTGACCGTGGTCGGAAAGCCGGCAGCCGCGGTGATGACTTCGTCGCCTGGCCGCAGGGCACGTTCGCCCAGTTGCGGCGAGGTCAGCGCGCTGATCGCCAACAGATTGGCGGAGGAGCCCGAGTTGGTGGTCAGCGCATGTGCGACGCCCAGATAACCGGCAAGGCGCTCCTCGAAAGCGTCGTTGAAGCGCCCCGTCGTCAGCCAGCCGTCCAGCGAGGCGTCGACCAGCGCCGCGATGTCGTCGGGGAAGAGCACTTTGCCTGATGGGGGAACCGGGGTGTCGGGAGCGAATGCCTTGGGGGCCAGCGCTTCGCTCGCGAATTCGCGCACCAGTGCGAGGATGTGCTGGCGTTTTTCCTGGAGGGTCATGGCGTGTCGGTCGTTGAATAATCGTTGATCTGGGCGAGGGTGAAGGCGCGCATGTCGGCTCCCCGCAGCCAGGCGCGGTGCCAGTCTACGCTGGCCTGCAGGGCTGTCTCCACCGTCCAGCGCGGTTGCCAGCCGAGGCGGGAGCGCGCTTTGCCGCTATCGAGTTTGAGTAGTTGAGCCTCGTGCGGCCCCGCCGTGGGAGCGGTCGAGCATTGTGCCCCGTCTCCCCACTGCCTGGCCAGCCGTTCGACGACCTTGCCGACGGTGAGGGGGTCGCGTTCATCGGGGCCGAAATTCCATGCGCTGGCGAACAAGTTCCCTTCCTGCACCAAATGCTCGGCTAACAACAGATAGCCGGCGAGCGGTTCCAGCACATGCTGCCAAGGGCGGATGGCGTTGGGATGGCGCAGTACGACTTCAGTCTCTGCGGCGAAAGCACGCAAGGCGTCGGGCACCAATCGACGGGGGGCCCAGTCGCCGCCGCCGATGACGTTGCCGGCGCGTGCGGTGGCTGTCGCCACGCCACGCTCGCGCAGGAAGGAATCGCGGTAGCTGGCCGTGAGAATTTCAACTGCGGCCTTGCTGCTGCTGTAGGGGTCGTAGCCGCCCAAGGGGTCCTGCTCACGGTAGCTGCTGGACCATTCCCGGTTTTGATAGCACTTGTCGCTGGTGACGACGACGACGGCCTGGACCGAGGCGCAGGAGCGAACGGCTTCGAGCAGGTTCAGCGTGCCGGTCAGGTTGCTGGCGTAAGTGCCGACGGGGTCGCGGTAGCCTTCTTCCACCAGGGCCTGGGCGGCGAGGTGCAGGACGATCTGCGGTTGCGCATCGTGGAGTGCCTGGTTGAGCCGGGTGGCGTCACGCAGATCGCCGCGGGCGTCGGAAAGGCCTTCGGCGACACGGGCGACGGAGAATAGATTGGGGTCGGTGGGGGGCGGCAGCGAGTAGCCGTGCACCCGCGCCCCCAGCGTCTGCAGCCAGAGGGCGAGCCAACTGCCCTTGAACCCGGTGTGGCCGGTGAGAAAGACACGCTTGTCTTTCCAGAACGAGGCAGTCACCAGATTTTCCATGGGGCCTTTCCGCTCTGCCAGAGATCTTCCAGCAGGTTCTTTTCGCGCAGGGTGTCCATCGGCTGCCAGAAGCCGCTATGCCTGAAGGCCGCGAGTTGTCCATTCAGTGCGAGTCGTTCCAGCGGCTCGCGCTCCCAGATGCAATGATCGTCGTGATCCACCAGTTCCAGCGCCCCGGGGGAGAGGACAAAGAATCCTCCGTTGATCATGCTGCCGTCGCCACGCGGTTTTTCGTTGAAGACCCTGACCTGATTTGTGTCGCTGATTTCCAGCGAGCCGAAGCGGCCGGGCGGGGTTACCGCCGTGACCGTTGCCAGTACGCCTTGCGCTCTGTGGAAAGCGATGCTGGCCGTGATGTCGATGTTTCCGACGCCGTCGCCGTAAGTGAAGCAGAACAGCTCTTCATCTTCCAGATGCTTGCGCACGCGCGCCAGGCGGCCTCCGGTTTGCGTCTCGTCGCCGGTATCGACCAGAGTCACGCGCCAAGGTTCTGCGTGGCGTTCATGGACGGTCATCTGGTTGTTCGACATGTCGAAGGTGACATCCGACGTGTGCAGAAAATAGTTCGCGAAGTACTCCTTGATGACGTAGCCGCGATACCCGAGGCAGATCACGAAGTCGTTGATCCCGTGTGCGGAGTAGATCTTGAGAATGTGCCAGAGGATGGGCTTGCCGCCGATTTCGATCATCGGTTTCGGTCGGAGGTGGGATTCTTCGCTGATGCGGGTTCCCAAGCCCCCTGCAAGGATCACAGCTTTCACGGTTTTTCTTTCACGAAACGGTCGCTAAAAATACGCTTGAAGTAGGCATCGCCAGCCCCGGGGCGCGCGTAAGTGCAGCTTGCCTTTGTACAATGGGCGACTGCGAGTGGCAAGAACCTCGCCCCGCCCGCATGTGGTTGGGGAACGCTCCCCGTTATGCCGCGCCGAGCAGCCCCGCGAGCAGGGCTTCCGGCGAGCCGGCGTGGCTCCAGTCGGCGCGCCGCGTGGCGGGCGAAAAATCGCCGTAGCCCCACTCGACCGCATAGAACGGCAGACCGTTCCGTTCGGCGGCCAGGCCGTCCTCTTCGCGGTCGCCGATGTAGACGCAGTCGCCGGGCGACAGCTGCTGCTCCGCCAACAGGTGGGCGAGCAGGCTGGCTTTGTCGGCCAGGCGGGCGGGCGTCATGTCCAGCGTGTAGATGGCCTTGATATGCCCGGCCCAGGGGAAGCGTTCGACGATGAGGCGGGTCGGGATCAGGCGCTTGTTGGTCGCCAGGTAGATATTCACGCCGGCCGACCTGAGTTCGCCCAGAAGGGCGTCGACGCCCGGGTAGGCGGGCGTCGCGAAGACGCCTTCGCTGTCGTAGCGCTGCTTGAACGCATCGGCGAGAAGCTGCAGGCGGGCCGGATCGTCGATGCCGCTCAGCTTGACCAGCGTTTCCTGCAGGGGCGGGCCGATGAGCGTCGCGTCGATCGGCACGCGGGCGGCGACGCCGTGTTGTTTCAGGGCGGCGGCGAAGGATTCGAGAATGCCGGGAGCGGAGTCGATCAGCGTTCCGTCGAGGTCGAAGATGGCGTTTTTCAGGCGGGGCATGGTGGGCTGGCGGGCTCTCGGGATTGCGGGAAATAGATTGGGCATCCGGCCGGCAGGGCGGCCGGCGCCGGTCAGTAGATTTGATCGGGGGCGTCGACGGGAGAGATCGATACCTTGTTCTTTCCCGTCTGCTTGGCATGGTACATCGCCTTGTCGGCCCGTTCGATCAGGCTGGCCTGGCTGTCGCCGGGAGCCATCGAGGTGACGCCGGCGCTGAAGGTGATGAGCAGTTTGTCGTTGTTGTGCAGGAAGAACTTCTTGGTCAGTTCGCGTTGCAGGCGTACCACCGCCCGGCTCGCGTCTTCGATGTCGGTGTCCGGCAGGAGGATCAGGAACTCCTCGCCGCCGAGGCGGGCGATGGTGTCCTGCGGGCGCATGGTTTCCCGGATGACGGCCGCCAGATGGATGAGCGCCGCGTCGCCGGCGGCGTGGCCGAGCGTGTCGTTGAGCTTCTTGAAGTTGTCGATGTCGAGCAGGGCGACGCACAGCGGCGAGTGGCGGCGCTGCGCCCGCCCGGCCTCCTTGGCGAAGATTTCCTCGAGGCCGCGCCGGTTGAGCGTGCCGGTCAGCTGGTCGTGGCGCACCAGATCGCTGGCCTTGTCGAGTTCGCTCTGCAGTTCGCTGATCCGCTGTTCGGCCTCGATGGCGCGCTGCTTGGCGGCGCGCAGCTCGTCGCGCGAGCGTTGCGCGTTGAGCTGGACGATGCGCGTTTCGTGCATGACTTCGGTCAGCACGTCCTCGAGCTGCGAGATGTTCTGCGTCTTGCTGATCTTCTCGGCGCAGACTTCGATCTTGTCGTGGTAGTCGGAGGTCGCGTCGGCGAACTCCGCCAGATGGTCGACGAAGCCGGCCAGCATGCTCTTCAGCGCTTCCTGCGCATCGCTCAGGCTGCTCTTGAGCTGGCTCTGCTTGACGATGACCTCCCTGATCCGGCGCTCGGCGTCGTCGATCGCGCGGGTGTTCAGCGGGCGGGCGACGATTTCGCGCACGGCCTCGATCTGTCCGTGCAGCCAGTGGTCGTCGAGGACCAGTTCGCCGGCGTTGTCGATCAGCAGCTGCAGCAGATGGAGCAGACCGGTGCGTAGTTCGGCGCGGTCTTCGCTGAGCAGTTCGAGGCGGAAGGCGAGGCGCTTGATGCCCGCCTGCAGCGCTTCCATCGCCTTCGGCGTGCTGGCGCCGCGCACGGCGGCGGCGAGCGCGCGCGCTTCGGCCGCGAGTTCGGGCTCGTCGGGCAGTTGCGCGGCGACGGCGCCTTCCAGCGTATAGGCGAAGAGGTCGCGCAGGTCGGACAGGGTGCCGCCGCGGACGGGCGGCGCGTCGGCCGGCGCGGCTGCCGTAGAGGAAGCGACGGCCGCAGCCGGTTCGACCTCGCCCTCGACGAGCGCAAGCTCGTCGGGCGCAGCGCCGTTGAGCGACCAGGAGCGCACCAGGCTTTGCAGGCGCCCGAAGAGGACCGCGTCGTTGTTGGCGCCGCCGCTCAGCACGTGCTCCAGCGACTCGCGCTTGCGGGCCGCGGTGAGGCCGCTCTGCTTGGCTTCCCACTGGCGCAGGAAGTCACCGATCAGTTCGCTCCAGCCGAGCTCGTTTTCCGCGCTGTGTTCCTTGACGAAATCGACCAGCGTCTTGCGGTAGTCATCCCAGTTCTTGCCCCGGAGGGCTTGCTCGAGCTGACGCGCGAGTCCCTGCTGGGCCGGCGTTTCCTTGGGAAGCGACGCGAGCAGGGTCTTGAGTTCTGTTTCCGGGAAGGTGTCGGCCGCTTTTTCCTCGCTGCCGGCGATTTCGTTGTACAGGGCGCGGTAGTTGTCCGGCGAGGGCGGGATGCGCCGGGAGGCCAGCATGCGCAACGTTTCGCGGGCTATTTCTGATGGATTGGTGAAGCTCGGCATTGACCGCTTCCGGAGTGGTGTTCCTGCGATTCTAACGGGATGCGAGGGGGGCCGGAAGCCGTCTGCGCGGGCGCGTTGGGTGGCGGGCGCCGCGATCGGCTATAATCCGCGCCTTGGCCGTCTGGCCGGGCCCCCGTAGCATGAAGGTCGTGCAGTTGCCTTGTAAGCATCAGGCGTTGGTTCGATTCCGACCGGGGGCACCATCTTTCGTTCCCCTTCATCGATGGTATCCGCCTTGCGCATCCTCTTCGTCTGCATGGGAAACATCTGCCGCTCCCCGCTGGCCGAGGGCGTCGGGCGCGGTTTGGCGCAGCGCGCCGGGCTGGCGGTGCGAATCGAATTCGCTTCGGCGGGAACGCTGGGCTCCCATGCCGGCGAAGCGCCGGACGAGCGGGCGCAGCGCGTCGCGGCGCGGCGCGGCTACGATATTTCGCGGCAGCGCGCGCGCCAGGTCGAGGTCGCCGACTTCCAGCGCTTCGACCGCATCTTCGCCATGGATCGCGCCAATCTCTCCGCCCTGCAGCGGATCTGTCCGCCGGAACACCACGGCAAGCTGGCGCTCCTGCTCGATTGCGCGGGCGGCGAGGTCGGGCGCGAAGTGCCCGACCCCTACTATGGCAACGAGGCCGGCTTCGAGAACGTGCTCGACCTGTGCGAGGCGGCGGTGCAGGGCCTGATCGCCGGGTGCGCCGCGCAGCATGGGGCGCCCTTCGAAGCCTAATCGAGCAGCAGCGCCTCCTTCCCGGCGCGGAACGCGCCGGATTCCAGGAAGGCCTGCAACGGCGCGGCCGGCAGCGCCCGGCTGAAGAGGAAACCCTGCATCTCGTCGCATCCCAGATCGATCAGGATTTGCCGCTGTTCTTCGTTTTCGACGCCTTCGGCGAGAACGCGCAGATTGAAGCTGCGGGCGATGCCGAGAATGGCGTGGACGATCGCCGTCGAGTTGTGGCCGGTTGCCAGGTCGCGCACGAAGGACTGGTCGATCTTGATGCTGCTGATCGAGAAGCGGCGCAGGTAATTGAGCGACGAGTAGCGCGTGCCGAAGTCGTCGATCGATACGCGCATGCCGTGGCCGCGCAGCTGCCGCACCTTTTCGATGATTTTCTCGGCATCCTTCATCAGCAGGCTCTCGGTGATCTCGATCTCGATGGCGCCGGGCGGAATGGCGTGCGCGTTGACCTGCGCGGTGACGCGCTCGACGAGGTCGGCGCGTTCGAACTCCTTTGGCGAGAGGTTGATCGCCAGCTTGATGTCCGTATGCCCGAGCGCGCGCCAGCGTTCGAGCTGGGTGCAGCCTTCGCGCAGCACCCAGTCGCTGACCGCGACGATCATTCCGGTTTCCTCGGCCATGGGAATGAAGGCGTCCGGCGCGATCAGGCCGCGCTGCGGATGGCGCCAGCGGATCAGCGCCTCCAGTCCGACGACGCGGCGCTGGCTGATGCTGATCTGCGGCTGGTAGTGCAGCTCGAACTGGTCGCCGCGTTCGAGCGCGACGCGCAGCTCGTTTTCCAGCGCGATGCGCTCGCTGTGCGAGGCGTCCATTTCGGAGGTGAATTCGAGGTAGCCGTTCTTGCCTTGCGCCTTGGTCTGGTACATCGCGATGTCGGCGTGGCGGACCAGATCTTCCGGCGTCTCTCCGTGCTCCGGGAAAATGGCGATGCCGATGCTGACGGTGGCGAGGAAATCGTGTCCGCCGACCGCGAAAGGATGCTTCAGCTCGGCCAGCATCTTGCCGGCGATGGTAGTCACGTCCTCGCTGCCGCCGATGTCGGGCAGGAGGACGGTGAATTCGTCGCCGCCCTGGCGCGCCAGGGTGTCCCCCGAGCGCAGGCAGTTGCGCGCACGCACGGCGAAGCCCTTGAGCAGCTGGTCGCCTTCGGGATGGCCGTAGGTGTCGTTGATCAGCTTGAAGCGGTCGATGTCGATGAACATCACGCCGACGCGCTGCTCGCGCCGCCGGGCCTGGGTGATCGCCAGTTCGAGGCGGTCCTTGAAGAGGACGCGGTTGGGCAGGCCGGTCAGCAGGTCGTGAAAGGCCTGGTAGGCGATCGTCTCTTCCGCCTTCTTGCGTTCGGTGATGTCGCGCGCCACGCCCGAGGTGCCCATGAACTGCTGCGGGCCGGCCTCGTCGTCCGGCGCGTAGATGCCCTGCGCGCTGAGGATGGCGACGATCATCCGGTTGTCGAAGCGGCGGAAGCCCCGGTGCTTGCTCTTGAGCCGGACCTCGATGTTGGTCGTCGCCCGCTCGCCGATGCGGCGCTCGTTGAAGGCGAACTGCACGCGCTCCCGGTCGTCTTCGTGCACGATCGCCGAGTAGTGCTGGCCGAGCAGTTCCTCGCGCGCATAGCCGAGCAGCGTCTGGACGCGGCCGTTGATGAAGATGAAGCGGCCGGCGCCGTCCAGCGTGTAGATGATGTCGGGCGACTGTTCGACGAGGAAGCGGTGCAGGCGCTCCGACTGCTCGAGGCGCGCCGTCATCCGCGCATGTTCCTGCTCCATGCGGCGGCGGCGCAGGGCACGGTCCACGGTCTGGATCAGCTCGTCCGGGTCGCAGTGTTTGCGGACGAATTCGAAGGCGCCCTGGCGCAGCGCATGAATCGCCGAATCGATCGAATCGGCGGCGCTGAACACGATGACCGAGGTCGATACGCGGTTGCGCAGCAGCCAGTCCATGATCTCGATGCCGCCGATGTCGGGCAGCGAAAGGTCGAGAATGACCACGTCGATGTCGCGCCGGTCGAGCCGCCGGATGGCGTCGCCGCCGGTCGCGCACTCCTCGATGCTGCGGTCGTCGGCCGCCAGCAGCTGCCGGTAGGCCGCGCGGAAGCGCGGTTCGTCGTCGACGATGAGGATGCGCTTGGTTTCCGGAATGTCGGGGGTGTGCATCGCCAGTTCTACGCCTGGTACCACATTCATCTTCACTCCTTGCGCGCGTCCGGGAAGTTTCTCGCGGCTTCTCCGGCGTGCTTGGTATTGTTGTCGCTTACTCCCTGTCTTTCATCGGCTCTTCGGGCAGGAGAAGGGCGATGCTCGTCCCCTCTCCCGCGCGGCTGCGGCAAGTCACGACGATGCCCTGGCGCCTGGCCAGCACCCTGACGATCGACAGTCCCAGGCCGCGCGGCCCGGCGCCGGCGTCTTCCTCGCCGCGCAGCCGGCGCAGCGCGGCTTCCGGCATGCCGGGACCGGTGTCGTCCATGCGTATTTCGACGAAGGCCCGGCCGTCGTGGATGACTCGGTCGCTCACCGCGATCGAAAAGCGTTCGCCGGCCGACAGCGCCTCGGCCGCGTTTTTCCAGAGATTGAGGATGATCTGCTTGAGCCCGTCGCGTTCGCAGGCGACGCGAAGCGGCTTCGCCGGCAGCTGCGTTTCGAGCGCGATCCCCTTGTTTTTCAGCAGCGCTTCGCCGTACAGCGCGAGCATTTCGCGCAGCAGTTCGCCGACATCCAGGCCGCCCGCGACGAGCGGTGCGGCGGGGATTTCGCTCATGCGGCGCACGATGCCGGCCACGCGATCGATTTCCTCGCTCAGGACCTCGAGTTCCTGGCGCACGCCGGCGTCCCCGGGCAGCTTGGTATCGAGGATTTTCAGGTAGCTCTTGATGATGCCCAGCGGATTTCCGGCCTCGTGGACCACCCGCCTGGCCTGACGGGCGAAGCGGGCGCCGGCCTCGTCCTCGGCCTGTCGCCGGCAGTCCTGGGCTGCGTGCAACGATTCCAGACTCATCGCCGCGATGCGGCCGAAATCGAGCAGCCAGGAAAGGTGCCTAGCGAGGCGGGTGTATTGCGCGGCGCCCAGACCCGCGACCATGACGCCGAACGTCCGCTTCTTGGTCGCCATCGGTACGCAGAGCAGTCCTTCCGTCGCGAAGGCGCGGGCGAACTGCGCGTCGATCAGCGATTCCGCGTCGCGCGGACGGGCGTCGAAGGTGCTGCGCAACTCCCGCGCGAGCGCGGCGCTGGCGGCCAGGCTCCGGTGCGCTTCGAGCGGGATGTCGACCTGGCGGAAAATCGGGGGCTGGCCGTCGATGCCGGCACCCGAGAGCTTGCCGGTGCGTGGGTCGTGGCGCAAGAAAGCCAGCCGGTTCAGGTCGAATAGGATGCGGGCCGATTCGCGCAGCGCCAGCAGCAGCTCGGCGTCGTCCTCCAGATCGAGAAGCTCCTGCTGCAAGGGCTGCATCGCGGCCAAGCCGCCGATGTGGGCGTCGATTTCGGCGGCGGCCGCGGCCGCGCTCGCATCGGCCGGCGGCTGCGGCAGTTGCGGCGGCAGCTGCGGCAGTCCCCAGGCGCCGTCGCCTTGCCTTCTGGCGGGCGGGGCGATGCCGAGGGCTTCGCCGACCTGCCGCGTTTGCCGCTCCGCCTGCTCGCGCAGGGAGGCGAGCCGGGCGGCGAGGGCCGGGCCGAACATGGTCTCGGCCAGCGCGGACAGCTCGGAGGGAATCCCAGCAGGGCCGTCGCTTTGGCCTTCCGCCGGGAAGTTGCCGGCGCCGGTCAGTGCGTGCGCCAGCCAGACGAGCTGGGGCAGCGGCGCCGCGCTGACGATCTGCGGCGCCGGAACGTGGTGGAACAGGATGCCGTCGGCGAAAGCGGAGTCGAGCTGCCATTGATCCACCAGCCAGGTGCCGATCTCGCCGTGGTGGGTGCCGAGCGTTTCGTTTTCCATCGCCGGCAGCGTGTCTTCGTCGGTGCAGGCGGCCAGCAGCCGGGCATAGGGGACGCCGAGGGCGGCCAGCAAAATCAGTTCGCCGACGTCGTGCAGCAGGCCGGCGAGGTAGGCTTCGTCGGGGCGCGCGCAGGCGCTTGCCGACGCCAGCTCGCGGGAGAGTTCGGCGACCAGCAGGGAGTGGGTCCAGAAGGCCGCGAGGTCGGGCGCGGCGGCGCCGGAATGGCGCTCGAACATGCTCTGCACGGAGAGGCAGGTGGCGATTGAGCGCACGAGCCGCGTTCCCAGCGCGACCAGGCAGTTTTCCATGCTGTGCAGCGGGTTGCCGCGACGCAGCGCCGGAGAATTGGCGGCGGTCAGGATGCGGGCGCACAGGCCCGGGTCCCGTTCGATCAGCTCGGCGAGTTCGACCATCGTCGCGCCGTCGTCGTCGACCATCCGGAGCAGGCGCAGCAACACCTGCGGCGGCGACGCCACGCGCCCCGATGCGATGGCGCTGACGATGGGTTCCGGCAGGCTTCGCAGCGCACGCTCCATGATCATCCCTGTCGGGCGGGGGCGGGGGCGGGGGCGGGGGCGGGGGCGCGCCAGGGCGCCGCCCGGAACGGCGCGGCCGCGCAGCTCGGCGGCTGGTTCGAATCGTCTTGCCGGATCGTTCCCGAAAGCAACATGAGCGAGCACCTGAAGTCAGAGTCGAGTATTCGTTTGGGCATATGCCATTCGATACTACTCCGCGGTGCCGCTCGCTTGAATTACCGGGAGGACGGTATTCGACGGGCGGTGTTGCGGCGAGGGGGACGGCGGTGCGCCGGGGTGGCGGGACGCGTGCGCAGCCGATCGCTCAGTCCAGCTTCTTCAGGTAGTCCTTGGTGAAGATCTTGTCCGGTAGGTCGCGCAGCTTCATGCTCTTGTACTCGAGGACCGACTGCTCGCCGCTGCGCAGCGCGTCCTCCATGACCAGCCGCGTCGGGCGCAGGCGGCCCTCCATTGTCTGGAAGTTCTCGTACCTGCAGGTTTTCAGCAGGCGGTTCGAGAGCGAGTAGAACTCGGCCTTGTACGGCCAGGCGTCCTTCTGGCGCACCCAATAGATCACCCGCTGGTAGGTGACGCTGCGGTCTACCGCGGTCAGTTCCAGCACGTGGTAAGCCTCGTTGCCGATCGTTTCGCTGCGCAGGATCTTTGGGTGGTAGTCCGCCGCGAAATTGGCGCGCGCCAGGTCGCCGTTGGCCACCTGGCCGGTCAGACGCTGCGACAGGGCGATGCGGATCGGCTGCGAGACCTCGGGCATGAACACCCAAAGATCGCGTCCTTTCATCAGGATGATCTGGCCGCGCTCGGAGGCCGGTTCGGTGACCATCACCACGGTGTTGCTGTTGCCCTTGGAGAGCACCCGGTACTTGCGCGCCTCGGCGGGCTGCCCGTTCTGCGTGCTGGTGATGTCGATGTCGACTTGGAATCCCTCAGACGGGAAGCGCACCTGATCGGCCTTCTCGACGATGCCGCGCGCCTGCGCGTCGTCGCCCGGCGCGCCGTCCTGCGTCTGGGCCGCGACGGAGTGGGCGCCGAGGGCGAAGGACATCAGCAGCGCCGCAATCTTGACACTTGCATGGCGGATGTTCATGCTTTCCATAGTATTCACCCCATTGCGCTGACCACGGCCACGGTTGGCAGAGAGCGCCTCCGCATGAGCGTCGTCCGAATCGAACACGTCTACAAGGATTATCTGCTCGGCGAACAGAAAGTCCAAGCGCTCAAGGACATCACCCTGTCGTTCGAGCCGGGGGTCTTTCTGGCCATTGCCGGGCCGTCCGGCAGCGGCAAGACGACGCTGCTCAACCTGATCGGCTGCATCGATACGCCGACGCGCGGCAAGATCTACATCAACGATCAGGACGTCAGCGGCCGCACGCCGGACCAGCTGGCAGACCTGCGCGCGCATACCATCGGCTTCATTTTCCAGACCTTCAACCTGCTGCCGGTGCTCTCCGCGGCGGAAAACGTCGAGTACCCGCTGCTGCAGCGCAAGGATCTTTCGCGCGAGGAGCGGCAGAAGCGGGTGGCCTATTTCCTCGACATCGTCGGGCTGACGAAATTCGCGAGCCACCGGCCGAACCAGCTGAGCGGCGGCCAGCGCCAGCGCGTCGCCATCGCCCGGGCGCTGGCGATCCGGCCGGCCATCGTGCTCGCCGACGAGCCGACCGCCAACCTCGACCACAAGACCGGCGAGGAAATCCTCAACCTGATGAAGCAGATCAACCGGACCTTCCACACGACCTTCATCTTCTCGACCCACGACAAGCGCGTCATCGCCAAGGCAGACCGGCTGGTGCGCGTCGAAGACGGCGAAATCTCGGCGCTCGGCGTCCGCGCCGACGCCAAATGGTCGCTTGCCCGCCAGCGCAGGGCGAGCGACGGCGCGCTCCGGTTCAAAGTCACTCCACCCGGTTAATTGCCGAAAGGGCGGATATGCATCGCGAAGAAAAAATCTCGACGGGGCCGTTCCTGAAGCCCCTGGCCTGTCTGCTCGGCGTCTTGGCGTCCTCCGGCGCCTGGGCGGAAGCTGCGCTGGATACGGCGGGCCTGTTCGCCGGGCGGGCTCCGCGGCAGGCGGAAAATCCCTTCGGCAGCGGCCGCCTGCCGGCGCGCCCGCTGCCGCTGCTGGCGCAGAACGATGCCGGCGCCGACCCGCTGTCCGGCCGCGACGCGTTGTTCGGCGACGATGCCGGGGATGCGGCGGCGCCCAAGGCGGAGCCCGGGCCGGCGCGGGGCGCGGCGAGTGGCGGCGGCCTCAAGGGTTTCCTGCAGTTCGAAATGGCGCGGACGATCGAGTCGCCGGTCCATTGGTCGAAGATGCTGACGCGCGCCGATCTGGGCTCGCAGGGCAACCTCGGCAACGGAATCAAATGGAAGCTCGGCGCCCGGATCGACTACGACGCGGTGTACAGCCTCTACGACTACTACCCGGCCGAGGTCGCAAGGGACCAGCGCGCCAACGTGACCCTGCGCGAAAACTACCTCGACATCGGCACCGGCGACTGGGACTTCCGCCTCGGGCGGCAGCACGTCGTCTGGGGCGAGATGGTCGGCCTGTTCTTCGCCGACGTGGTGTCCGCCCGCGACATGCGGGAATTCATCCTGCCGGAGTTCGACACCCTGCGCATTCCGCAGTGGGCGGCGCGCGCCGAGTATTTCAAGGACGACTTCCACGCCGAACTGCTCTGGATTCCGGTCGCCAGCTACGACGAGATCGGCAAGCCGGGCGCCGAGTTCTATCCCTACGCGCCGCCGGTGCCGGGAGCGAATATCCAGTACCGCAACGAGGTGCGCCCGGCCCGCACGCTGGCGAACGGCAACTACGGCCTGCGCCTTTCGAGTTTGAGCAACGGCTGGGATTATTCCGCCTTCTTCTACAGCAGCATGGACACCACGCCGACCTTCTATCGGGAAATCGTGGCGACGCCGCAACCGACCGTCGTCTACGAGGCACGGCACGACCGGATCAAGCAGTTCGGCGGCACCGTCGCCAAGGATTTCGGCTCGGTCGTCCTGAAGGGGGAGGCGGTATATACGCGGGGGCGCAGTTTCAACGTCCTGCGCCTTGCCGACGCGGATGGCGTCGTGCCGCAAAATACGCTCGACTGGGCGCTCGGGCTGGACTTCTCGCTGCCCGCCGATACGCGCCTGAATCTCCAGGTCTTCCAGCGCGATTTCTTCTCGCACGACCCGGACATCATCCCCGCCAAGCACGAGAGCGGCTACAGCATCCTGCTCAACCACAAGCTGAGCGACAAGCTCGAAGCGCAGGCGCTGTGGATTTCCAGCATCAATCGCACCGACTGGATGCTGCGTCCGCGCGTGACCTGGAACTTCGAAAGGAACTGGCGGCTGGCGGTCGGCGCCGATTTCTTCAAGGGGCCGCCGCTCGGCCTGTTCGGCCGCTACGACGGGCGCGACCGCGTGTATACGGAGCTGCGCTACAGCTTCTAGAACGCCGTCCGGCGACTTTTTCCGCGTGCTGGAGGGCGCTGCCGGGCCTTCGTTTCAGGCTGTCGGTTTACTTTACAGAAGCTTTCCTTTGCGGTTTTTTCGGTTTGCCGGAGTTCTCCGTTTTTTCATTTAAAACAGATGCTTGGGTGTGTTGTTCAATGATTGGCATGGCGCTTGCTGTAATTCGGTCGGGGCATATTGGCCTTGACGAATTTTGGAGGTTCCACCATGAAATCAATCAAAAAGTATCTGGCGACGATCGCACTGGTCTCGGCCCTGGGGGCCGCCGGTTCTGCCAACGCCACCCTGACCAACTGGTATCTCGACACCGACGGCGCCGGCGGCAATCCCGCAGTACTGGTCAAGGACTACCTCGACCTGACCGGCCGTTCGTACGTCCATAACACCTTCTCGTCGCCGACGAACTTCACGTTCAACGAGTCGGGGCAGTTCACGACCTTCAGCGCCGACGGCATCACGCCGCTCTCGCCGGTTCTGAACGCCAATTTCACCGGCAGCGGCGCGGGCAACGTCGGCGGGCAACTGTTGTTTTCGGGCGGTACCCTGACCGTTTTCTCTGGAATCACCCAGATCGGCACATTCACCCTGACCTCCGGCAGCGCCAACCTGAATGCCGGAACGGTGCTGCCTAACGGCGCGGTTTCGCTGATCTTCACGGCGACTTCGCTGGCGGCCGGGTATTTCTTCAACTCCGCGATGACCGATCTGTCGACCTTGCTCGCGGCACCGGGCGGCCTCGTGTTCGGCTTCGCAACGACGAACGTGATCAGTCTTGCCGACGGGACCGTGACCATCGATCCGTCGCTGCTGAACCTCTACAACACCGCCTTCAATCCGGACCAGCCCGCAGGCGTCGTGGCAAATGCGACGACCGATCTGCTCCTGTCGAACAACGGGCAGTTCCGCCTCCAGGTTCCGGAACCCGGTTCGCTGGCGCTGATCGGTATCGGCCTGCTCGGCTTCGTCGGTCTGCGTCGCCGCCGCAGCGAGTAAGCAGAACGATCTTCGCAATCCTGAAGCCGGGGCCGATTGTCGGCCCCGGTTTTCATTTTGCGCCGACCGTTATGACCTCCGGGCGACCGGAATCCGGTTGCGGACTGGCGATCGGGTTTTCCCTGCGGCTAGCGTAAGCGATGCGCCGTCGAGTCTGCGCCAGGGAACTCAGCTTCCGATCAGAAGCTCGCCGACTTCCTTGCGGATCGAGCGCGCGGCGGGTTCCGACGAATTGCCGACGCGGCAGAAGAAGGCGAAGGGGGCGTCCGCTTCGGCGCCGGCCAGTGCGTCGAAACGGGCCGCCAGCGAGCGCGCGCCACGATTGATCGCGGGGAGCGCGGAAATCGGGCGTCCGGCCTGCACGTACCAGCGAAAGATCACCGGCGTCATCTCCGGCTGCAGATACAGCCCGTTGGTCGCGGCGGTCAGCCAGACTCGCTGCAGGGCGATGCCGGCGCGCACGTAATCCGCCGGCGAGGCGAGGGCCTGCCCGGGACGCATGAGCAGATGTGCTGCGCAGGCGAGGGCGGGGAGGAAGTCCAGCTGGATGCGCGGCGCGACGGTACCCAGCAAGTAGCGATTGAAGAAGTCGACGCGTTCCCAGCTCTGCATCACCCAGTGCATCAGCTTCGCGGTCATCGGATCGACGCCGACGGCCTGATCCGGAATGCGGTCTTTGCTGAAGCGCGCGTTCCATTCGATGATGTCGCGGTGCACCGGATAGGCTTCCGGGCAGGTGAGGCGAAGCCCGGCGTTCTGCCACAGCAGGCGGGCGACCTGCAGGCGTTGCGGAGTGCTTTCGAAGAGCTGCACCGTGAAGCCGGGGCCGGGCGCGTCGGCGAGACTCCGCCGTTGCGCCGCGGTCAAGGGGGTCGTGCGCATCGGGCGGCGCTGCACGACCCGCTGCCGGATGACCGCGGCCAGCGGATCGGGCGTGAGTCCGGGCGCGGCGCGCAGCAGCACGTCGTAGATCGGGGCGCTGTCGGGCGTGCCGGGGCGCAGGCTCCACGACGCTTCGAGCGCATGGGTGCTGGCCGCGATGCGCAGGGTTTCGAGCAGGGCGCCGTGTGCCATCTGGCTGGCATGGCCGTCGAAATCGTAGATCACATGCGTGCGCGTATCGAAGCCGTGGATGGCGATGCGGTCCGGCGCGACGATTTCGAAACGCCAGGGCTGGGTGTTGTCGCCGCTCGGCGCCCAGCGCGCGAGATCGAGGATGGCGAGAAGCAGGTCGCGGCTCATGGTCTCAGTCGCCTTTCCCGGTGCCGGCGGAAGGGGATGCGGCGCCGCTCGCCAGCTGCCGTCGCACGAGGTAACGCATCAGGCGCTGCAAGGGATTGCGATGGCCGCCCGGGCGCCAGGTGCGCACGTAGCGCATGCGGTAGGCGTCGTACTGGCTGCCCCAGGGCGCGAAGCGGACGCCGCCGCGTTCGAGCAGCAGCTTCAGCGTCTCCACCGCGGTGACGCCGGCGCACAGCTGGCAGGCGGCGATGCTGGAGGGACCGCGCCGTTCGGCCAGATTGACGCGGCTCATGTCGGCGACGTAGCCGCGCTGCAGCATGGCCGGCGAGAGGCCGACGAGGAAGCGGATCGCCATTTCCATCTCGTCGCATCCTTCGAAGCCGAAATAGTCGTCGAGCGACATGCCGACGCCTTCGCCGCCGAAGACGAGCAGTGCCGTCCCCATGCCGAGCGGCGCCGCGGTGACTGCCGGGATGCCCTTGCGCCGGCAGGCGGCGAAGGTCGCGCGGCGCGCCTCGAAGGCGAAGAAATCGAGGCCGTCGACGTAGACGTCGACGCCGTCGAGAAAGGCGTCGATGGTGTCGGCTTGCACGCCCTGCGGAAAGCAGCGCAGATCGAGTTCGGGATTGATGTCGCGCGCCATCTCGGCGAGCACCTCGACCTTCGGCCGCTGCAGGCTGCTCATGGTGGCGCCGGCCTGGCGATTGAAGTTGACGAAGTCGAAGGTGTCGAAGTCGGCGATCGAGAAACGCCCGATGCCGAGCCGGGCCAGGGTGAGCAGGTGAATGCCGCCCACCCCGCCGAGACCGGCGATGGCGACGCGCGAGCGGCGCAGGCGCGCCTGCTCGCTTTCCGTCACCCAGCCGAGGTTTCTTGAAAACGCGCTGTCGTAGTCGAAAGCCTGCATGGCGTGCTCGCTCGGAAAGGGTTTAACATGATGACGGCAAGCTCAACATTACCCCCTTCCATCCTCTCGGGCCAGTGCTCAGCGTGATTGCGGATTTTCTTCTCGCCGGCCGCAACCTCAGACGCAATTCCCAGCGCACGCTGGTTGCGGTGCTCACGGTCGCCAGCGGAATCATCGCCTTTCTGCTCGCCGGCGGTTTCATCGCGTGGATCTTCCAGGACATGCGCGAGGCGACGATCCGTTCGCAGCTCGGCCACATCCAGATCGTGCGCCCCGGCTATTTCGAGAAGGGCATCGCCGATCCCTACGCCTTCCTGCTGCCGGCCGATTCGGCCGAGCAGAAGCTCGTCGAGCGCGCGACGGGCGTCGCCAGCGTGACGCCGCGTCTGGCCTTCAGCGGACTGGCGAGCCACGGCGACGTGACCCTCGCCTTCGTCGGCGAGGGAATCGACCCGGAGCGCGAGCGGCCGATCAGCAGCCGCATCCGCATCCAGTCCGGCAAGGATCTCGAGGGGCCGGAGCAGGCCGCGGTATTGCTCGGCGAAGGCCTGGCGCACAGCCTCGGAGTGAAGGCCGGCGATGCGATCGTCCTGCTGGCGACGGCCGCGAACGGCAGTCCCAACGCGATCGAGATCAGCGTCGCCGGGACGTTCGCGACGATCAGCAAGGAGTACGACGACGTCGCGCTGCGCCTGCCGATCGCCCTGGCGCGTAAACTGATGCGCGTGCAGGGCGCGACCTCGTGGGTGGTGCTGCTCGACCGCACCGAGGACACGCCGGCGGCCGTCGCCAGCCTGCGCGGCCAATTGCCGGCCGCCGGCTTCGAGCTGGTGCCGTGGACCGCGCTCGCCGACTTCTACAACAAGACGGTCGTGCTCTTTTCCAAGCAGGTCAGCGTCGTGAAGTTCATCATCGGCCTGATCATCGTCCTCACCATTTCCAATACGCAGACCATGAGCGTCCTCGAACGCACGCGCGAGATCGGCACCAGCCTCGCCATCGGCCAGCGGCGGCGGGTGGTGCTGCGCATGTTCCTGGCCGAGGGCGTCCTGATCGGCGCGCTGGGCGGCGTCGCCGGTATCGTGCTCGGTTACCTGCTGGCCGCGCTGATCTCCTTCGTCGGGATTCCGATGCCGCCGCCGCCGGGCATGGCGCACGGCTATATCGGGCAGATCCTGATCAGTCCCGCGCTGGCCGGCGAGGCGCTCGTCCTGGCGCTGCTCACCACCCTGCTGGCCAGCCTCATGCCGGCGTGGAAGGCGAGCCGCATGAACATCGTCGACGCGCTGCGCTACAACCAATGAAGCTCAAGCTCCCGCCCGGCCTTGCCTTCGCGCTGCGCAACGTGTTCCGGCAGCGCGTGCGCTCGGCGGCCACGCTGGCCGCGATCAGCCTCGGCGTGGCCGGCCTGATCCTGGCCTCGGGCTTCGTTCAGGACATCTTCATCCAGCTTGGCGAGGCGATCATCCATTCGCAGAGCGGCCACCTGCAGGTCGCGCGGCAGGGCTATCGCGAGGGGCGCACGCGCGCGCCGGAGTCCTACCTGATCGAGCGGCCCGACGAACTGAAGGCTAAGCTCGCCGCCGAGCCCGGCGTGCAGAGGGTGCTCGCCCGCCTGGGGTTCTCCGGCGTCCTCAACAACGGCAAGCGTGATCTCGGGATCGTCGGCGAGGGTGTCGAACCCGCGGCCGAGGCGGCGCTCGGCAGCTATCTGCAGTACATCGAGGGGCGTGCCCTGGCCGACGGCGACAGCGACGGCATCGTGCTCGGGCAGGGCGCCGCGCGTTCGCTCGGGCTGAAGGCCGGCGATCGCGTGAATCTGGTCATGAGCCTGCCGCAGGGGGCGGTGAACACGCTCGACTTCGAGGTGATCGGAGTGTTCCAGAGTTTTTCCAAGGATTTCGACGCGCGCGCCGTGCGTATCCCGCTCGCGGCGGCCCGTCAGTTGATGGATACCGATGCGGTGCACGTGATGGTCGTCGTTCTCGAACGCACGGAAGATACCGATGGCGTGCTTGCCGCCCTGCGCGGCAAGCTTGCGGCGCAAGGCTACGAAGTCGCCTCGTGGCGCGAGCTTTCCGATTTCTACGACAAGACGCTGCAACTGTACGAACGCCAGTTCGGCGTTCTGCGCCTGATCATCCTGCTGATGGTGCTGCTCAGTGTCGCCAACAGCGTCAACATGACGCTGTTCGAACGCACCCGCGAGTTCGGCACGATGCTCGCGCTCGGCGATCCGCCGCGTCGGGTCTTCCGTCTGATCATGACCGAGAGCCTGCTGCTCGGCCTGTTCGGCGCCGCTCTCGGCATGGCGCTCGGCTGTGCGGCGGCCTTGATCGTTTCGGTGATCGGCATTCCAATGCCGCCGCCGCCGAACGCCAATCTCGGCTATACCGCCTTCATCCGCCTCGTGCCGGCCGAGGTGCTAACGGCCGGGGCGATCGGCCTGCTCGCCACCTGTCTGGCGGCGATCATGCCGGCACGGCGAGTCTCGCGGATGCTGGTGGTTGATGCGTTGCGCCAGGGCGGCTGAGCAGACCGTCCGGCCGTCCGGCTTCGTGCCGGTGGCCCTGCGCCTTGGCCGCGAGCAGGCGCCGGCCGAACTCTTCCTCTTCCGGCCGGGTGAAGAAATACGGATAGAGCGAGCGGCGGCTCAGTTCGCGTTTGCCGGCGAGGCGCGCGATCTGCGCCTCGATGTAGTCGATCCCGGCGTGCAGCAGCGTGGCCGGGGCTTCGACGCGTTCGCACATGCGGCTTTCGCCGGCCTGGCGAAAGCCGAGCTGGCTCCGATAGAAAGCGACATGGCGCGGATTCACCTCGATGAATACGTCGCTTACCCGATACAGTCGGCGCCCCGCTATGTAAAGCAGGTGAAACAGGGCGGCCAGCAATTCCTTGGAGCCGGTGCGCTGATCGACCGCGAAGCCGGTCAGTTCGCAGACGCGCTTTCCTCCTTGGCGATAGGTATCGATTTCCCGGCGGTAGAGATGGTCGGCGAGCAGGCCGCCGCCGTTGTCGATGTTCAGCGTCAGCGTGCCGAGCGCCTGCGTCCCGCTGCAGGCGAGCAGGGTCGTGCGTGCCGGAGGTCTGGCGTGCGCGGACTGTAAAAAATCGCAGACAGCGGGCGGCGAGTTTTCCCGCCGATAGCCGCGCCATGCATACATGCGGTCGACGAGCACCCGGGCCTGACGGTGGTGGCCGGGAGTTTCGGCCAGATGCACGGCAAAGCCGTTCCGTTCGATGATTGCGCGGTCATGGCCTGTCGGGGCGGGAGTTCCGGGGCACGGCGCCGTGCGCGGGCCGCGCCCGCCCGGCGGAGCGGGGAGCGTCTTGGAATAGGGCGGGGGAATGTTCTCGAGTTGCATTGGAAGCGCGATGTCTGTCGTGGCGGAGGTCGATTGCACGGATGGCTAGCCTATGCATGATCCGGGCCATGTGTCGCCGACGGGCGGGAAAGCCGGTTTTTCAGGCCTTGCATCGGGTTTCCGCATGGCGGCACGAAGAGCGCTTTGTCGTCCGGCAACGACAGAAAATTCCGTTTTGTCGCCGGAATCCCCGGCCATGCGCAGTGAATCTGCTGCCGGCTTGCGAGCCGCCCGCGTTCTCCGCTCTGTCGGGGAACGACGACGGATGGACGAGAGAGGGTGGCGCGCGGCCGCCGGTGACGAACGGACGCGCGAATGTGTGAAAGAGTGCTCAGTCAACGCGGTCCAAGTTTGCTAATCTGATTCGGTGTTATGTTTTTTGAATTATCCTGATGCCATTCCCGGCGGTCGATCAAAGGAGACGAAACATGTTCAAAGGCCTGCGCAGCATCGTCGGCGACGCATTTCGCTGGATCGCGATAACCGTTTTCGGCGCCACGCTTCTCGGATGTGCTTCCAGTCACCCGCCGGCCCCGGCCATGGCCGCTTCGGCGGAGTACAACTACCTGATCGGTCCGGGCGATACGGTCAATATCGTCGTCTGGCGCAACCCCGAACTTTCGATGTCGGTGCCGGTGCGCCCGGACGGCAAGATCGCGGCGCCCCTCGTCGAGGACCTGCCGGCGCTCGGCAAGGACCCGTCGACGCTGGCCCGGGATATCGAAAAGGAACTCGGCAAGTTCATCCGCGATCCGGTGGTCACGGTGATCGTGACCGCCTTCGTCGGTCCGTACAGCGAACAGATCCGCGTCGTCGGCGAGGCCACGAAGCCGCAGACGCTGCCCTATAAGCAGAAGATGACCCTGCTCGACGTGATGATCGCGGTCGGCGGCATCACCGATTTCGCCGACGGCAACGGTACGACGCTGCTGCGCACGGCGGAGGGCAACAAGCAGTACCGCGTGCGGGTCAAGGACCTGATCAAGCGCGGCGACGTCTCGGCCAACGTCGAGATGAAGCCCGGCGATGTGCTGATCATCCCGCAGAGCTGGTTCTGAGTTGCCGTGCGGCGCCGCGCCTCGCTCCTCTTCCGCTCGCGGCGCGCAGGCGCCGCGAATGTGCCGCGCAACCCATCCTGAAGGACGAATCCAATGGACGATCTGATTCGCCAGGCGATAACGATACTGCGGGGAATGTGGCGGCAGCGCTGGCTCGGGCTGCTCGTGGCCTGGGTCGTGGGTGCCGTCAGCGTCGTCGGGGTGCTGCGCACGCCGGATGTCTATGAGGCGTCCGCGCGCATCTTCGTCGACACGCAGTCCGTTCTCAAGCCGCTGATGTCGGGGCTTGCCGTCGAGCCCAACGTCGACCAGCAGGTTATGATCCTGAGCCGGACGCTGATCAGCCGGCCCAACGTCGAGAAGCTGGTCCGCATGGCCGATCTCGACCTCAACATCAAGTCGAAGGCCGCGCAGGACGCGCTGGTCGACGACCTGATGAAGTCCCTGACGATCAAGAGCACTTCGCGCGACAACCTCTACACCCTGTCCTTCCGCGACACGCAGCCCGAGCAGGCGAAACGGGTGGTACAGGCGCTGGTCTCGATCTTTGTCGAGTCCAGCCTCGGGGACAAGCGCAAGGATTCGGACTCGGCCCGGAAATTCATCGACGAGCAGGTCCGCGTGTACGAGAAGAAGCTGGAGGAAGCGGAGAACCGCCTCAAGGAATTCAAGCTGCGCAACCTCGGCCTGCAAGGCAGCGACGGCAAGGATTACTTCGGCCGTATCGGCGAGACCAGCGCGCAACTCGAACGCGCGCGCCTCGAGCTGCGCGAGGCGGAAAACTCGCGCGACGCGCTCAAGCGCCAGATCCTCGGCGAAGACCCCATCCTGCTGCCCGACGCGCAGGATGCCGCGTCCGGCGTCTCGCTGCCCGAGATCGACGGGCGGATCGAAGCCATGAAGCGCAATCTCGATTCGCTGCTGCAGCGTTTCACCGAGCAGCATCCGGACGTGGTCGGCACGCGGCGCGTGATCAAGGAGCTCGAAGAGCAGAAGCGGCAGGAAGTGGCGGCGCGCAAGAAGGCGGCGGTCAACAGCCCGAGCTCCTCGGTCAACAACAACCCCGTCTATCAGCAGCTGAAAATCGCGCTGGGCGAAAGCGAGGCGAACGTGGCGTCGCTGCGCACCCGGGTCGCCGAATACCAGTCGCGCTACAACCAGCTGAAGGATTCGATCAAGCTGATTCCGCAGATCGAGGCCGAGTACACACAGCTCAACCGGGACTACGACATCAACAAGAAGAACTACGAAAGCCTGGTCTCGCGCCGCGAGTCGGCGACGATTTCGGGCGAGATGGAGGCGAGCGCGAGCGGGATCGACTTCCGCCTGATCGACCCGCCGCGCGTGTCGCCGCAGCCGGTGGCGCCGAACCGCCTGCTGCTGATGCCGATGACCCTGCTGCTGGCGCTTGCCGCGGGCATCTTCGCAAGCTTTGCCGCGAGCCAGATCCGCCCGGTATTCTTCGATGCGCGCTCCCTGCGCGATGCGACCGGGCTGCCTTTCCTGGGGACCGTTTCCATGCTGCCGGACGAATCGAAGAAGCAGCGGGAAAAGAAGGACTTCATACGCTTCATCGCCGCCGCGCTATCCCTCGTCGGCGTTTATGGTGCGGGGCTGCTCGCCTTGTTCCTGTTGTCGGCCCGTACGGCCTGAGGAAGAACTATGAGCCTCATCGAACAAGCGGCGAAACGTCTCGAAGAACTGCGCCTGGCAGGCGTCGCGATCCCCGAGGCGGCTACGCCGCCGGGCCTTCCGCCAGCCGCCTCCCTTCCTTCCGAAGTGGCGGCGGCGAGTCCGCACGCGCCGGCGCGCCATCCTCAGCCCGACGAAGCGGTCGTGCCGCCGCCCGCGACCGGCGACAGCGGGCCGTCGCGGCGCGTCGAACTCGATCTGGCGGCGCTTTCCGCGTCCGGGATCATCCGCCCGGATGCGCCGCGCTCACAGGTCGCCGATGAATACCGGGTAATCAAGCGCCCGCTGATTGCCAACGCCATGGGCAAGGGCGCCGCGCCGATCGCCAACGGCAATCTGATCATGGTGACCAGCGCGCTGCCCGGCGAAGGGAAGAGTTTCACCGCCGCCAATCTGGCCATGAGCATCGCCATGGAACTCGACAACACGGTGATGCTGGTCGATGCCGACGTCTCGCGTCCGTCCCTGCTGCGCATGATGGGTTTGCCGCCCGCGCCCGGTCTGCTCGACATTCTGGTCGACGAGTCGATCGACCTGCGTCAGGTCCTGCTGCGCACCAACGTCGAAAAACTCAGCATTTTGCCGAGCGGCACGCAGCATGCGCGGGCCACCGAGCTGCTGGCGAGCGACGCGATGGCGCGCCTGCTCGAGGACATGGCGAGCCGCTACTCGGACCGCATCATCATCTTCGATTCGCCGCCGCTGCTGGTCACCACCGAGGCGCGCGTGCTGGCGTCGCACATGGGGCAGGTCGTCGTCGTCGTCAAGGCCGAGGGGACGGCGCAGGGCGACGTGAAGCACGCGCTGGCCGCCATCGAAGGCTGTCCGGTCAGGCTGATGCTGCTCAATCAAGCAAAAACAGGAGCACAAGGGAGTTATGGATATGGCTATGGTTACGGCTATGGCGGCTAGGGTTCGCAAAAAAAAGATCGGCACACGGATGCCGGCGCTGCTCGGCGCGCTCGGCGCGCTCTGCTGCGGCGCGCCGCCGGCGCAAGGGGGAACCTGGGAAATCACGCCGTCGATTGCCGTGAGCGAAACGGCGACCGACAACGTCGCGCTGAGCGCGACGCAGAAGCAGAGCGATCTGATCACGGACCTCGCTCCGGGGCTGCGCATCGTCGGGCGCGGCGACCGCGTCAAGCTGAACTTCGATTACCAGCTGCACAATTTCGTCTATGCGCAGGATTCCTCGCGCAACAACACGCAGAACGCCCTGAACGCCTTCGGCTCGCTCGAAGCCATCGACAACTGGCTGTTCATCGACGCCAGCGGCGTCATCACGCAGCAGAGCATCTCCGCTTTCAACGGCTCGTCGCCGGCCAATTCGAGCATCAACAGCAACAGCACCGAGGCCTCGAACTTCCGGATTTCCCCGTACATCCGGGGCAGCTTCGGCGATTTCGCCAACTACCAGCTGCGCTATGCCAAGAGCAGCAGCAACGCCAAATCCAACGCGGTAGCCAACGCGGAGAACGACGAGTGGTCGGCCAACCTGCGCGGCACGACCGGGCTGGCCGCGCTCAGCTGGTCGCTCGACGGCAGCAGCCAGAGCGTCGCTTACGGGAACGGACGGACCACGGAAGCGGACCGCCTGCGCGGCGTCCTGACCTACCAGTTCGACCCACAGTTCCGCATGTCGCTGATCGGCGGCCGCGAGAGCAACGATTACCTGAGCCTGGAAAAGGAAAGCAAGACGACGCACGGCTGGGGGCTGGAATGGATGCCGAGCGAGCGCACGCAGGTTTCGTACACCAAGGAAAAGCGCTTCTTCGGCGATGCGCAGAGTCTCAGCCTGAGCCATCGCACGGCGCGCACCATCTGGCGCTACAGCGACAGCAAGGACGTCTCGGTGCTGCCGAACCAGCTCGCGACGGTCGGCATGGGCAGCATGTACGACCTGTTCTACGGCATCTTCGCGCCGCAGCTCGCGCCGCAGTTCCCGAACGATCCGATCGGACTGTCCAACGCCATCATGCAATTGATGCGCGCCAACGGAATCCCGCTCAACCAGCAGGTGGTCGGCGGCTTCCTGACCACGCGCGTCTCGATCCAGCGGCGCAAGGAGCTCTCGCTGGCGCTCGTCGGCGTCAGGAACACCGTCACCTTCGCGGCCACGCAGAGCGACTCGGAAGGCCTGGGAACCGGCCTGAGCGGCGTGAGCGACGACTTCTCGCTGACGCCGAACATCCGCCAGCGCGGCGTCAGCGCCAACTGGTCGCACCAACTGTCCGGGCTGTCGACGCTGACGGCGACCTTCAGCCGGCAGGTCAGCACCGGCGTCGGCGCCTTCTCGCTCAACACGACGCAGAACCTCGTGCTCGTCAACTTCTCGACCCAGCTCGCGGCGAAGACGCGCGCGCTGCTCGGCGTGCGCCACACGAACGTGGACGGGACGACCAACTATCGCGAGAACGCCGTGATCGTCACCCTGTCGCACCAGTTCTAGGCCGCCGGCCATGTACGAATCCTTCTACGGTCTGAGCAGCAAGCCCTTCCAGCTCAACCCCGATCCCACCTTCTACTTCGGCAGCAAGCAGCATCGGCGCGCCACCGCCTACCTGGAGTACGGGCTGCATCAGAACGAAGGCTTCATCGTCGTCACCGGCGAGGTCGGCGCGGGCAAGACGACCATCGTGCGCGGCCTGCTCGGCAAGCTCGATCCGACCAAGGTGGTGGCCGGCCAGCTGGTCAGCACCCAGCTCGACGCCGAGGAAACCCTGCGCATGGTCGCCGCCGCCTTCGGCGTGCGCACGCAGAACCTCGGCAAATCCGACGTGCTGCTCGCCCTCGAAGCCTTTCTCGTCGACGTCACGCGGCAGGGCAAGCGCTGCCTGCTCATCGTCGACGAAGCGCAGAACCTCACGCCGCGCGCGGTCGAGGAACTACGCATGCTGTCGAACTTCCAGTTCGAGACGCACGCCCTGCTGCAGAGCTTCCTGATCGGCCAGCCGGAATTCCGCGGCATCATGCAGAGCCCGCACATGCAGCAGTTGCGCCAGCGCGTGATCGCCGCCTGCCACATCGGGCCGATGGACCAGGACGAAACGCGCGGCTACGTCGAGCACCGTCTCAAGTGCGCCGGCGCCAAGGGGTCGCCGCAGTTCGATGCGGGCGCCTTCGAAGCGATCTACGAGGCGAGCGGCGGCGTTCCGCGACGCATCAACACCCTGTGCGACCGCCTGCTGCTCTCCGGTTTCCTCGCCGGCAAGAGCAGCTTCGCGCGCACCGATGTCGAGGAGGTCGCCAGGGAAATCAACGAGGAGACGATCTCCGCGGTCCGCCTGCCGGGCGCGCACGGCGGCGCGCCGGCGGCTGGCGAAGGGGCGGGCGCGCATCTCGCCGACGGCGGCCTGCTCGATATCGACCTCTCGCGCCTCGAGCGCCTCGGACTCGACAGTGCCACGGTGGACGGGGCGTCGCGCCTCATCTCCGAACTGCAGAGCGGCCACAGCGAGCAGCGCCTGATCCGCCTCGAACGCAGCCTGATGCGCCTCGAACGCACCAACGCATCCCTGCTCGCGCTGCTGCAGCAGTTCGTCGACGCGGTGCGCGTCAAACAAGCGGACAAGGAGAATCAGGCATGACCGGCGAACAGTGGCCCGGCGATCTGGGACCGGTCGTGTGCGTCGTCGGCGCGCGGCCCAACTTCATGAAGATGGCGCCCATCCTGCGCGCCTTCGCCGCGCACCTCCCGGCGCTGCCGACGCTGCTCGTGCATACCGGCCAGCACTACGACAAGGACATGAACGACCGCCTGTTCGTCGATCTGCGCCTGCCGCAGCCCGACATCAACCTCGAAGTCGGCTCCGGCTCGCACGCCGTGCAGACGGCCGAGGTGATGCGCCGCTTCGAGCCCGTGCTCGATACGCACCGCCCGTCCTGCGTGCTCGTCGTCGGCGACGTCAACTCGACGCTCGCGTGCACGCTGGTCGGCGTCAAGAAGGGCGTTCCCGTCGTGCACGTCGAGGCCGGTCTGCGCAGCTACGACCGCGCGATGCCCGAGGAAATCAACCGCGTGCTCACCGACCAGATCGCCGACCGGCTCTACACCACCGAGCGCAGCGCCCTCGCCAACCTGCAACGCGAGGGTGTCGCCGGCGAGCGCGTGTGTTTCGTCGGCAACGTGATGATCGATTCGCTGCTCGCCAACCGCGAGTTCGCGCATTCTCCCGAGCACACGCTGGCGGCCGCCGGCGTCAGTCCCGAGGTCCTGCGCGACGGCGCCGGCTACGGCGTCGTCACCCTGCATCGGCCGTCCAACGTCGACCGGCCGGAAACGCTGCGCATGCTGCTCGGCGTCCTGCGCGAGGCCGCCGCGCGCCTGCCGCTGGTCTTCGCCCTGCATCCGCGCACGCGCGCCAACGTCGAGCGTTTCGGCCTCGGCGAACTGCTCGCCAGCCCGCGCATCGCGCTCCTGCCGCCGCAGGGCTATCTCGAAATGCTCGGCCTGATGGCCGACGCGCGCCTCGTGCTCACCGACTCCGGCGGCCTGCAGGAAGAGACGACGGCGCTCGGCGTGCCGTGCCTGACCCTTCGCGACAACACCGAGCGTCCGATCACCGTCGAGCACGGCACCAATACGCTGGTCGGGCGCGACCGCGCGGCGATTCTGCGCGGCGTCGACGCAATCGTCGCCGGCACCGGCAAGTCGGGCCGCGTTCCCGAATTCTGGGACGGCCGCGCCGCCGAGCGCATCGCCGCCGATCTGGCGCGCTGGCTGATCCAGCGCCACCTGCAGTCGCACTGAGCCGGCGAGCGCGCGATGTCGATAGCGGCCCGGACCCCCACCAACGCCTTGACGATCGACGTCGAAGACTACTTCCAGGTCTCGGCCTTCGCGCCCTACATCCCACGCGACCAGTGGGAGACGCGCGACTGCCGCGTCGAGCGCAACGTCGGGCGCATCCTGGAACTGCTCGACGAGCGGCGGGCGAAAGCCACCTTCTTCACGCTCGGCTGGATCGCCGAACGCTACCCGCATCTCGTCCGCCGCATCGTCGACGGCGGTCACGAGCTGGCCAGCCACGGCTACGGCCACCAGCGCGCGAGCGACCTCGACGCGGCCGCCTTCCTGGACGACATCGGCTCGGCCAAGCGCTTGCTCGAAGATATTTCCGGGCAGGAGGTGAAGGGTTACCGGGCGCCGAGCTTCTCGATCGGCGCCGGCAACCTGTGGGCCTTCGACTGCCTCGAACGCGCCGGCTACCGCTACAGTTCGAGCATCTACCCGATCCGCCACGACCACTACGGCATGCCCGACGCGCCGCGCTTCGCGCATCGCGTGCGCGACGGGCTGCTCGAAGTGCCGGTGAGCACGGCGCGCCTCTTCGCGCGCAACTGGCCGGCGAGCGGCGGCGGCTACTTCCGCCTGATGCCGTATCCGCTCTCGCGCTGGCTGCTGCGGCGGATCAACGAGGTCGACCGGCAGTCGGCGATCTTCTATTTCCACCCTTGGGAAATCGACGCCGGGCAACCGCGCATCGCCGGTATCGACGCCAAGACCCGCTTCCGCCACTACCTCAACCTGCAGCATATGGACGGCCGCCTGCAGCGCCTGCTGGACGATTTTTCCTGGGGGCGGATGGACGACATCTTTCTCGCCGGCGAAACCGCGCCGGCGCCCCGCGCATCATGAAAATGAGCCCGCAAGAAATCTGCGCCGACGCTTCCGGAGGCTGCGTGCGCCTCGCCATCGGCCGCCTGCCGCCCGGCGAGTCGGCCGCCAACTCGGCCGCCGCAGAACGCTGGGACGCCTTCGTGCAGTCCTGCCCGGGAGCGACCTTCTTTCATCGCGCCGGCTGGCAGAAAATCGTCGGCGAGGTGTTCCGCCACCCGACCTACTTCCTCTACGCCGAGCGCGGCGGCGCCATCGAGGGCGTACTGCCGCTCGCGCACGTGAAGAGCCTCCTGTTCGGCAACGCGCTCGTCGCGCTGCCCTTCGCCGTCTACGGCGGCGTCGCGGCGCGCGACGAAGCGGTCGCCGCGGCGCTCGAGGACGAGGCGCAGGCGATCGCCCGCCGGCTCGGCGTCGACCATCTCGAACTGCGCAACGTCGAGGCGCGCCATCCCGACTGGCCGACGCAGGACCTCTACGTCAGCTTCCGCAAGACCCTGCTGCCCGAGGTCGAGGCCAACCTGCTGGCGATTCCGCGCAAGCAGCGCGCGATGGTGCGCAAGGGCCAGAAGAACGGCCTGCGCAGCATGCTCGACGCGGACGTCGAGCGCTTCTTCGAACTCTACGCCGACAACGTGCACCGCCACGGCACGCCGGCCATGCCGAAGCGCTACTTCGCCGCGCTGCGCGAGGTGTTCGGCGCCGACTGCGAAGTGCTCACCGTCGAGGACGGCGCCGGCCGGCCGCTCTCCAGCGTGCTCAGCTTCTACTTCCGCGACGAGGTGCTGCCGTACTACGCCGGCGACGACCTTTCGGCGCGCGAGCTGGCGGCCAACGACTTCAAGTACTGGGAGCTGATGCGCCGCGCCTGCGAGCGCGGCCTGCGCGTCTTCGACTACGGGCGCAGCAAGCGCGGCACCGGCTCCTACGCGTTCAAGAAGAACTGGGGCTTCGAGCCGCAGCCGCTGCACTACGAATACCGCCTCTACAAGCGCGCCGCGATTCCGCAGAACAATCCCGCGAACGCCAAGTACCGCCTGTTCATCGAGGCCTGGCGGCGCATGCCGCGCGCGCTGGCCAACCGGATCGGCCCCTTCATCGTGCGCAATCTCGCGTGAGGGCATCGTGAGCAATCTTCTCTACCTCGTGCACCGCCTGCCCTATCCGCCGAACAAGGGCGACAAGGTGCGCTCCTTCCACCTGCTGCGCCACCTGGCGCGCGGGCATCGCGTCTTTCTCGGAACCTTCGTCGACGACGCGCAGGACGAAGCCAATCTCGACGCCTACCTGGAGGTGCTGCGCCCGCTCTGCGCCGACCTGCACGTCGCCCGTCTGGCGCCGCGCACGGCGCGCCTGCGCAGCCTCACGGGCCTGCTCGCCGGCGAGGCGCTGACCCTGCCCTACTACCGCAACGGCGGGCTGCAGAACTGGGTCGAAGCGACGCTGCGCACGCAGAAGATCGACGCCGCCGTCGTCTTCTCGTCGGCGATGGCGCAGTACCTGCGGGGCAGGGCGGGGCCGCGCCCGCCGGTCGAGCTGGTCGATTTCGTCGACGTCGATTCGGCCAAATGGACGCAGTACGCCGCCCAGCACCGCTGGCCGATGTCCTGGCTGTACCGGCGCGAGGGCGAGCGCCTGCTCGCCTACGAGCGCGCGGTGGCGACCCGGGCGGCGCGCTCCTTCTTCGTCACCGAGCAGGAATGCGCGCTCTTCCTCGCGCGCGCGCCGGAGTGCGCCGGGCGCGTCGAGGCCATGTGCAACGGCGTCGACGCCGACTTCTTCTCGCCAGAGCACGATCTGCCGTCGCCCTTCGCCGCCGGCGAACTGCCGCTGGTGTTCACCGGCGCGATGGACTACTGGCCGAACATCGACGCGGTCGCCTGGTTCGCCGCCGAAGTCATGCCGCGCCTGCTGCAGGCGCTGCCCGCCGTGCGCTTCCACATCGTCGGGCGCAGCCCCACGCCGGCCGTGCAGGCGCTCGCCGGCGCGCACGTCGCGGTGAGCGGGACGGTGCCCGACGTGCGCCCCTACCTACGGCACGCGGCCGTCGTCGTGGCACCGCTGCGCGTCGCGCGCGGCATCCAGAACAAGGTGCTCGAAGCGATGGCCGCGGCGCGGCCGGTGATCGCCTCGCAGGAATGCGCCGGCGCCGTCGACGCCGTCGTCGGCCGCGATTTCCTGAGCGCCGCGACGGCCGACGACTACGTGCGCGAGATCGCGGCGCTGCTCGCCGCGCCGCAGCGCGCCGCCGAGATCGGGCAGGCGGCGCGCGCGCGGGTGCTCGCGCGCTACAGCTGGGACGCCCATCTCGCGCGCATCGATGCCTACCTCGATGACGCCGCGGCGGGTGCCGACTGCCCGGGTGCGGCGGCGCATCCGCACGCGGAAGTGGCGGGCACGGCGGACACAGCGGACACAGGGGCGGCAGCGACGGAAAGCGCCGCCGCGATCCTTGGCACCAAGGCGACCGCAACCGAGGTTGCGGCCGCCGAGGCCGGGCGATGAACGACCACAACCTGCAGCACACCCTCGCGTCGCCCGGCGCCGCCGCCGTTCCCACTGCAGCGGCCGCCTGGCGCCGGACCCTGCCGGCGCTGCTGCTCGCGCTCGTCTGGATCGTCGTCTGCTACCGCGCGACGGCGCTCGGCATGGTCGGCATCTGGGCGCGCTCGGAAACCTTCGCGCACGGCTTCATCGTGCCGCCCATCGTGCTCTGGCTGATCTGGCGCGACCGCACCCGCCTCGCGGCGCTGACGCCGCAGCCGTCGCCCTGGCTGCTGCTGCCCTTCGCCGGTGCCGGCTTTGCCTGGCTGCTCGGCGAGCTGGCGGCGGTCAACGTCGTCGCGCAGTTCGCCTTCACCGCGCTGCTGGTTCTCGCCGTGCCCGCCGTGCTCGGCCTGCGCGTGGCGCGCGCGCTTGCCTTTCCGCTCGCCTTCCTGTTCTTCGCCGTGCCCTTCGGCGAGTTCGCCATGCCGCAGCTGATGGAATGGACGGCGCAGTTCACCGTGCTCGGGCTGCGCCTGTCCGGCGTCCCGGTCTATCGCGAAGGGCTCAATTTCGTCATTCCCTCCGGCCACTGGTCGGTCGTCGAGGCCTGCAGCGGCGTGCGCTACGTGATCGCCTCGCTGACCGTCGGCACGCTCTTCGCCTACCTCAGCTACCGCTCGCTCGGCCGCCGCCTGCTCTTCGTCGGCGTCTCGCTGCTCGTGCCGGTGGTCGCCAACTGGCTGCGCGCCTACCTCATCGTCATGCTCGGCCACCTGTCCGGCAACAAGCTCGCGGCCGGCGTCGACCACCTGATCTACGGCTGGCTGTTCTTCGGTCTGGTGATCCTCGCCATGTTCTGGATCGGCGCGCGCTGGCGCGAGGATCTGGTGCCGCCGGCCGCGCCGCAGCCGCCCGCGCCGGCGTCCGTCGCCGCGCCTTCGTTCGGCGCTTCCGGCGCGCCGTGGGCGGCCTGCGCCGTGATGGCGCTGGCGCTCCTGTGGCCGCTCGCCGAAGGGCGGATCGAAGGAGGCGGCGCCACCGAGGCAGCGGCCGATGTCCGGCTCGCCGCGCTCGGGGACATTCCCGGCTGGCAGGCCATGCCGGCGCCCCCGAGCGACTGGCGGCCGCGCTTCGACAATCCGGCGGCCAGCCTGAACGAGGGCTTCGCGTCCGACCGGGGCGAGGTCGGCGTCTTCATCGGCTACTACCGTCGGCAGGACGACAGCCGCAAGCTCGTCAGCTCCGAGAATGCCCTCGTCAAGAGCAGCGATCTCTTCTGGATGCGCCTCGCCGGCGGCCAGCGCACGGTCTTCGTCGGCGAGCAGCCGCTCGTCGTGCGCACGGCGCTGCTGCGCGGGCCCGACCGGCGGCGCCTCGCGGTCTGGCAGTGGTACTGGGTGGGCGGCCGGCTGACGGCGAGCGATGCGCTGGCCAAGGTCTATACCGCGCTGGCCCGCCTCGCCGGGCGCGGCGACGATTCGGCGGTGGTCATCCTCTACGCGCCGGGCGCGGCGGAAGATGCCGCCGCTTCAGCCGCCCCCTCCGTCCCCTCCGCTGCGTCCGAGTCGTCCGGCCCCGCAGCGCTCGCCGCCTTCGCCCGCGCCGCCGCGCCGGCCATCGAGGCGGCGCTGCGGCGGACCGCCGCGACGCCGTGAGAGGCCGGCGATGACGCCCGCCACCGTCGGCAGCAGCGACCCGCGCCCGCTGGTCGTGCATGTGCTCTACCGCTTCGACGTCGGCGGGCTGGAGAACGGCGTCGTCAATCTGATCAACCGGATGCCGCGCGAGGCCTACCGCCATGCCGTCGTTTCGCTCACCGGGATCACCGATTTTTCCCGCCGCATCGCGCGCGACGACGTTGAGCTGATCGCCCTCGACAAGCCGCCGGGGCACGCCGTGCATCTCTATCCGCGCCTGTTCCGGCTGTTCCGCCGGCTGCGCCCGGCGATCGTGCACACGCGCAATCTGGCGGCGCTCGAAGTAAGCGTACCGGCCTGGGCGGCGGGCGTCCCGGTGCGCATCCACGGCGAGCACGGGCGCGACGTCGACGACCTCGACGGATCGAATCGCAAATACCAGTGGGTACGCCGGATTTATCGCCCTTTCGTGACGCATTACATAGCGCTCTCGCGCGACCTCGAAGATTATCTGACGCAGCGGGTCGGCTTGCCGGCGGCCCGGGTCGCGCAGATCTACAACGGCGTCGATGTGCGGCGCTTCCGGCCGGCCGGTGCGCGCCAGCCGATTCCCGGCTGCCCCTTCGCCGGGGAGGATTGCTGGCTGATCGGCACGGTCGGGCGCATGCAGGCGGTGAAGGACCAGACGCTGCTGGCGCGCGCCTTCATCCGGGCGCTGGAGCTGGCGCCGGCGCTGCGCGCGCGCCTGCGCCTGGCGATGATCGGCGACGGCCCGCTGCGCGGACAGGCGCAGGCGCTGCTCGAAGCGGCCGGCGTCGCGCATCTGGCCTGGCTGCCCGGCGAGCGCGACGACGTCGCCGACGTGCTGCGCGGGCTGGACGGTTTCGTCCTGCCGTCGCTGGCCGAGGGGATCTCGAACACGATCCTCGAAGCGATGGCGAGCGGTCTGCCGGTGATCGCCACGGCGGTCGGCGGCAACGGCGAGTTGTTGACGCCGGAAGGATTCGGCAAGTCGTTGGCGCCGGAAAGACCCGGCGAGTCGCCGGCGGCGGAGGCGCCCGGCGCACGCTTCGGCGCGCTGGTCCCGGCGGCCGACGTCGAGGCGATGGCGCGGGCCATCGTGCGCCAGGCGTCGGCGCCCGAGGCGGCGCGCGAGCAGGGACGCGCCGGACGGGCGGCGGCCGAGCGGCGCTTCAGCCTGGAGGCGATGGAGCGGCGCTACCGGACGCTGTACGACGAACTGCTCGGCGCGGCGGCGGAGCGCGGCAGGTGGAACGGGAGCGGGGCGCGGCGGCAGACGGGCGAAGACAGTCGATAGCGGGAGATAGCGCACGAGCGGCAAGGCCGGCGCGCCGCGCTGCCGCGAAAGGACACACGAAGGCATCACGAACGCGTCACCAACAGGCGGAGCGGACAAGCTATATGTGCGGCATTACCGGCATCTTCGACACCCGCGGCAGGCGCGACATCGACCGCGCGGCGCTCGCGCGCATGAACGAGGCGCAGCACCATCGGGGCCCGGACGAGGGCGGCGTGCACGTCGAACCCGGCCTCGGCCTCGGCCACCGCCGCCTCTCGATCATCGACCTGTCGACCGGCCAGCAGCCGCTCTACAACGAGGACGGCAGCGTCTGCGTCGTGTTCAACGGCGAAATCTACAACTACCGGGAACTGATCCCCGAACTGCAGGCGCTCGGCCACGTCTTCCACACGCGCAGCGACACCGAGGTCATCGTGCATGCCTGGGAGGCCTGGGGCGAGGCCTGCGTGACGCGCTTTCGCGGCATGTTCGCCTTCGCCCTCTGGGATCGCAACCGGGAGACGCTGTTCCTCGCGCGCGACCGGCTGGCGGTCAAGCCGCTGTTCTACGCGCTGCTGCCCGACGGCAGCTTCCTGTTCGGCTCCGAACTCAAGGCGCTGCTCGCGCACGGCGGCCTCGCGCGCGACCTCGACCCGCTCGCCGTCGAGGAGTATTTCGCGCTCGGCTACGTTGCCGAGCCCCGCACCATCTTCCGCGGGGCGAAGAAGCTGCCGCCGGCGCACACGCTGCTGCTCGAACGCGGGCGGCCGCCCGGCGAGCCGCGCGAATACTGGGACGTGCGCTTCTCGCTGGACAATCCGCTGGGACTCGACGACGCCTGCGCCGGGCTGCAGGAAAAGCTGCGCGAGTCGGTCCGCCTGCGCATGATCGCCGACGTGCCGCTCGGCGCCTTCCTCTCCGGCGGCGTCGATTCGAGCGCGGTGGTCGCGACGATGGCCGGGCTTTCCGCCGATCCTGTGAACACCTGCTCGATCGCCTTCGACGACCCGGCCTTCGACGAAGCCGCGTTCGCGCGCACGGTCGCCGAGCGCTACCGCACCCGGCACCACGTCGAGACCGTGCAGAGCGACGACTTCGACCTGATCGACACGCTCGCCCGCCTCTACGACGAACCCTACGCCGACAGCTCGGCGATCCCCACCTACCGCGTCTGCCAGCTCGCGCGCAAGCACGTCACCGTCGCTCTGTCCGGCGACGGCGGCGACGAGAGCTTCGGCGGCTACCGCCGCTACCGCCTGCACCTGATGGAGGAGCGCATGCGCTCGACGCTGCCGTTCGCCGTGCGCCGGCCGCTGTTCGGCCTGCTCGGGCGCGTCTATCCGAAGGCCGACTGGGCGCCGCGCGTGCTGCGCGCCAAGACGACTTTCGAAGGCATGGCGCGCGGTTCGGTGGACGCCTATTTCCACACCGTCTCGCTGTTGCGCGACCCGATGCGCGCGCGCCTGTTCAGCCCGCGCTTCCGGCGCGAGATCGCCGGCTACAGCGCGCGCGAAGTGTTCGAGCGCCACGCCGCGCGCGCCGGCACCGACGATCCGCTGGCGCTGATCCAGTACCTCGACCTGAAGACCTATCTGGTCGGCGACATCAACACCAAGGTCGACCGCGCGAGCATGGCGCACTCGCTCGAAGTGCGCGAGCCGCTGATGGACCACGAACTCGTCGAGTGGCTGGCGACGCTGCCGTCGTCGCTGAAGATCCGCGGGCAGGAGGGCAAATACCTGCTGAAGAAGGCGATGGAGCCGCAATTGCCGCAGGACATCCTGTACCGCCCGAAAATGGGCTTCGCCGTGCCGCTCGCGCGCTGGTTCCGCGGCCCGCTGCGCGAGCGCGTGCGCCAGGCGGTGCTCGGCCCGCGCCTGGCCGCCACCGGCTGCTTCGACGCCGATTACCTGGCGCATCTGGTCGACGCCCACCAGTCCGGCGCCCGCGACTACAGCGCGCCGCTGTGGGCCCTGCTGATGTTCGAGGCCTTCCTGCGCCAGGTTCTCGACGCGGCGCCGGAGGCGACCATGCGGGAGGGTTCCGGGTCGTCCGCCGAAAGCGCCGCCAAGCCGTCCGCCGGATCGTCGAGCGACGCCCCTCCCCATTCGCCGGTCATCGCCCTCCCATGACGCCCCGCATCCTCCACGTTCTCGATCATTCGATCCCGCTGCACAGCGGCTACACCTTCCGCACGCTCTCGATCCTGCGCGAGCAGCGCAAGCTCGGCTGGGAGACCTTCCACCTGACGACGCCCAAGCACGTCGGCTGCGCGCTGGCCGAAGAGGACGTCGACGGCTGGCATTTCTACCGCACGGCGGCGGCCGCCGGCGCGACGGCGGGCTGGCCGCTGCTCGGCCAGCTGGCGTTGATGCGGCAGGTCGAGCAGCGCCTGTACGAGGTGGCGCAGGACCTGCGGCCCAACGTGCTGCACGCGCATTCGCCGGTGCTCAACGCCATCCCGGCCCTGCGCGTCGGGCGCCGCCTCGGCCTGCCGGTGGTCTACGAAGTGCGCGCCTTCTGGGAGGACGCGGCGGTCGACCACGGCACCACGCACGAGGGCAGCGCGCGCTACCGCCTGACGCGCAGCCTGGAAACCTGGGCGCTGAAGCGCGCCGATCATGTGACGACGATCTGCGAGGGGCTGCGCAGCGACATCGTCGGGCGCGGCGTGCCGGCCGAACGCGTCACCGTGATCCCGAACGCCGTCGATATCGAGGCTTTCGACCCCGGCGGCACGCCGGACGAGGCGCTCAAGGCCGAACTCGGCCTCGCCGGTTGCACGGTGGTCGGCTTCATCGGCTCCTTCTACGCCTACGAGGGGCTGGACCTGCTGCTCGATGCGCTGCCCCGGATCGTGCGCACGCTGCCCGACGTGCGCCTGCTGCTGGTCGGCGGCGGCCCGCAGGAGCAGGCGCTGCGCGAGCAGGCGGCGCGCCTCGGGCTGGAGAGTTCGGTGGTATTCACCGGCCGCGTGCCGCACGCCGAGGTGCAGCGCTACTACGACCTGATCGACGTGCTGGCCTATCCGCGCCATTCGATGCGCCTGACCGAACTGGTGACGCCGCTCAAGCCGCTCGAAGCGATGGCGCAGGGGCGGCTGCTCGTCGCCTCGGACGTCGGCGGCCACCGCGAACTGATCCGCGACGGCGAAACCGGCATGCTGTTCCGCGCCGGCAGCGCCGATTCGCTGGCCGAAACCATCGTGCAACTGCTCGCCAAGCGCGAGTACTGGCCGGAGCTGCGCCTGGCCGGGCGGCGCTTCGTCGAGCAGGAGCGCAACTGGGCCGCCAGCGTCGCCCGCTACCACGACGTTTACGGCGGCCTGCTCGGCGAGCCGGCGGCGGAAAGGCGCTTCGCATGAGTTCGTCCGCCGCGCCCATCCGCACGCTGCTCTTCTCGACGCTCTATCCGAGCGGCGCGCGGCCGGGGCACGGCATCTTCGTCGAGACGCGCTTGCGCGAACTGCTCAAGAGCGGCGCGGTCGAGACGCGCGTAGTGGCGCCGGTGCCGTGGTTCTGCTCGACGCACCCGCGCTTCGGCGACTACGCGCGGCTGGCCGCGACGCCGGCGCGCGAAATGCGGCACGGCATCGAGGTGCGCCATCCGCGCTACTTCCTGCCGCCGAAAGTCGGCATGCAGATCGCCCCCTTCGCGCTGGCCGCCGGCGCGCTGCCGGCGATCCGCCGGCTGCAGCGCGAGGGCTTCGACTTCGACCTGATCGACGCCCACTACTACTACCCGGACGGCGTCGCGGCGGCGCTGCTCGCGCGCCACCTCGGCAAGCCCTTCGTCGTCACCGCGCGCGGCTCGGACATCAACCTGATCGCCCGCCACGCCGTGCCGCGCCGCCTGATGCGCTGGGCCGCCGGGCGCGCGGCCGCGTCGATCTGCGTTTCCGGCGCGCTGCGCGACGCGCTGGCCGGCATCGGCGCCGAGCGCGCCAAGCTGCGCGTGCTGCGCAACGGCGTCGACCTCGCGCGCTTCGCGCCGCTGCCGCCCGCTAGCGCGCGCGCCGAACTCGGCTGGCCGGCGGCGCCGACGCTGCTTTCGGTCGGCAACCTCGTCGAGAACAAGGGCCACCACCTCGCCATCGAACTGCTCGCGCTGCCGGCCGGGGCGGGTGGGGAGCGGGGAGTCGGACCCGACACGCGCCTGGCGATCGTCGGCGACGGCCCGGAGCGGGCGGCGCTCGCCGCGCTCGCGCAGCGCCTCGGCGTCGCGTCGCGCGTCGTCTTCGCCGGGGCGGTCGCGCAGGAGCGCCTGCCGGCCTACTACAGCGCGGCCGACGTCCTGATCCTCGCGTCGAGCCGCGAAGGCTGGCCCAACGTGCTGCTCGAGGCGATGGCCTGCGGCACGCCGGTCGTCGCCACGGCGGTCGGCGGCGTACCCGAGGCGGTCGCCGCGCCGGTCGCCGGGCGCCTCGTCCCCGCGTCGCCGGCGCCGTCGGCGGCGGCCTTCGCCACCGCGCTCGCCGACCTGCGGCGCGCCGGCATCGACCGCGCGGCGGTGCGCCGCTACGCCGAGGGCTTCGGCTGGGCGGAAACCACGCAGGGGCAGCTCGCGCTGTTTTCGGAAGCGCTCGCCGGCCGCCGGGAAGCCGCCGGCGCCGCGAGCGGCGTGCCGGACGCATCGGATGCACCCGGCGCACCCGGCGTGCCGCAATCCGGCGGGGAGGCGCGATGAGGGACATCGCCCTTTCGCTGGTGGTCTTCGGGCTGCTGCCCTTCGTCTTCCGGCGCCCGTGGATCGGCGTCCTGCTCTTCCTGTGGATCAGCGTCATGACGCCGCACCGCATGGCCTTCGGCTTCGCCTACGACTTTCCATTCGCCGCGATCGTCGCCGTGAGCACCCTCGTCGGCCTGCTCGTCTCGCGCGATCAGGTCAAGCTGCCGATCAGCGGGATCACCGTGCTGCTCTTCCTGATGCCGTTGTGGATGTGCGTCAGCTACATCTTCGCCTTCGAGCACGAGGCGGGTTTCGCGCGCTGGGTCGAGGTGATGAAGGTCTTCTTCTTCGTCCTCGTCAGCGCCTCGCTGCTCAATTCGCGCAAGCAGATCGAGTGGCTGCTCTGGGTGCTGGTCGTCTCGGTCGGCCTGTTCGGCGTCAAGGGCGGGCTGTTCACCATCCTCACCGGCGGCGAAATGCGCGTCTACGGTCCGCCCGGCGGCGGCTTCCTGTCCGACAACAACGCGATCTCGGTGGCGCTGGTCATGGTCATCCCGCTGATGTACTACCTGCGCGCGGTGTCCGCCTCGACCTGGGTGCGCCTCGGCCTGCTCGGCGCCATGCTGCTCAGCGGCATGGCCGTGCTCGGCACGCATTCGCGCGGCGCCTTCCTCGCCGTCGTGGCGATGGCGCTCTTCCTCTGGCTGAAGAGCCAGAAGAAGCTGCTCTTCGGGCTGCTGATGATCGCCGTGCTGCCGATCGCCATCGGCTTCATGCCGCAGAGCTGGACGGAGCGGATGGAGAGCATCCAGACCTACGAGCAGGACGCGTCCGCGCAGGGCCGGCTGAATTCCTGGCGCATGGCGATCAACGTCGCGAACGCGCGGCCGCTGGTCGGCGGCGGCTTCGAGCTGTACACGCCGAAGACCTTCGCCATGTACGCGCCGGTCCCTGAGGATCTGCACTCGGCGCACAGCGTCTATTTCCAGATGCTCGGCGAGCACGGCTACGTCGGGCTGGCGCTCTTCCTGGCGCTCGGCTTCACCGCCTGGATGACGGCGCGCCGGGTGATCGCGGCGAGCCAGGGGCGCCCCGACTGCGTGTGGGCGATTCAGATGGCGCGGGCGATCCAGGTCAGCCTGATCGGCTTCGCGGTCGGCGGCGCCTTCGTCAACATCGCCTACTGGGAGCTGCAGTACTACGAAATCATCGCGCTGATGGTGGTTCATCGCCTCGTCACCGAGGCGCGGGCGCCGGGCGGGGCCGGTACGCCCGACGCGACTCCGCCGGCAGCGGCGCCCGCTTCGACGGGCAGTGCGCCGGGCGGTGCGGCAACGGGCGGAAAAACCGGAGCGGTGGCGGCGGCGCGCGGCCGGGCGTGAGCGCGCCGTTTTTCTCTTCGATTCTTGCGGATATCCGACGAGCGTGCTGTTCAACTCCTACGAATTCCTCTTCTTCTTCCTGCCGGTCACGCTCGGCGTCTTCTTCGCGCTCTCCGGCTACCGCTGCCTGCGCACGGCGGCGGCCTGGCTCGCGCTCGTCTCGATCTTCTTCTACGGCTACTGGAGCCCGCGCTACGTCCTGCTGCTGCTGGCGTCGATCGCCGTCAACTTCGCCGCCGGCCACCTCATCCTGCGCTGCCGCGGCGCGTCGCGCATGCGCGCGGCGAAGCGCGTGCTGGTCCTGGCGCTGGCCGCCAATCTCGGCGCGCTCGGCTACTTCAAGTACGCCAACTTCTTCGTCGAATCGCTCAACGCGGCGGCCGGCAGCCAGTGGCATCTGGCGCCCATCGTCCTGCCCATCGGCATCTCCTTCTTCACCTTCACGCAGATCGCCTTCCTCGTCGATACCTACCAGGGCAAGGTGCGCGAATCGCGGATCGTTCCCTACATCCTGTTCGTCGCCTACTTCCCGCACCTGATCGCCGGCCCCGTCCTGCACCACGCGGAAATGATGCCGCAGTTCGCGCGCGCCGAAACCTACCGCTTCCGCCTCGACAACTTCCTGCTCGGCATGGGCTTCTTCCTGATCGGCCTGTTCAAGAAGGTCGTCCTCGCCGACGGCATCCAGCCCTTCGTGTCGCCGGTCTTCGAGTCGGACCCGGCCTACGCGCTGACGCTGATCGAGGCCTGGGGCGGCGTGCTGGCCTACACGCTGCAGCTCTACTTCGACTTTTCCGGCTATTCCGACATGGCCATCGGCCTGTCCAAGATGTTCAACGTGGACCTGCCGCTCAACTTCAATTCGCCGTACAAGGCGACCAGCATCGTCGAGTTCTGGCGGCGCTGGCACATGACGCTTTCGCGCTTCCTGCGCGACTACCTGTACATCGCGCTGGGCGGCAACCGCCACGGAACCCTGCGGCGCTACGCCAACCTCATGCTCACGATGCTGCTCGGCGGCCTGTGGCACGGCGCGGGCTGGACCTTCTTCGTCTGGGGCGGGCTGCACGGCGCCTATCTGGTCGTCAATCATCTCTGGCAGGCGCTGCGCGCGCGCCTCGGCCACGACCTCGCGCGCTCCACGCCGGCCGGCCGCCTGTGCGCGGCGGCGCTCACCTTCCTCTGCGTCGCGCTGGCCTGGGTCTTCTTCCGCGCGACGTCCTTCGACGCCGCGCTGCGCGTCCTGGACGGCATGGCCGGAGTCAACGGCGTCGCGCTGCCGGTCGAGTGGCAGGCGCTGCCGTGGGCAGCGGCGCTGGCGGTACCCTTCGCGCCGCTCGAAGCCTTCGGCGGGCTGCGCCAGCTCGGCTGGATCGCCGTCCTGCTGCTCGTCGTGTGGACCTGCCCGAACTCGCAGACGCTGATGGGCCGCCTGGACGGCCTAGTACGGGCGCGCGTCGCCGCGCCCGCGCGGCGCGAGCGCTGGGGCTGGCTGTCGCTGGGCGGGATGACGGCGTGCGTCTTCCTGCTGGCGGCGATCAGCGCCTCGCACGGCATTTCCGAATTCATCTACTTCAACTTCTGAACGACGATGCGCACGGCACTTTCCCGACTGATCTGGCTGCTGCTCGGCGGGCTGGCCGTCCTCGCCGCCTGCGAGGGCGTTCTGCGCCTGCTGCCGGTGTCGATGGGCCTCTACCGCACGCCGCAGTTCGAGCGCTGGCCGCTGCAGAATTTCGAGGCGCACCTGCCCTACGCCTATTCGACGAGCTGGGCGATGCTCAACGCGCATCGCGGTACGACCAACAACTACGGGCACATCGCGCCCTTCGACTACCGCCGCGACAGCCGCCCGCTGCTGGTGATCGGCGACAGCTACGTCGAGTCGCTGATGAACGACTACGCCGACACCCTGCAAGGCCAGCTCGGCCGGCGCCTTGGCGCGCCCAGCGCGGTCTACGGGCTGGGCGTCAGCGGCCTCTCGGCGAGCGACTACCTGGCGCTCTCGCGCCTCGCGCGCGACGAATTCAGGCCGGCGGCGGCGGTCTTCCTGATCACCGACGGCGACCTCGCCGAAAGCCTCTCGCCGCGCCTCGGCAACTACTACCTCGCGTCCGACGGCGGCGCCCTGCGCCTGCGCTACCTGCCGATGCAGGGCGAATCGCTGCAGAAGAAGCTGCGCAAGGCGGTCGGCGACAGCGCGCTGTACCGCTACCTGCAGGCCAACCTGCATTTCTCGCTCGACGGCCTGTTCAAGTCGTCGGCGGCGCACGCCGCGCCGCCGGCGGCCGGCGGCCGTGCCGTGCAGGACGGCGACCTGCAGCGCCGCGTCGCCGACTGGTTCCTCGCCGAACTGCCGGGCGGCCTCGGGCTGCCGCCGCAGTGCATCGTCCTGCTGGTCGATACCGACCGCTACGCGATCTACCGGCACAACGCCGCCGCGCCGCCGAAGGACCTGCCGGCATCCCGCCAGTACCTGATCGAACAGGCGCGCCGCCTCGGCTTCGGCGTCAGCGACCTCGACCCGGTGTTCCGCGAGCGCTACGCGCGCGACGGGCTGAAATTCGACTACTGGCCGCTCGACCGCCACTGGAACCGCCTCGGGCACGCGGTCGGCGCCGACGAAGCCTACCGCCTGCTGTTCCCGGACGGCGCCACGCGCTGCCGGCCCGGCGCGGCGGACGGCGGGCCGGATGCGGCTCGCAGCGCTGCGCAAAGCGGCGCACGGGACGGAGCGTGACGCGATGCTGAACCGCCTGCTGTTTTCCCGCCTGTCGCCCGCCGGCCCGTCGGCGCGCCTGTCGATACTGATCTTCCACCGCGTGCTGCCGCGCCCCGACACTATTTTCCCCGGCGAGGCCGACGCCGCCTGGTTCGACCGCATGCTCGGCTGGCTGCGTGCGTGGTGCAACGTGCTGCCGCTCGACGAGGCGATCGTCCGCCTGCGCGAAGGGCGCCTGCCGGCGCGCGCCGCCGCGATCACCTTCGACGACGGCTACGCCGACAACTGCACCGTCGCGCTGCCGCTCCTGCAGCGGCACGGGCTGCCCGCCACCTTCTTCGTCGCCACCGGCTTCCTTGACGGCGGCCGCATGTGGAACGACACGGTGATCGAAGCGGTGCGCCACTGCGCGCAGCCGCAGCTCGCGCTCGACGAACTGGAAGATTTGCTGGGAGTGGGCGCGAAGCGTTTCCCGGTCGGCACGGCGGACGAGAAGCGCGCGGCCATCGAGGCGATCATCGGACGCCTCAAATACCAGCCGGTCGACGTGCGCCTGACGCTGACCGAACGCATCGCGCACGCCGCCGGCGTGCGCCCGGCCGACGACCTGATGCTGACTTCGGCGCAGTTGCGCGCGCTGCGCCGCGCCGGCATGCAGATCGGTGCGCACACCGTCTCGCACCCGATCCTCGCCCGCCTTGACGCCGATTCGGTGCGGCAGGAAATCGCCGGCAGCAAGCGCCGGCTCGAAGAGCTGCTCGACGAACGCATCGGCCTCTTTGCCTACCCGAACGGGAAACCGGGCGCCGACTACACCCCGGAAAGCGCCGCCATCGTCCGCGACCTCGGCTTCGACGCCGCCGTATCGACGGCATGGGGCGCCGCCGATGCGACGAGCGATCTTTTCCAGCTGCCGCGCTTCACGCCTTGGGATCGAAGCCGTCTGCGCTTCGGTTTGCGGCTTGCGGGGAATTTGCGCAAGGGTTGAACCTGCGCCCTGCGTGGAGTATTGCTTTGGGGGGGCCTTTCGACGAGAGGGGCAAGGGCAGTTATTCGGCCGAAGCTGCCGTGGGCATGCAGCGGGTGCTACGTCGGCACTACGGCGAATTGCAGACCTTTCAAGTCGGTCCATCGTTGGATCACGTTGGAACGTCTTTTCACGCCCTGTCCTGAAGGGGAGAGCAGGGCGTGGGTCATCGCTAGAAATCCATTCTGTAACTGGCGGCCAGCCAGTATTCGGTGGCATTGCCTTGGGTGCTGCCGTTGAGCATCAAGGAACCCATGCCGCCGCCGATCCTGCCCTCGACCCCCACTGCGGCACGCAGCCAGTCGCGCTTGTAATGCTGTCCGGGCAGGCTGAAGCCATACAGACCGGCGACATCGCCGCTGGCTGTCGCGCCGGTGTCATTGAAACGATGCACCCCTTCCAGACGGCCCAACAAATCCAACTTGTCATCTAGGTGATGCACTACATCCAGTCCCAGACGCGCTTCGGTCGAGTCTTCGGTGCGGCTGTTCCAGTTGGCCGGGAACGCCCCGCCGGTTTCGCGGTAGGCGTCCACCTTGGTGCGGATGTAAGTGACACTGGTATACGGAGTAACCGACGTGTTACCCGCCTTGAGAGCATCGAGCCAGTCCAGTCGGGCGCGCAGCGCTGCGGTACTGAGGTCGGCGCTGCCGCGACCGTATTCGCGGTTGCCGGCATTGTCGTAGCCGCGGGTCACATCCGTTTCGCTCCAGTTGTAGTAACCGCTGACGGTCGCATACAGCGGTGTGCCGGATAATTTGGCAATGAGTTCCGGCATGATGTAGGTGCCGTCCACTTTGGTATTGCCGCCAAAGAGGGTGTCCTGCCTGCTGTATGTGCGGCCCAGCGCAAACTTGACCATGACCTGATCGTTGATGCCCCGCGCATAACCAACTTCACCTGCGCCAAGATGGCCGTCATTGCCCTGATTGTCGCTACGCCCCCAATCGCCCGCAACCCAGAGGCTTTGCTTGCCGGCAGTCAGCAAACCGCGCATGGGGCTGCTGTGGGCGCCATGCATCACCAGGCTGGCATCCTGCATGGCGCGTGCCGGCGTGCCGGATGACCCGGCTAGGCTCTTGTGATTCTCGACCAGATCGAGCAAGCCTTTCGTGGTTGAGCTTTTCGTGGTGGCGATGAAGGCGTGGCTGTTGATGAGTCGCCCCACCACCACGTCGCCTGCGGCATTCACACCGTAGGCTGAGGACGTTTTGGGTGCGGAAGGGTTGACCGTCACGCCATTGGCGGTGAGCCAGTCTTCAATGCTTTGCATCCCGGTAGCCGCGGTCCAGCGGAAGGCGCGGTCGCCGCTATCGGCTATGGCACTGCCGACCACCACGTCGCCGGCGGCATTGACACCCCAGGCATAAGAGTTACCGGCATTGCCGCTCTTCAGCGTCCCCAGGTCGGTCTTGGTGGCTGGGGCAGCACTGCCGTCATTGAACGTCCAACGCACGGCATGGGTATTCCCGCTATCGGTTTGGGACTGGCCGACCACCACGTCGCCGGCGGCGTTGACGCCTTGTGCAAAAGACTCACCCGCATTGCCGCTCTTCAGCGTGCCCAGGTCGGTCATCGTACCCTGCGTCGCGCTGCCGGTATTGAGCGTCCAGCGGAAGGCGTGGTCGTACCCGCTATCGGTGTTGGACTTACCGACCACCACGTCGCCAGCCTTGTTGACGCCGTAGGCAACAGAAAAAAGGTTATCGTTCGTAGTACGAAGCGTGCCCAGGTCGGTCATCGTGCCTTGCGTCGCGCTACCAGAATTGAGCGTCCAGCGGAAGGCGCGACTGGAGTACACACCAAGCTGAGCCTCACCGACTACCACGTTGCCGTCGGCGTTGACGCCCCAGGCCGTTGATGAACCGTCAGTTTTGTTGGCCGCCATCGTTCCCAGATCGATCATGCCAGTGGCCTGGGTCCAGCGGAAGGCGTGCCGCCCGCCGGCATTAATATCGGACCAACCGACCACCACGTCGCCAGCCGCGCTGACGCCGTAGGCAACAGACCTCCCCGCATTACCCGTGCTGAGCGTCCCCAGATCGATCATGCCGGTAGCCTGGGTCCAGCGAAAGGCGTGGGAAATGCCGCCCATCAGGCTCGTCATGAAATAGCCGACCGCCACGTCACCGGCGGCGTTGACGCCGTAGGCAGATGAAAGAAAATATAGGCTGTTCATGTCCAGATCCGTGACCCCGGGGTCGGCATGGGCAACCGCAGGCGTTGTGCCGAGAAACAGCAGGGAGACGGCCAAGGCCAGGGGTTTGCGGAAGAAATGCGGATGGCGCTGTGGGCGCTGGTTTTGAATGGCGGTTTTTATCATCGTATCTTGGGCGGCAGACTGAAAGAGCCGGCAGAACGGCCGGCGAACGTCAAGAAGTTGCCGAAAGCATAACGATTTAAGCCGAGCCAGTTTTGGCGTTACGGGTCAATTTATTGGCATTTCGGGCCAATCTGATATTCATTGGATCCCGCCCGCAGTGCTTTCAAGGCCGGGGCCGACTCAGGCGGTTAAACGCCGATAGGCCAGCGGCGTGGTGCCAGTCCATTTCTTAAAGGCACGATGAAAAGTCGTCAGATCGACAAAGCCGACGCGACCGGCGATGGCTTCGACCGGCAGCCGGTTGGCGATCAGCAACTGCAGGGCGAGGGAGCGCCGCAGTTGGTCCTTAATCTGCAGAAAGCTGGTCGCTTCTTCACGGAGCCGCCGGGTGAGTGTGCGTCGTGAGTAACCCAGCACCTTGGCCGTTGTATCGATGTCGGGGTCACTCCCCAGGTGGGCCTCCAGATAGGTGCGAACCTGATGGGTGACCTGACGCAAGGAGTCCAGCTGGCGCGTGGCTTCTGACAGTGCCCGTTTAGTCTCCTTGAGCAGCAGCGCTAAAGCCTGATTCTCTCCGTACAAGCCCTTGATCGGGAAAACCTCGCCTTGCTGCACGAGGTAGTAGGGCACGGAGTAGCCGCTGTGGGCAATTTTCCAGTCGCCGTCTTCTTGGACGAATACCAGGGACAGGCGTACCGCTTCGTTCGAGAAGATGCTTTCCGGCGTTGGCAGGTGAATGCGGAATAGCCCGGCGGCAAGCACGACGTGATCGCTCAGATCGCGCAACAGCAAATCGAGCATTTCGATGCGGATGCGCTGGGGGACTTGGGCAAAATCCCGCCGGGTAATGTCCACCCATTCGCTCTTGTCGCCGACGATGAAGTCGCCCCCGCCGGTATAACCACTGAAGTTTCCGCTGAAATGCTCGATCAGCCTAGTGTCCCGCGACGCGTACATTTCAATGTAGTTCTTGAACAGGGATTTGATGAGGCGTTTGCGAGGGGGTTTCATGATCGCTCTGGAAATGCGTGGCATGGCCGGTAGGTTAGCCACGCTGCGTACTATGCAACAACTTGCAGAGTTGAACGCGAAAAGAACGGACTGCCCTGCTCAAAACATCTCGTCACTCAACTATTGCTTCCGTCTGGAAGGATGCTCAAGAACACGATTCCCTTTTCTGATTACATGAATGCCAGCCACTCGCAGATTGCCGCCGGTTAGCTGCATTGACTTGAGGGACTGCTTCGGCCGATGAACTGCCGCTAACGTAATTCAGCGGTCCCTCGCCAGCTATGCCGCCACAGCGCCTCGGCAACCAATGCCGAAACGATGCAAAGAATCGGCATCAACGGTTCGCGGTAGCGGAAAACCACGAAGAAGAGCATGTGCACCGCCGTGTAGGCGGCGAGCGCCAGGGCGAGCAGGGCGCTCTGGCGCGTGCGCATTTCCGGCAGGGCGAGGCCGGCTAGGGCGAGGGCGGTGAGCAGGAGGTACTGGGCGAGCCAGATTTGGCGCGACGTGGTTTCCAGCGCCGACCCCGGCCCCTTGCCCGCGTGCGTCGGCGGGCTCCAGAACAGCAGCGCCTTGCGCAGGGCGAGCGCGGCGAAGTCCGCCGGGTGTTCGCGTATCCATTGCGCGGCCTCGCGCCCGAGGGTTTGCGAGGCTTGCACTTCGCCTTGGCGGCGCAGCGCTTCCCAGCTTGCGCCGCGCGGCGTGTCGGAAATCGACATGAAGAGGCCGTCGGCCGCCGGGTTGTTGCCCAGGTAGAGGTTGAAGCCGCCGTTGGTGTTGAGCACCGGCGCGCCGACCGTTTCGAGATTGCGCAGCAGCCACGGCGCGGCGACGGCGAGCGCGGTGAGCAGCGCCGCCGCCGCGAGCGGCAGCTTGCGGCGCGCGCCGCCGGGGGCGATCAGGAGCGCGCAGGCGGCGACGGCGACGAGCGCCAGCGCGCTGTTGCCGGTGATCGCGAGCAGGCCGAAGAGCAGGCCGCAGACGCCGGCGACGCGCAGTGACGGCTGCCGCGCGAGGCGCAGCGCGCACCAGAGGACGCCGAGCATGAGCGGCGTCATGAGGTTTTCCTTGGCGAGGTATTCGGCGTAGATCCAGGATGGCAGGTAGGCCGCCCAGAACGCGGCGGCGAGCAGGCGGCCGCCGCGCCCGGCGCCGGCCTCGCGCGCGACGGCGTGGCAGAGGGCGATGCCGGCGGCGCCGAGCAGGGCGTTGGCGAGCTGCGCGGCGAGCAGGCCGGGGCCGAACAGCGCGAAGGCCGGGGCGAGCACGAAGAGTGGATAGCCGGCGTTGTACATCGCGCGGTTGCCCATCGTGTCGACGAGCCCGTGGCCGGCCAGGAGGCTGAGCGCCATCTGGCGGTACTCGGCGTAGTCGCTGACCGGCGCGATGTCGAGCACGACGACGGTGGCGACGCGGGCGAGCAGGCCGACGAGCACGATGGCCGCCAGCCACGCCGTTTCGCGGCGCTGCGCCGGAGCCGCAGCTGCGTTGGCGATGGCGCCGGGCGCGCGGGCGTTCGGCATCGGAGTCTCCGAATTCTCTTGTTCCCGCGCTTCAGCGCAGGACGAAGCCCGGCGCTTTGGCCTGCAGCCACTGTTCGAGCATGGTCAGAATCCAGACCATCTCGCCGTAGTAGCCGGGGTGTTCGGGCAGCAGTTTGGTGAGCAGGGTGTCGATGAAGTCGGCGCGCACGATGCCGCGCCGGCCCAGGCTGTGCAGCGAGTCCTCGGCCAGCCGCTTGAGGCCGGCGTGGCGGTTGGCCCAGACGCCGAAGGGCAGGCCGAAGCCCTGCTTCTTCTTGGCGATGATCTCGTCGGGCAGGAAGCCGCGCAGCGCCTCCTTGAAGAACCAGCGCAGCTTCAGTCCCTTGAGCTTGTAGTCGGCCGGCAGGGCCAGCGAGAAATCGAGCAGGCGCTTGTCGAGCAGCGGGAAGCCGACCTCGACGCCGGCCAGCCGCGTCGTTCCGCACACCTTGGGCAGGTCGTTCTCGGCCAGCGTGTAGCGCCAGTCGAAGGCGAGCGTGCGGTTGACCGGGCTGTCGGTGCGTGCCTGCGCCCACACCGCGCGCTGCTGACGGGCCGGCGCGTCGAGGTCGATGCGGGCGAGGAAGTCCGGACTCAGGACTTCGTCGACGCCGAGGCGCAGCAGCAGGTTGTACATGTGCATGCGGTCGGGCAGCGGCACGCGCGCCTGCTCGACGTAGCTCGCCGCCTTGCGCAGCAGCGGCAGGCGGCCGGCGCCCGGCAGGCCGAGCAGCGGCTCCATGAGGCCGCCGCGCAGCGGCGCCGGAATCCGCTCGTACCAGCCGAAGACGCGCTGCTTGGCGTAGCGGCTGTTGCCGCCGAACAGCTCGTCGCCGCCGTCGCCGGCGAGCATCTTCCCGATGCCGTCGGCTTTCGCCAGGCGGGCGCAGTAGTAGGCGGGGAGGGCGGACGAGTTGCCGAAGGGCTGGTCGTAGTGCGCCGCGACCTCGGGGATGCCACGCACGAGATCGTCCGGCGTCACGTAGTACTCGTGGTGGTCGGTGCCGAAATGGCGCGCGGCGATGCGCGCGTATTCCATCTCGTCGTAGCCGGCGGCGTCGAAGCCGATCGAGTAGCTGGCGGCCGGGCGACCGGCGACGGCGCAGAGCATGCCGGCGACCGTCGAGCTGTCGGTGCCGCCGCTCAGGAAGCAGCCGACGCGCGCCGGGTCGAGTTCGCCGACCTGACGGGCGACCGCGTCGTGCAGCAGCGCGCGGAATTCCTCGCGCAGGCTGGCGAAGGCGGCGGGCTTCTCGCTGAAGGTCGGCGTCCAGTACGGCGCCACGGTCAGGCGGCCGTTCTCGAACAGCGCGCAGTGGCCCGGCGGCAGCCGGAAGACGTCCTTGAAGATGGTGCGCGGCGAGGCGATGGCGTGGCCGAACAGATAGTCGAAGATGGCCTGCGGGTCGATCTCGGCGCTGGCGTCGCCGGGCGCGTCGAGCAGTTCGTCGGCGCGCTCGGCGAAGCGCAGGCTGTCGCCGACCTGGCGGTAGCACAGGCTGCGCACGGCGAAGCGGTCGACCGCGAGGAAGATCCGTCCGTCCGGCAGGCGCAGGGCGACGGCGAAGTCGCCGCCGACGGCGGCCGGCGCGCTCGTGCCGCTACGCGCGAAAGCCTGCCGCCAGGCTGCCGCGACGCCTTCCCCGGCGGCCGTTGCGGCGAGCGCCGGGTCGTTGAACAGCGGCCGGCCGAGGCTCAGCTCCGGGCTCGCGGATGGCGCCGAGGTCGCCCCGGGCGCGGCCTGGGGCGGGCGGAGGGGAAGATCGGCGGACGTTGCAAACTGGCGTTGGGGCACGGCGGTCTCCTCGCTAGAAGGCGCTGCGTTCGTTGCGTCGTGGCTTGCCGGACGCTGCCGCCGCCGGCCGGCGCATTCGCCGGGGGCGGAGGGCGGCGCCCGCCGGCGGCCGGATGGGCGAGCTCACACCAGCACCTCGACCGGCGCCGGGTGGCCGAGGAAGCCCTGCGGGCTGGCCGACAGGCCGTAGGCGCCGGATTGATAGACGACGACGAGATCGCCGACGTCGGCGACGGCCAGCGTCATGCGGTCGGCGAGCAGGTCGAGCGGGGTGCACAGCGGGCCGACGACGCTGGCGGTCTCGCGCGCCGCGTCGGCCATGCGGTTGCCGATGGCGACCGGGTAGTTCTTGCGGATCACCTGCCCGAAGTTGCCAGACGCCGAGAGGTGGTGGTGCAGGCCGCCGTCGGTGACGAGGAAGACCTGCCCGCGCGAGACCTTGCGGTCGACGACGCGGGCGACGTAGACGCCGGCCTCGCCGACCAGATAGCGGCCGAGTTCGACGACCAGCGCGGCCTGCGGCAGTTCGCGCGCGGCGCGTGCGGCGAGTGCGGCGAGGTTGGCGGCGATCGGCGCCAGGTCGAGGCGCCGTTCGCCGGGGAAGTAGGGGATGCCGAAGCCGCCGCCGAGGTTGAGTGTGCGCACCGGCGCCGGCGCGTGCGCGGCGAGGCGCAGGGCCAGTTCGTAGCTTTTGCACTGAGCCTCGATGATGGCCTCGGCCTTCAGGTTCTGCGAGCCGGCGAACAGGTGGAAGCCCTCGAAGGCGAGGGCTTCTCCGGCGCGGGCGATCTCGTCGAGCAGCGCCGGCACCTGCTCGGCGTCCACGCCGAACTGCTTGGCGCCGCCGCCCATCTTCATGCCCGAGCTTTTCAGTTCGAAATCGGGATTGACGCGCACCGCGATGCGCGCCGGAACGCCGAGTTCGGCGCCGAGCGCGGCGAGCGGCGCGACTTCGCGGAAGGATTCGAGATTGACGAGGACGCCGGCGGCGACCGCCTGCCGCAGCTCTTCCGGGCGTTTGCCGGGGCCGGCGAAGCTGACTTCGCGCGGATCGGCGCCGGCGTCGAGGGCGGCCTTCAGCTCGCCGCCGGAAGCGACGTCGATGCCGTCGACGAGAGCCGCGAGGTGGCCGACGAGCGCCGGCATCGGGTTGGCCTTCATCGCGTAATGCAGCCTGACAGCGGGCGGCAGCGCGGCGCGCAGCTCGCCGACGCGCCGTGCGAGCAGGGCGCGGTCGTAGGCGTAGAACGGCGTCTGCCCGACGCGCGCGGCGAGGCGGGCGAGCGGGACGCCGCCGATCACGAGCTCGCCGTCGCGCACCGCGAACTGGTCCATCGCGGCGTGGCTCGGCAAGGCGCGCTCGGGGCGTTCGGAAGGGTCTGGGCGGTCGGCGGTCTGCATTGCGTGTCGTGTCCTCGAAGGTGCGGAATCGGGCGGCGTCTGGCGAATTCGGGCTTGTTCGGAAATTTTCAGGCGGCGTTCTGCCGCTCCACCCACTCGGTGGCGAGCGTCTTGCGGTCGATCTTGCCGTTCGGGTTGCGCGGCAGCGGGCCGTCGCGCGCGTCGATGTGCGCCGGCACCATGTAGGCCGGCATGCGCTGGCGGCATTCGGCGAGCAGCGCGGCGGTGTCGAGCGCGGCGCCCGGCGGCGGCGTGGCGATGACCTGGATGGCCTGGCCGAGCGCCGGGTGATCGACGCCGAAGGCGACGCATTCGCCGACCAGCTTCGTCGCGTAGAGGATTTCCTCGACCTCGGTCGGGCTGACGCGGTAGCCGGAGGTTTTCATCATCTCGTCGCGGCGGCCGATGAAGTAGAGGAAGCCTTCCTCGTCCATGCGCACGGTGTCGCCCGAGAAGACGGCGATCTCGGGCAGCACCAGCCCGGCCTCGCGCCCCGGCGCGTTGACCGGCAGCGGCTTGTAGCGTTCGGCGGTCTTCTCCGGGTCGTTCCAGTAGCCCATGCCGACCAGCGCGCCGCGATGCACGAGCTCGCCCGGTTCGTTCGGCGCGCATGGCGAACCGTCCTCGCGCAGGACGAGGATTTCGGCGTTGGGGATGGCCTTGCCGATCGAGTCCGGGCGGCGGTCGACCTCGGCGGGCGGCAGGTAGGTCGAGCGGAAGGCCTCGGTCAGGCCGTACATCAGGAAGGGGCTGCTGCGCGGCAGGCGCGCGCGCAGCGCGGCGAGCGTTTCGCGCGGCATGCGCCCGCCGGTGTTGGCGAAGTAGCGCAGGTGCTCGCCGATGCCCGCCGGCCAGTCGAGCTGCGCGAGCTGGATGTAGAGCGGCGGCACGGCGGTGAGGCCGGTGACGCTCTCGTTTGCCAGCGCTTTCAGCACGTCGCGCGGCAGCAGGTAGTTGAGCAGCACGACGCGCGCGCCGCTGTGGAAGGCCGTGGTGAGCTGGCTGAAGCCGGCGTCGAAGGAGAGCGGCAGCGCGGCGAGCAGGGTGTCGTCCGGATCGTTCTGCAGGTAGCCGGCGACGCTCTTGGCGCCGGCGACCATGTTGCGGTGCGAGAGGACGACGCCCTTCGGCTTGCCGGTACTGCCCGAGGTGTAGAGGATCGCCGCCATGTCGGTGTCGATCACGCGGTGGCCGGCGGCGGGCGGCGCGGCGAGCAGTTCGTCCCAGCTCAGGCGGGCGGGCGGGCCGCCGGGCGCGGCGTCGGGGGGCGCCTCCGGGCGGGCGCCGGTGAGCACGACGTGGCGCAGGTCGTGGCAGCTGTCGAGGATCGGGGCAAGCAGCGGCAGGCGGTCGCCCGAAGTGATCAGCGCGCGCACGTTGCAGTCGCGCAGGATGTAGGCGACCTGCTCGGCCTTGAGCAGCGGGTTGAGCGGGACGAAGACGCAGCCGGCGGCCGGCGCGGCGAAGCTGGCGATCACCGTCTCGAAGCGCTTTTCGAGGTAGATCGCGACGCGCTCGCCGCGCTGCAGGCCGAGGCCGAGCAGGCCGCCGGCGCAGGCGTCCACCGTGTCGTACAACTGCGCGTAGTTGATCGACTGCGCACCGTGGGTCAGCGCGATGGCCTCCGGGCTGCGGGCCGCGGTACGGGCGATCAGTTCGGGGAGCAGGGTCGAATCGGTCATGTCGGGTGGCCGGAAGGTGGACGGGGTCGCGGGCTGGCGCGACGGCAGGAACGGCGAAGCGCGCCGGGGGGCAAGCGCCGGCCATGCGGGCGCCCGGAGCGGGAGTGCGGCTTGCCCGCGCTGCGCGTCGTTCGCATGCCGATTCTAGCCAATCGCCGATCGCGCGGCCGTGGAATTGTTCCGCATCGCAGCCAGCAGGCGCCGGCCGAGCTTGCCGGCGAAATGGCGCGTGCCGGCGCTCAGGCCCTTCAGCGTGCCGGGGTCGAAGGCGACGATGCCGAGGCGTTCGCGGCGATGCGGCATCCAGTCGCGCTTGTAGGCGTCGTCGCCGGTCAGGTAGTCGACCTCGCGCACGCGGTCGATGTCGATGACGTGGCGCATCAGCGCGGCGGACAGCACGGAGCCGGGCGACAGGTGCGGGTGGCTCTTGTCGTAGGCCAGCTTGTAGATCATCGCGCGTCCGTCCTTGACGAGCCAGAGCTGGGTTGCGATCGGCCGGCCGTGGAAGCGCAGCACGCCGAGGCGCAGCCAGCCGCGCGCGGCGGCCATGCGGCACAGGCCGGGAATGAAGTCGGGGAAGGGCTCCGGCCGCTTCCAGCTTTGCCGGTAGACGGATTCGAAGTCGGCCACCGCCCGTTCGAGCGCCGCGCCCGGCGCGTCGTGGATGTCGATGCGCCAGTCGCCGGAGCGCTCCAGCTTCTTGCGTCCGCGCGCGATGGTGTTCTTCAGCAGTGGCGGCAGGTCGCGGAAGTAGTCGGCGAAGGAGCGTCCGCCCAGTTCGAGATACCAGTTGCCGAAGCAGAAATAGGTGTCGGTCCAGTAGCCCTCGTCGGCCAGCGCGGCGAGCAGGCGGCGGAAGAAGGGATTGCCGGTGTCGAGCGGCTGCAGGTTGATGATCGGCCATTGCCGGCTGCGCGCCCGCAGCTGGCGGCAGATGGTCCGCCAGTCCTCGGCGGACAAGAGGCTGACGTCGCCGATCGGGCCGTACAGGCCGCTGTAGTAGTTGCTGAGCCCGACCAGCGCGTCGGCGCCGAAATCCGCCGAGCGCATCCGGCTGGCCAGCGGCAGGCAGAAACAGCTTTGGTTGAGCGTATCCTCGACAGCCAGCAGGTGCAGCTGTGCGGTCGGGTCGAAGCCCGTGCGCGCGAGGTTTTCGTACCACTCCAGGGTGCAGAACGGGTCGGCGTCGGGCGACGGCGCGGCGAGCGCAGGCAGGGCTTCGCGCAGCGCTGCGAAATCAGCCAAAACCCGGACTCGCATATTCATTGCCATGGTGATTTCAGTGGTTCGGCGGATTTCCGTCAGGCACGCGAAATGTGGCGATTATGTCCGTCTCGCGGCTATGACGCCGTAAAGTATGTCACAGGTCGACACGGCGTCTGCCCGTATAATTTCGCCCTGGAATAGACCGTGCGGCCGGTATGTCGCGCAACAAGGAGCTGATGTGGATATCAAACGGGAAGTCCTGTCCATTCTCGACGAAGTGCTGAGCCTCAAGGGGCGTTCGGCCGGTTTCGACGTCGATACGCCGCTGCTCGGGGCCATCCCCGAACTCGATTCGATGGCGGTGGTGGCCGTGATCACGACGCTGGAAGAGCGTTTCGACGTGGTCGTCGAGGACGACGAGATCGACGGCGCGGTGTTCGCCACGGTGGGCACGCTGGTCGACTTCGTGCAGGGCAAGCTGGGGTAGGGCGTGAGGGCGCGGTTTTCCGGGGCGCGAGGAAGCATGCGCGGGATGCGCCGCCGGGTGCCGGGCGCGTCCGGCGCCCGCGCCCCGAAACACGCGCAAAAGCGCATGCCGATGGCGCTGCGCGGCGCGGCGCCCTGAGGCGGGCGGCGATGGCGTGCGAAGCCTTCTTCCTGCCGGCGACTTCGGGTCAGCGCTACTGCCTGTTCCATCGTCCGGCCACGGAAGGGGCGGCGCGCGGCGCGCTCGTCTACGTGCATCCCTTCGCCGAGGAAATGAACAAGTCGCGGCGCATGGCCGCCGTGCAGGCGCGCGCGCTGGCGGCGGCCGGCTACGCCGTGCTGCAGATCGATCTGCACGGCTGCGGCGACAGTTCCGGCGATTTCGCCGACGCCTCGTGGGCGGGCTGGCTCGACGACGTCGAACTGGCCTGCGCCTGGCTGCGCGCGCGCTGCGCCGCGCCGCTCTGGCTGTGGGGGCTGCGCAGCGGCTGCCTGCTCGCCGCCGAGGCGGCGCAACGCGGCGCGCCGCCGGCCGGCCTGCTCTTCTGGCAGCCCGTCGTTTCCGGCAAACAGCATCTGCAGCAGTTCCTCCGCTTGAAGACGGCCGGCGCCATGCTCGGCGGCGCGGGCGAGCGCGCGGGAAGCGAGGCGCTTGGCGGCGCGGAGAGCGGTACGGGGAAAGGTACGGCAGGCGGTGCGGCAGGCGGCGCGACCGACCGCCTGCGCGGCCAGCTCGCGCAGGGCGAAACGGTCGAGATCGCCGGTTATGCGCTGGCGCCCGCGCTGACCAGCGGGCTGGAGCGAGCCGAACTGCCGCCGCCGGCGGCGGCCTGCCGCTGCGAGTGGATCGAGCTGGCGGCGCGTCCCGCGGCGCCGCTGTCGCCGGCCGCCGAACTGCGGCTGGCGCGCTGGCGGACCGCCGGGCACGCCGTGCGCGGCACCGTCGTCGCCGGGCCGGCCTTCTGGCAGACCAGCGAGATCGAGGAAGCACCGGCGCTGATCGAGGCGACGCTGCGCCTCCTCGCGCGGGCCGATGCTGGGTGTGCCGTGAGTGACGATGCGGGAGGCGTGGCCGAGGGCGGCGGTGCCGAATCTGCCGGCGGCGAAGGTTGCGGCAAGGTCGTCGGGAATGCTTCCGGCGGGGATTTCGGCGGGAATTCCGACCAGAGCGCCGTCCGGCCTTCCGGCGCGGCCTCGAAGGGCGAAGGGGAGGTGGCTCCGGCATGAATTTCAGCGAAGAGATTCTCGCCTTCTCCTGCGCCGGGGAGCGTCTGCACGGCGTTCTCGCCCGTCCCGCGCTGCCGGCGTCCTGCGGCGTCCTGGTCCTGGTCGGCGGCCCGCAGTACCGCGTCGGCAGCCATCGGCAGTTCCTGCTGCTGGCGCGCCGGCTGGCGGCCGCGGGGTACGCCGTGGCGCGCTTCGACTATCGCGGCATGGGCGACAGCGAGGGCGCGGCGCGTAGCTTCGAGCAGGTGGGCGACGACGTCGCGGCGGCGCTCGACGCCTTCCGCGAGGCCTGTCCGCAGGTCGACAAGCTTGTTCTCTGGGGGCTGTGCGACGCCGCCTCGGCGGCCTTGCTCTATTGCGGCGAGCGGCGCGATCCGCGCATCGCCGGCCTCTGTCTGCTCAATCCCTGGGTTCGTTCCGAGGCGTCGCTGGCGCGCACCCAGGTCAGGCACTATTACGGGCAGCGCCTGCTGCAAAGGGAGTTCTGGAGCAAGCTGGCGCGCGGGCAGGTACCGCTGCTGGCGGCGGCGCGCGGCTTCGCCGGCAGCCTGCGCCGCGCGGCGGCACGGCGCACCGCTGTGGCATCGGGCGCCGCTGCGCCGCGTCCTTTTCCCGAGCGCATGGGGGCGGCGCTGCGCGATTTTCCGGGGCGCGTGCTGCTGCTGCTGAGCGGGAGCGACTACGTCGCCCGGGAATTCGCCGACCACGCGGCCGGCGATCCCGTCTGGCGCGCCGCGCTGGCGCAGCCGCGCGTGGCGCGGATCGACGCGGCCGGGGCCGACCATACCTTTTCCAGCGCGTCGTGGCGCGCGCTGGTCGAACGCTCGACGCTGGAGTGGCTGGCATGCCTCGCCGACTGACGCTGGTCCAGCTCGCCTTCCGCCCGTCCAGCGCGAATCTCGGACGGCGGGTGGTCGACGGCGCGGCCTTCACCTTCCTCGGCATCGCCGTCCGCCTGCTCATCACCGTCGGCTCGATGGCGATCCTGGCGCGCCTGCTGACGCCGGCCGACTTCGGCCACGTTGCGATGGCGACGGTGGTCACCGAGCTGGCCGCGCTGTTCTCGAACTTCGGCTTCGGCTCGATCCTGATCCAGCGTCCGCGTATCGCGCGCATCCAGATCGACACGATGTTCTGGGCGGCGCTGGGCCTCGGCGTCGCGCTGACGACGCTGGTCTTCCTGTTTTCCTTCCCGGCCGGAAAACTGTTCAACGACGCGCTGGTCGGCCAGCTGCTGCAGGTGCTCTGCATCTCCTTCGTGCTCGAGGAACTGACCGTCGTGCCGCGCAGCCTGCTGGCGCGCATGCTGATGTTCCGCACCGATTTCGCGGTGCAGGCCGCCGTGCTCCTGTGCCGCGCCGGCACCGCCGTGGCCATGGCGCTGGCCGGCTGGGGCGTGTGGAGCCTGGTCGGCGGCGCGCTCGCCGGCGCGCTGGCGCAGACCGCCGCCTACGCCGCCGTCGTCGGCTACCGGCCGCGCCTGCGCTTCAGCAAGGCCTTCCTGGCCTCGACCTGGCGCATCAACGGCGGCTATTTCGGCAACGGCATCCTGTTCTACGTCAATTCCAACCTCGACCTGTTCCTGGTCGGCCGCCTGCTCGGCGCGGTGTCGTTGGGCTACTACCAGAACGCGCGCTCGCTGACCGACGAGGTGCGCACGCGCATGGCGATTCCGCTGCAGCGCGTGCTGTTCCCGGCCTTTTCGGCGGTGCAGGGCGATCTCGAACGCTTCCGCGCCGGCATCCTGCGCAGCGGCCGCCTGCTCGCGCTGGTCGTCGTTCCGATCGGTTTCGGCATCGCGGCGGTCGCCGAGGAACTGGTGCCGCTGCTCTACGGCGCGCAGTGGCTGGCGATGATCCCGCTGCTCAAGATCATTTCCATCGGCTCGGGCATCCGCGCCGCGACGACCATCGGTTCGCCGATCTTCAACGCGACCAACCGCCTGGGCCTGTCCTTCAACCTCTATCTGGCGAGCACGCTGGCCAGCGTCGCGGCGCTCTTCGTCGGCAGCCGCTGGGGGCTGCTCGGCGTCGCCTACGCGATCCTCTTCTCGGCGCTGATCGCGCTGCTCTTCTTCCGCGTCGCGCTCGGGCTGGTGCGCATGGGCACGCGCGACGAGTGGCGGATTCTCGGCGTGCCCTGCGCCGCTTCGCTGCTGATGCTGTTCGCCGTCATGCTGGCGCGCGACCCGGTGTACGCGGCGACGGAAGCGCTGTCCGGGCGCCTGGCGGCGCTCGTGCTGCTCGGCGCGCTGAGCTATGCGGTCGGCGTCGTGCTCATGTCGCGCAGCTATCTGCGCGACGTGCACGAGCTGTTCCGGCATTTCAGGCGCGCCTGAGGCGGATCGGGAAAGAGGGCGAAATGGGAGAGACGGTCGATGGCGAGGGACGCGCGATGGTGAACGACGGCGGCGCCGGCGTATGCGGTGCGGCTTCCGCGCCGCCGACGGGCGACGCGGAGGCGAACGTCGTAGCCGCCGGCGCGCCGCCGGCCGGGGCGGGCGACGGAATGAGCGTTTCGGTCCTGGTGCCGACCTACAACCGCGCCAACTACATCGGCGAATGCCTCGACAGCCTGCTTGCGCAGACCGAGCCGGCGCTCGAAATCATCGTCATCGACGACGGTTCGGAGGACGGGACGGCCGATCTGCTGCGCGCCTACGGCGAGCGCATCCGCTACGTCCGCAAGGACAACGGCGGCAAGCCGAGCGCCGTGAATCTCGGCCTCGCGCTGGCGCGCGGCCAATTGATCTGGATCTTCGACGACGACGACGTGGCCCTGCCGGATGCCATCGCCAGCCGCGTCGCCGCGCTGCGCGCCCGCCCGGACGCCGGCTTCGTCTTCAGTCCGCACTACTACGGCAGCGACGACGCGCAGGGGCGCATCGTGCGCGGCCGTCCGCACGTCGTCCCGGCCTACGGCGACGACCGCTTCTTTGCCGAACTGATGAAGGGCTGCTTCTTCCACCTGGCGACGGCGCTGGTGCGCGCCGAGGTCTATCGCGAGGTCGGCGGCTTCGACGCGGAACTCCTCAGTTCCGAGGACTACGACATGCAGCTGCGCCTGGCGCGGCATTGCCCGGCGGTCTTTTCTCCGGCGCCGAGCTTCATCTTCCGCCAGCACGGCGGGTTGCGCGGCGCCAAGGCGATCCGCTACGCCGGCCGGCAGCGCGCTTCGGTGTTCCGCCGCTTCGATCAGCGAGTCGGGCGCAAGCTGCGCGCGACGCTGGCGCTGGGCGACTATCTGGTGCCTCGGCAAGCCGGCGCGCTGGCGGCCGAGGCGACCCGGCAGGCGCTGCTCGCCCGCATGGTCGTGATGGGCAGCAAGGGCTGCATCGCCGAGCTGTTCGACGACCTGCGCACCCTGCTCGGCAGCCCGGGGCGCGACGACGTCCTGCACGAACACGAGGCGGCGTCGGTGACGGCGGCGATCTGCACGGGCTACGCCGGCGAGGCGTGCCGCGCCGAATGGGCTGAGTTCATGCGGGAAGTGGCGACGCTCAAGCGCTACGCCGCCGGCAACGCGGCGATCCGCGCCCTGGCCCGCGGCTTCTACCGCATGGCGCGCGGCTATCCGGGCTCGTTCGCGCTGCGCGCCGCCCGCCTGCGCGCCGCCGCGCAACTCCATCTGAGCGCGCTGCGCGTGGCCGGCGTGCGGGACGTCACGTGATCATGCAAGAGCGAAAGGGACGGCAATGAGCGACCAGCAGCTGGCTTACGAGCCGAAGAAAGAACGCTACTTCGCAACCGAGCGCCCGGAAATGCTCGATTTCGTGCCGCGCAGCGCCGCCCGCATCGTCGAGTTCGGCTGCGGCGCCGGCGTCTTCGCGCAGTGCATCAAGGAGCGGCAGGACGCTTACGTGGTCGGCGTCGAGCTGATGGAAGAGCCGGCCCGGCTGGCCGGCGAGCGGCTCGACAAGGTGTTCCGCCGCGACGTCGAGCAGGGTCTGCAGTTCCTCGCCGGCGAAACCTTCGATTGCGCCGTCTTCCTCGACGTGCTGGAGCATCTGCGCGCGCCTTGGGACGTGCTCGAGGAACTGAAAGCCTACCTCGCGCCGGGCGCCGTGGTCGTCGCCTCGATCCCCAACCTGCGCCACTACGAGGTCATGAAGTCGCTGCTGTTGCGGCGGCGTTTCGAATACCAGGACGAGGGCGTGATGGACCGGACGCACCTGCGCTTCTTCACGCGCGACGACATCGTCCGCCTGTTCGAGGCGAACGGTTTTGCGGTTCAGCGCATCGACGGGCTGAAGGGGCATTTCCCCTGGAAGTTCGCGCTGCTCAACAAGCTGCTCGGCGGCGCGCTGACGGACATGCGCTATCTCCAGTTCGGCGTCGTGGCGACCCTGGCGCCGGGCGCCCGGGGGTAGGCGGGGAGCCGGGAGCGCCGGTCGAGCGGAGGGCGAAGAGCGCGGTAGGCAACGGTGGAAGACTCGGGAAAGTGCTAGTAGACGGCGGAGGACGGTGTGCACGGCAGACCATCCGGCGTTTTTTTGGAGGGATCGGACGATGTTTGGACAAGGCTTGCGGAAAGGCGGGGCGACGGTGCATCTCGTCAACCCGATGATCAACGCTTGCGGCGGCTCCGAGAACCGGACGGTCCAGCTCTACCACCTCCTGTCGCGGCAGGCCGAGACCCACGTCTGGTCGGAGCACCGGGTCGATGCGCACCTCGAATCGCGCCTGCCGATCCGTCGCATCCGCTCCTTCCTGCGGCGCTATCCGCGCGGCGGCAACCTCGTCTTCGTCGGCTGCTATTTCCGCATCGGCGACTGGCTGCGGCATGCCGCGCCCGAGCGGATCATCGGCCTCTACAACACGCAGGACGCGGCCAATCTCGACCAGTTCATGACCATCCTCCGGCGACACGACTTCGATTCGCGCTGCGAGATGGTCTATGCCTCGCAGTGGCTGTACCGGCGGACCGGCGTGCCGGGCGTGGTGCACTTTTCGCCGATCGACCTTGCCGCCTTCTCCCGCCCGGCGGACGGCGCCGTCGCGGCGGCGCCGCGCCCGTTCACGATCGGGCGCATGAGCCGGGACGTCGCCGACAAGCACCATCCCGACGACGCCGCCCTGTACGCGTGGCACGCGCAGGCCGGCGGCGCCGTCAAGGTGATGGGCGGACTGGTACTCCGTCAGCATCTGGACAGACACGAAAACATACAATTGCTGCCAGCCGGCAGCGCGCCGCCGATGGATTTCCTGCACGGCATCGACTGCTTTTTCTACCGGACGGACCCCGGGTTTTTCGAGCCTTTCGGGCGGGTGGTGGTCGAGGCGATGGCCTGCGGGCTGCCGGTGGTCTGCGGTGTGCATGGCGGCTACCGGGAGTTCATCGAGCACGGCCGGAACGGCTTTCTGTTCGAGAGCAACGAGGAGGCGCGGCAGATCATCGCGCGCCTCGGCAGCGACCGGGCGCTGGGCGAGGCGGTCGGCGCGGCGGCGCGACGGACCGTCGAGGAGATGTACTCCGAGCGGCGGATGAGCGAAATGGCGAGCTTCTACGTGAAGCCCGCGCCGGCGGAGGCGCCGTGATGGCGCTCCGGGCGAGGCCGCGACGGCGGCCCAACACGAAGCAGAACAGACCGATGACGAACGCTACCCGACTAATCGCCTTCCACCTGCCGCAGTTCCACCCGATTCCCGAAAACGACGAATGGTGGGGCAAGGGCTTCACCGAGTGGACCAACACCGGCAAGGCCCGGCCGCTCTTCGCCGGGCACCGGCAGCCGAAGGTGCCCGCCGACCTCGGCTACTACGACCTGCGCCTGCCCGAAGCGCGCGCCGCGCAGGCGGAACTGGCGCGCGAGTACGGCATCGAGGCCTTCTGCTACTACCACTACTGGTTCGGCGGGCGGCGCCTGCTCGAACGCCCGGTCGACGAAATCCTCGCCAGCGGGGAGCCAGACTTCCCCTTCTGCCTGTGCTGGGCGAACGAGAGCTGGACAGGCATCTGGCACGGTGCGCCGAAGCGCGTGCTGATCGAGCAGACCTACCCCGGCGAGGCCGATCACCGGGCGCATTTCGAATTCCTCCTGAAGGCCTTCCGCGACCGGCGCTACCTGACCGTCGACGGGCGCCCGCTGTTCCTCATCTACCGCGCCTGGCAGATTCCCGAGGTGACGGGCGTCCTCGACCTCTGGAACCGGCTCGCCGACGAGGCCGGGATCGCCCGTCCCTTCTTCGTTGCCGTGTGCTCGCCCAATTCGGCCTGGGACCCGCTGTGGCACGGCTTCGCGGGCAGCGTGACGCCGCGCATGCCGGTGCTGCGGCAATGGGTCTCCTGGCGCGACCCGCTGGCCAAGCTCAGCCGCTGGTGGCGGGCGCGGCGCGGCTGGCCGACGGTCTACCGGCACCGGGACGTCGTCGACGGGATGCTGTCCGCCGACACCCGGGGCGGCACCGACTATCCCTGCGCGATCCCCAACTGGGACAACACGCCGCGCTCGGGCAAGCGCGGCCTGGTCCTGCAGGGATCGACGCCGGAGCTTTTTCGCGGCCACCTGCGCCGGGCCATCGCGCTCGTCGCCGGCAACGCGCCGGAACGGCAGATGGTCTTCGTCAAGTCGTGGAACGAATGGGCCGAGGGCAACCATCTGGAGCCCGACACCGTTTTCGGCCGGGGCTGGCTCGAGGTGGTGCGGGACGAACTGGCGCGCGCCGCATCCGGCGTGCCCGGCGGGGCATCCGAACCAGTGTCGGGCGCTGCGACCCATGTCCCGTCCGACGCCGTCACCGCGGCCGAGCGCGCGCGATGAATGCGCGTGCGCCGGAAACGGCGACCTCGGCACCCGTCGCGGATTTTCCCCCGCTGCCCGAGGTGCCGCTGGTTTCGGTCGTGATGCCCGCCTACAACGCCGCACCCTATCTCGAAGCGGCGATCCGCAGCGTGCTCGAACAGGACTACCCGGCCGTCGAGTTGATCGTCGTCGACGACGGGTCGAGCGACGGCACGCCGGAGTTCGCGGCGGGCTTCGGCGAGCGGGTGCGCGTGCTGCGCCAGCAGAACGCCGGCCCCGCCGCCGCCCGCAACCGGGGCATGGCCGCCGCGCGCGGCGAGCTGGTTGCGTTTCTCGATGCCGATGACGTATGGTTGCCGGGAAAGCTGCGGGCGCAGGTCGACTATCTGCGCGACCACCCGGAGGTCGGCGTCGTCTATGGCGGTTTCCTGCGCTGGAGCGCCGCTCCGGACGGTTCCTTCGGCCCGCCGCCGGTGCCGCCCGGCGCCGACCCCGGAGAGCCGCTGGTGCGGGAACAGTCCGGCTGGATCTACACGGGGCTGCTGTTCGACAACATCGTCCACGTCATCACCGCGATGCTGCGCAAGCCCGTGATCGATCGCCTGGGCGGCTTCGACGAAACCCTGCGCACCGGCGAGGACTACGACTTCTGGCTGCGCGCGTCGCGCCTGTTCCAGGCGGCCAAGCTCAACCGGACGCTGGCCTGGTATCGGCTGCACGCGGCAAGCACGACCCGGGTGCCGCGGGCAGAGAACAACGAGTACCGGGTGCTGTCGAAAATGCTGAAGCAATACGGCGCGACGGGGCCGGACGGCGTTCCGGCCGCTGCTTCAAGGGTGCGCGAGCGCCTGTTCCAGCTGTGTTTTTCGCACGGATATTTTCATTACTGGCAGGGAAATCCGCGAGTGGCGGCGCAGGCGTTCCGGGCAGCGCTCGGGCATGCGTGGCTGCGGCCGAAGGCCTGGGGGTACTGGGCTCTGGCAACGCTCCGGGCGCGCCTTGCGCAGTTCGGGAGTCAATGATGCAAACGCCTGTCGAAAAGCGCGCGGCGCGCGCCGCCGAATTCTTCTCTTCCTTCCTCCGCCGGCCTTGCCGCGGCCTGCTCGGCGCCTGCCTGGTCCTCGCCGGCGCGCCGCTTTTCGCGGGCGAGGCCGACTGCGGGCCGCTGACCAACCACTTCGGCCCCTTCGACTACTACACGGCGCCGCCGGACCAGCGCAGGCTCGTCGAGCGGCCGCATTTCTCGCCGAACATCGAACAGCTGAAAAAGGGCAATTCGGGCACGCTGGGTGCCGAGATCAACTACACGCTGTCGGTGTTCCCCAACCATCCCCGCGCCCTGCTGTCGATGTCGCAGCTGGCGTTGCGCGAGAAGAAGGCCAAACCGACCGACTCCGGCTACACGATGGATTGCTGGTTCGACCGGGCGATGCGCTTCAGCCCCAACGATGCGACGGTGCGCATGCTCTACGGCATCTATCTGCTCAAGGTCGGCAAGGCGGAAACCGCCACCAAGTATCTGGAAGAGGCCGCCGAGCTGGGCGGCGAAAACGCCAACCTGAGCTATAACCTCGGCCTCGCCTACTTCAGCCTGAACGACTACGCGAAGTCGCTCGAGCATGCGCACCGCGCCTATGCGCTGGGCTTCCAGTTGCCGGGGCTGCGCAACAAGCTGCAGCGCGCCGGCAAATGGCGCGAAGCCGAGCCGTCCGCGCGTCGGGCGGAAGAGGGCGCCGTGCCTGCGCCCGTTGCGCCGGCGGCGAGTGCGGCGAGTGCGGCAAATGCGGCAAATGCGGCAAATGCGGCAAATGCGGCAAATGCGGCGCCGCCCGCCGCCGTTGCCGCACCCGCATCGCCGACCGCCGACGACGCGGCGGCCGCCCGCTAGGCGCCGGCGCCGCCCGTCCGAAGCGCGATGGCCTTGTCCTTTCACCGTTTCGACCCCTCGCCCTGCGGCTTCCCGGCGCCGCGCGCGCCGCTGCTGCCGCGCTTCTCGCTTGCCGGCGCGGCGCTCGGCGCACCGGCGCGGCCGGGAACGGTCTTCTTCCGGCGGGAGAGCCGCTTCTACCGCCGCGGCCGCTACGCCCTGCTCGAAGCCTTCCGCCTCGCCGGCGTCGGTCCGCAGGGCGCCCTGCTGGCGCCCGCCTACCATTGCCGCACGATGCTCGACCCCGCCCAGCGGCTCGCCGGCGAGGTCCGCCTGTATCCGCTGAACGCCGATCTGACGCCGGACTTCACGGCGCTCGCGGCGCTCTGCGCGGCTCCCGGCGCGCCGGTTCGCGCCCTGCTGCTGACCCACTATTTCGGCTTTGCGCAGCCGGCGGCGGTCGTCGCCCGGTGGTGCGCGGAGCGCGGCATCGCGTTGATCGAGGACTGCTCGCACGCCTTCTTCGGCGAGGCGAAGGATGTCTCCGGGCAGGCGCTCGTCGCGCTCGGCTCGTTCGGCGAATTCGGTACATTCGGTACATTCGGTGACTACGCGGTGGCCAGCCCCTGGAAATTCTTTCCCTGCGCCGACGGCGGCGTGCTGGTCGCCAACCGGGGTGCCGTCCTGCCCGCCGAGCCCGCGCGCGGCGGGGCGGCGGCGGAACTGAAGGCGGAAGCGAAGGCCGTCCTCGGCAGCCTGCGCGGGGTGGGGCGCCTGCGCGGCGGCGCCGACGAGACGCCCGAGCAGCTGCACCGGCGTCTGGCGCAACTCGCCGCGACGCCCGCGGCGCCCGCCGTCGAGGGCGTCGCGGAAGACGGCGGGCTTTCTCCGCATTACCGTCCGGAAGACGAAGGACTGGCCGGCCTGCGCTCTTCGCGCCTGCTCATGCGCGCGACCGACGCGCCGCGCCTGATCGCGCGGCGGCGGCGCCACTACGCGGCCTGGGCGCAGGGCGTCGCCGGCCTCGCCGCGGCCCGCCCCCTGCACCCGGCGCTGCCCGACTCCTGCGTGCCCTATATGTTCCCGCTGCTCGTCGAGCATCCGGAATTCCACTTCGCGCTGCTCAAGCGCCTCGGGGTGCCGATCTGGCGCTGGGACGAAATGGCGCGTTCGGCCTGCCCGGTCGCTGCGGCCTACCGCCTGCGCCTGCTACAGCTGCCCTGCCATCAGGATTTGTCGGCCGGCGAGATGGCGTGGATGATCGCGGCGGTGCGCGCAGTGCTGGAACTGCCGGTGCCGGGAGGCGCGCCATGACCGGCTGGAGCCATGTGCCGCTGGCGCGCTCCCTCGGTTCCTGGGCGGAAGCCTGGGATGCGCTCAACGGCGAACTGAACGACGCGCATCCGCTGCTCGACAGCCGCTTCGTCGATGCGCTGCTGAAATATTTTGCCGACGGCGACGAGATGCTGTGCGTGCATCGGAGCGCCGATCGCATCGACGGCCTGTGCATCCTGTGTCCGAAGGGGCGCGGCGTGTGGACCACCTTCCTGCCGGCGCAGGCGCAGCTCGCGCCGCTTCTGCTCAAGGACGGGGCGACGCTGGGCACGCTGTTCGCCGGGGGGCTGCCGGGCTGGGCGAGCATGGTCGATTTCATGTGCCAGGACCCGGAATTCAGCCCGCTGGCGAACCTCGACGGCATTCCGGCGACGGCCATGGATCATGCCTTGACGATCAACATCGACGTCGCCGGCGAGGCCGCCGGTTTCGACGCCTACTGGGCGCAGCGCTCGAAGAAGCTGATCCAGAACATCCGGCGCTACGCGCACCGCCTGGAGAAGGACGGGGGCGGGCGCCGGCTGCTCCGTCTCACCGAGGCCGCGCAGATGGGCGCTGCGGTCGCGCGTTACGGCGAACTCGAGTCGTCGGGCTGGAAGGGGCGCGAGGGGACGGCGATCCGCATTGACAACGCGCAGGGCGAGTTCTATTGCGAGGTGCTGGAGCGCTTCGCGGCCAGCGGGCAGGGTGCGGTTTACGAATGCTGGTTTGGCGACCGGCTGGCCGCTTCCCGCCTGGTGATCGGCTCGCCGGCGATGCTGGTCATGCTGAAAACCTCGTACGACGAATCGCTCTCCGAGTTTGCTCCCGGGCGCCTGCTGCTCTTCGACCTGATCCGCCAGACCTTCGCCGAAGGCGGGCGCCGGACGATCGAGTTCTACACCAACGCGACGCCGGACCAGTTGGCCTGGGCGACCGGCCAGCGCACGATCCGGCACGTGACGGTGTTCCGCAACGCCGGCGTGCGCCTGGCCTACGAAACGGGCCGGCGCCTGCTGCGCCGCCTGCGGGCGCGGTGAGGCGGCATGCCGACGCGCGCTTCGCCCGACGACCCGCCGGTCCCCTTCTTCCGGGCGGAGAGGGCGGCGGGGGGCGCTGACGGCGTCCGCACGGCCGGCACGCCGACGGTCGCGCTCGGGCATCGCGTCGGCGCGAGCGACGGCATCCACGCCGGCTGGACCTGGGACGGGGCGCGCCTGCGCGTCGAGAACGACCGCTACGGGATGCAGCCGCTGTTCTACTGGCGGCACGCCGGCGGCATTTGCGTTGCGCCGGCGATCGCGCGCCTGCTTGAGGAGGGGGCGCCCGCCGCGCTCGACGGCGAGGCGCTGGCGGTGTTCTTCCGCATCGGCTTCTTCCTCGGCGAGGACACGCCGTTCGCGCACATCCGCGCGTTGCCGCCCGGCGCCGTTCTCGAATGGCGCGCCGGCGGGGGCGAGACGGCGCACGGGGGCGGAAGCTTCACGCTGAGCCGCCGCCGGGCCCTGCCGTTGCGCACGCTCGACCTGCCGCGCACAGCGCTGCGCGACGGCTACATCGAACTCTTCCGCCAGTCCATCCGCCGCCGGCCGCCGCCCGCCGCCGACTTCGTCGTTCCGCTGAGCGGCGGCCGGGATTCCCGCCACATCCTGCTCGAACTGCACGCGCAGGGCCACCGCCCCGCGTATTGCATCACCGCGCGCGGTCTGCCGCCGAAGGGCGACGAGGACGTGCGCATCGCGGCCCTGCTGGCGGGGGCGCTCGGCGTGGACCACGTCGTCGTCGGGCCGCCGCCTTTGCCGCTGCGCGAGGAGCGGCGGAAGAACCGCATCACCAGCTTTTGCAGCGACGAGCACGCCTGGCTGATGGGCGTGCGCGACCGCCTGCAGCCGGGCGTCGCGGCGCTATACGACGGCATCGGCGGCGATACGCTGTCGACCGCCGGGCTGTTCGTCACGCCCGCGCTACTCGACGTCTTCCGCAAGGAGCCGCCGGAGCGCATCGCGCACGAGTTCATCGCGCGCTTCGGCAGCTGTTCGGAAGCGGCGCTCGCCCGGATGCTGGCGCCCGGGCTGGCCAGCGCGGCAAGCCGGGAAGCGGCCGTCCGGCGGCTCGCCGAGGAACTGGAGCAGCATCTGCACGCGCCGAATCCGATCAATTCCTTCATCTTCTGGAACCGCACTCGCCGCGAAATCGCGCTCGCGCCCTTCGCCGTACTCGCGCCGGCAAGAACGGTTTTCGCGCCCTATCTCGACCACGATCTGTACGACTTCCTGGCGGCGCTGAGCGTCGATGTCGTGCTCCAGGGCAATCTGCACGACGAAGCGATCCGCCGCGCCTATCCGGCGCACGCCGCGCTGCCCTACGAGTCGGCGGGCGCGGGCGCGGCGGCCGCGCGGCAGGTGCCGCGCGGCATCGATCGGGAACTGCGCGCGCAGATCGCCGGCAGCCTGCCGGCGCGCCTGATGAACAACGCCTTCCTGCTTTCCCGCTTGGGCGTCGGCCTGCTGGCGCCGGCGCGGATTCGCTGGATGGCGCCCCTACAGACCTATCTCGGGCAGCTCGAAACGCTCGGCGCATTCGCAACCCCGGACCGGAAGGAGAACTCAATTGAACGCACGCTCTCTGTTTAGCGGTTTCGCCCTGGCGGCGCTGCTCCTTTCGGGTTCTTCCGCGCTCGCCGCCGGCCCCGCGCAGGCGGCTTCCGGGGCGGACGGGGGGCGCCTGTTGCGCGTCGGGCCGGGGCAGGCGCTGCGCACGATCGCCGCCGCCGCGGCGCAGGCGCGCGACGGCGACACGATCGAGATCGAGGCCGGCGACTATGCGGCCGACGTCGCCGTCTGGACGCGCGACCGCCTGACCGTGCGCGGCGTCGGCGGCCGCGTGCGCCTGCTCGCCGCGGGCGCGAGCGCCGAGGACAAGGCGATCTGGGTGGTGCGCGGCGGCGCCATGACGGTCGAGAACATCGCCTTTTCCGGCGCGCGCGTGTCCGGCCGCAACGGCGCCGGGATCCGTTTCGAGAAAGGCCGCCTGACGGTCCGCAACTGTCTGTTCGAGGACAACGAGAACGGCATCCTGACCAGCAACGACCCGGATGCGGAACTGGAGATCGAAGGCAGCGAGTTCGGCCACAACGGCGCCGGCGATGGCCAGAGTCACAATCTGTACGTCGGCAACATCCGCCGCCTGAAGGTGAGCGGCAGCTACTTCCACCACGCCCGCGTCGGCCACCTCCTGAAGAGCCGCGCGGCCGAGAGTGTCGTCGAGTACAACCGCCTGACCGACGAGCCCGGCGGGCGGGCGAGCTACGAGCTGGAATTCCCGGGCGGCGGCGTCGCCTACGTGATCGGCAACCTGATCGAGCAGGGCGCGCAGACCGAGAATCCCTACATGATTTCCTTCGGCAGCGAGGGCTACCGCTGGCCGCGCAACGAGCTTTACCTGAGCGCCAACACGCTGGTCGACGAGCGCCCGCAGGGCGGCTATTTCCTGCGCGTGCAGCCGGGCGTCGGGCGCGTGCGGGCGGTCAACAATCTGCTGTTCGGCCGGAGCGCGCTGGAGACGGCGACCGAGGGTGCGGCGGCGGGAACGGGCGAGTACGCCGGCAACGTCAAGGTCGACGCCGGCGCCTTCGCGCAGCTCGCCAGCCAGGATTACCGGCTGCGCAAGCGCATCGTCGATACGCGCCTCTTCGGCAAGCTCGCCGTCCCGGGCGCGGCGAACGGCGTCGAGCTGGCGCCGCGGCGGGAATACGTCCATCCCCGGCAGATGCGGGCGCTCGCCGGCGCACCGGCCGTTCCCGGCGCCTTGCAGGGTCTGGCGCCGTGACGGCGGCCGCGGCGCCGCAGCCGGTCCGCGCCGGTCCCCGCCCGGCGTCGCCGGGCGGACGTCCGCTCGCGGCCGGGATCGCCGCGCTCGCGCTGGGCGCCGGCCTGTGGCTGGCGGCGGCCTATCCGATCGCGCCGCGCTGGGTGCTGGCGGCGTTCCTGCTGTGGAGCGCGCTCGCCTTCCTGCGCCCCGCCGCATGGCTGGTGCTCGTCCCCGCCGCGCTGCCGCTGCTCGGTTTCGCGAGCTGGACGGGCTGGCTGATCTTCGAGGAATTCGATCTCGTGCTGCTCGGCGCGGCCGTCGGGGGCTATGCGCGCGCGGCTTTCGCGCCGGAGGCGGCGGGGGGGCGGCAGACGCCGGGTCCGGCGGATTCAAGCGATTCGGCCAAATCCGCCGCGGCCCGGTACGCAAGGCGGATTCCGGTGCTCTCGGTGATCCTGCTCGGCCTTTTCCTTCTCTCGCAACTCGTCGCCCTGTCGCGCGGCATCGCCGACGCCGGCGGCTGGCGTTTTTCCTGGGACCAGGGCTACGACGAGCCGCTCAACAGCCTGCGCCTGGGCAAGAGCTATCTGCTCGCGCTCCTGATGCTGCCGCTGTTCCAGCGGCAGCTGGCGCAATCGACGCCGTCGGCGTCGTCGGTGGATCCGGAGCACGCCGCGACGCGCGCGTTCTCCCTGCTCTCCGGCGGGATGGCGCTCGGCCTGGCCGGCGCGGCGCTCGCGGCGCTGTGGGAGCGCCGGGCCTTTCCCGGCCTGCTCGATTTTTCCAGCGACTACCGGACGACCGCGCTGTTCTGGGAAATGCACGTCGGCGGTGCGGCGCTCGACGGCTTCCTCGCGCTGACCGTTCCCTTCGCCCTGCGCGAACTGCTCGCGGCGCGCTCCCGCCTGCGCTGGCTGGCGAGCGGCGTCCTGCTGCTGCTCGCGGGCTACGCCTGCCTGACGACTTTCTCGCGCGGCGTCTATCTCGCCGTCGCCGTTTCCCTCGGCCTGCTCGCCGTGCTCGGCGCGTTGCGCTCGCCGCGCGGCGCGGACGGCGGCGCGCAGCGCTCCGTGCTGCGTTACCTGCTGCAGTGCGGACTCTTCGCGCTGGCGGCGGGTGCGGCCTTCCTGGTCTTTCGCAGCGGCGGCTACCGCGCGCTGCTCGCCGTGCTCGGCGTCGTCGCGCTCACGCTGCCGCTCGGCGTGCTGCTGCGCGGCGCTTCGCCGGCGCTGTGGCTCGCCGGCTTCGTCGCGGGCGGGACGATGGCGGCGGGCGGCTTCCTGCTTTCCTGGCTGCTGCCCAAGGGCCCTTACGTCGTCTACGGCCTGGCCTTCGCCTTCGCTCTGGCCTTCATCGCGCTGTACCGGCGGGGCGCTCCCCGGACCCTGCTCGGCGCCGCGCTGGCGAGCTATGTCTGGACGCTGCTGGCGGCCGCGTACGTGGCCTTGTCCTGGGGCGCGATGCCGGCTTTCTCCGATGCCGTCGTCGTTCTCGCGGGCGTGCTCGCGCTGCTCTGCTACTCCGCCGTGGCCGCCCGCCCGCCCTGGCCGGAAGCGCTGCGTGCGCAGGCGGCCGCGTTCGCCGGTCTGGTGGTGCTCGCCGGAGCGATGGTTGTCTTTTCCGGCGGGGCGTATATGTCGGGACGTTTCTCGACCAGCGAGCGCGATTTCGACGGGCGCCTGGAACACTGGAGCAAAGGGCTTGCGCTGCTGCAGTCGCCGGGCGACTGGTGGCTCGGCAAGGGCTTGGGGCGTTTTCCGGCGAGCTATTTCTACGGCGCGCACGGCGCCGAGTTTCCCGGCAGCTACAAGGTCGCCGATGCGCCGGACGGCAGCCGCCATCTGCTGCTCTCCGGGCCGCAGCACCTGTTTGGCTTCGGCGAGCTGTTCCGGGTTTCGCAGCGGGTTCCGGTCGTGCGCGACGGCCCCTATCGGCTGACGCTGGATGCGCGCGCGAGCGAGGCGGCGCGGCTGCACCTGGAGGTTTGTGAAAAGCACCTGCTCTACAGCGCGGGCTGCGCCATCGTCGGGGTGGATATCCGCCCGGCGGCGGGCGAGTGGCAGCGCGTTGCCGTGCAGCTCGATACGCAGGCGCTCTCCGGCGGCAGCTGGTATGCGCCGCGACTGGCTTTCTTCTCCCTGGCTGTCGAGACGCGCAGTCGGGTGGTGGAGATCGCCGACGTGAATCTCCTCGACCCCCAGGGGCGGAACCTGCTGCGCAACGGCGACTTCGCCGCCGGTATGGAACGCTGGTTCTTCACCAGCGACCGGCATCACTTGCCCTGGCACATCAAGAACATGTTCCTGAACGTCCTCTTCGAGCAGGGGATCGTCGGCCTGCTGCTTTTCCTCGGGCTGCTCTGCGGCGCGCTGTGGCGGCTCGCGGCAGGATCGGCGCGCGCGCATCCACTGGCGCCCTATCTGGCGGCATCGCTGCTCGGCTTCGCGCTGGTCGGGATGTTCGACAGCCTGCTGGATGTGCCGCGGGTCGCTTTCCTGTTCTATTTCCTGACGACGGTTTCGTTGCTGCTGCGCCCCGCCCGCCGTTGAGCGGTCTGTGCGGAACCCAACAAAGTCCGGCGACGCGCCGGAGTAGCATGAAAAACGAAACGCCGCTGTGCCGATTCGTTTGATTCCTTCGAATTTCACTTAAAAACAATTGATTGCGGTTCGTCTGTCGATCTTTTTTTGTCGCTGCTATGACCTTTGAAATAGGCGTTCCTGGCGATGTTTGATCGAGCCCTTGTGCATTTCTTCACGCTCGGGATTTTGGCGCGATGCTAGCCTTTGTCATCTGAAAATTTCCGGCTGGCGCGCATGGCGGCGGCAAGAAAAAATTTCACTCGAATCCCTGCACGAAGAACGGTGCGGCCTCTCCCCAACGGCAGCGAGCAAGGGGTCAATCATGATCAAAGTCTTTAGTCACTGGCTGCACTGGAGAACGATTTTCCAGGTCGTGCTCGATCTGCTTTTCCCGGTCGTCTGCATGAGCCTCGCGGCGCTCTGGATCGGCCAGGGCGGGCAGGTGGAGTTGCAGACGGTCGTGATGTACGCGGTGATCTTCGCGCTGACGATGATCGTGCTGAACGCCTGGCTCGGTTTCTATCAGCGCAGCAGCAGCCGGACCCTGGCGCAGACGCGCGCGCGCGCGGTGCTCTCGCTCTATCTGGCGGTGCCGCTGGCCTACGCGGTGTTTTCCGTCCTCTCGATCGCCGAGGTCAGCCGCGAGATGCTGCTCCTGTCCGGCCTCGCGGCTCTTTTCGGCACCCTCGCGCACCGGGTTTACGTGGCGCACAGCCGCTCCGGCTCGATGCTCATGCACCGGGTGCTGATCTTCGGCGCCGGCGCCGAGGCCGAGTCGGTGGGGAACGTGCTGCGCAAGTCCGATCCGGACATCCAGATCGTCGGCTTCTATCCCAGCCCGACCGATGCGGAAGTCTGTCTTCCGGCGCAAGTCGTCCTTTCGCGGGAAATGTCCCTGTCGGATACGGCGCATGCGCTGAAGGTCAACGAGATCATCATCGCGGTGCGCGAACGGCGCGGCGGCATCCTGCCCTTGCGCGAACTGCTCGACTGCAAGCTGTCTGGCGTCAAGGTGCTCGATCTGGCGAGCTATTTCGAGCGCGCGCTCGGGCAGATCCGCCTCGATTCGCTACGCGTCGGCTGGCTGATCTTCGGCGAGGGCTTCCGCCAGGGCTGGCTGCGCACGGCGGTGAAGCGGCTGTTCGACATCGTTGCGGCATCGATCCTGCTGGTTCTCGCGCTGCCCGTGATGGCGGTCACGGCTCTGCTGATCGTGCTCGAAGACGGCTTCCCGGTGTTCTACCGGCAGGAGCGCGTGGGCCTGAACGGCCGCCTGTTCAAGGTGATCAAGTTCCGCAGCATGCGCAACGACGCCGAAAGCGACGGCAAGCCGCGCTGGGCGACGGCCAACGACGACCGGGTGACACGGGTCGGGCGCATCATCCGCAAGCTGCGCATCGACGAGCTGCCGCAGCTTTACAGCGTGCTCGCCGGCGACATGAGCCTGGTCGGCCCGCGTCCCGAGCGGCCTTATTTCGTCGATCAGCTGACGCGCGACATTCCTTTTTTCGCCGTCCGCCACAGCGTCAAGCCGGGCGTCACCGGCTGGGCGCAGGTCAGCTATCACTACGGCGCTTCGGTCGACGATTCGGTGCAGAAGCTCCAGTACGACCTCTACTACGTCAAGAACCACACGCTGTTTCTCGATCTCGTGATCCTTTTCGAGACGGTCGGCGTCGTGCTTACCGGAAAGGGCGCCCAATGAAGCCCCGTCCGCCGGCGGCGTGCCGTGCGCTGCGCGGCGAGGGCTTTGCGGCCAGGCGATGGAAGCCGGCATAGCGACGATCACGGCCTGGAGCTACGGGCTGGCCGCCTTCATCTACGCGGCCTTCGCGCTCTATCTGGCGGCCGGCTGGCGCGGCGGCGCACGCAGCCGGGCGCTGTCCGTCGCCGTCGCCCTGTGTGCGCTGTGGGGCGCCGCCGGTGTGGCTTTCGCGCTGTGGGAGAACGCCGTTTTCCTCGCCGGCAGTCTGCTCGCCGACGTGCTCCGCTTCGGCGGCTGGTACTTCTTCCTGCTCACCCTGCTGCGGCCCGAGCCGGCCGAGGCCGCCAGTCCGGCGAGCTTGCCGAAGAATCTGCGCTGGCTGGCCGGCGGCGCCATCGCGCTGGTCGCGGGCGGCATCGCCGCCCAGCTTCTTTCCGCGTTCGGAGTCGCCGTTCCGGGCGGGGCGCAGCGACTGGCCCTGCTTACCTCGCTGGCGATGGCGGTGTTCGCGCTGGCCCTCATCGAACAGCTGTTCCGCAACGTCGCCAGCGATTCGCTCTGGAGCATCAAGCCGCTGTGTCTGGGACTGGGCGGCGCCTTCCTCTTCGATCTCTATCTCTATTCGGATGCGCTGCTGTTCAACCGGATCGACGTCGATGCCTTCAGCATCCGCGGCTTCGTGCATGCCCTGGTCGTGCCGCTGGTGGCGGTGTCGACGGTGCGCAGCCGGGACTGGAAGACACGCATCGTGCTCTCGCAACGCGCCGCCCTGCAGTCGGCGACGCTGGTGATGGTCGGCGTCTACCTGCTGTTCATGGCCGCCGCCGGCTACTACGTCCGTTATTTCGGCGGCGACTGGGGGCGCGCCTTTCAGTTGGCGCTGCTCTTCGCCGCGCTGCTGATCCTCGGCGTGCTGGCGGTATCCGGCTCGATGCGGGCGAAGCTGCGCGTGCTCGTCGGCAAGCATTTCTTCAGCTACCGCTACGACTACCGCGAGGAATGGCTGCGGTTCACGCAGGCCCTGTCGGCGCAGGACGGTTTTTCGGAGATGGGCGCGCACGTCGTGCGCGGCCTGGCCGACATGGTCGAGAGCCCGGCCGGCGCGCTCTGGCTGAAGGACCCTTCCGGCCGCTTCTTCGCCCAGGCGGCGTGCTGGAACCTGCCGCTCTCCTCGGCGACGGAGGATGCCGGCGGCGAGCTGTGCCGCTTCCTGATCGAGAGCGGCTGGGTCATCAATCTCGAGGAATACCGCTCGCTGCCGCGCCGCTACGACCGGCTCGACCTGCCGCGCTGGCTGGTCGAGGTTCCGAACGCCTGGCTGGTGGTTCCGCTGGCCACCGGCAGCGAGTTGATCGGATTCGTGGTGCTGGCCACCGCGCGCACCCGCATCGACGTGAACTGGGAGGTCAACGATCTCCTGAAGACCGCCGGGCGGCAGGCCGGCGCCTTTCTCGGCCAGATGCAGGCGAGCGATGCGCTGCTCGAGGCGCGCAAGTTCGATGCCTTCAACCGGATGTCCGCCTTCGTCGTGCACGACCTGAAGAACATCGTCGCCCAGCTTTCGCTGATGCTCAAAAACGCGGAACGCCATCGCGACAATCCGGAATTCCAGCAGGACATGCTAATGACCGTCGAGCATTCGGTCGAGCGCATGCGCCAGCTGATGATGCAGCTGCGCGAAGGGGCGACGCCGGTCGACAGCCCGCGCGGCATCGATCTGGGCGACGTCATCCGCCGGGTGCAGACGGCCAAGGCCGGGCAGGGGCGGGATGTCGAGGTCGAGGTCGGCCCCGGGGTCGAGTCAGGCGAGCGCGTGGTCGCCAAGGGGCACGAGGACCGGGTCGAGCGCGTGATCGGGCACGTCGTGCAGAACGCGCTCGACGCGACCGAGCGCGGCGGGCGGGTCTGGGTCCGGCTGGAGCGGCAGGAGGGGCACGCCCGGGTCGAAGTCGGCGATACCGGCTGCGGGATGACGACGGAATTTTTGCGGGAAAGGCTGTTCAAACCGTTTCAGACGACCAAGCCGGCGGGCATGGGCATCGGCGCGTACGAGAGCTTCCAGTATGTGCACGAGCTGGGCGGCAAGGTCTCGGTCGACAGCGCGCTCGACGTCGGAACGCGGGTCAGCCTGTTGTTACCTTTATTCGATGCGGGTGGTGGAATGGATTCGAGCATGCAGCTCAAGGAGTCGGAATGAACCCCGAGAAATTGCGTCCCCTGCTGGTCGTCGAGGACGACCCCGCGCTGCAGAAGCAGATCCGCTGGGCCTTCGATCAGTACGAAACGCTGACCGCGGCCGACCGGGAGAGCGCCCTGGTGCAGGTGCGGCGGTACATGCCGCCGGTCGTGACGATGGATCTGGGGTTGCCGCCGGACGCCGATTCGGTGTCCGAGGGCTTCCGCCTGCTCGAACAGATCCTCGCGATCGCCCCGGAAACCAAGATCATCGTCCTCACCGGTCAGAACGACCGGGCCAACGCGTTGCGCGCCATCGGCCTGGGTGCCTACGATTTCTTCGCCAAGCCTTTCGAGGTCGAGATGCTGGCGCTCACCGTCGAGCGTGCCTTCCGCCTCTACGATCTGCAGCAGGAAAACCGGCGCCTGCAGTCGATGCAGCAGCCGGACGTGCTGTCGGGCCTGATCACGCGCGATCCCGAGGTCCTGCGCGTATGCCGCACCATCGAGCGTGTGGCGGTCAGCGACGCGACGGTGCTGCTGCTCGGCGAGAGCGGGACGGGCAAGGAGCTTCTCGCGCGCGGCGTGCATGAATCGTCGGCGCGGCGCGGCGAGCGCTTCGTCGCGATCAATTGCGCGGCGATTCCGGACAATCTGCTCGAAAGCGAGCTGTTCGGCTACGAGAAGGGCGCCTTCACCGGCGCGGCGAAAACCACTCCGGGCAAGATCGAGACCGCCAACCGCGGCACCCTGATGCTCGACGAAATCGGCGACCTGCCGATGTCGCTCCAGGCCAAGCTGCTGCGCTTCCTGCAGGAGCGCGTGATAGAGCGGATCGGCGGGCGGCAGGAGATTCCGATCGACGTGCGCATCGTGTGCGCGACGCACCAGGACCTCAAGCAGCTGATCAAGGAAGGACGTTTCCGCGAGGACCTCTACTACCGGCTGGCCGAAATCGTCGTGAACATCCCGCCCCTGCGCGCGCGCCAGGGCGACGCGGCGCTGCTCGCGCATGCGCTGGTGCGCCGCTTCGCCGACGAACAGAACCGCGGTGCGATGACCCTGCGCGAGGACGCCTTGCGCGCGATCGAGGCGCATACCTGGCCGGGCAACGTCCGCGAGCTGGAGAACTGCATCAAGCGCGCGGTGATCATGGCCGACGGCAACCAGATCACGATTGCCGACGTCGGCCTGGAGCCGGTTCCCGAGTCCGGCACGGAGCCGCTCGATCTGCGCCAGGTGCGCGACGACGCCGAAAAGCGCGTGGTCATCACCGCGCTCGGGCGCGTCGACGGCAACGTCGTGAAGGCAGCCGAACTGCTCGGCGTCAGCCGTCCGACGCTGTACGACCTGATGCGTCGTTTCGGCCTCAAATAGCGCTTGCCGCCTTCACATTCCTCCTTTTCCTGGATACATCATGACCACTCCGACCTCCATGAATACGATCCGTAAAGCGGCGGCGTCCGCATTGCTGGCCTCCCTGCTCGTGCTGGGGTGCGGCGGCGACAAGCCCGAGGATTTGCTCGCCTCGGCCCGCGATTATCTTGCCAAGAACGACGGCAAGGCGGCCGTGATCCAGCTGAAGAACGCCCTGCAGGCCAATCCTTCGCTGGCGGAGGCGCGTTACCTGCTCGGCAAGGCGCTGCTCGAAAGCGGCGATCCGATCTCGGCCGAAGTCGAACTGCGCAAGGCGCTGGAATTCAAGCATCCGGCCGATCAGGTCGTGCCCCTGCTGGCGCATACCATGCTCCTGCGCGGGCAGACGAAGAAGCTGCTGGACGAGTTCTCGCGCAGCGAGCTCGGTGCGCCGGAAAGCAAGGCGGACCTGCAGGCCACGCTGGGACAGGCCTACCTGATGCAGGGCAACAAGGCGGCCGCCGAGGCCGGATTCGCGGCGGCGCTGGCGGCGCGCCCCGGCTATCCGCCAGCGCTGCTCGGGCAGGTTCGCCTCGCGGCGATCGGCGGCGACGTCAAGGTCGCCATGTCGCAACTCGATGCCTTGCTCGTGCAGAACCCCGGCCAATACGAGGCGTGGCAGCTGAAAGGCGATCTTCTGACGGCACTGGGCGAGCGCGAGGCGGCGCTCCAGGCCTACCGCAAGGCGCTGGAGGTCAAATCCGACTATCTGCCGGCCCATGCCCTGCTGATCGCCGGCCTGCTCGACGGCAACCAGATCGACGAGGCGGCGCGGCAGCTGGAGCTTCTCAAGAAGCTGGCGCCGAACCATCCGCAGACGGTCTACCTGCAGGCGTGGCTCGACTTCCGGCAGAAGAACTACGCGGCGGCGCGCGAGTCGGTCGCGAAGCACCTGCAGGCGATTCCCGACAGTCCGCTCGGGCTGCAACTGGCAGGGCTGATCGAGTACGAACTGAAATCCTACGGTCCGGCGGAAAGCTATCTGCTCAAGGCGCTGCCGAAAACCCCCGAACTCGGCATGGCGCGCCGCATGCTGATCGCCACCTACCTGCGCAGCGGCCAGCCGGCCAAGGCAGTCGGCGTGCTGCAGCCGGTGCTCGGGAAAATCGACGACAACGCCGCCATGCAGACGCTGGCCGGCGAAGTGTTCATGCAAAACGGCGAAATCGAGAAGGCCGGCGCCCACTTCGCCAAGGCGGCGGCGCTCGATCCGGGCAATTTGAGCAAGCGCACGTCGCTGGCCCTGGCGCATCTCGCGCGGGGCGACAGCGCCACAGCTTTCCGCGAACTGGAGGAAGTCGCCGCCGTCGACGACGGCAGCAACGCGAATCTGGCGCTGATCGCCGCGCATCTGCAGCGCAACGAGTTCGATCGGGCGCTCAAGGCGATTGCCGCGCTGGAGAAGAAGCAGCCGGACAGTCCGCTGGTGCACAATCTGCGCGGCACCGCGCTGCTCGGCAAGCGCGACGTGCCGGGCGCGCGCAAGAGCTTCGAGCAGGCGCTGGCGCTCAACCCCGCCTACTTCCCGGCGGCGGCCAATCTGGCCAACCTCGACCTTGCGGAGAAGAAGCCGGCGGAAGCGAAGCAGCGCTTCGAGACCCTGCTGAGCAAGGATCCGAAGAGCGCGCAGGCCTACCTCGCGCTGGCCGAGTTCGCTGCCAAGACGGGCGGCAAGAGCGACGAGGTGGCGGCACTGATCGGCAAGGCGATCGGCGCGGCGCCCGCCGAACCGGCCCCGCGCCTGGCGCTGATCGCGCTGTATCTGCGCGCGAAGGAAAATAAGAAGGCGCTTTCCGCCGCCCAGGAGGCGCAGGCGGCCATGCCCGACAGCGCCGAGATTCTCGACGCCGTCGGGCGGGCGCAGCAGGCTGCGGGAGATCTCAATCAGGCGCTGGCGAGCTTCGGCAAGCTGGCGGCATTGCAGCCCGGTTCGCCGCAGCCCTATCTGCGCATGGCCGAGGTGCAGGTGGTCGCCAAGAACCGCGATGCGGCCATGAGCAATCTGCGCAAGGCGCTCGAGATCCGGCCGGATCTGGTCGAGGCGCAGCGCGGCGTGATCCTGCTCGAACTGGACGCCGGCCGTCTCCAGGAGGCGCTGGCCGTCGCGCGCCAGATCCAGAAGCAGCGCCCGAAGGAGGGCTTGGGTTACATCCTTGAAGGCGATATCCACGCCACGAAGAAATCCTGGTCCGAGGCGATTGCCGCCTTCCGGGCCGGGCTCAAGCAGGTCGCGGTTGCGGACTTGGCCATCAAGCTGCATTCCGCACTGGGCGTGAGCGGCAGCAAGGACGAGGCGAACCGCTTCTCGGACACCTGGCTGCGCGAGCACCCCAAGGATGCCCAGTTCCGGCTCTATCTCGCCGAAACGGCGAACGCGCGCAAGGATTACGCGACGTCGACAAAGTTCTATCGCGCCCTGGTCGATGCGCAGCCCGAGAATCCGACCTTGCTGAACAATCTGGCTTGGGCGGCTGCACAGACCGGTGATCCGAAGGCGGTCGAATACGCCGAGAAGGCCAACCGCCTGGCGCCGGGGCAGCCGGCGATCATGGATACGCTGGGAGTTCTCCTGGTCGAAAGGGGCGAATCCGGGCGCGGACTCGAGTTGTTGCAGAAAGCCGTCGAACTCGCGCCGCAGGCTTCGGAGATTCGCCTCAACTACGCCAGGGCGCTGCTCAAGACGGGGAAGAAAGGCGACGCAAAGCTGGAACTCGACACATTGGCGAAACTTGGCGACAAATTTCCGGCTCATGCAGAAGTCGCGCAACTGTTGAAAAGTTTGTAAGGACAAGTGCCGGCGATTGGTGCAACCGGGCCATTCGTCACGATGAATGACATCGAAAGGAAGAACAACCCATGAGTATCGTCGCGGTGATTGGTCTTGGGTACGTCGGTCTGCCGTTGGCCGTCGAGTTCGGCAAGAAGGGGCGCACGATCGGTTTCGACCTGTCGGCGAGCAAGGTCGCGCATTACCGGCGGCACGTCGACCCGACCGGCGAAGTCAGCAGCGCCGACCTCGCGGCGGCGGAGTATCTCGAAGTGGGATGCGACCCCGCGGCGCTGGCCGAAGCGGATTTCGTGATCGTCGCCGTGCCGACTCCGGTCGATGAAGCGCACCAGCCGGACTTCGGCCCGCTGATCGGTTCGTCGGAGTCCGTTGGCAAGCATCTCAAGCGCGGCGCGACGGTGGTTTTCGAATCGACGGTCTACCCCGGGGCGACCGAGGAAATCTGCATCCCGATCATCGAGAAGCACTCGGGGTTGAAGTGGAAGCGGGATTTCTTCGTCGGCTACTCGCCGGAGCGGATCAACCCCGGCGACAAGGAACGCACGCTGACCAAAATCGTCAAGGTAGTATCGGGTGACACGCCGGAAACCCTGGAGCGCGTCGCGCAGATGTACGCCAGCGTCGTCACGGCCGGCGTCTACCGGGCATCGAGCATCAAGGTCGCGGAAGCGGCCAAGGTGATCGAAAACACGCAGCGCGACCTCAACATCGCGCTGATGAACGAACTGGCGATCATCTTCGACCGCGTCGGCATCGACACGCTGGAAGTCCTGCAGGCCGCCGGCAGCAAATGGAACTTCCTGCCCTTCCGTCCCGGTCTGGTCGGCGGCCACTGCATCGGCGTCGATCCCTACTACCTGACGCACAAGGCCGAAATGCTCGGCTACCACCCGCAGGTCATCAACGCCGGCCGGCGCATCAACGACGGCATGGGCAAGTTCATCGCCGAGCAGACCGTCAAGCATCTGGTGCGCAACGGTTGGCAGGTCAAGCAGGCGCCGGTCATCGTGTTCGGCCTGACCTTCAAGGAAGACTGCCCGGATCTGCGCAATTCCCGCGTCATCGACGTGATTCGCGAACTGCAGTCCTACGGGATCGACGTCGTCGTGCACGATCCCGTCGCCGATCCGGAAGAGGCGATGCACGAATACGGCGTCGCGCTGACGCCGTGGGAGCGCTTGCCGCGCGCCGCTGCCATCGTCGCTGCCGTTGCGCACCGCGAGTTCAAGGCGCGCCCGCTCGCCGACTTCGTCGGCAAGCTGCAGGAGAACGGCGTCCTGAGCGACGTGAAGAGCCAGTTCGATGCCGCCCAGCTGCGCGTGCAGGGAGTGACGGTGTGGCGCCTGTGAACGCTTCCCCCTCCGCCTTCGCGGCGCTCCAGGCGCGCTTGCGGGCACAGCCGGCGCGCTGGCTGGTCACCGGTTGCGCGGGCTTCATCGGGTCGCATCTGATCGAGACCCTGCTCAAGCTCGATCAGACGGTGGTCGGTCTGGACAATTTCGCCACCGGACACCGGCGCAATCTGGACGAGGTGCGGTCGTCGGTCGCACCGGCGCAATGGGCGCGCTTCCGTTTCCTCGAATCCGACATCCGCGACGCGCAGGCGTGTCAGACCGCCTGCCGCGACATCGACTACGTACTGCACCAGGCGGCGCTCGGTTCGGTGCCGCGCTCGCTGGCCGATCCGCTGGCGACCAACGGCGCCAACATCGACGGTTTCCTGAACATGCTGGTCGCCGCGCGCGACGCCGGGGTGAAGCGTTTCGTCTACGCCGCGTCGAGCTCCACCTACGGCGATCATCCGGGCCTGCCCAAGGTCGAGGAAACGATCGGCCGTCCGCTTTCGCCGTATGCCGTGACCAAGCTGGTCAACGAGCTGTATGCCGAGGTGTTCGGGCGCTGCTACGGCTTTTCGTCGATCGGCCTGCGCTACTTCAACGTCTTCGGTCCGCGCCAGGATCCCGAGGGCGCCTACGCCGCGGTGATTCCGCGCTGGGTGCGCGCGATGCTGCTCGGCGAGCCGGTCGCGATCAACGGCGACGGCGAAACCAGCCGCGACTTCTGTTTCGTCGACAACGCCGTGCAGGCCAACCTGCTGGCGGCGACGGCGGACGATCCCGACGCCGCCAATCAGGTCTACAACGTCGCGGTCGACGACCGGACCTCGCTCAACCGGCTGTTCGAAATGCTGCGCGGGGTGCTGGCGGAATCGACCCCCGAGGTGGCGGGTCTGCAGCCGGCCTATCGCGATTTTCGTCCGGGCGACGTTCGTCATTCCCAGGCCGACATTTCAAAAGCCGCGCGTCTGCTGGGCTACCGGCCGACGCACCGGATCGAGGCGGGAATCCGTGAGGCCATGCCCTGGTACATGGCGCGCTTTGGCGCGATGCCGGCGGCCGAGCGAGGCTCGGGAGCCATGTGATGGCCGCCGCGCGTATTCCCTTGCAGCATGGAGTACGCCGGCTGGCATCCGTTTTTCTCGGCCTGTCCGTTTGCTGGGCCGCTTCGGTCAGAAGCGAGCCGGCCGGCGCGGACGAGTCGCGCAGTCCCCAGTTCCTCCGCGGCGAAGCGCTCGCCTACGAACACGGCGAAGGCGTGGCCAAGGACCCTTTGCGCGCGGCAAAGCTGTACTGCGACGCCGCCCGCCTCGGCGACGCCGAGGCCCAGTTCAGCCTCGGCTGGATGTACGCCAACGGGCGCGGCGTGGCGCGCGACGATGCTCTGGCCGGCTATTTCTTCGGCCTCGCTGCACGACAGGGCCATGCGCCGGCGGCAAAAATGCTTCGCTTCGTCGGCGCGGCTCCCGCCGAAGCGCCCGACTGCATGCGCCCGCCGGAAGATCTCGGAGACGACGTTTTCGCGGCGGGTTCCGACGCGGAGAAGAAAATCCTCGGGCTGGTGCAAAGACTCGCGCCGGAATACGGCGTCAGCCCCCGTCTCGCCCTAGCGGTGATCCGCGCCGAATCCAACTTCAATCCGCTGGCGGTATCGGGCAAGAACGCGCAGGGGCTGATGCAGCTGATCCCCGACACCTCCGCGCGTTTCAACGTCAGGAAACCCTTCGATCCCGAACAGAACGTGCGCGGCGGCCTGTCCTACCTGCGCTGGCTGCTCGCCTACTTCGAAGGCAACGTCTCGCTCGTGGCCGCCGCCTACAACGCGGGCGAGGGAGCGGTGAACCGCTTCCGCGGCATTCCGCCCTACGCCGAGACGCGCGGCTATGTGAAGCGCATCATCGCGCTGTTCAAGCGGAACGAACATCCCTATGACCCCGGGGTGACGGCGCCGTCGCCGGAGCTTTCCCGGATTCGGAGCGCCCGGGCGTTCTAGCTGAAATCAGGAGGTCGTGATGCGCATGAAGACGTTTAGCGGATTGTTCGGTCGCGTCGCGGCGGCTCTGTTTCTGCTGTCCGCCTGCGGCGGTGCCGTTGCGGCGGATCTGCCCGACCTGATCGAGCGCGTGAAGCCTTCGGTGGTCGTGGTCGGTACCTACCAGAAAACGCGCAGCCCGGCTTTCGTCATGCGCGGGACCGGCTTCGTCGTGGGCAACGGCAGCCTGATCGCGACCAACGCGCATGTGCTGCCGGAAGTTCTCGACCCGGCCGGCAGCGAAGTGCTGGTGGTGCAGGTCCTCGCCGGGAAGGACGGGGCGCAGCAGCGCCTCGCCCGCATGGAGGCGCTCGACCGCCCGCATGACCTCGCCCTGCTGCGGATCGACGGCACGCCTCTGCCGCCGATGGCGTTGAACGGGTCGGGACAGGTGCGGGAAGGGCAGTCGGTCGCCTTTACCGGTTTCCCCATCGGCGGCGTGCTGGGGCTGTCGCCGGTGACGCATCGCGGCATGATTTCGGCGATCACGCCGATCGCCCTGCCGGGGGCGACGGCCCAGCAATTGAACGAGAAAGTCATCCGCCGCCTGAAGAGCGGTTCGTTCGACGTGTTGCAGCTCGATGCGACCGCCTACCCGGGCAACAGCGGCGGTCCGCTGTTCGAACTGGAAAAGGGCGAGGTGATCGGCATCATCAACATGGTGTTCGTGAAGGGGACCAAGGAAGCCGCGCTGACCCAGCCGTCAGGGATCAGCTTCGCCATTCCGGTGCATTTCCTGAGGGAGATGCTGGGGAATGTGCGCTGAGGTGCGGAGGCGGACTACCGCTTCTCGTCGCGGTGCGTGGCACGTGCGGCCTTGACTGCCAGATGATAGGCCAGCAGATGCGGCGGCATGCGCAGCCAGTGCGCCCGCAGGAACAGCAGATGGCGCGCGCTGCTGCCGAAGGGGAGGGCGGCGCTCGGGTGCGCTGGACGCAGCGCGCGCAGCCATAGTCCGTCCATCCATCGCGTGAAGGACTCCGGGCGCCCTTTCGGGGATGCTTCCCGCATCGCTTCTGGCGGAACGGGGGTGTCCAGAATCCGCTGCGCGTAGCGCAAGCCGTAGTGCAGCGGCATGCGCAGATCGAGTTCCGCGGCGCGTTCGCACAGCTCGCACCAGAATCCCGCCTGCCGGCTGAAGTGGCGGAGGAGGATGTCGAGATCGGAGAGGTCGCGCAGGCCGTGGCTCAACTCCTCGTTGTGGAAGAGGTGGGTCGCGCTGTGCAGCACCATGTCGGTGGGGGCGAGGATGCGCAGGCCGGCTTCGCCCGGCAGCGCCCGCGACGCGGCCAACAGCTTGCCTGCATCGGGTTTGAGGCGGGCGGTCTCCGGCAGGATAGCGTGGTGCACGTCGATGACGGTCCGGCGCTCGATGTGCTGCAGCGGCGGCAGTTCGTGCATCCACTGCCGGTAGTAGCGCTGATCGTAAGGGTCGTGATGCGTCCCGGCCCAGCCGCTCAGCATGAGCGCAGACTCAACGTCGGGAAGCGCCGGCTTGGGCACCAGGATGTCGATATCCGAAAACAGGCGCCCGTGCGCCGCGGGCAGATCGCCCAGCACATAGGCCGCGCCTTTCAGCAGCACGATCTCGACGCCGGCCGTGCGCAGCGCCTTGCGGATATGTGCCACTTCCCGGACGACGGTCTCCTTTTGGGCCAGCGCCGAGACGCGGGCGGCCTCCAGGTGGGCGCGCGGCGCCGACGGGATTTTTTCCAGCACGCCCTTTTCGTCGAGTACGGCGGCCAGGCGGGCGAGCAGATCGGATTGGCGTGCCTGGCGCACCAGTTCGTCCCAGTGGGCGAGGGGCAGGGCGGGCAGGGACTCCGGCCTCGCCAGTGCCTGGCTGACCCGGTCGGCGGCAAGGGCGGTCATGCGCGCCCCGCCAGTTCGTCGAATACCTCGACCGCTTCTTCGAGGCGGCTGTAGGTGAATTCGTAGCAACCGGCGTTTTCGATCAGGCCGGCCAGCGTTTCGAAGCCGCGGTCGCCATGCAAGCCGTAGTTGAACGCGTTGTCCGCCAATTGCATGAGGGCGCGCGCTTTCGGGAGTGGGGTGAGCCGGGTCTGGGCGCCGCTGCTGAATCGCGGCAGTACCACCCAGCCCGGCCGGGCAGGTTCATCGGCGCGCCGGACGCTTGCGGCCGGCGGTCGTGCGTGGGCGACGGTGCCTTTCGTCGTGTCGTGCACCGCCGGGTTGAAAACGGCGGCCGGGGCGAAGCGGCGTATGACTTCGATCGACTCGTTCTTCAGACTGACGGGGCGGGGCAGGGGCGTCAGCTGGCCGCTGGCCGGGTCGATCAGCGCCAGTTCGTCCGACAGCAGGCGCCAGCCGCGATGGATCAGTCCGGCGCACAAGGTACTTTTACCGGACCCCGGCGGCGCCGGAAGGATCAGCGCCTTGCCCGATTTCTCGACGACGGCGGCGTGGATCGTCAGGTACTGATGGCAGAGATTGGAAATGCACCAGTTAAGTCCCCATTCCAGCATCGGGAAGGCCTGGTCGGCCGGGAGTGGCTTGAACGGACTTTCCCCGTCCAGGCGGAAAAAGACCTGGGGGTGCAGCCAGCGTCTCAGATTCCGGGGCGCGGCCAGTTGCACGTGGAAGTCGGCAAAGCCGTCGGCGCCCTCCACCGGGTGCGCTCCGTAATGCAGCGCGATGCCTTGAGCCACGGCCGGCAGACGGGAGCGGATGGCGGCGACAAACGGCCCCGTCCGCAGGCGCAGGCCGGGTCCGGCGAGGCATTGCGATAAATCCTGCGATGACAGGTCGTCGACGATCAAGCGGTGTCTGCTTCCACAAGGCCGGAACGTTCCAGTTCGATCAGGATGGCATGCAGCGATGCCCCCGAATCCGGTGGCGTTTCCGGGGCGTCGTCGTTGCGGAGGCGAATGCTCAGCTCCTCGACGCCGACGTCCTTTTCTGCATCGAGCAGCGCCAGGAATACGGCGGCGCCGTCGGCGCTCAAGAGGTGCGTCCGCCCGCTGGGGCGACAATAAACGACGCATTCGTCGGCCCATTCGCGCCATGCGACTTCGGTGCGTGGAATGCTGCGCCAGCGCTGATGTGCCGTGTCTGACAAGGTCGCTTCGGGCACTGACGTCTCGGCGCTAGACCGGCTGGGTCGATTTCAGGTAGGTCACGATGTCGTCCGCATACCATTTGATGGCCGGAGAACTCGAAATCGGAATGTAATAGCCGTTGTTGATATAGGAATTCCAGATATTCCTCACCGTGCCGACGGAAAGTACGGGGGTGAGGCCGGCCAGGGCGTTCAGCAGCGCGGCCGCGATATGGCGTCCGACGGCGAAAGCGCCGCCGCCGCCGGTGCCGAGAACCTGCAGCATGGTTTTTGTGCCGAAGATGGAGCCGTTGAAGCCCGTCGTCGATGAATGGAATTTGGTCGCGTAGTGCCCCGGAGGCACCGGCAGCACGTCGGTTGGGTAACAGGGGGCTTGCCATTGGCTGAACCACTGCGACTGCTTCCAGTAGCCGGGCGTCCGCCCCGAACACGTGACGTCGGCCTGCCCATGGGGGCTGGCATTGATCGAGCCGAAGGCAGATGGGGTTTTGCAGACGCCGGGCAGGCCGCCCGCAATCGCCGGGCGATTCGCGATGGTCATCAACACGGGGGCGCTCGCCAGGCCGCCTTTCAGGAGACGGCGTCGTGTGATCTTGCCCGGGGCGCCTTGCGGATCGGGGGGCGGAGCTTCTGCGCCGACTTCCCTCCGGGTATTTCCAGCATCGTTGTTCATGGCTTCACCTTGCTCGGGCGCTATGCTTGTACAAGCGGAAAGTAGCAAACCCTTGCACGGAAATATGTGAAGCTATTCACGTTACATCCGAAACTACCGGGCAGCTACGGGTGTTGCCTCTTAGCGAGCACGTTTCATGCCGAACTGGTTTTTAGCCATTTATCTCTTGTAGTTACGAGATTTTTTATTGCCGGGCGTTTTGCTGCCGTTCGTTTTGTAAAGAAAGTCGACAGCAACAGGTAACGAGTCCGAAACACTGTCGGGGGATCAGGTCTTTTGTGGTTTGCGGCGCGCCGCTGCTTTCGGGGCTGCGGTCTTTTCGCTCGGTGCGACCTCTGCCACGTCTTCCGTGCCGTTGTGTCCCAGCCGTTTGGAGAGCGTCGCTGCGGCGTCCTTGATGCTCTGGGCCAGAGGGCTGTCCCATTCGTTGTCGAAGTTCCCGATCGGCCCGAGCGACGTGATCGAGGCCACCATATTGCCCGTGTGGTCGAACACCGGCGCACTGAAGCCGTTGATGCCCGGGGTCAGGCTGCCGCTCGCACGTGAAATGCCGTGGCTGCGGATTTCCTCGAGCAGTGCGTCGAGTTCGCGCCGGAACGCCGTCGGCGTCGTATGCGCGGCTTCCGCGCCGGTCCGTATCTCCTCGTCCAGCTGCTTCTTCAGGTAGGGCGAGCGATAGAAAGCGGCAAAGGAGCGGCCGGTAGCCGACGTGGTCAGGGGAAGAACGACGCCGGTGCGCAGGGTGACGGTGATCGGTCCGCCGGCTTCGACCCAGCGCACGCAGGTTGCGCCATGCGTGCCCCACATCGCGAGAGCGACGGTTTCTCCGATCCGCTCGCAAAGATCCTCGAGGACGGGGGCGGCCAGGCGCACCGGGTCGAGTCGCGCCAAGCTCGCGAGACCCAGTTCCAGAGAAAAACCGCCAAGGTCGTAGCGTCCCGTGTTTGCGTCCTGCTCCACGAGGCCCATGCGCATGAAGCTGACGAGATAGCGGTGTGCTTTGGCTGCCGGCATGCTTGCATTCTTCGCGAGATCGCGAAGCATCATCGGCCGCCCGTTCGCGGCAAGCGCACGCAGCAGCCTGGCGCCGACTTCGATGGATTGGATGCCTTGGCGTTGTTTCGTAGGTTCGGGAGTCATCTCGCCAATAGGGTGCGTTAGTGTCCAGGTATTGTAGCGATTGCGGCCGGTCCTGGGCAGTGGACGAAAATAACCGCGGTTCAGTGCATATAATCAGCCCTTTGTCATTGCTTGGCGGATCGCGGGTAATCCAGGTCGCGAACTGGCCGCCGGGCGAATTGGCGTTGCGATTGAAAATCAGGGAGAGAAGATGCGAGCTGTGCTGATAGCCAACCCGAAGGGGGGCGCGGGGAAGACGACCTTGGCGACCAATCTGACCGGTCATTTCGCCAATGCCGGAAAAGCCGTCACCTTGTGCGATCTCGACCGGCAGCAGTCGTCGTTGCGATGGATGGCCTTTCGCGATCCCGCCATGCCTCCCGTAACCGGCTACTTCGCGGGTAACCAGATGTTGATCAATCTGCCCAAGGAGCCGGACTGGGTGGTGATGGACGCACCCGCGGGTTTGCAGGGGTACAAGCTGTCGGACTACCTGCGTCTGGTCGATAAGGTGGTCATTCCAGTCGTTCCCTCAGTGTTCGACATGGCGGCCACCGAAGATTTCCTTGCGGCCATACGGCAGGAAATGCGTGGGCGCCGCCACGCCATCGGTATCGTCGCGATGCGGGTGGATCCGCGCACCCGGGCCGCCTCGATGCTGGAAGAGTTCCTGAAGCATTTCGACATTCCCATTCTCAGCTACATCCGCAACACGCAGAATTACGTCAACGTCGCAGCGAGCGGTCTGACGGTCTTCGATCCGCCGAGAGCGAAGTTTCGCCGGGACGTAGAGCAGTGGCAGCCCTTGCTGCAATGGCTGGAGGAGTAAGGCCGCCTTTGTTCTCTAGGGTGGCTCGACTGCTAGAGAAAAGGCTCGGCAATAGAAATACTTTATTGAGACTGTTGACGACGGTTCGTGCGTTTGTTAAAGTTCGCCCCCTCGCAACACAGCAGGTCTCGCCGGAAACGGCGGCAACAAGCAGTTTTTTGTTGGTGTGTTGACGAAGAATGAGAAGTTTGATAAAGTCTCATTTCTCTGACGGACGCGGGGTGGAGCAGTCTGGCAGCTCGTCGGGCTCATAACCCGAAGGTCACAGGTTCAAATCCTGTCCCCGCAACCAAGCAATGCGCTCTTTAAAAATCTGACAACCGATAGGTGTGGGTTCTTGGTCTGGTTGAATGTGCTTCGGCATATCGCAAAAAGATGAAGTAACTCGCACAGATGTAAAACTCTGACTGTCCGGCAACGGATGGTTGGGACGTCAAGC